>MHUO01000009.1:199652-200128 GCA_001825035.1 Candidatus Wildermuthbacteria bacterium RIFOXYD1_FULL_50_12 | reverse complement strand
GGGAGCGTCTTCATTGCGTTAAAGTCCCGCCGCAAGGCGGGGGGGAGCGATGAGGAGTGAGAGTGCTGGGATGAGTAACCACAACCAGGGTGAGAGCCCCTGGCACCGAAAACCTGAGGTTTCCTTGGCAATGATAATCATCCAAGGGTTAGGCGGGCCTTAGGGAGATATCAAATGGTATCTTCTGATGGACAGCCGGTTCATATTCCGGCCCCCCGCACTTTTCCGAAGAGCGACGCGACTTGGGACTCCGAGCGGATTATTGGATTTCCGTTTCCGCAAGGACGAAGTCAGGACTACGGTTCTGGCGACTCGGACGAACAAGGAGCCCAGAAAAACTCTGAGGTTATGAAGTGTTGGGTCCGTACCGCAAACCGACACAGGTGGGTTAGTATAAATGTACTAAGGTGAACGGGTGAAAGCTCCTGAAGGAACTAGGCAAAAAAGTGTCTGTAAGTTCGCGATAAGGACTTCCC
>MHUO01000009.1:193608-199646 GCA_001825035.1 Candidatus Wildermuthbacteria bacterium RIFOXYD1_FULL_50_12 | reverse complement strand
GAGGCGGGACGCAGCGAAAGTATCCCTGGCGACTGTTTACCAAAAACACAGGTCTCTGCTCAACTCCAAAAGAGGATGTATAGGGGCTGACGCCTGACCAGTGCTGGAGTGTTAAAGGTGGCGGTTTTACCGCAAGGTAAGGCTGACTGCCCGAAGCCCCAGTGAACGTCCGCGGTAACTATAACCGTGTTAAAGTAGCGTAATCTCTTGCCTGGTAAGTTCAGGCCCGCACGAAAGGCGTCACGACTTGGGAACTGTCTCCAGGAGCTGCCCGGTGAAAATGCAATACCGGTGAAGATGCCGGTTACCTGCGGCTAGACGGAAAGACCCCGGGAGCTTTACTGTAGCTTCTTATTGTTTTATCGTTTTGCATGCGTAGCATAGTGGGGAGGCTTTGAAGTCCGCCTTTCGGGGCGGGTGGAGCCAACAGTGAAATACCCATCTTGCGAAATGATAAATCTAATCCGCCTTGGGCGGAGACAGTGGGAGGCGGTCAGTTTTAGTGGGGCGCTAGCCTCCTAAAGAGTAGCGGAGGCGTTTAAAGGTCAGCTAGCTCCGGATGGAAATCGGAGCGGTCGTGTAAAGGCACAAGCTGGCTTAACTGCGAGACGGATATGTCGAGCAGATGGGAAACCAGAACTTAGTGAACCGACCCGTTGTAGTAGAAAACGGGAAGATCATCAACCAAAAGTTACCCCGGGGATAACAGGCTGGTAGGGCCCGCGAGTCCATATCTACGGCCCTGTTCGGCACCTCGATGTCGGCTCATCTTATCCTGGGGCTGAAGAAGGTCCCAAGGGTCTGGCTGTTCGCCAGTTAAAAAGGTACGTGAGCTGGGTTCAAACCGTCGTGAGACAGGTTGGTCCCTTTCTACCGCAGGCGTCGAGTCTTGAGGAGATTTATCTCTAGTACGAGAGGACCGAGATGAACGAACCTCTGGTGTACCAGTTGTCGTGCCAACGGCATCGCTGGGTAGCTATGTTCGGCTAGGATAAGCGCTGAAAGCATCTAAGCGCGAAGCCAACTCCAAGATGAGGACTCAAAGATCCCTCCGAGATGAGGAGGTTGATAGGCTCCAGATGTAAGTCCCGCAAGGGATTCAGTCGAGGAGTACTAATGATCACAACGCAATATTCCTGGCTGGCAATTAGTGATTGCTTTCTTTATGAGAGGTTATACCCATTGTAAGGGGTCTATACTGGGAGTGCTCCACCTGTTCCCATTCCGAACACAGAAGTGAAATCTTCCAAGGCCGATGGTAGTCGCAAGGCGAGAGTAGGTAGGCCCCCTACAATGCGTGTAACCTCTTTTGTTTTTGCCCGCAACGCCCCTGTTTGGACTTGCCAGAAGGGGGGAGGAATCGTATAATAAAGAAATGCGGGGGGTGTTTTCGAAAAGAAAATTAGTAATTGGGGCTATGGTGCTCCTTTTTCTTTTCTCGCTCAACCTTATTTCTCCTCAGGTCAGAAGCGTTGTCATCTCCGTATCTTTGCGCATTCAAACTCCTCTTTGGCAAGCAGGCGATATCGTCGCTACATTTTTCGGCGGAGGCCGACTGCGAGTGGAAAACGAAACTTTAAAGCAAGAAAATTTTGCCCTTCTTCAGCGGCTGGTTTCGCTTCAGTATGTTGAAAAAGAGAACGAGGAGCTACGAAGCATGATGGGATTTGGGCTGGCAGAAGAATTCGAAATGGTGCTCGCCGAGGTTGTCGGGAAAAATCTTATGGAGGATGTTATTACCGTGCGGGCAGGAAAAAATCAGGGAGTTCGGGAGGGAATGCCGGTTGTCGCGGCAAGCAACGTTGCAGTGGGCAGGGTGGTAGAAGCATTTCCAAATCATGCTCGCGTACAGCTCATTACTGCCAACGGAAGCCGGCTGGACGCCAAAGTCCGCGAAACCCAAGCGGCGGGCGTAGTGCGGGGGCAGGGCGGCTCAAAACTTTTGTTTGATGTGGTTCCGCGCGAGGACGAACTCCAGGTAGGCGACCTCGTGGTTACCATGGGCGAAGTGTTCCCCAGGAACTTGCTGGTGGGTCAAGCGCAGGAGATTTTTAAAAGCGGGACGGACGATTTTCAGCGGGCGTCCCTGGAGCCCTTCTTGAACATAAAGTCCTTGGAAACGGTGTTTGTGATTACTTCTTTGCGTCCATGATAAAGCAGGTATTTGGCATCCTCCTTTTGCTTTACACTTTTGCCCTTTTGCAGATGAGCTTTTTTACGCGCCTCTTTCCCAACGGGTGGATTCCCAACCTTGTTATGCTGAGCGTAGTATTTCTGAGCATATTTGAACG
The DNA here is from genome assembly GCA_001825035.1 of Candidatus Wildermuthbacteria bacterium RIFOXYD1_FULL_50_12. Classification (GTDB taxonomy): domain Bacteria; phylum Patescibacteriota; class Minisyncoccia; order Minisyncoccales; family UBA10102; genus UBA10102. The sequence continues at coordinate 197,355 of MHUO01000009.1, read as the reverse complement.
GCGGGACTCTTACGCGAGCTTCGCGGCGGCGCTCTTTAGCGGTTTCTTGCTGGATATTTTTTCCGGGGGTATCATAGGATTCTGGTCTTTGACGCTTCTGGTTATTTCCCTGTTAATTAAGTTTGTATTGGAAGAATATGTTCGGCTTCCCATTCCTAAAAAGTTTTAGAGGATTTCGCATCAAGCGATTTAGGAGCGAGATTGAATTTCAGGATGTTTTCTTGGATAAGTTTGTGGCAGAACGAGGAACGGCTTTCAGAGAGTACGCGGAGCAATGGTTGGAAGTTCCGCTTTCCCGATGGTTGCTTTGGGGACTCTATGTCTGTTTTATCGCGGTGACTTTGGCGTTTTTCGCTAGGTCCTTCTATTTGCAGGCGTTCGCTGGAGACGAGCTTGAAAGGAAGGCGCAGGAGAATGCCATTCGGAGCGTGCCGATAGCTTCAGATCGGGGGGTCATCTACGACAACTTTGGCGCGCAGTTGGTGTTTAACAAATCAAGCTTTGATTTTGTGTGCGACAAGCGCGATTTACCCGCAGACCGCACCGAGAAAGAGCGCATTTTGCGGAGGGCCTCGGACATTTTGAATATTCCGTTCGCGGATTTGAAGGCAGAGTTCGACAAAACGTCAAATCCAAAGTTCTTGCTTGTGCAGAATCTTTCGCACGAGCATCTTGTCGTGCTGGAAACGCGGGCGGAGGAGTTGGAGGGCTGCGAAATCCAAAAAAATACGATTCGCGAGTATGCTGCAGGTCCCACGCTCTCTCACATTCTTGGCTATACGGCAAAGATTTCGCCCGAAGAGCTGAGGGAGCGTTCCGACTATTTCGTAACCGATCAGATCGGCAAAACGGGAATTGAGAGGGCTTATGAAACCGAATTGCGCGGAGTGCCGGGGAAGATATTGACGGAGAAAGACGCGCTGGGGAGGGTGGTGAAAGAAGGAGGGGAGATTGCTTCCTTTCCTGGAAAAAGTTTGGTGCTTTGGCTTGATTTTGGGCTTCAGCAGAAATTGAAAGAGGCGTTGGAGGATACGCTTTCCCGCATTGGAGCGAAAAAGGCGGTGGCCGTGGCCTTGGATCCTGCCACCGGAGGAGTCCTTTCTTTGGTGAGCATCCCCGGCTTTGACAATAACCTGTTTTCCCGCGGCATTACCCACGAGCAGTACGAAGAAATCGTCTCCGACCCCTTGAACCCATTATTCAACCGGGCAATTGCGGGGAACTACCCTGCGGGTTCCACCATAAAGCCCTTGGTGGCGTCGGCTGCGTTGGAAGAACATATCATTGATCCTGATAAGAAGATACTTACGCGGGGATATATTGAAGTTCCTCATGCTTACGACCCTGACATTGTATATCGGTTTCCCGATTGGAAAGACCACGGCTGGGTTGATATGAGGGATGCCATTGCCGTTTCCAGTAACGTGTATTTCTACACCATTGGCGGAGGGTTTGAAGATCAAAAGGGGCTTGGGCCAACGCGGCTCAAAGAGTATCTTACGAAATTCGGTTGGGGCTCTAAAACCGGGATAGACCTGCCGGGTGAAGGGAAGGGTCTTGTTCCGGATCCTGAATGGAAAAGGAGGGTAAAGGGGGAAGGCTGGTGGGACGGGGACACCTATTTGTTTTCCATTGGACAGGGCAATGTGCTGGCTACCCCTTTGCAGGTGGCTGCTTCTTTTGTGCCTCTCGCAAACGGGGGGAAGCTGTACAAACCCCAAATGGTAAAAGAGATTGTAGAAACCGGGACAGCATTCCCTCCAGTTGTCATTCGCGAGGGAATCATAGATAAAGAGAATATAGAGGTGGTGCGCGAGGGAATGCGTCAGGCAGTCAAGTGGGGATCTGCGGTTTTGCTGAATCAGCTGTCCGTATCGTCTGGCGCAAAAACAGGCACTGCGCAAACCGGAAGAAAAGACGCGCAAGGGTTGGATTATCTCTATAGCTGGGTTACGGTGTTCGCACCTTATGAAAATCCCAAAATCGTGTTAACCGTGATGGTGGAAGACGCAAAAGAGGGCAGTTTGGCGGTGTTGCCCGTAGCGAAAGAAGCGTTGGAATGGTACTTCACAAAATAATTTATTATGGCAAAGTTTGTTACCGAAGAGGGACTCGAAAAACTTAAGAAAGAACTTGAGCATCTCAAGACAACAAAGCAAAGAGAGGTTGCCGAGCGCTTGCGGAGAGCAATCGCGCATGGCGATTTGTCTGAGAATTTTGAATATGCAGATGCAAAAGACGAGCAAGCGATGCTCCAGGCGAAAATCTCCAAGCTCCAAGAAGAAATTCGCGAGGCAAGAGTAGTTGGAAAGGCGACGGCATCGGATCAGATTCGTATCGGCTCTACCGTTCATTTGGAGGGGTCTGAGATACAAACTCTCCAAATTGTTGCTGCAAACGAAGCTGATCCTTCTCGAGGGAAGATATCTGCCGAATCACCAGTCGGCTCCACACTTTTAGGCAAAAAGAAGGGAGATGCAGTGGTCATTGAAACCCCCGGCGGAGCACAACCCTGCAAAGTCCTTGACATTTCGTAGAGTTGTGATATATTAGGAATCAGCCTGTCTCCCGTACATTTATCCCTCATAAGGAAAGAAGGAGGAACAAGGATGCTTAAGGAATTGGTTGAGTCCGTTCTTGGTTATAACAAAGACCATAGCCCTGGCAAGGCGCTGGGCGTGGCTATGGCCTCGCTGATCCTGGCTGACATGGGGGAGAGCGGGGTTGAAGACGAGGAGTTTCGAAGCGTCATCAATCTCGGAACATTGGAGCGCCGATGCGGTGAATTCCTTAAGGAGACGGGACTCGTCCTCCGGGCGGTTTCAAAAACCTCCGGAACCGTCCTATCTTCTCGGGAAACAGTGGGCGAGATCACGAACGCCTACGCCAGAATTGATATCGTTGACTGGCGTAAGTTTGTGGTCTATCTACAGACCGAGGGCGACGCGGAAGGCGTCGCACTGTTCTTGGGGAAGTTACTGATGCCCCAGATCCACTTCGCCTATGCGCCGACCGAAGAGGTATTCCTCGAGATAGTATCAGGAGGAGATGCTATCGTTGAGGCGTGCGAACGCCTTGGTGTGGCCGAGGCAACGGAACTGGGGAAAGTTCTCTCCATCATGAAAGCAGGGTACTTGCGAGAGTACCTGATGGTAAAGAGAAGCGGCCTTCTCCAGAAGATTGGCGAGGGCTTTGGTCCCAGCAACTGGCATACGGATGCCAATCCCGGTTGGTACCGGGAAAAGTGGGACAAAGCATTGATTCTTCTGGAACAAGTTTCTGCGAATCCGAGTGCTGCTCCGCTCGCATCGTCGCTCCGGGCGCATCTGCGCGAAAGCGCAGCGCACGCAAAGGGCGACCTCCCGAACGTTTCCTGCTATGCTGCCGAGCAAAAGGAAGCGTTCGATCGAATCCTGGACGACGTGCTCGTTCAGGTGTAGTGTCCCTCAAAGCCGCATGGGTTTACCCCCCCCGATGAGTCATCATTGGGGGGGGTAATTTTAGCCACGATTTGTGCTGGAATGTGCTGGGACTGTCCTAGCACATTGAGCTGTGGTATAATATAGGATATATGCCGCGCAATGCGAGAAAATTTAAAATAGAAGTCGGCGCCTTCTACCACGTAGTTAAAAGAGGCGTTAATCGCGAAAATATTTTTCGAAGCAAACAGGATTACTCTCGATTTATCTTCGGCTTAGAGTTATTTAATAGTGTTCAGCCGATCAATTTATGGGCGCTCCTTTCGCG
>MHUO01000009.1:170684-193586 GCA_001825035.1 Candidatus Wildermuthbacteria bacterium RIFOXYD1_FULL_50_12 | reverse complement strand
CGCGTTTTGCCTTATGCCAAACCACATTCATCTCATACTCCGTGAAATTAGAGAGGGCGGTACCTCTGATTTTATGAGAAAACTTGGCGGGTTTTCCAGTTATTTTAATAAAAGACATAACCGGACTGGCCCGCTTTTTGAGGGAAGGTTTAAAGCCGTCCCCATACAAAGTGATGAACAGTTAGCAAATATATTTCGATACGTGCATACAAACCCCGTGGAGCTTTGGGAGCCCAAATGGAAAGAATTCCAAGTTGAGAATCCGAGAGAGGCCATAAAAAAGTTAGAGAGTTATAGGCCAAGCAGCTATCTTGACTATATTGGGAAAGAAAATTCTCCTCCTTTTATAACAAAGGACTTCTTCCTTGAATTTTTTGGAGGCGAGAAAAATTGTAAATTAGCCGTGGAGGACTGGATTAAGTTTAAGGCGCATGGCTCTGCGATGGAAACAAATATGCTGGAATGAGCTAGGACAGTCCTAGCACAGAAGTCCCAGTACATCCTGTGTTTTTGACCAGAGAGGGGAAATGGCGTAAGATAAAGAAATATGGCGACGATTGATGAGATGAAAAAGGAAAGGACGAGGAAGCTTCAGGCCATGCGCTCGGCGGGGGAGACGGTCTACCCTGCGCAAGCTAAGAGAACGCATACGGCTTCGGAGGCGCTTGGCGACTTTGCAAAACTTTCAAGGGCGAAAAAAGAAATTTTTTTGGTTGGGCGCATCCGCGCGGTACGAGGCCACGGTGGCTCCACATTTTTGAACATTGAGGACGGCACGGGAAATATTCAGGCGTATCTCAAAAAAGATAGAGTGGGCGTACAGACGTACGATAAGTTTTTGGATTTTTTTGATATTGGAGATTTTGTTCAGGTACGAGGAGTGCTGTTCAAAACAAAAAAAGGAGAAAAAACCCTTGAGGTTTCAGATTACCGGATTCTTGCAAAGTCGCTTTTGCCGTTGCCCGAAAAGTGGCATGGGCTTCAAGACGAAGAAGAAAGATTCCGCAAGCGGTATCTCGACCTGATTTTCAATAAGGAGGTTCGCGAGAAATTTGAAAAGAGGACGCGCATTGTACAGGAGCTCCGCGCGTTTTTGAATGGCGAAGGGTTTTTGGAAGTGGAAACGCCGGTTTTACAGCACATATATAGTGGAGCAGATGCCAAGCCCTTTACCACGCATTTAAACGCGTTTGATTTGGATATGTATCTGCGCATTTCTCTTGAGCTTCCGCTTAAGCGCTTCATTGTGGGCGGATTTGAAAAGGTGTATGAAATTGGTCGCGTATTTCGCAACGAAGGGGTGGACCGCCAGCACAATCCTGATTTTACGATGCTGGAATTTTATTGGGCGTATGCAGATTATAAGGATATGATGAAGTTTACCGAGAAGATGTTTGGGCATCTCCTCAAGCAGTTGTTCGGCCTGCCTGCCGGCGAGGCAGGGAAAACCACCATTGAGTATGAGGGGAAAGAGTTGGACTTTAAAGCCCCGTGGCCAAGAGTTGAATACGGTACGCTGATAAAAAAATACACCAAGCTTGATATTGACTCTTTGAACCGCGACGCTCTCGCGAGGGAAGCGGGAAAGTTGGGCATATCTCCGGAAGCCGTCTGGAGCAAAGGGAAGATTGTGGATGAACTTTACAAGAAATACTGCCGGCCGAAAGTGTGGGAGCCGACATTTGTTATCCACCATCCTTCAGAAATGTTCCCGCTGGCAAAGGCGAGGGAGGAGAATCCAGAGCAGGCAGAAACCGTCCAGTTGCTCGTGGGAGGAGGATGGGAGCTTGTGAAGGCGTATTCAGAGCAGAACGATCCCGGTGCGCAGAGGAAAGCGTTTGAGGAGCAGGAAGGTTTGTTCCGGAAGGGTTTGGAAGACGCGCAGAGGATGGATGCCGATTTTGTAGAGGCCTTGGAGTACGGCATGCCTCCGACCGCTGGTTTTGGCATGGGCATTGATCGCCTTGTTGCCCTGCTCACCAACACCCACTCCCTCCGCGAAGTCATCTTATTCCCGATGATGAAACCTCGGGGGTAGACAGAACGCAAGAAATAGTGTATAATATTCCCAGCTTATTCTTAAAGGAAAGGGAGGTTTCTTATGGGAGAAGCCGAAGAATCCTCCCTCGAGCAAAGGGAGGAAGAGCGTCAGGAAGAGCTCCGGCGATATGTGCTGCAAGAGGCATGGGATTGGACCCATCTTTCAAACTGCCTCGACAAGCGGCTCGGAGCTATACTAGTGAAGGACGGCCGTATTATCGGGAGGGGTTCAAACCTCTGTGCGCCTCCTCCATATGGGTACGGGGATGTTCTTCCGTCTTGTCCTCGCCGAAACTCAGTGCGAGGAACAAACCGGAAGAAGTGCCGCGGCTTCCATGCGGAGATCTTTGCGTGCCTTTCGGTACGCAGAGATAAGCATGGGATGTCCATTCCCGTAACCCCCGCAGATTACGCCAGGTTCGCCTGGCATCAATTCGACGGGGAAAAGAAGGGCGCCCGAACTCGGCGCGTCCTCCAAGGACGCTTTACCGAGGAGGATCGAGAGCGTCTGCATGGAGCAGAGCTGTACTTGGTAGGCGTTGCTTACGTGTGCGACGTCTGTCAATGGTTGCTCGATTGGCTTGGGGTGACGATCCACGAGAACAACATCATCCCCCCGGTTCTTTCTATCGTGGAGCGAAAGCAAACATAAGCCCCCCCAATAGGGTTTTCCCTGGGGGGCTTCGTCTTCTACAAAAGGGCGAATTATGATACTCTAAAAGAATATGTTGGACATTAAGTTCATCAGAGAAAATCCGGAGAAGGTGAGGTATGGAAATTAAGATAATCAAAGAAAATCGCCCGATACGCAGGGAAGAATTAAGCGAGATGGCGAGAGATATGTTTGGAGATATGGTAAAGGCGGTGGTGGATGTAGAACAGGGGATTATGGCTGTAGGAGGAGAGTTTCATTCTGAAGAGGAGGTAGTGCTTATGGAAAAAGAGGGATCAAAACGAGAACATACGTGGGGCATTAATTTTTATCCAGAAAATCCCAATGAAGAATTCATTGAATTTGACTCTATGGTAAATATAAAACCTTCGTTTGGGAATCGTTCTCGAAACATAGAAGATCCAGCGATTCATCAAAAGATTAAAGAAATTGTAAAAAAGTTAGTAAGTGAATGAATACCATTTTGCATAAAAACGCGGTTGCTGGAAAGTGGTTTACCTTATCTGCAGCCGAGCAAATGGGGAATATTGGCAGTGAAGTTGAAAGAGCCGAAAAATGGCAGGGGAAAGATGCGCAGTCTTTTCAGAGCGCAACAGACAGGGCACTTGAGCTTTTTGACTTAACACTTGCAGATCCCCGCTGGAGAAGGCAAGCGAGATTGCGAGAAATTGCGCTTGCTCGAGAGTTGTTTTGCGATGCGGTTGCGGGCGGTAAAGAATACGGAGCTAGCTTAAAGGATATGGATAATTATTTTCTTCCTTTCGCACTTGCCGCAAGAAAGGATGTTTAGATATGTTAGACATTAAATTTATTCGGGAAAATCCGGAGGCGGTGAAAGAGGGATGTAAAAAGAGAGGGGTTGAGTGCGATATCAACAGGATTTTGGAGCTGGATGAGAAAAGGCGAGAACTGCTTCAGAGGATCGAAGGGTTGAAGACGCGACAGAATAAACTCGGGAGAGAGAATGTTGAAGAGGCGAAGAAGCTAAAGGAAGAAATTAAATTGCTGGAGCCGCAGTTAGAGGAAGCTGAAGGAGGCTTGAAAGCGGCATCGGCTCAATTGCCAAATATGCCCCTTGAAGATGTGCCGGTCGGAGATGAACCCGCGAATGTGGTGCTACGACAGTGGGGGAAAGTTCCAAAATTTAGTTTTGAACCGAAAGATCATCTTGAACTTGGCGAGGCGCTGGATATTATTGACGTGAAGCGCGCGGCAAAAGTTTCTGGCGCGCGCTTTGGATATCTGAAAGGAGAAGCTGTGCTTCTGGAGTTTGCCCTGGTGCAATTGGCAATGCAAGAAGCTATCAAAGAAGGGTTTATTCCCATAGTACCACCCGTGTTCGTGAGGTCAGAAGTTATGCAGGCGATGGGTTATGTGGATACGCCAGAGGATTTGGCCGAGCGGTATTTTTTTGAAAAAGAGGGCCTATTCCTAGTGGGAACCGCGGAGCAATCAGTTGGCCCCATGCACGCAGGCGAGGTATTAGAAGAAAAAGAATTACCCCGAAGATATGTTGCCTTTTCCACGTGTTTCCGTGGAGAAGCGGGCTCCTACGGAAAAGATACGAAAGGAATTTTACGCGTGCACCAGTTTGATAAAGTGGAGTTGTTCAGTTTTTGCCATCCTAAAAAGTCAAAGGAAGAACATAAGTTTTTGGTGGAATTTGAAGAAAAACTCTGGCGGGAATTGGAAATTCCTTATCAGGTGGTCCAGCTCGCAGTCGGAGATATGTCTCGTCCTTCAGCTTCTACTATAGATATTGAGGCGTGGTTGCCAGGGCAAAACAAATATCGCGAAGTAAGTTCTGCGTCCAATACCACCGATTTTCAAGCGCGCCGGCTGAATATTCGGTATAAAACCAAAGAAGGAAAGCCGGAGTTCGTGCATATGCTTAACGCAACCGGCCTGCCCATCGGCAGAACAATTATCGCGATTTTGGAGAATTATCAGCAAAGAGACGGATCGGTGAAAATTCCGAAAGCCCTCCAAAAGTATGCGGGAAAAGAAAGAATCGGTTAATGGGACGCAGATAAACTATAAGGTTGCAGGAGAGGGCAGGCCTCTCCTGATTTTGCATGGGTGGGGAAGTTCGTCCGATTCTTGGGTGAAAGTCGCAGAGCTGATTGCAGAGAAAGGGTATGCAGTGATTGCGCCCGACTTGCCCGGATTTGGGAAAACATCGGCTCCGTCTGCAGTGTGGGGAGTGGAAGAATACGCAGACTTCGTAAACGACTTTGCACAAAAGCTCGGATTGCGGAAATTCATTCTCACGGGACACTCGTTCGGTGGGCAGATGGCAATTCAGTTTGCCGTGCAGCATCCGGAAAAAGCAGAAAAACTTGTACTTCTTGCAGCTGCAGCCGTGCGCCGCACTCCCGGCGTGGCAAAAAAACTCGTGATGGCGGTAGCAAAGTCGGTGAGCTTTCTGTTGTATCTCGTGCCATTTGAAGATTTGCGTCATAACATAAAAAATGCATTGTACATGGCAATTCGGAGGCCGGACTATATGAAGACGCAGGGTATTATGCGGGATGTGTTCAAAAAAGTTATCACGCAGGACCTAACTGCAAAATTTTCCAAAATATCTGTTCCAACGCTTATTATCTGGGGCGACAAAGACGAGATGACTCCCGTGCAGGATGCCTATTTAATGGACGAGCTTATTCCCAATTCTAAGCTCGAAGTTATTGAAGGAGGTAAACACGCCTTAAATTTTCAAATGCCAGAAAAATTATCCGTTTCTATTACACAATTTCTTGGGTCTTCATGATTTGGCTGACACGGCAAATAAAGTGGGTTTTCTTTTGGATTTATCTGTGGCAGCTGAAAGAATATCACACAGGTCGTTTTTTGGCACATTTTCAAACCGATCAGGGCAAGAAGCTCCTTTTTCATCCTCTTTCATTCGTAAAAGTTCTCCTTTTGCTTGATTTTGTCGGTGTTCTTGCGGTGCGCATGTTTCAAGAAGAGTTGTTGTCTCAAAACAATACCGTGTTTGTATTGGTTCTTGTCGCTTTTGGTGTTGGCATATTCGCAACATTTCTTCTCTATACGGTTGAAGCGATTAAGGCAGTTTTGGATTCGATGCGCAAGCGCCTTAAGATGCCGGTATTCACCAAAAAAACGCTGGTGCTTGTGATTCTTGGAGTTGGCGCTCAAATTGCCTTTTACGGAGTTCTTACTTTCACAGATGTTTCGGTGAGTACGTTTTTCCTTGGGAGAGAGGTATTTGTCTTTACTGCTTCATCCGTGTTTTCTGGCCTTTTACTTTTTGACCTTCTCACGCCGTTTGTGGTATCCGGTATCGTGCTTGGATTTCAGCCCTTTGCCGTGATGGGCCGCAACAGGATACTATCTAAGGCGAAAGAAAGGCGGGCAAAGATGAAAAATCTCAAGGTTATTGGAATTACCGGAAGCTATGGGAAAACCAGCACAAAAGAATTCTTGGCGCATATTCTGGGGCAGAAATATCAGGTGCTTAAAACTCCAGAGCACGCAAATTCAGAGGTGGGTATAGCGCGCACGATTCTGCGCAATCTCACCGACGAGCACGACGTGTTTGTGTGCGAAATGGGCGCCTACAATAAAGGCGGAATAAAGCTATTGGCAGAAATCGCAAAGCCGCAGATTGGTATTGTAACTGGCGCGAATGAACAGCATTTGGCCACATTTGGCTCAATGGAGAACCTGTTGTCGGCAGAAGGCGGAGCAGAGTTGGTAAAAGCATTGCCGAGAGGCGGCATAGCGATTCTCAATGGAGCTAGTCCGAAGCTCAAAGAGCATCTCGCGCGTCTCAAAAGGGCCGGGGAGGGAGTAAAGTTTATTGTTGCTACAGAAGACATAAGAGCAGGGGATGTAAGGGTAGAAAAAGAACGACTCTCATTTCGTATCGAAGGAGTGACATTTGCAGTGCCTGCGTATGGCGCCCATAATGTGCAGAATTTATTGCTTGCCATAGCCGCGGCGCGAGCGCTGGGGATGGGGTTGAAAGAAATTGCAAAAGCTTTGGAATCAATGCCATTGGAGCTAAGCGCATTGAAAGTGAAAAAGGTTGCAAGTGGCGCTACGGTTATTGACTCCACCTATTCTGCCAATCCAGACGGAGTGATTGCGGATTTGGAATATCTGAATTTATACGAAGGCAAGAAAATTTTGGTGATGCCTTGTTTGATAGAGCTGGGAAAGGCATCTCAGGAAGCGCATAGGAAAATAGGAGAGAAGATTGCGCAAGTGTGCGATCTCGCCATCATCACAACGGGGGAGTGCTTGGCCAGCGTAAAAGAGGGCGCGGCGGGACAGAGCGACAAAATCTTTTATATGGGGAATGCGCAATATATATTTGATAAGATAAAAGAGATTGTGGAAGAAAGAGGTGCGATTTTGCTGGAAGGCGGAAAAGAAAGCCGAACCCAGCTCCAACTTCTTGCGCTTCTGAACAAAAATGATTAGGCCAATTTCCATATCATTGTCTCCGAATACGGAGTCAGACGACATTTGGTTGGCTTTTCGATTGTTGTTCCAGTCGTGGCAATGGCGCAGAGGGCGCGCGCCTGAACTTCTCGAGCAAGCGTTCGCAAAACGCTTGGGAGCGAAGCACGCATTTGCGTTTAACAGCGGGAGGTCGGCGTTCTTGGCTATTTTGGAGGGCCTGGGCCTGCAAAAGGGCGATGAAGTTCTCCTGCAGGCATTCACGTGCAACGCCGTGCCAAATCCGGTAATGTGGGCGGGGTTAAAGCCAGTGTATGTGGACTGTTCAGAAGACGACTTCAATATTGATATTGCGGACTTGGAACGCAAGATTACTCCCAAAAGCAGGGTCGTTGTTGTGCAGCACACGTTTGGAATGCCCGCAGACATAGATAGCGTGCTTGAAATTTGCAAAAAACATAATCTTATCTTGATTGAGGACTGCGCGCATGCGCTCGGTGCGAAATACAAGGGAAGAGAAACAGGTACGTTCGGGAAAGCGGCATTTTTCAGTTTTTCCCGAGACAAAGTAATTTCTTCGGTGTACGGTGGCATGGCAACGACGAACAACGAGGAATTAGCGCAAAAAATTCGCACATATCAAGAAAAAATAGGATATCCCTGTTGCTGTTGGATTTTCCAGCAGCTTTTGCATCCTCCTCTTATGAATTGGAAGATTCTGCCCACATATCGCATATTCGGGAAATATCTCCTTATTGTTTCCCAATGGCTGCATATTCTTTCCAAAGCCGTGCACTGGAAAGAGAAAAGGGGATTGAAACCCTCGTATTTCCCCAAGCGTCTGCCAAACGCCCTTGCTCTTCTGGCGCTTCACCAGTTTAGAAAGCTTGAACGGCTTAACAAACATCGGCAAGAAATCGCGGAATTTTACTCGCGAGAATTAGTTGATACTAAGTACAAAATACCTGCCTGCGCAGTCAGGCCAGATACGAAATACAAGGAGGGCAGCATTTTCCTCCGTTTTCCTGTCCGACATCCCGACGCGCACACAATTATCAGGAAGGCGTGGCAGCAAAACCTGTTGATAGGGGATTGGTATACCACCCCCATTGCTCCGCAAGATACGCAGATTGATAAAATGCAGTATGAAAAGGGCAGTTGTCCAAAGGCGGAAAAGCTGGCGCAGAGTACGTTCAATCTTCCTACGCACATTGGTATAACAAAAGAAGACGCCAGAGAAATTCTTGCGCTTCTCGCTTACTGGAGGTAATTTCAAAAGGGTGGAGCCGCATACAAAGGTACGCGGCTCATGCGGAGGCGGGGATACGTTAGAGAAAGAGGTTATCTCCTTTCTGCGCCAGAATGCGGCAGTATTCTTTTTTCCCGTCCCGAACAGTGAGGGTGAGGGTTGCGCCGTCTTTGAGGGCGCGAAGTATCTCGCGGATGCGCTCTCGATCCACCGATTGCTCTTTCGCGCTACTTACCAGAAGTAGTTCACCTACGGTATCGTTCCCGACATTGCGGGCTTCCCCTATAACAAGAATCATTGCGATCCCTCCCGAAGTTGCTGTAATGAGTATAGAGGAGAGAAGAGCGGGCGTCAAATGCATTATAATTATATCCTTTGAGACATGGGAATTCGAGAAATACAACATAAAGGAGAATGGGAGGCATTTCTTATGCAGTGTGCGGAAAAGACATTCCTGCAATCGTGGAATTGGGGGGAGTTTTGGCAGAAAATAGGAAAGATTTGGAGGTTGGGAATATATGATGGCGATACCTTGCTTGGGATTGCCTTAATTGCGAAGATTCGGGCCCGACGGGGCACATTTCTCTTAATTCAGCACGGCCCGGTTCTAAAGAATTCTGATAGCAAAATCTTGCAGGTATTTTTAGGAGAGCTTAAGTGGATTGCGAAAGAGGAGAGAGTGAGCTTTATTCGGATGAATCCTTTACTGAAGCAGACAGAAGAAAATGACGCGTTGCTCAAAAATCTTGGATTTAGATTGGCATCGATGCACGCAAATGCGTATGACGCGACTTGGAAACTCGATCTTGTCCTTCCGGAAGATGGGCTTTTCGGTAGCATGCGAAAAACCACGCGCTATCTCATACGACAAGCACAGAAAAACAGCGATATTACAATTGAGAAAAGCGATGGAATTGAAGATATAAGCAGATTCGCTGCGCTTACCCGGCAGGTTGCGAAACGCCAGCAATTTGTTCCGTTTTCGGAGGAATACATTAAAAACGAGTTTGAGGTTTTCGCAAAAGACGGCAAAGCCCTTTTGATTTTTGGGAAATATAAAAAAGAATATGTTGCAGGTGCGCTCGTGATTTTTTGGTCGAGGATTGGATTTTACCATCAGGCGGCTTCTTTGTCTGAATACGCGAAATTTTCCCTACCGTATCTCGTGCAGTGGGAAGCGATAAAAGAGGCGAAACGGCGGGGGTGCAAACTTTACGATTTTTGGGGATATGTGGATCCTGACAAACACTCTTCGCATCCATGGGCAGGCCCCACTCGGTTTAAAATGGGGTTTGGCGGTAGACCCTACGAATACATAAAAACGCAGGATTATCCCTTATCATGGAAGTATTGGCCGACTGCGATATTTGAAATGATGCGGGCAAGGCGAAGGGGATTATGAAACGATACAAGCCACATAGGAGATTGAGGCCAAAACGGGCGCGCCTCAAAAAGATCTTTCAAAACAAAGTTTTTTGGTATGGCGCGCTTGGGGCACTGGCTTTTGTCGGAGTATTATACGGAATATTTTTCACGCCGCTTTTCCGCATAGAGAATATTGAAATTGAGAGCAATGAGAAAATATCTACAGAAGATCTGCGTCGTGTTGTGGAGGCCAATCTTTCAAGGAGAGTCCTCTTCTTTTCTCTGAATCATTTTCTCCTCTTAGATAAGGAAGTGGCGGGCGCCGCCATTGAACAGGCGTTTCCCGAAGCAGAATCGGTCGCGGTGGAAAAGAGATTTCCCGACGGCGTGCTGATACGCGTGCAGGAGCGCCAGGGGATTGCCGTGTGGTGCCAGCAGAGAACCTTGCAGGTGCAAAGCGAGGACTCGGAAGAGGAAACGACGCGCCCCATCCGCCAATGCTTCGCCCTTGATGAGCACGGGGTTATCTTTGAGGAGCGGGAGTCGGAAAGGGAAGTTATTTTTTCTGCGGAGAATGGAGAGGCGGCGTTGGGCGACATCGTGGTGGATCCGGTCACCCTTGAACGCACGAGACAATTTCAAAAAGGTGTAGATGCGTTTCCTTTGTTTTCGCAGGTTGGGCTTCGCGTATTGTCTATGCACATTGTTTCCAAAGAAAGAGTACACGCAAAAATTTCTGAAGGGTGGGAAATATATATGAATCCCGAGGAGAAGGTTGATTGGCAGATTGCCAAAGCCAAGCTTGTGTTAGAGCAAGAAGTGCCCTTTCAGCGCCGGCCCTTTTTGGAATATCTGGATCTTCGCTTTGGCGACCAGGTCTACATTAAATACCGTTAGCTACTCTATGTGGTAAATGAAAATGGACTTTCCGGCGCGGGCAACGGGGATATATTGCTGAAGCCAACCGTAGTAACCGGTGGGTTGGTCAAAACTCGCGGCTGGTTTGGCGGTGCCGCCCATAAGCTGGTTTGCCGAAACCGCCACCCACCCCTCGACTTCGCTCGGGGTAAATCCCTCTTCCCTCGGATTTAATGGAATATATTTCTCGCCGAGCCAATACGCGGGGTCTTCTCCGCCAAAATAATCAAGGCGGAGTTTTTGTATTTGGTTTGCTTTCACAAACGCGAGCAAGTGATAGAAATCTTGTCCCCAGTCGTAATTTGAATCCACCGCAATTTTGTATCCGTTTTTTGTGCCGCCGGCAAGTTCGTTGTAATAGGAGATATAGTTTGGGGACGAGGAGAGCGAGGATCCGATATATGCGACAAAGAGCAAAACCAGCGCCACGGCGAATTTTCGCTTAGCCCGCGGAGCTGAGCGGCTGTTGGCGAATTCTTTTACGCCGTACACAACAAGTAAATACAGGAAGGGGAAGGTCGGCAGGAGGTGGCGTATTCCAATATTGAGGTTTCCTGTCATGGCAACAGCCCAGTATCCAACGATAAACAATCCAAAAGCGAATAGGGAGAAGTTGTTTTTCACCCATTCTGCTCCCTTTTTCTTTATACTCAAGATAAATCCCGCGAGTCCCGCGAGCATGAGGATATGAAGGGCGAGCGGTACCTTGAATAGATAGATGAGAGGGAAGTAATACCACCAGCCTCCGGCCTTTATGTCGCCGAGCAAGAATACGGTATTCCCGAACTGACCTCGCTGGGTTGCCATGAGAATACCGCGCGCGAATTGCGCAAACGCGCGAAACGGCGGCTTATCTGCCATCCAGATAACAGTTTGTTCATAGAGCGTCACTCCGCCGGGCTGCAAATCGGCTATGGTATCTCGTGCTTGGCGTTCGGCAGGATAATTGAGTAAGTGGAGTTGGTATATGGGTAAGATCAGGGCAAGCGCGACAATGCCTGCAAGAGCGGAAAGGCCCACATATTTCCCTATTGCGCGGACTTTCCCAAGAGAATTGGGGTGCAAGAATGCGTAAAAGAGCGTGATGATAGCAAAGAAGGGAAGTAAAAGCACCGCGCTGAATTTGAACAAGAGCGCGAGCGCTAAAGCAACCCCGGCTTTTCCGATGGCTCCTTTAGTGGGTTGTTTGAGGAACTCAAGCCAGAAGTACATCGCCACGAGCATCCCAAATGCGGAAGCGACATCCGTGGTTACAAGGTGGCCGTGTGCGAGAAAACTTGGAGAAAAGGCAAAAAGCGAAAGCACCAGCAAGGCCCAGTCATTTCCCAAGATTTTCCTCGCCCAGAAAAAAAGGAAAGCGCCGAGCGTGAGCAGGAGGAGTATCATGGGGAGGCGGGACCAAAAAATAATCTGTTTGGGGTCGTTCCCTGCCTCGCCGTCAAGCGGGCCCGACCGATAGAGAAATTCCTTTCCCAAATCAAACTGCACCCACCACGCGGGCGCTTCTGCCTCTTGCTTCCAGTTGGAGCTTTCCGCAGGGAAGTTGAGGTTAAGAAAAAGAAGGGGGAGCGCTGCGAGATCCTTCGCGAGCGGAGGGTGTTCTGGATTTAAACGGTAATCCTGTTGGGTAAGGTAAGAGTAGCCCGCCGGAATATGCGCTAGCTCGTCAAACGTAAGCGCGTCCTGCTTCATGCTGAAAAACGCCATGCCAGCCATGAGAGTAAGCAGGATAAAAGCCAGAGGGACAGCAAGACGATTTATCATAGGTGGTGTAAACTTGTTTTTGTATTGTAGCAGATAAACTTGCCCTAGTGTAGTATTTTAGCAATCGGGGGGCTTGACTGCTAATTTGGTTGTGGCTATAATGCAATTTGTATGGTGCTTTCCGAACGGCAGAAAGACATTCTCGGGAAAACCATTTTTGAGTATATCAACCGCGCGGAGCCGGTGAGTTCGGGCTGGCTTGAACAGCGTTACAATATGGAGGTGTCGCCGGCCACCATTCGCCTGGAGCTCTCCTATCTCACGGAAGAAGGATATTTGGAACAGCCCCATACTTCCTCGGGCCGCGTGCCCACCGATAGGGGATACCGCCTTTTCGTTGACGAGGGTCTGGAAAAATATGCCGACGAGGAAGGCGCGGGGGAGGACTCCGACTTTTCCGACTTGGCTCTTGCCTATTACCGCGATATCCTTTGGAAAGAAGGGTGGGAGGCGGTGTTGAGAGCGCCCGAATTTGCGCAAAACGAAGTGCTGCTGAACTTTACGAAATTTCTCACTGATGTTGAGCAAAATATTAAGAGAGCAAAGAGGGGCAAACCGCTTGAAATATATATCGGGAAAGAAAATCCCTTTTCAAATATCGGGGATTTTAGTATGATAGTGTGCGAATGCGATTTTGCAAGAGGCCAGCAGGGCTTTGTGGCCATCGTGGGGCCCAAGCGCATGCCCTACTACCGGAATGTCGGATTAATTCATTCTTTTGTAGATCTATGGGAAAAGCGGTTGAGATTGAAAAGATAAAAAAAGAACACGATGAGTACCTGGACGGCTGGAAAAGAGCGAAGGCGGATTTTCTGAATTACAAAAAGGAGGAAAACGAGAGGTTGCAAGCGGTGGCAGAGTACGCGAGAAGAGAATTGCTGCGAAAAATCCTGCGTATTTTAGATAATCTTGCGAGAGCGGAAAGAGAAATTGCAGAGGAGCAAAAAGATGATAAGTTCGTGAAAGGGTTTTTGCAGATTGTTTCTCAATGGAGGGAGTTTCTCAAAAGTGAAGGAATTGAGGAAATCGAAACCGTGGGCACACCGTTCAATCCCGAATTGCATGAAGCGGTGGAAGAAGTGGCGGGTGACCCTTCGACGGGCTCAGAGCAGAGAGAATCCGGCATGGTGGCAGAAGAAGTGGAGAAGGGGTATATGGTGCAGGGCAGGTTATTGCGGCCTGCGAAGGTAAAAGTAGTAAAATAAAACGTATATGGCAAAAATTGTAGGTATCGACCTCGGCACAACGTTATCGGAAATTGCGGTTGTGGAGGGCGGCGAGCCCAGAATTATTGAGAATAGGGAGGGTGGTCGTACCACGCCTTCGGTGGTCGCGCTGGCAAAAAACCGCGAAATTTTGGTAGGCGTGCAGGCGCGCCGTCAGCAAATCACAAATCCCAGGAATACCATTTTTCAAGTGAAGCGGCTTATCGGGCGCCGGTTTTTAGATCCTGAAGTTCAACGCGACAAAAAGCTCCTGCCTTATGAGATTCGAGAAGCTGCAGACGGGGGAGTAGAAATCAAGATGGGCGACCTGCCCGACGGCAAGACGGGGAAATGGTACAAACCCCCGGAGATTTCAGCTATGGTCTTGAGAAAACTCAAGCAGGACGCGGAAGAGAAGCTCGGCGAGAAAATTACCGAGGCGATTATCACCGTGCCTGCATACTTTGACGATAGCCAAAGAAAGGCGACAAAGGTTGCGGGGGAAATAGCCGGACTCGAAGTGAAGCGTGTTATCAATGAACCCACCGCGGCCGCTCTGGCGTATGGTTTAGACAAGAAGAAAGAGGAGCGCATTATCGTGTATGACTTTGGCGGAGGAACATTTGACATTTCCATATTGGAGGTTTCCCCAGAAACCATTGAAGTCAAGGCAACCGGAGGAGACACGCACTTGGGCGGAGAGGACTTTGATCAGAAGATTATGGACTGGCTCACCAGCCAGTACAAGAAAGACGAGGGCATTGATCTTTCCAAAGACGTCCTGGCGCTTCAGCGCCTGAAAGAAGCTGCGGAGCGAGCAAAAGTGGAGCTTTCCACCTCCATGGAAACGGAAATCAACCTGCCGTTTATCACTTCAGATGCTTCCGGGCCCAAACACCTGCTGTATAAGTTGAGTCGGGCGCAGCTGGAGGGGCTTGTGCAAGAATACATAGACAAATCCATTACGCTGGTTAAGCAAACGCTTCAGGAGGCAAAACTTTCTCCGCAGGATATTCAGGAGGTGGTGCTCGTGGGAGGACAGACGCGCATGCCCGCTATGCAGGAGGCGGTAAAGCGGCTGTTCCAAAAAGAGCCCAACAAATCCATTAACCCGGACGAAGTTGTCGCGATAGGTGCTGCCATTCAGGGGGGTATCCTGCGGGGTGATGTGCGCGATGTGCTGTTGCTTGACGTTACGCCCCTTTCTCTGGGCATTGAAACGCTGGGTGGAGTGAATACCATTTTGATTTCCAAAAACACCACGATTCCCACGACCAAAAGCCAGATTTTCTCCACCGCCGCGGATAATCAGACCTCCGTGGAAGTGCACGTGGTACAGGGAGAGCGGCCGTTGGCGCAGGACAACAAATCCCTCGGCAGATTTATCTTGGATGGAATTCCTCCGGCCCCTCGCGGTATGCCGCAGGTGGAGGTGAGCTTTGACATTGATGCCAACGGGATTTTGAATGTTACCGCCAAAGACAAGGCAACAGCCAAGAGTCAGTCCATACGCATTGAGGGGTCCACGGGAATTTCGGCAGAAGAAGTGGAGCGCATGAAAAAGGAAGCCGAACTGCACGCGATGGAAGACCGGAAGAGGCAGGAATTGATTGAAGTGCGCAACGCCGCAGATACCCTTATCTACACCAGTGAGAAAGCCCTGAAGGACGCGGGTGATAAAGTAGGTGAGGATGTAAAAAAAGAGGTTGGGGAAAAGCTGGAGGCATTGAGAAAGGCGAAAGACGGTGATAATATAGAAGAGATTAAACAAGCGACAGAACAACTTTCCAAGGTCTTGCAGAAAATAGGGGCCGCAATGTACCAGAATCCGCCTGCTGGCGGACAAGCGCAAAATCCCGGAGACCAAAAAGAAGAAGATAAAAAATGAAGGATTACTATCAAATACTCGGCATAAACAGAAACGCCTCTCAAGAAGAAATCAAAAAGGCGTACCGGAAGCTTGCCCACAAATATCATCCGGATAAAGGAGGAGACGAGCAGAAATTCAAGGAGATTAACGAGGCATATCAGGTGCTTTCAGACAGCGCAAAACGCGTGCAATACGACAGGTTTGGCAATGTGTTTGAAGGGGGCGCGCCGGGAGGCGATCAGGGGTTTGGAGGATTCAGGTGGGGGTGGGGGCCTTCAGGCGGCTCGCAGGCGGATTTTGAAGAGGGGCCCGGTTTCAGTTTTGATTTTCAGGATATCGGCGATATTTTTGACGAATTCTTCACCGGAGACCAGTCAGAACACCGCCAGGAAGCAAAGCGGGGGCGCGATATTGAGGTGGAGCTAGGGATTCCTCTGGAGGCCACGCTCCAGGCGCGGCAGGAGAAGATCTCCCTTTCAAAATTCATCGCATGTGCGAGGTGTCAGGGCGCGGGCGCGGAACCTGGCACTAAAGTGAACGAGTGTTTTTCCTGCCGGGGAACCGGAGAAGTGCAGCAGATAAAGCGCACCATTTTTGGCTCTTTCACGCGTCTCGGAACGTGTCCTGAATGTGCGGGCGAAGGTATGCGTCCGGAAAAGTCCTGCAACGTGTGCAAGGGCGAGGGAAGAATAAAGGGTTCTGAAGATGTGGTGGTGCTTATTCCAGCTGGAGTGGACATCAATCAGATATTGCGCGTGGAGGGGAAGGGGGATGCGGGAAGGAAGAGAGGAAGGGCAGGGGATTTGTATATTCGCATTCAGGTAAAGCCGCATTCCCAGTTTCAGCGAAAAGGAGATGATGTGCATGCGACAGTCCCGATTCTTTTTTCCCAAGCGGCGTTGGGAGATACAGTTGAGATACCCACGCTTGAGGGAACGAATGCGCTTTTGGATATACCTGCCGGAACTCCATCCGGCACCGTGCTGAAAGTAGCAGGAAAGGGGATTCCGCATTTTTCCGGCATCGGAAGGGGAAATATGTATGTGAAGGTTGACGTGAAAATCCCCAAGCGTCTCACCGAAGAACAGAAGAAACTTCTGAAAAAGTTGAGAGAAGAAGAAATGTAGACGTGAGATTCTTCCGATATACAAACGAACGAGTCCGGAAGCGTTACGCCGCCGGACTCTTTGTTTTTGCCCTCTTATCTGCCCAGATCCCCCGGGCTACCCGCCATACTTCGGGCGGTACTATAAGATCCCCCCATTGGAGAATAGCCCCTCCGCGCAGGATAATACCGCGAAACACAGGGATCCTTCTGCCCCTGTGAACTACGGTGAAAAAAGAAAAGTTCCTGCCGTTATACACGATGGCTGCGGTAACCGGAAGACCATCCTCTCTTTTTACTTCTATAACCTCTACGCTTCCGTCGCCTTCGTCCATCGGAAACCTCCCGGGTGTAAAGAGTGCTGTTATTTCACAATAGCACCTATTTGGTATTTTGTCAAAATTTCCCCATTGACATTTTTTAGGATATATGCTATACTACCTGCAATAGTGAAAAAAGCGAGAGAAGGAGATGCTTGACAAAGTAAAAGCAGTATGCTATAATAGGAGTGTAAAATAAGAGTGTTCCTTTAAATAAAGCAAACGGGTTTTGGAAGGAGGATAAGGCAGCTCCCACGCCAGTCCCGTCGACTCGCATGACGCGGTCGATACGGGCGCGCTTGAGGAAATGTCGTTTGTCCTCCACCTTCCAAAGCTCATTTGAAAAACAGATTGTCGTCAGCGAAAGAGAGGCGTTGGCGGCAAAAAGGAGTATAAAATATAGAAGTTGGAAACAGGCCGCCTCTCTGAAGAGAGGCGGCCTGTGCTTTTGAAAGAAGTTAGTTTTCAGTGAGTTAATCGAAATGTACCTAATGTACCTTAAGAAAGACGCGTCAATCAGTGCCCGCGTCCGCCGCAATGTAAAAGCTTTGGGCGGACCGGGGAATGATTGGCGGAAGGAGGGGCAAATATGATGCCCCGTAGTGAGATGAGAATAAAGTATTCCGGGCAAAAGTGCCCGACGTGCGGAGCGCCGCACGACATCGGGCAGAACTGCCAGAACCCCAGGTGCGGCAAATAACCGCCGCACCGGAAAAATTGAATAGAGGAATGGGAGGCTTAAGACCGCACATCTTTTAGCCTCCCAATCTCATAAGTTCAGTACTGAGTTTATCGAAGTAATGGATTTATGAGATTGAAAATTAGATGTAAATTAAATTATAAAACGCATGACTTTACAAATTATTCAGTATACCTTAAGTTTGA
Organism: Candidatus Wildermuthbacteria bacterium RIFOXYD1_FULL_50_12; assembly: GCA_001825035.1. Classification (GTDB taxonomy): domain Bacteria; phylum Patescibacteriota; class Minisyncoccia; order Minisyncoccales; family UBA10102; genus UBA10102. The sequence continues at coordinate 175,764 of MHUO01000009.1, read as the reverse complement.
TGAGTATTCTTTTTTAGGCAGTTCCCTGCCTACGGCAGTCAGGTTTGAAAGTTTTGGTGGGGAATTCCACAGAGCGAAAAAGTATTTTTCTTTCTGCGGAGTTCCTCACCTTCCAACAAAGTCCAATAAGCAATCCTTCAATAAATTCAGGACAAGTTTCGTGGCTTTTGCTGGGAGGTAATTTTTAAAAAATGTTAGAGGGCAGAGTCTTGGGTGTTCCGATTTTTCGGAATCTCCAAGACCCTGCTCTTTGCAAAAAATGTTTTACCCTTTTTCCTAAAAGTTTCAAAATAACGTTTGGGATTTTTAGGAGAAAGGGTGTCGGCAGCAGAGAGGCGCAGCGAAGCAAGGCACACGCTCAGTGTCAGTGGCCTCTCTCCTCCAGAAGTGCGGACAAGCACGGGATTCTGCGAGGACTGCGGACAGACAGCTCGGGCGATATACTGCGAAGAGGATATACAGCCTTTTCGTATGTTGCCTCCCATCACTCAACGGCCAACCCGGCCAGCGAGCAAGGCAGGCAAGCCAGAGAGGAAGCCTTTCTCCAAAAGGATCGCAAGGAGCAGACCTGCACCGCCCGATGACATGGCGGAAAGCAAGGACATGCTTATGCGATCCAAAGAGGCAGGCGTGCGGTTGCACACTTCGCGCCTGCCCTCTTTCACCGAGCCCACCACATTAAGTGGCGGATTCAGAGGAGGAAACAGTTCTTTGAGAAAATCTTCGGAGCGGCAAAACGAACATTAGCCAGAAACATTCAGAAAATCAGAAATGGAATGCAGAACAAAAGTTAGTGTTCGCTTTGCCGCTCCGAAAAAATTGGGGCGAGTACTGAAACCGGTCTAGCACTTCTACAGATGAGTCCTGTGGAAGATGGCCGGTAAAGAAAGGAGAAAGAAAAGATGAGGAGACAGATTCCCTGCCCGCGTTGCGCGGGCAAGGGAACTGTGGAGGAGGTAGTACCTCCCCCGATACCCCCCGGTTTTCAGGAGGTATCGGTGACCTCCGAGTACTACGGGAGCCATCCCGAGTACGGGGAGGGGGACAGCAAGTTTCGAGTTGCTGTCCCGGGGGGGGAGCCCATTCCTCAGGTCAAAGTTTCCCACGGTCACTCCAGTAGGGAGTGGAGTGACTTCAGGAAATTTCCTCCCTCGGCTTTCATAGTCGAGGAAGGAGATGAGGAATGGATTCCTATCCCTTCGTTTCTCGCCGATTATGAAATCGGCGAGGAGGGATAGCCTCCTTCGAAAAAAAACGTACCGGCGGAAACCGAGACAGCTCCAAAAGAGTTGCCGCGCGACGGCTTGAGCGGGGATTCCTGGACAATCAGGATGAAACCGCATCGCAAGGGCAAGACCTTTTAGGCCTCGCCCTCCTTACAGAGATTCTGACTTGGTCGGGGTCTCTGTGAGGAGAAATCCTCAATCTTTAACAACGTAATATTTTGCCATCTTGTTCTGGGACTCTTCAGGGACAGCGGCTTGCGCTGAGCGTAAGTCGAAGCGAGCCCGCAGAGTCAGAAAGGAGCGACAGACATGAGGAGGGGATTTAGAGTGGTTCCCCTCACCTCACAGGGAGAAATCCCAAATGAGGTGGGGGAAACTCACCATTTCTCCCTCTCTTTGGAGAGGGCAGAGTGGTGGGCTGCACGTCTTCCCAACGAAGATGTGCAGTACGTCCCTTCCGCCTCCGGCTACGCCGCAAATGGCTATGCCATCGTGGCGGCGCTCCGGACCGCTCCTGAGGGGGCGGTCTTGGCGGACGAAGGCCATGGAACTGGCATCGTTCGCCTCTGGACTCTCGTGGCTCCTTTCCGCGACGGAAGGACCATGAGGGTCCTGCGGAGGTTCTTTCCCGACGCGGAAGCGTACGGGAAGAACCTCCTTCGGCTCGGTGGGTTCCGCACGTTGGCGGAAGCTCACCGAGTAATCGCCGAGGCGAAGATGACCTCTTTGTCCCCGGCGGTTCAGGGACTCGTCCGGTGGGATACGCCGGAGAGTCTCGCCACCTTAAAGCACTTAGCTTAGGTGGCAACGGGGCAGCCGGGAGCGGGATTATCTCCGTCTCGTCTGCCACCCATCAAAGTTCGGCACATTCGACAAGCTCAGTGGCGGATTTTGACGGGAGTAGCTGTTCTTTGAGAAAATCTTCGGGGTGGCAGCAAGGATATAAAAATATCGTATCTTTACTGCCGCTCCGGAAAGAATCTGGAGGGGGAAAGGAGGAGACGATGAAGACGGAGCAAAGAAGGTTTTCTCTCTTCGGCGCCGGGTGGGCGCCGATGGCAGACTGGGGAAGGATAAGGTTCTTCCCCACGGAGTCTGCCGCCGCAGATGAACTGCGGCGGCTCGCAGAGAAAGGCAAAGGGGTGCTGGGCGCCCCGCTCTACAAGGTGGTTGTAGAGCGGAGAGGACTTTTTGGGTGGAGGGTGGAGAAGGAGATTTGGAGGTAGTACCTCCTCCACTTCCACCAGGGATGGTGGGATCACCACCCCCGCCGAGAAAAAAGAAGGCGGGAAAACCCTGCGGCTGTCCTCTATCCTTAGATAGTCGAAGGACATGATAGTCGCGCGTCCTTAAGCCCTTGGTGAAGCGAGTGAGAGTTTGGAAGTCTCAAAACTCGCGGGTTTGAGCGCAAGGGGTGCACCGAAACGGCGGTTAACCCCCGCGAAAGGCGTGATACCGACCTCTTGGCGACGAGCCAGAGGGAGCGGCCTATCCTCGGGTCGCAGTCGTGCCCATATTACTTCCGGGGCTCGGCTAAACAAATGAGGAAGTTCTTTAAGGCAAGTTCAGCTTGCCGGAAAGGAGTAAAGGAGAAGAAGAGTTTCACTCGGCTTCTCCTTCCTGACAAAGCTCATGGAAATTTCGTGGGCTTTGATAGGAAGTAGTTCTTTACACGCTTCAATAAATTCAATGCAAGAGTCCTTCATAGCGGCGAAATGCCCACCCAAAGCTATGCGATGGCATTGCTGGCGGGCAGCTCGCCGCTATGTGAAGGAGCATAGGGCAAAAAGAAATAGATGAAAAAGGGGGATTCTCCAACCTCCTTTTGCACCGAAAGGTGATTTTCCTGGAAACGGGATTGGTGGCGCGTCCTTGAGAAAAAGGACAAACTATGCGCTACCGGAGGAAAAATGAGGTTGCTAAACCTCACTCCCCATGAGCTCGTGCTCGTTGGGGAGAATAGTGACCCTATTGTCCGGATTCCTCAGTCCGGGCAGGTTGCTCGGGTAGCGACTCGGGCAACGAAAGTTGGGGAGGTGGAGGTCGACGGGTACATCGTGCCCGTCGTCTCTACCGAATTCGGGGAGATTGACGGCCTCCCCGAGGCTACCGATGGCACGATTTACATCGTGTCCATCGTCGCCCTGGCCGCCCTCAAGGGGACACGTCAGGACGTGGTAGCCCCAGACACGGGGCCGCAGAGTGCCATCCGCAACGCGGACGGCACCATCAAAGGGGTGAAGCGCTTCACGCGCTAATCCTCTTGGCGAAGGGTGAGGGAGACAAGTCTGACTTGTCGCTTGCACCTCACCCCTCCAATTGAGCTTCTGTCTTTCAGCAATGAAGGACGGGGGCTGAACAGGAGTTCGGAAAGGAGATGGAGATGAAAAAATTAGTAGGCCTTTACCTCCTTTTCCTAGGGGTAGCCCTAGGGATCCGGTTGATGTTGGAGGGCGGGGAATTCCTCGCCCCGAGGGTGACCTTAGTGATCCTCGGGGCGGCCGTCCTTGTCGGCGGCATCTTGGGGACGGCCTGGGCCGTCCTCGGTGCCCGTCGAAGGGAGAGGTGACTCTCCCAAGCCCCTGCTGAGGGGAATTACGTGAGGAAGTTCAGCATCACGCCATGCGTGATAGCTTCCTCTCATACTTGAGTCCATTGAAAAGTTAGTGGGCTGAAGCGTGGGATAGTTCTTTGACACAACCCTTCATAGCGGCGAAATGCCCACCCAAAGCTATGCGATAGCATTGCTGGCGGGCAGCTCGCCGCTATGTGAAGGAGCATAGGGCAAAAAGAAATAGAAGAAAAAAGGGGGATTCTCCAACCTCCTTTTGCACCGAAAGGTGATTTTCCTGGAAACGGGATTGGGAGTAAGTCCCAAAAAAACGGAAAGAAAGAAGGAGGAGAATGGGAACGTTCTGGCACAAAAAATCTAAGGTGCCCGTACCCACTACTTGGGTAGTGGTTTGCGGGGCAGGGGCTGACGGCGGCAACGCCGCCAACTCCTCTTGCCGATGGGAAAAAGGCAAGAGGGAAGCCCCTGTGGACGCTGCCCCTGAAGAGGGGGCTGTCCTGGAGGCATTGTTCCGAAGGGGACGATGTCTCAACGACAGGGTCCTATTGGTGGGACCCAAATCTATAGAAGGGGGGCGTCGAGTAGGCGCTCTCTGTCGGCACCTGTGGAAAGCAGGTGTCAGTGTGGAGGAGGTACATCTGCCCCTCTACGCAATCTCTGATGCCTACGGGAGATCCGTAGGTATTCAGAGACGAGCCGATTCCCTGTTGCAGCGCGGGAGACTGCAACAGGGGGAGCGCATCGTTTGGCTCATGGGAGCCAAGGATGTTTCTCCATATCTGGCCGCCGTGGTGGCGGTTGCGATGGAGAGGGTAAGTGGGAAATATATGGATATTTCCAACTTACCCGGTCCCTAGCCGAAGGGGTAAGGAAATCAGGGAGTCGTTGTCGGCAATTCAACGACTCCCATCTATCAAAGTTCAGGAAAAGTTTCGCGGATTTTGATGGGGGGATAGTTCTTTGAGAAAATATTTTGTTCTCCGTTGAGGCAAAAGGTAATGCTTCAAAAAATTCAGCACCTTCGGTTTCAGCGGAGAACAAAATAAAGTTAAGGAGAAAAAGATGAGATACCCGGAGAACGTAGAAGCTCTTGCCGTTCGCCTTGAGGCGAACGGCAAGCCCGAGCTCGCTCGGCGAGCGCGCGAGCTCGCGAGGAAGTATCGTGAATGGGCAACCGTTCACGATACGGAGGTCCGTTGCGTCGAGGCAAGAGCCCGGCGCAACCACGGGAGGGAGATGTTTCGGAGGTTCTGGTGTGACCTCCGAAACATCGTGAGGGGTC
>MHUO01000009.1:169281-170670 GCA_001825035.1 Candidatus Wildermuthbacteria bacterium RIFOXYD1_FULL_50_12 | reverse complement strand
GGCAAGGCGGGCGACCAGCGACGCGAAGTCGCTGGAGCGCGGCGAGGGTACTCGTCGCGTTAGATAAAAAAGTCTCCCGGGGTTCGTAAAGCTCCGGGGCGGAGGGCTCCGTTATAAGCCAAACAGCACAAAAAGAGCAGGCGCGAAAAGGATTTCATTCCTCTCCGCCTGCTCTCCTTCACCGAGCCCACCACAACGAGTGGCGGATTCAGAGGAGGAAACAGTTCTTTGTTAAATCTTCGGGGTGGCAATGAGTCTTCAACAAAGTTCAGGATTCATTGCTGCTCCGGAAAGAATCTGGAGTGATAGAAAGGAGGCGTCATGAAGAACCTTCTCGCAAACCGCGAGGTTTGGGAGGAGGTCGAAGAAGGCCTCCTTCCAAATCAATGGGCTGAAGAGCCCAAGTATTACTGGTCTCTCCAGCCAGTCCGGAGTTTTCTCGGCTGGGCACTGGCTCAGCCGGTGGACGTCCTTGCGAGGTGCGCCTTCGAGGCGAATTGCCTCGCAAAGGACGAAGGAGAGGTCTGGTACGATGTGAAGGATGCCCTCTTAAGGACGTTCGTAAATCGTATCAGAAAAATATCTCCGAGCGAGGAGACAGGAATCCTCGCTTGGGGAATTGGTCAAGACGATGGGGGTAGCGACGTTTTGTACGTCGATCTCATCGGATTTGGCCAGGTCTCTTTCCATGTTTTCTGGAACAGTTGGAACGGAAACGTGGAAGGAGTAGAAAATATTCCGGATTATCCGTTCAGATGGACGGAAGTCCGGAACGGGTGCGAGATTCACTTTTCGCATCCATCCAACAAGGAAATTTCGCAGGCAACTGCAGATTTCCTTGAAGGAAAAGAGTGGAGAGGCGAGGTTCATAACCTGTTCGTAAGAGCAGGGAAGAATCCAGAATCTCTCTACAGTAAGGGCGATTAAGAAAGTTCAACTCTTTCTGTATCGCCCACGCATTTGAGTCCATAACAAGGGTTATAGGTTGAAATGCGGGGATAGTTCTTTCTAAAATCTTCGGGGTGGCAATGAGTCCTTAGACAGGCTAAAGATTCATTGCCGCTCCGGAAGAGCGACAGAAAGGGGGTGGCGTAAAATGGGGCGCCACTCAAAATTCGAGGAAAAGATACCTTATACTCACCCGGTGTACGGGGGATGGGGAGTACCCATTCCCTGGTACGAGATGAGCGGCCCGGAGGCCGCTCATCTGTACAGGGCGGCGGCTCTCGTGTTTGAGAGCCTGCCGCCCACCTCCGTACTGGTACGGGGGATCCAGGCCATAGAGGCCTGGAGGGCGGAGAATTGGCCCCGGTGCTCGGGGCCCGCGGTATTCCGCGGGCTCCGAGAAATCGAGGTGGAGGGGGACGTCCTCCACCTAGTCACCGATGG
>MHUO01000009.1:137436-169273 GCA_001825035.1 Candidatus Wildermuthbacteria bacterium RIFOXYD1_FULL_50_12 | reverse complement strand
GCCCACCGGGTCATCGACCGCCGCCACAGAGGTGGCGGCCCGATTCCAGTGGGTAAAACAAGCTTCTGCCGAGTTGGCGCAGGTGCGCCAAGCGGCAGAGGATAACCCTAAGTCCGCTCGGGAACTCGGGGTTACCCCCGAGTCCCTCGAGTGGGACATCTAGTAGTCCCAAAACCCCGTGCCGTTCGTGGGTGCGGGGAAAATAGAGAACAAGAGCAGGAGCAAATAATAGGTGGTTCTAATCCACGCCTGCTCTCTTTCACCGAGTCCCGGCACCTTTGCGAAGGTGGGGGATTCAGCGGAGGACTTTAAAAAAGCAATATTCTGCCATCTTGTTCTTAGACTCTTCAGGGACAGCGGCTTGCGCTGAGCGTAAGTCGAAGCGAGCCCGCAGAGTCAGAAAGGAGGGATTAAGATGGCAAAAGTGTACTGGCTGTCCCGGCATGAACTGTCGCCGGGGCAGATCCAGGCGCTCCGGGACCTCCACGGTGCAGACGTAGAGGTGGTGCGGGAGCCGGTGGTCTTCCAGACTGCCGAGTCCTTGGCGGATTTTATCCGCCAGCACCCTGACGGCTTCGTCTATGCCGTCGCGGGCGCGCCGCACTATATCGCGGCCGCACTGGGAGGTTGTCGCTTCGGGGTGTTTGAAAACCACCCGCAGAAGCGACAAGACGGGTCCTTTGGTCTCGCGGCTGTCTACCATGTACAGCCCGAGCCGGAGGGTGGCTACGGGGTTAGCGGCTACCTCGCCCGGGTTTGGGAAAACCCCGACCCGGCGAACGACAAGGGTGAAGCCCTAGTCCCCGTCGCCCGCTAAAATCCTCCGCAGTGGGTCAAACTGCGGCGTTCACTCCGAACGAGAGCGGGGAATTCGCTATAAGAGCTGCGATGGTAAGCTCGAAATGCGAACGAAACCGCAGGAGCAGCACATTACAATCAATCTGTGTATGAATCCTTGCGATGACCGATGGAACCGAAGAGAACCGTATCCGTATTGATGAACATAAAAAGTACTCGGTAGCGCCGAGTAATGCGGAACGAAAAAGGGAAAGGGTGATCAACGAGTTTCTTGGTGTGAAGTCGGGGATCCCGCCAGTTTTTCTTAAACAGATTTTCCTGTTTGCGGTATAAGGATTGAATTTGGGAAGGCAGCTTGTGAAATTATTTCCAAAATTCTTCTGCGTAGATAATCTTCATAAGCTGGTACGGGTGCGTCCTGTCTTCCAGTCACGCAGCGCACGCTTGAAAGATGCCCGCAACTTTGCTGGATGTTCGTAGTCGCTGAATGACTCCTCGGGGATGTCAGATGCAACTTCCCGGAGGATGCGGCCTGAGAATTCGGGCAAAGAAAGTCCATAACGCAACGCCAAACGCGTCAAACGTTCTTTTTCATCCCGAGGCAATTCAATGGAAATTGATGTAGCCACAGATTTAGCATAGAGAATATAATGCTATTGTCAATCTCTCAAGCTTATAATAAAGATTGTGGGTTTGAGAGATCGGGTAGTTCCTTGAAAACAAAAAACCGCCAAGGTTGGCGGAAAACAAAAGAAGAGAGTAATTTATCTGCTCTGGTTAAATTTGATTTCAAGCATACTCAACCTCTTTTCCAGGGCAACGAATTCATCACGGTTAACTTTCTGCTTGAGTTCATTCTTGATGAATTCCAGATCAATCTTCATGACCTCAAGCGTGGACTCGATACCTGCAAATCGTGCGTCGTGTTCAATAAGCTTTGACCCAATCGATTCAAACTTTGCGTCGTGCTCCACCAGCTTTTCCGTATTCGCCGCTACTTGCTCTGCTACCGTCTGAATTTCTGAAGTCAGGTTTTCGGCAACCACGTCAAAATGCCGTCTGGTTTCCTCGCCCTGTTCTGTAATCAGTTGTTTGAGATCATCTTCCATGAATTCAATATACCCCTTTGATATATACGGTGTCAATTCTTCCCCCGAGTTCATTGATATAGCGTTCTCTGCTATAGCATGAAATACTATATCGTGAGTTCAGGGGAGGAAGTACATTGAGAAAGGAGAAAAATGGCAGAGATTGTTGACCTTGATCAGGTCAATATCTCTCCTGTTGTCCTTGCTGTTTGGGACGAACTGGCAAGGCACATAGGAGAGTTGGCCGCTCGTTACGGGATTTCTTCCAAAGAGATTCCTGATGAGCGGGCGAGGATTGAAGGCGACGGGAGCTTGACTATTTTCGTTGAGCTTCCGCGCCTCGGAGAGGTGTCGCTCCGCGTGCCGCCAGCGCATTGGGAACGACGTTTCTCGAAAAACTGAATATTCTCTTCTTGGGCGATTCAGTGAGGTTCAACTCCTCCTGTGTCATCGCCCGAACTCTTGAGGATTTGATTGATTCAAATATTCAAGAGTTCTTACCAAAATAAGTTATCGTTCGAATTTCCTGCGAGGAATTTTGGATTGTTTAATGATCGCAAGGAGTGTGCCCTGATGAATCGGTTTTGAGCCAGCGTGAAGAGGCACAGGTACGATGGCTCCCGTCCTGCGATTCGCCCAAATCATATGGCTGCCCCGTTGGCGAGAAAGCATAAAACCGTTATCCCGAAGAATACGGATAACCTGCTTTGCAGCAAGAGGCCGCATAAGAAAAATGATTAGGGGAGAGCGACTTGCACTTCGTCAACAATTGGACGACTCGCCCTGGTGGGAATTTCTTGTCGTTGAGAAACCAGTTCTTCTATCCAGAGTTCAAGTACCTCTTTTGCTTTTTCCTTGGCCTGCTCAAAAGTTCTTCCGAAAGTAACGCATCCTGGGAAATCAGGAAACGAAACATTATACCCTCCTTCTTTGGCGGGATCGAAGACAGCATAATATGATGAGATTTTCTGCATTCTTTTTTGCATAGCAACTCCAGTGTAGCTTATTGACGCGCATTGTCAATTCTTCCTCCGAGTCCCTACACCCTTGATAAGGTGGGGGATTCAGAGGAGGAATAGTTCTTTGAGAACATTTCCCGGCAGCGACATGAGCATTAGTTTATGTGGTCTGCAAGTTATTGATTCATTTACAGAGATCCAAACAGAATTAGTGTTCAGTTCGTTGCTGGGAATAAGAAGGAGGTGTAGGTCAGGAAGGCGAAGCAGAAGTCCAACCCTTCTGCTTCGCCCCGCAAATTGAGGGTCGGAATATCCTTCTTCGTTTTCTCTCTACCGAAGAAGGATATTCTGGCTCTCACAAAAAGCAAACGCCCGCGCGCAGCGGGTTGTTTTGTTGAAGAGGGGTACTCGGATATGGAATCCTTTCCCCCTCTGTCTTCCTAGGCATTTCTCAGATCCTCCGGCGAGTAGGGTACCACGATTATTGATTTAGGTACGACTTTGAATGTAAGCTCGGCTCGCGACTTCTGATAAGGTATGGCTGCTCCGCACTGATGGCAGAGCCACCCTTCAGAAGGCGAAACGAGCTCCGCCACTCCTCTGCATTCCTTGTGCAGTACTACGAGCATTTCTCACCTCCTTCCCCATTTTTGCCGCACTCCGCTCCCTCCTCCCCATTGGTAAAGAGTTCGACGCGAGTAACCACCCCACATTTTATGCAGATGGTCACGCTCGCCAGCGGTACGTGCGGTTTGCCCCCGGGGCGGTCCATACCTCGGTTGCTCCAGACTATGACGCTTCTCTCTTCGTGCCTTGCGCCCATTTGAACCTCCATAAGCTGGATTCGGATGCGGATTGTATCAATATACAAAAAGAAAGCCGGCATGGCAAGCATGGCGGTTTTTTGTGGCGTATACGGAACGGGGATTTGTGCGCCCGGAAGGACTCGGACCTTCAACCAATGGCTTAAAAGGCCACTGCTCTACCATTGAGCTACGGGCGCAAAAAGCAAACTGCTTTGCTTTTTGCGGGGTTTGCGCGCCCCGAGTCTTTGAGGGGCGAATACTGCAAACCCAGGGGCTGCTTTGGGAAACCGCGGAACGCGAATCGTTTTCCAAAGAAGCTACATTGAATAACTGCTTGAGCAAATATACCATACATTTTTACTTCAGGCAATTCTGCCTTGTTTCGGTGTTGACAAAAGCTAAAAAAGTGATATAAAGTAAGGGACAAAAGCCGCACCTAAAGGAGGTTTCCGTGAGAAGGCAATGCGCCTGGTGCGGAAAGCACCAGGGCTTCAAGGGACCCCTGCCCCTCGTTTTTATAAGGTGGCTCTTCGGCCGACTGGAGACCACTCACGGTATCTGCCGCGAGTGTAGTGAAAAGGAGAGAGAGAAGTACCGCCGAAAGCGGTAGTAAGTAGGCGAGAAGAGAGAGCCCCCTTAGTAATCCTTGCAGAGGATGAACGGGGGGCTGTATAATGGATAAACCGATATCTCGGGGGGAAAGGAGGGTGCGATGGCCAAGCCCAAGAGAACGAAGAGGGGCACTGTTTGTCCCTCTTGCGGTCAAATTCGGGGGTTGAAGCCTAGGGCCCGCGTGTGTACGACTTGCGCAAAGAGAAAGGTTCCTCCCCTTGCGCGGTTTCATGCCGCAAGGGAGTTGGTGCCCCCGCTCGTAGGGGCGCAGCCGACCAATGGTTCACGGCCGAAAGCCAAGCTTAGGCTAGTGTGGACAGGGGCCTATCAGGCTCCGCCGCTTCGTCAGAGCAGGGCGAAGGGGTTTGGACTTTTACGCCGGCTGATAAGAGCGATAAAGAGGGCTGTCTGGCCGTAGGCCAGACAGCCCTCGCCTTGTTTTGCTATAGTAGGGGAGGAGTATGAAAGAGAGAATAATTCTCCATGTAGATATGGACGCGTTTTTCGCGGCAATTGAGGAGCGGGAAAATCCGCAGTTTCGCGGAAAACCCTTAGTGGTGGGGGCTGATCCAAAAGGCGGAAAGGGCAGGGGAGTGGTTTCCACGGCAAATTATGAGGCGCGGAAATTCGGCATTCATTCTGCCCTTCCCATTTCCCAGGCGTTCAAACTCTGCCCCTCCGCGATTTTTTTGCCGGTAAATGGGGAGCTGTATAAAAATGTCTCCGCGAATATTATGAAGATAATCGGGGAATTCTCTCCGCTTATTGAGCAGGCGTCCTTGGACGAAGCGTATATTGACGTGAGCTTTGCAAAAACTTATGAGCGGGCGGCAGAAATAGCAGAGGAAATGCGAAAGAAAATTTGGGAGCAGGAAAAGCTGACGTGCAGCTGCGGCGTGGGGCCCAACAAAATGATAGCGAAAATCGCCTGCGAGGCGGTAAAACCAGACGGCGTAAAAGTGGTAAAGGCGCAGGACGCGGAGCGTTTTATGGAATTTCTGGACGTTCAGAAGATTCCCGGCATCGGGGTAAAAACAGCCCAGATATTGCGGTCTTCGGGATTGGAGAGAGTGGCGGATCTCAAGAAACTTTCCGCGCACGATATGGAGGATTTGTTCGGAGCTCGCGCACAAGCAATGACAAAGCGCGTGCGGGGGATAGATGAGGAACCGCTCGCCCCGGAGCGCGAAATAAAGTCAATAGGCAGGGAAACGACCTTTGAGCAGGATACCCGAGACCCCGAAGTTCTTGTCAGAACGCTTGAGCAACTTGCAAAGCAGGCGAGCCAAGAGGTGCAGGAGAAGGGATTTTACGTGAAAACGGTTGGCGTGGTGTGTCGCTTGAGAGGATTTGCGACATACACAAGGTCAAAAACGCTCTCAAAACCCACGCAGGAGGAAGCCGTGTTGCGGGCGGAGGCCATGAAGCTGTTTTTGCGATTTGTATTGGAGGAGAAAAAGCCGCTACGGCTTGTCGGAGTACGCTTCAAGATTGCAAGTGCTTAGCAAGGCGTGATACAATAGAGGAGACATGAGAAATCTCGTTATCGCATTTTTGGTTTTTGCCCTTGCCGCAAGCTTTGCGGGCGGATTTTATCTCGGCCAGATTTCGGGCTACGTGCCGCCCATCAAAGGCGTGACGAATCTGGGAGCAGGCCAGCCCGAAGACGTGGATTTTTCCCTGTTTTGGGACGCCTGGCGCGTGATTCAAGAAGAATACGTGGGTCCGGAACCCCTGGATTTTCAAGCGATGGTGTACGGCGCGATTGAGGGCATGGTGAACAGTTTGGGAGATCCTTACACCACCTTTATGACGCCGGAGGACACCAAGATTTTTCTGGAGGATATTTCAGGATCCTTTAGCGGAGTGGGAGTTGAAATTGGCATTCGGGACAATGAGCTTCGGGTGATAGCTCCCGTGGAGGGCACGCCCGCTGAGCGCGCCGGCTTGAGGGCCGGAGACCACATCGTGCAAATAAATAAAGACGCGTTCACCGCAGACCTCACCATTGATCAGGCGGTGACGCTTATTCGAGGGCCCGAAGGCACTAAGGTGACTCTTACGATTCGCCGCGAGGGATGGGAAGAGCCCCGCGATTTTGAAATAGAGCGCGCGATTATCAACGTCCCTTCTCTGAGATGGGAAATGCGAGACGAGATCGCGTACGTCAAAATCTTTCAATTTTCAGAAAAACTGAGGAGCGATTTTGCGAATTTGGAAAGGGAAGCGTTCCGATCCACAGATAAAATCGTTCTTGATTTGCGCAACAATCCGGGAGGATATCTCCACACGGCGGTAGATATTGCGGGATGGTTTTTGCAGGGGGGAGATGTGGTTGTCATTGAGGATTTCGGGCCTGCGGAGGAACGAAAGGAGTATAAAGCGCGGGGGAACGCGCGTCTGTACGATCACAAGGTGGTGGTGCTTATCAACGAGGGGACAGCTTCCGCGTCCGAAATTCTTGCGGGAGCCCTGCGGGACAACCGCGGCGTGCTTCTGATCGGGGAAACATCGTTCGGCAAGGGTTCTGTGCAGGAGCTCAGAGAGTTGAAAGACGATTCTTCCCTGAAGGTAACGGTAGCTCAGTGGTTAACGCCCTCGGGCGCTCTGATTGGAGGACAGGGCTTGGAGCCAGATATTGCCGTGTCCCTGTCCGACGAAGATTTTGAGGAGGAGAGGGACCCGCAGCTTGACAGGGCTATTGAAGTGCTCAACAATCTATGAGAGAATGTCGCTATGAAAGTTATTCTGCTTCAAGACGTAGAGAAGGTGGGGAAGAAGTTTGACGTAAAAGAAGTGGCGGACGGATATGCCAGAAACTTTTTGCTGGCCCGCAATCTGGCAAAACAGGCAACTCCCGAAGCCCTTGAATGGCTAGAAATGCAAAAAGAGCTTTTATCTCAAAAATCGGAAGAAGAATTAAAACGGGCGCAGGAATTGGCTTCCGGTCTGGACGATCTGGAGGTGCCTCTTCAGGTTAAAGTGGGCGAGGAAGGCCAATTGTTTGAATCAATCAACGCTCAAAAAATCTCGGAGCGCTTGCGGGAAATGGGGTATGACGTGAAGAAAAGTCGGATTAAGCTCAAAGAGCCCCTCAAAGAGACGGGGGAGTTTCCCGTGAGAATCGCGCTTGAGCATAATCTTGAGGCCGAGATAAGAGTTATCATTACCGAAGAAGAATGACCCGATTCATCTTTGTCGCCGGCGGAGTTATTTCAGGGGTTGGAAAGGGCGTCGCCACCGCCTCCATAGCGAAAATCCTGCAGAGCAAGGGGTTTCGTGTATCGGCGGCAAAGATTGATCCTTACGTGAACGTTGACGCGGGCACGTTGAATCCTCTGGAGCACGGGGAAGTGTTCGTGACTTCAGACGGAACCGAGTGCGACCAAGACGTAGGGAATTACGAACGGTTTCTTGATCAGGAGTTCAGCACCGTCAACTACCTTACCACGGGAAGAGTGTATCAGGCGGTAATCAACCGCGAACGGAATCTGGAGTACGATGGCAAGACCGTGGAGGTGGTATTCCACATTTCAGAAGAAGTGATTTTGCGACTTGAGAAAGCGGCAAAGAAAGACAAGGCCGATTTTATTTTGGTTGAAGTGGGCGGCACCGTGGGCGACTATCAGAATCTGCTCTTCTTGGAGGCGGCGCGCATGATGAAGCATCGGATGTCAGACAGGGTGCTGTTCGTTCTTGTGACATATTTGCCCGTGCCGGAAAACGTCGGAGAAATGAAAACGAAGCCCACCCAGCACGCCGTGCGCGCCCTGAATGCAGCCGGCATTCAGCCCGACATCATTCTCGCGCGAGCCAAGGCGCCGGTTGACAAGCCGCGCAAACGAAAGATTTCCGACTTCTGCAACGTAGACGAGCAAGACGTCATTTCAGCTCCGGACGTGGAATCCATCTACGAAATCCCCCTTAATTTTGAAAAAGATAATCTCGGAGATCGCATTTTGAAAAAATTCGGCCTAAAACCCCGGAGAAAGGACTTGCGGGAGTGGCAGAAGCTGCTGCGCAAGATTCGTGCGCACAAAAAGCTGGTGCGCGTAGGCATTGTGGGAAAGTATTTCTCTATCGGCGACTTTACCCTTATGGATTCGTATATTTCCGTGATTGAATCCATCAAGCACGCCGCGTGGGCGAACAACCGCGAGCCCCAAATTACCTGGCTTTCCGCGGAAAAATACACTGAAGGCGGGAAGACGCTTGCGGAATTGAAGGAGTTTGACGGCATTATCGTGCCAGGCGGATTTGGTACGAGAGGGATTGAAGGGAAGATAAAAGCCATTCAGTTTTGCCGCGAGAAAAAAATTCCGTATCTCGGTCTCTGTTTGGGGCTCCAGCTTGCCCTCATTGAATTTGCGAGAAATGTGTGCGGCCTGAAAGACGCCACCTCAAGAGAGTTTGTGAAAGACGCCAAGACGCCCGTCATTGATGTGATGCCCGATCAAAAAGTTCTCCTGGAAGAAAAGCGGTACGGCGGCACCATGCGCCTGGGGTCGTATCCCTGCAGGATCAAAAAAGGCACCCTTGCGTATGCGGCTTACGGGTCCGGGAATATTTCAGAGCGCCACCGCCACCGCTACGAGCTCAATAACGAGTATCGAGAAGCGCTTCAAAGCAAGGGTATGGTGTTTTCGGGCGTAAATCCCGACCGCGACCTCGTGGAAATCGCGGAATTGAAAGAGCACCCGTTCTTTTTGGGTACTCAGTTTCATCCGGAGTTTAAGTCGCGCCCTCTGCGTCCTCATCCGCTTTTCCGCGCGTTTATTAAGGCGTCGTGCAAAACGTGAGGAAAGTTACGCGGGGAAAATGTTTACGATTTTGGCTTGTTTGCGGGAGCGGTCAAATCTGACCTTCTGCTTCGTGCGAAACTCCACTTTTCCTTCTTTCAGGGCAAAAAGCGTATGATCCTTTCCCATGCCTACGTTTTTCCCGGCTTCAAAGTGGGTGCCCCGCTGGCGCACGAGAATCTGTCCGGCTTTCGCCCTTTGGCCCGCAAAAAGCTTCACCCCCAGATATTGGGGGCGGGAATCGCGCATATTTTTCGCCGTTCCCGAGGATTTGGTAGTTGACATAATATGGATATCATAGCAAAGGCGGCGGGGTTTGTAAAGAGGTACGAAACTGATATAATACTTGCCATGGGGGTGGTGTTAATTTCGCTGCTTTCTTTCGCCGCGGGATACCTTACGGCAAAAGAACAGCTTAAAGAGCCGATAAGAGCAGAACAAACACAAGTATATGAGACAGCAGAATAGCGCGCCAAAGCACGTGGTTATTTTGCCTGACGGCAACAGGAGATGGGCGAGGGAGAGGGGTCTTGATACGGTAGAGGGACACAAGGCAGGATATAAAAAGTTGATTGATCTCTGCCGCTGGGCAAGGGATAGGGGAGTGAAGGCGGTCACGGCTTTCGGGTTTTCCACGGAGAATTGGAATCGGCCGAAAAGAGAGATTCAGTATCTTATGAATCTTCTGGAGACGGGTCTTCGCGAAAACTTTTCTGAAGAAAGCAAGAAAGCAAAAGCAAAAGAACTCGGCATACGGGTTCGGATTATCGGGCAGAAAGGGCGCCTTCCCCAATCCCTTCAGAAGATTATCGGGGAGGTGGAGGAGTACACAAAAGTGAACACGAAACTTTATCTGAATCTCGCAATCAGTTACGGCGGGAGATGGGATATCGTGCAGGCGGCAAAGAAAATCATCGGAGAGGGGATAAGGCCCGAGGAGCTTACGGAAGAATTGTTTAACGAACATCTTACGACCGGAGATCTTCCAGACCCCGATTTGTTTATTAGAACCGGCGGGGAGCAGCGTCTATCCAATTTGGTGATTTGGCAGGCGGCCTACACCGAGCTCTATTTCTGTCCCAAATACTGGCCCGACTTTTCTGAGGAAGATTTTGACAACGCCCTTGCCGAGTACGCCCGCCGCCAAAGGCGCTTCGGGCGTTGACCCCGTACGAAGCAATCCGCCCAAGGCGGATGCCGATTTCTCCAGTGTGGGAAATCGGGCTTCGTGTGGGGTTGACAGAAATTTGATTTCTTCCCGTTTTTATGGCAGAGTGAAGAAAAGTATCAAAAAGGTCTTACTCTCTATGACAACGCAAAAATCAAGGAGGAGCGAAACAAAGCGGGACCGTTTCCGCCGCTTGGCTCAGGCAAGGACCAATCAGGTCATCAAGCGCCTGAAAATCCTCGGGAATTGCGCCGACCGGAGCAGGTATGAATACGCCAAGGAAGACGTGGAGAGGATTTTTCTCGCCGTGGACCGTCGGCTCAATAAAACGAAAGCGCGCTTTGATCTCCCCAGCGATCGCGAAGAATTCAAGCTCTGACGCATGGAGCAATATTTTGCAAATCCATGGGTTCTCGCGTTTCTTGCCGCTTGGGTGCTTCCATGGAAGGGCGTGGCTTTGTGGCGAGCGGTAAGAAACGCGCAGAGAAAATGGTTTATCGTCCTTTTGGTGGTTAACACCCTCGCCATTTTGGAGATCATCTATATTTTTTATTTTTCCGAAAAGAAACCTGCGAATCGGCAATGAAGCTGTATATCTCCCACGAAATATTTTTGTGGTTCGGCCTCTTGTTGTTTGGCATTGCCGGATTCTTTCTTACCGTACTGTTTCCTCAACCCGCGGGCTTTTACGCTTTTGTGGCGGTAGCCGCGCTGGGCGGCTTTGGAGTTTCCGTGTATGTCTGGTATACCAAGTCGCGCGGCAAGCAACTGATATGCCCTTCGGGAGGCGACTGCAACGCAGTGGTGCAGAGCAAGTACTCAAAGTTTTTCAGCATTAAGCTGGAATACCTCGGGATGCTGTATTTTGCCGCCGTTTTTCTTTCGTACAGCATCATACTCTTGACGCCGCAATTTTTTGCCGAGACATTTCGCGTCGCCGTGATGCTCCTGACAGCAACAGCGTCGCTCTTCTCTATCTATTTGCTATCCGTGCAGGCATTCCTTTTGAAAAAGTGGTGCATTTGGTGCGTGCTTGCCTCCATGTTTTCGCTCACCATCTTTTTCATCGCGCTTATTTCAGCCGAGGGCGCGGCCGCGTTTTTGGGACGCATGGAGAATATGCTTGAAATGCTGAAATTTGCCGGGTTTGCTCTGGGGATGGGAGGAGCCACGAGCGCGATGTTTCTTTTCATGCGCTTCCTTCGGGATTCGGATATTGACGAAAAAGAATTGGAAACAATCAAGGATGTTTCTGAACTCATATTTGTCGGCCTCGCGCTCACGGTGATGAGCCAGTTTGCCCTGTACGTGGCCAACCCCGCCGAATTTATGGAGTCCTCGCTGTTTCTTGTTGAGATGCTGGCGTTATTCTTGGCGGCGTTTGCCGCGGCAGTGTTTATGATTATTTACGCTCCGTTTTTGGTGTTCGTACCGTTTGAAAAGATACCCAAAGAGGATCGGCGGGCCGGCTTCGTTGCGCTGCGGCGTCCGTCCTTTGTTCTGGGGGCGCTTGCACTTTCTTCCTGGTATTTTGCCTTTGCGACAAATTTTATCCCGGAATACGGACTTCTTGCGCTTCTATTCGCATACGGAGCCGTTCTCGCGCTTTCCGTGGCGGCAAGCTTTCTTTGGGAATCCCAGTATCGAGGAGGGCCTGCGGCTAAATGAACGGGCATGGGGCAGACGTCGTATTCTCGCGAGCAATTTAAAGAAATGGTAGCCGATGCTTTAGAGCACTTTCCCGAGCACGTGAAAAAGCGCGTCAAGAACGTTGCCTTATGCGTGGAAGATCTGCCCACGCCAGAACAGCTTGAGGAAATCGGATGCCGCAGGGAAGACGTGCTGCTCGGATTGTTTGAGGGGGTGCCGGAAACTGAATGGGGCAAGGGATTTGGCAACGTGCTGCCAGACAAAATAACCATTTTCCAGAAGAATATTGAGCGATTCGCGCAAACGCCCGAGGAAATTGCCAAAGAGGTGAGAGCTACGGTATGGCATGAAATAGCCCACCACTTTGGCTGGAGCGACGAGGAGCTTGAAGAAAAAGAACACTTGCGCGGTTCTTAATAAGAGGGATACAATTTACATAGGGGAAAGGTCGAGCCGGAACGGATTTCTTTTATGAAACCCATAGGAAAAGTTACCCATTATTACGGCAAGCTGGGAGTTGCTATCATCAAGCTTCAAGACGAACTCAAGCTTGGCGATCGCATCAGGATAGAGAAGGGAGAGCGCGTTTTTGATCAGGAGGTTGCTTCTCTGCATAAAAACTATCAGCCCATTGAGAGGGCTGGAGCAGGAGATGAAGTTGGGGTGAAAGTCGCAGAAAAGACGCAGGAAGGGGCAATCGTGGTGCTGTTGGGAGAAGGGGAGTAGCAACTGCCCTCCGGATTGCTTTTACAGACAAAAGCGCTTTTGTTGTTTTTGCCGCGGATGGGCTTGACAATTGTATTTAATTTTGTTTAATGGAAGTAGAGAGAACCTTTACAAATTTGAGTATTTCCAATGGAAATCTTAAGAAAAGAAGGGGATTTCTGATTTTCACTGAAAGTATTCAAATACTTAACCATGGAGCCGATTCGAGTATTCAAAAGGCGCGAAGAGGGATCAACATGGGAGTATACGGTTCTCTTGGGGCATGATTCAAGGGATGTCGGATTTTTAGTAAAGATAGATCGGCAGTATTGGGAATATCTTACCGACGGGCGAGAGTCGCCTGAGCAACTTGTGAGAAAATGTTTTCGTTTCTTGCTCAAAAAACAGTCAAAATATTCCATTTTACGGAGCTTTGACCTACGGGAAATTGATGAACTTTTTCCGGAATTCAAAACCGAAATAAAAAAGACGGCGCTTAGCGCCCCATAATATATTGTGCGACATTTTGGGCGTAGAAACCTCCAGCCGAAGAAATTGGCCCGAGGGATTTTTTATTTTTGCTTTGTTTCAGGGCTTAAGATTCTTGCCGCTGTGGAATTGACGATGAATATCGCGGAGGCGTTTGTTCGTGACGTGCGTGTAAATTTGCGTGGTGACGATATTTTTGTGTCCCAAAAATTCCTGAATCGTACGGAGATCCACGCCTTGCGTCAATAAATCAGTGGCGTAGGAATGACGCAGGGTATGAGGGGTGGTAAAAAGGGGAATTCCTGCCTGTATTGCGTATCTTTTGATAATGCGCTCAATAGAGCGGGCTGTAAGCCGGTTTTCCTCCTTGGTGGGGCCTCGATAGTTGATAAAAAGGGCCTTTTGCTTGTCTCCTCTTGTTTTGAGATATTTTTTTAACCACTCCAAGGCACGTTCTGAAAAATACACCGTGCGTGTACGCTGCCCCTTGCCCACAATTCCAAGCTCAAAATCCTGTTTGTCCCAGATAGCGTCAAACTGATCTTTATTAAGCGATACGAGTTCGGCAATGCGCAGACCGGTTGAGAACAATGTTTCTATGATAGTTTTGTCGCGCAAACCGGCGGGCGATGAAGCATCGGGTGCATTCAAGAGTTTTTCTATTTGATCTAGCGCCAGAAACTTGATGGTTTTCTCGTTTTTTGCGTCTTTTGGGAGGGTTACTTTACCTGGAGGCAAGGAAACGATGTCTTTTGCCAGAAAGTAGCTCAGAAGGGCCCTCAGGGCTATTAGATAGTAGTTTTGGGTCAGCTTGCCCAAGGGTTTGCCGGTTTTAGGGTCCTGATGGCGCGAAAGGCACAACCGGTACTGCCAGACGTCATCTGCGGTCAATTCATGGGGCTTCAGGTTTTGTCTGTTTTTCTTTTGGAGCCATGTTTCGAATTTTTCCAGATATCTCTTATAATTTTCCTGCGTGTTATCCGAAAGGCCGCGTTCTACCGCGCAGTAATCGATAAAATCAAGTATATGTTCCTTGATGGGTTTTTGAGATGTCTGCATAGAATTAGTAGAGTTTAAGGGGAGTACCTTCTATTCGTCGCAAAAGATATATTGTGCGAAGTATATTATATTTATCGTAAGCCCTTCCCCCTTACCTTGTCAATAAGGATATTTCACAGGGGTCTCTATGCTACATTTAAGTTTTAAAATAAAAATGCGCTTGACTTGTCGGAGCTCCGGTGGTATGTTGTTTGCAGTTACAGTCATCTTGAGTTGGAGGTTCGCTCATGGAAAGTGAAATCAGCTGGGTGGTCTGGGTCTCGATTATGGGGATCGTGTCGCTCGTAGGTCTCGTGGTCTCCTGCTTCTGAGTGGCCTACGATCAGTATCAGTACCCACTCTGCCCCCGGTGTGGACATAACCTCCACACGCGGAGGATTTCCCGTAGCCAAGGTCTATGTTCCTTCCACTCCACGTTTGGAGTGGAAGCGTGGGGACAAACGCGGACGATGTAATCGTCCGCGTATCATTTGTATTCGGCCCTTTTTGCTTGTCGTTATCAATCCATTTGGAAAAGGGCCTTGAAGCGCTCCCAAATGCTTTGTTTTGCCCGTTCTGTTTGCTCTCGGAGTTCTCCTGTAAGTTCTTCCCCTTGTTCTTCAAGGCTCTCTTGTGCGGATTCTGTACGTTTTTCCACTTCGCGACCGAGGAGTTCTTTTATGCGGTCACCAATGGTTTGGAGCGCGGGCGAGACTCGTTTCTCCCATATTTCTTCTTTGGCCCAATTCCCCATTTTGCGCCACGCAGGAAGCACTTGTTCTGACCATATTCTGCCAATTATTCTCGGGATCGCTTGGAGAACCTTGTCCCCTATGTTGAGTACGTCCTCTTTCACTCCCTCAAGGGTGTCTGGCGCGCGGAATATAGGATCGCCCTGAGCAAAGATGGACGTTGGCAAGGCAAAAGAAGCTAACAGGGCGAGAAAAACAAAACGTCGCACAAATACATTGTGCAGCATTGTCTTGCGAAATGTCGCACAATGTTTGCTTCCAATCTTATGCATATGCAAGTATCTTTATTGCGTTCTGTATGCGTTCTAGGGTTTTTTCTTTGCCTAAAACTTCCGCGATTTCAAAGGGTCCGGGCGATGCCTTTTTGCCGCTTAATGCCGCGCGCATAGGCCAAAGCATATATCCCCTGTTTGGTTTCTCGGGCGGCCCCGCTTTTTCTGCCTCCGGCATGAGAATTTTTTCAAGATTGTCTTTCGTCCACTCGCTCTCCCCTACTCCATTGAGCAACTCACGTATTTTTTCCAGTATTTCTTGCGTTCCCTCTTTCGTCGCATCTTTCCAAAGCAAAAGCTCTGCATCGTATTGCAATGTATCTGCAAAAAAGAAATCGGCGAGCTCCGCGATCTCTGCAAGTTTTTTCAAACGCTCCTGATAGAGGCCGACAATGGCTTTTTGCTTTTCAGAATCAACGTCGTCTCGCGGGAGGTAGGGCGCGCACAATGCGGCAAGTTCCTCAAGCCGCATGTGGCGGATGTACAGGCCGTTTATCCAGTCCAAGCGCTTCAGGTTGAATATCGCGCCGCCTTTTTGGATGCGCTCCAGAGAGAATTCTTTGACGAGTTCTGGCAAAGAAAAAATTTCCCGATCGCTGCCCGGGTTCCAACCCAGGAGCGCGAGAAAGTTTACAACGGCTTCCGGCAAATACCCTTGCTGGCGGAAGGCGCGTACGGAATTGTCGCCGTGGCGCTTGGAAAGCTTTGAGCGATCTTCCCCGAGCAAAAGCGGCAGATGGGCGTATTGCACGCCCGGAAGTTCCAGGGCCTCTTGAATAAGAATTTGCCGGGGCGTATTGGTAATGTGGTCTTCCCCGCGAATTACGTGCGTGATCTGCATTTCAAAATCGTCCACCACCACGGAGAAGTTGTAGAGCGGTGTTTCCAAGTCCTTTGCGATAACCACGTCCCCCAGCAGTCCTGTGTCAAACGCGATCTCGCCGCGGATGAGATCATGAAAGGCGACGGTTTTTGGTTCCACCGCGAATCGGATGACTCCCCTCGTCCCCGAGGCCAGACGCCCTTGCTGTTCTTGAGGCGAGAGATTCCTGCACGCGCCTTTGTATCGCGGGGCTTCTCCCAGCGACATTTGGTGGGCGCGCTGTGCTTCCAACTCCTCTGGAGTACAGAAGCACCAGTACGCTCTCCCCTGCTCCAAGAGCTTGGTGAGATATTTCTTATACAGCTCAGTACGTTCGCTCTGACGATACGGGCCGTATTTCCCGTTCTTCTCCGGCCCTTCATCCCATTCCAAACCGAGCCAGCGGAAGCTCTCCAGAACATCCTGTTCGTACTCCTTTTGGGAGCGTTCTTTGTCCGTGTCTTCTATGCGCAAGATAAAATCACCTCCTTCTTTTTTGGCAAAGAGATAATTAAACAGCGCGGTCCTGGCGGTTCCCATGTGCGCCCACCCCGTGGGAGAAGGGGCGATCCTTGTTCTTACTTTTCCGTCCATACGCGTATCATAACCCTACCTCCTATTTTTCACAATTCACCCCGTCTTATCCAATAACAAACCACGGCATTCCATTTGTATGTATGATGTATATAGTACAAAAATGGCACAATTGTGGTATTTTTGTACTAAAGGGAAAGGCGGGTATTGATATTATCTCACCGCCTAGTCCGGTGGCACCACCTTGCATTCCTCGATACGGAAAAGGAGGTACTCGTCGGGCGGGTGCGGGGTTGAACGCCACCAGTCAGCCGCCTCTCCTTTCCCTTGAGATTCAAGCGCCCTGACCGCTCTCTCCCACGCAACCCAATACCAGGTACCGAAGGGAAAAACGTGAGGAGCGCCGGTGCGCACGCCTTTTGCCCAGGTCGCTCCGACAAGTTCTGCAGGAAGAATGCATCCCACCCATTCTTCCCTGACCCACCCGGGAGCTTCTCCTGCTGGGACTTCAATGATCTGTATCGCAATCATCTTCTTCCTCCAGCTTATCTAGTTCATCGGCGCTATGAAGTTGGTCTGCGTAAGGGCCCGCTATTGCGAAAGCCCTTTGTTCTGTTCCCTCGCCCAAAAGGCAGAACCACGGCCCCATTCCCCACTCGCAGCGCGCTCGATCCGCAAGATGCGGAACACAGACGTTCCAGCCACGAGACGGGTCATAGGGCGGCACGAGGGGGAGGTTTGGGTATAGAGAAAGCTCAAACGGCGGAATCACAAGGACGCGATTTCTTCCCTCTTCATTCCTCCATCGTGGCGGGAGTATCCCCTCTTCTGGCTCCAAGAAGATGTAAACGTCGCCGTACTCCTCTCGCCTTTCTCTCATTGCTGTGCCTCCGTAACGCGCGGTGTATGAGTGTTAAAAGCTAAAAATATAATACGAGGAATTATGAAGAAAGTCAACGCATCACTTTTCCGTCCATGATGGTTTTGGTTTAGCGCTGGAGATAAGCCAACAAATAATCTGCCACGATTCGGGCGGCGTTTGGTTTTGCAAAATTGAGTGCGCCCTCAGCCATTCGCTTCGTCTCGACGGGATCAGAAATCACGCTGCGCACGCGCTCTAAGAAAAAATGGGGAGTCAGGTTTGCTTCTTCCAGTACAATGGAGGCCCCCGTGTTGGCGTAGGCGTACGCATTCTCCATTTGGTGGTTTTGGGCGGATTCGGGCAGTGGAATGAGCATGCTGGGTTTTCCCAGGGCAGCTATTTCAAAAATGGTTCCGGAGCCCGCTCTGCTTACTATAAAATCGGCGGCGGCGTACGCGTGCCGCAGTTCGTTTTCGTTAAGAAAAGGTGCCGGATGGTAATAGGGAAGATTTGTTTCCGATATCACCACTTTCGCTTCCTGTTCTACGGTTTTAAAATTCGCCTCTCCGGTTTGATGGATAATTTCAAATTGTGAGAGCGCCGCGTCGAGTACGGCTAAGAGCATATCGTTGATGCGCTGGGCGCCCTGAGAGCCGCCCATAATCAAAAGAATGGGCTTGTCGCCCACGAGCTGAAACAGCTGGAGGGCTTCCTCTCGCGAGCCGGATAAAAGGCGGCTGCGGATCGGATTTCCCACGAGCAGGATTTTTTTGGGAGAGAAATGCCGCGTAAAAGGAAAAGAGGTGAAAATTTCCAGAGCGAGCTTTTCGGCGGTCAAGTTCGCCTTGCCGGGCACAATATCGGATTCGTGCAGAAATACGGGGATACCGAGCATTTTGCCGGCTACCGTGGCAGGGATTGCCCCGTATCCTCCTTTGCTGAAAATGAGGTCCGGGGAGAGGAAAAACAAAATTTTAAATGCCTTGCAAATCCCCCACGGGGTGAGGAAAAACATGTCTGCGAGGTTATGCAGGAATGCGGCTGGGCCTTTATATCGGCGAAGTTTTCCCGCCCGCACGCTGAATGTCTTGATTCCTTCCTGCGAAAGCAAAACATCCCCGAACTTACCCTCGGGACCCATGTAATACAGTTCCATGTTTTCGCCCGGATAGGAGCGCTTTAACTCTCGGGCCACAGCAACGATAGGGAGAATATGGCCTCCGGTTCCTCCTCCGGCAAAAAGGATTTTCATCCCGTACGAAATTTCGTTTGTTATCTTCTCTTATTACCCGTAGAAAATGCCCATGTCCTTGAGATTTCGTACGGGATTCATGCTTGTTTAGGGAGCTGAGCCCCCTTTGCTTATATTAAGCAAAATTCCGAGAGCAATCAACTCAACAACCAAAGCAGAGCCCCCGTAGCTGATAAAAGGAAGCGGGATTCCAGTTAAAGGAACGAGCGCGAGCATGGAGGCGATGTTGACGAAGGCCTGCAGGGAAATCCAAACACCGATGCCCGTCGCGCACAGGCCTGCGAAGCGATCGTGCGTTCTCCGCGCGATAACAAACACGCGCCACGCAAACAGCGCGAAAAGCGAGATGAGAAACATGCTCCCGAGGAAGCCGGTTTCTTCTGCGAAGACCGCAAAAATGGAGTCGGAAATGGGTTCCGGCAACACTCCAAATTTTTGGAAACTCAAACCGAGCCCCGTGCCGAACAACCCTCCGGATCCAATCCCGATGAGCGCCTGATTGAGCTGATAGCCCTTGCCGAGAGGATCTAAAGAGGGATCCAAAAATACCTGAAGGCGTTCCCACCGGTAAGACGCCAAAACCGTGAGCGCGGCAAATGCCGCCAAGCTGAATCCCGACAGGAGAAACGTATGCCAGAGCGGCGTTCCGGCAAGGAAATACATCGCAAGGCCGGTTGCGGCAATCACTCCCAAGGTGCTTACGTTTGGCTGGAGAATCAAAAACGCGCTCACGATAGCCATAACGACGGCAAAGGGCACGAAGGTCCTGCTGAACGCTTCTTTTTTCGCCGAGGAGGCGCGGGAGGCAAGCCACGAAGCCATATACAGAATGAAAGCGAGTTTCAGGAGTTCGGAGGGCTGAAAGGAAAATCCTCCCACAAAAATCCAACGACTGGCGGTGTCAACTTCCCTGCCAATGCCAAGCACAAACACTAAGGCAAGCAGCGCTAAAGAAAAGAGCAAAAACGCAAAACCCCATTTTTTAAAGAAAGAGAGCGGCAGGAAAAAGGCAACGGCGCCCAGCACCAGCCCCGGCAGAAATCCAAACAAAAGCTGGTGATTGAGATAATAGAAGGTGGTCCCGGTTCGTTGGAGTGAGAGAGAGGAAGAAACGCTTGCTAAAATCAGCACGCCAGAAACGAGGAGCAACGAGCAACAAAGAAGCAGGATAAGATCAAGCGCGCGCCCCTTTGCCATAGCGGATCACAAGTTTTTTAAATTCATCACCGCGCTCTTTGTAGTCGCGAAACATATTGAAGCTGGAGGCCGCGGGCGAAAGCAAGCAAATAAAGCCCTTTGGCGTGCGCTCGTAGCACAGCTCAACTGCCTCTGCCAGCGTGCTTTTGCGAAAACAGTGTAGTGCGCGGTTTTTTTTCTGCTTTGAACGAATCGCTTCCAGTTCCTTTTCAACTTTTGCGCCGGTTGCGGGAAGAAGGATGAGCGTGCGTACCTTGCTTTGCAGTATGCGTTCTGCCAAAGGCGCGAGCTCAATGCCCCGATCATGCCCGCCCACAATAAGCGTGGCAACTTTGTTTCCAAGAATGTCCAAGGCGGCGTTTGTCGCTTGGGGGATGGTGGCAAGGGAGTCGTTGTAAAACGTGATTCCCCGGTACGTTCCCACGCGCTCCAAACGATGCAGCAGGGGTTTGAAGTGTTTCAGCGCTTTCTCCACCTTTTCTTTTGGCACGCCAAAGAGTTTTGCCGCAAGGAATACGGGCTGGACTGGCGCGGCGTACGCCGCGCCAGTCCTGAAAGTTGGCGAGAACGGCAGGAGTTTCGCTTTGGACGCCTTGGCAATACGGCTCACCTCTTCGTCTTTTTCGTTGTAAATAAGATAATCGTCTGCGGTTTGGAATTTGGTTATGTTTGCCTTGGATGCCGCGTACGTTTTGAACGTGACGTGATGGTCCAAGTGTTCGGGGTACAGATTGAGAAACACTGCAATGTGCGGGCTTTGCGTTGCCGTTTCCAATTGGAAGCTGGAGAGCTCGTATACGAACACATCCTCTTTCGTGGCTTCGTCCAAGAATTGGAGAACGGGCTGCTCAATGTTGCCTACGAGCTGCGTCCGCACTCCCCCACTCTTGAGTGCCTCTGCAATAAGCGTAGAAACCGTGCTTTTGCCCTTGGTGCCCGTTATTCCTACGATTTTTCCCGGGCAGTTTGCAAAAAAAATATTGGTTTGCGAGGTGAGGATTTGGTGCTTTTTCAAATGTGGCTGCACCGCCGAGAGTGGAATGCCGGGCGATTTTACGACCACATCGTATTTGTTCACCGGCTTTGCGTAGTCGGCACCGAAATACAAAACGACCCGCCTGTCGGCGTTGAGCATGCGTTGGATCTGGAGGGGCAGTTCCTCAAACTCTTTTCGGTCCGCAATTCCCAGATTTTTGCTCGGAAAATGCTTTCGCAAAAACAAAAACGTGTCCTGCCCTTCGCGGCCAAACCCAAGAATGAGTATTTCCTTATTTTTCAGCTCCGAAATCAACATTGATGCCTCTCTATCCTACCACGGATTTGAGCTTGTTTTCCAGATGCGGAGGAAGGGCATGTTGAGGATTCCAGGAACAGAGGAGGCGGTGGGTTTTTATTTTGCCTTGGCAGAGGGAAAGCGCTGTTCTGCTCTCCCCTATCGTTCCCACGCACTCCAAGGGTTTGAACTTTCTTTTGCCGGTAAGCTCGTCCAGCAAGGGCTTGAGCGATGCGTCCCTGAGAAGATTTTTCTTAAAAATGCAAACCGTGCGTTCCTCGCCAGCAAACGAGCACAGCGCCAAGAATACAAACAAGCACTTGGAGCATTTGCCGCACCAGCGCTCAGTGGGTTTGTGGGCGCCAGAAAGCGTTTTGTGAGCTTCGTTACAGCTCAAAAAATACGGGAAATATTTTGGATACCGTGAAAAGATTTTCGCGATTTGCAGTTCATACAGCGGCCGCAAAAAACTGAAATACTCCACAGAGGGCGCGAGATATGCTTTGGAGTAAGAGCGAAACCGCTTTTCAAAATCCCATGACTTGGAATATTGGTGGTTTATTTCGTGCCCCAAGTATTGCACGTTTCCCTCGTTGGAGCTTCGTTCGTTGGAAAGCACGACATACTTTTGATTGAAGAGTGCCGCGCACAGCACTGTGAGAAACGCAAGGTATGAGGAAAATGGCGTGTGGCCGTTGAGATACCCTTTTTGGTTGAGCTTGAGGAGTGCGGGATCAATGGTGCGTTCAACGACAATGGGATTTTTCTCGCCGGCAACGCGGAGAATTGCACTGTGTTCCTTCTTCGGATTTAGAACAAACGGCTGCACTTTCTCGCCGGCCTTTTTCAGAATTTCGTATGTTACAATTGCGTCCTTCCCTCCGCCGATGGGCAGGAGGATGTTGTTTCGCAACGGTTTTGAGAGCATCGGAAAGCAACCCTCTGCGCGCGATGTTATGGTGAGAAAATTCTTTGCCCGGAAGTTTATCTTGTTTTCATAAAAGTATTGCCCCATTCCTTTCAGAAAGAGATCGTGCCACCAATTGAGTTGCGCTTTATTCAAATATCCTGCTTCCACGATAATACGCGGGGACGCGGTTGCCTTCCAGTAGCTCGGCATCTCCGCCAGCCCAAGGTGAAACATAAGATTCTGGAGCGCCCCATCCCCCACTCTATCTACATCCCGTTGCGAAACGTTTTTGATGACAACTTGCGGCCTGAACTTTATCTCCCCAACTTCAAAATGAAACGACATCTCCAAGTCGCCCTTTTTTAATTCGTATGAGTATCCCTTGTACAAAAATTCAGGATACTTTTTTCGTAATTCTGCCGCGCTCATAGTGTTAGCCGATGAGGCGTATGGCGACGCCGGCGATGGCGGCGACAACGCCGATAATCCAAAAACGCATCGTAACTTTGTACGGAGGCCAGCCGAGCGCCTCAAAGTGGTGATGGAGGGGGGCCGCAAGAAACACTTTCTTTTTGCGGAATTTTTTGGAGAGCAATTGTATGATGACCGAAGCTGATTCTGCGACGAGAAGAATTCCGATGATGGGAAGTACGAACACGGAATCGGTGAGGAACGCCACCACGGTGAGAGAGGCCGTAAGCGCCATAATGCCGGTCTCTCCCATATAAAATCTGGCGGGCGGGATATTAAACCAAAGAAAAGCAAAAATCGCTCCCGCAACCACAAAGCAGAATGCAGCCAGATCAATCTGGCCTCGGGAAAACGCAATAACCCCAAATGCCGCGAACATGGAAGCGAATGTGCCGCCCGAGAGGCCGTCTATCCCGTCTATGACTCCCCCACTGTAGGTTGCGAGCATTACGATGACAAACAGAGGGATATAAAGAATGCCGATGGGCAGATCTCCTATGCCCGGAATATGGATGGTGTTCCAGCCAAGTTTGTAAAAAAACCAGTAAGCGCCCACCAGCCCAATAAGTGTCACAAGCGCAAAGCGATATTTCAGGTGCAGTCCGCCGGCCACGTACTTGCCGAGCTTATCCCATACTCGCCTGAAAAGTCCTCGGGTGGGCGGAGAGAGAACCTGCATAATATCGTCTAAAAATCCCACGGCGCCCGCGGCCCAAAGCGTTACCAAGGGAAGCCATGTTTGACCCCGGCTCAGGAAATTGAATTTTTCCAGCCACCATATCTGGGTGGAGGCGAGCGTAGAGAAAAGAAGCGCTACGGCAGGAGGTACGAGCCATACGAGCACCCCTCCAAAGCGGGGCGTTTTCACTTCGCCTTCGCCGTGAAACTTTTGGAAAAACGGAACCCCTCCCCCGCCGAGCGCTTCCGCGCGCACGCTTTTTCGCCAGAGTTTGTATTTGTACAAAATGTGGGTCAGGAAGGGCGTGAGCAGAAATGCGAGCAAGAAGCTTGCCGTGGCAAGGGTGGCGACTTTCAATACGCTGAGAGTAAAATCAATTTCCAAATTCCCATTCATATGTTTCCAAAATCCAGTGCAGGAGCTGGCGCATTTCGGTAAATCGCGCTTCAGATCCCAGGATTACGTTTATGATATACCCGTCAGCTGACGGACTTTCCACTACGAACAAGAGCGTCTGTCCTGCGGCCGGCGTGGTCCCTGTTTTTCCTCCGAGAATTTTTGCCGGCCAGTCATAATATCCGAGAAGTTCATTGGTGTTGCGCATGAGATGGTGGAGGAGGCCGTCGGGAGCGTACAGCGGAAGTTCGCTTTGGCTTAAAATGTCAAATATCTGCGGATGGGTATTCAGCAAATAACGCGCGAACTGGGCAAGGTCTCGGGCGGTAGATTCGTTGCTTCCTTCCGGTTCGTCGAGCCCGGTCGGGTTTATGAAGCGAGTGTTCCGGAGGGCAAGGCGACCAGCTTCTTCGTTCATCTTTGTTACGAATTGTTCCTCTCCAAGCAATGCTGCGAGCGCGACCGCAGCGTCATTGCTGGATTCCATAAGAATAAGGTACAACAAGTCCTTCACGGGGAGCACGTCTCCTTCCTGCAACTGGCCGGCTTCCCCTGGGGTCTCGAGAATTTCTCGTGTGATGGTAACGTGCTGGGTGGGCGGATAATTCTTTATCGCCACGAGGGCGGCCATTAATTTGGTTATGCTTGCGATGGGCAAGGGTTTCTCGCCGCCTTTTTGAAAGAGTATCTTTATCGTTCCGTCTTCTCTCGCATACAGAGCAAGCGCCGCTTTTGCGTGAATTTCAAGGCGTTCTCCGCCTTTCTGCGCAAGCGGATACGCTTCTTGGATCTGTTGTTCAAGCTCCAGTTGGGCCGCCGTCGCAGCTAGCACTGCAGGATTCGTGCGCATCTCGTAAGCAAAGAAAACATCCGTAAGGGCCTCATTTAGCGCATTTATCCCCCACCATACCGATACGCTTCCCACGGAAGCTGCAAGAAACACTTTGAGATTTCTGGTCATCATTTCTCTTTCTGCACGCGAAGGTGCAACTCGCGAAGCTGCTCTTCAGAAAGTTCAGAGGGGGCATCCATTACGGAAGTTCTTCCTTGCCCTGTTTGGGGGAATGCCTGCACTTCCCGTAAGTATTCCTCGCCTAAATGCGCCATCAAGAGACGCTCGAATCCTTGAGCGCATCCGCCGTGCGGGGGCGCCCCATACTGAAAGGCCTCAAGCATGTGTCCAAATTTATCCTCAATTTCCGGATCTTTGTACCCCATGACGCGAAAAACCGCCTTGAGCGCCTCGGGTTTATGTGTTCGAATGCTCCCCCCCGAAACCTCCAAGCCATTACAAACCAAATCATATTGAGAGGTGATAATCTGCTCGATATTTTTTCCTTTGAGAAGCCATTGTTCGTGTTCGTCGTTTATGGGGGCGGAAAAGGGGTTGTGTGTAAATGTCCATCCTTTAGCCGGCGGAGTCGCTTTTTCAAAAAAGGGAAAATCCACCACCCACGCGAGACGCAGAATCCCTTCCTTTTTTTCTTTCTCGCTTCGGAGATCGAATTTGTCAGCACCGTATTTTTTCATTGCCTCTTGGTAAGTCACAACGGGAAAGGGTTTTTCAGCGATGCGAGCTCCAATCTTTTCAAGTGCGAATATGGTCATTTCTTCAACCAACTTCATTACGTCTTCGCGGGTTACAAAACTCATTTCAATGTCAATCTGTGTGTGTTCAGCCCCCCGATCTGCTCTTGGATCTTCGTCGCGTAGCGCTCTTGCGGTTTGAAAGTATCTTTCAAAACCCGCCACCATAAGGAGTTGTTTATACTGCTGGGGGCTTTGCGGAAGCGCGTAGAATTTGCCAGGATACACTCTGCTTGGAACAACAAAATCGCGCGAGCCCTCGGGCGTGGATTTTGTGAGCAGAGGAGTTTCAATTTCAAGAAACCCCTGCGAAAAAAGGTATTCGCGGCAGGCCTGCACATACCGGGAGCGAATTGTTAGATTCCGCTGGAGCCGTTCTCTGCGAAGGTCCAGATACCGGTACTTCAGGCGCGTGTCCTCCCCTATTTCGTAGCCGTCTGTATCTACGGGCAAGGGAAGGGGTTTGGCTTCAGAAAGCACCGTGAGTTTCTCGGCCGCAATTTCAATGTCGCCGGTAGCGATGCTCGGGTTTCTGAGGTTTTCCGGGCGTTTCTGCACTTTGCCTTCAATTTCCACAACCCACTCGGGCCGCACGGCGCCCGCCTTCGCCAGGACTTCGGCGGGCGCCTCGGGCGAAAATACCACCTGCGCCAATCCTCCCCTGTCGCGGAGGTCAAAAAACACGATTTTACCGTGATCGCGCCTTGTCGCCACCCATCCTGCGACCCTCACTCTATCCCCTATTTTCGTTTGGGTTTGGGAAGTAAGAATACGTTCCATAATTCTATAACCCGCAAGGGTATTTATTTGACATATTGTTTCACTTTAGCGACGACTTCCTGCGGCGTGTAGTTGGTTTTGATGAGGTAGTCCTTGGCGCCCAAACTAAGGGCACTTTCCTTCATTTTGGGGTCGTCAAAATTAGAAAAGGCAATTACCGGAATATCCGCGATTTCGGGATCTTGCCTCCTCTGCTCCAAGAAGTAAATTCCGTTGCTTTCCGGGAGTAAAATATCCAGCAGGATAAAAGCCGGCTTCTCTTTTAAGGCAACACTGATTGCTTCTTCTCCGGTGCCGGCCGACATAATATCAAACCCTTCTTTTTCAAATAGTTCCCGATACATTTCTGCAAGCAGTGCCTCATCTTCTACAAGCAGTATTTTTTTCGCGCCTTTCTTTTTCACCATGGTTTTACGCCCTCATTACTTATGGTATCATAAAAGTATGAACGACTCAATCTTGCTGATCTTCTTTCTTTTCCTTTTATCTCTCGTTCTTTTTTTGCTTGATGCCGTTGGTTCCGGTATCTTGATGCTTCTCTTTGCGATAATCTTTCCTATACTTTTTCCCACAGCCCCCGGCCCGGACGCTCACGGCGGAGAGGAAGAGTGATGAAAAAAGAGAGCAGAATGTTTACCAATTCTGCTGAGGAATTTTGTAGTATACGCCTGCCAAGCTCAAGAGGAGGCCGACGAGGGCGGACGATATTCCTACCAAATAGGCAATCCAAAAAAGATTTGTCGGAAGGAGAACGGCAGTGAGGATACCCGCAGCGAGCCCCCCAGGCAAAAGAAGGAAGCCCGAGGCAATGAAGAGGAAACGTTTCCGGAGAGCACCGGCGCTTGTCCGCCCCAGCCAGAAAAAGAGTGCCATCACGGCAACGCCTCCGGTAATTCGCACGAGATCAAAAAGCATAAATAGTGCTATCTCACTATAATAGCTATAGCTGTATCTCCAGTAGAAGAAAGGCGGTATTTCCATAAATAAAGAAGGCCGAGGAACGAAGGAAAGAAAAGCAATCTCTGCAACGATAAATCCTGCGGCAAAAGTTTGGATAACTTTGGATAAAGAGGGTTTTTCGAGAATGCGAAAGACAATGCGAAAGAAGAAAAGAATGGGAACAGTGAGTAGGGCTTCGGTAATGGCTTGGAATGGCGCGATGACAAATGGAGGGCGCGTTGCGGCGCCGAGGATTATTTGAAGTACAAAGTATATTCCAAGTGTTGCGTACACCATCTGAAAATCCCGCACGTTTTCGTCCTTGCCCCTGAGATATGACCGGCGCAGTTTTCCTGCGGCAAGCAGGCATACAATCACGTGAGGCGCAACAAGTAAGGAAAGGGGGAGCATATATTAAAAGCCGCCTATGAATTTGGTAATGCGTTCCCGCTGAGGGGGGGAGATGGTTTGAGATTTCACGGGAATTTCCACAAAAAAGGTGCTTCCTTTCCCCTTTCCGGAGGATTCGGCCCAAATCCTGCCACCGTGCATTTGCACGAATTGTTGGGCGATATATAGACCCAGACCCGCGCCCTCTGTGGCGAGTTTTTGGCCCGCTTGCCCGCGTGAAAAGCTTTCAAAGAGCTTGGCGATTTCTTCTTGGGTCATTCCCTCTCCGGTGTCCCGTACCCTTATTTGGAAAGCTTTGTTCTCTTGGGCAAGAGAAATGGTAATGCTTCCTTCCC
Organism: Candidatus Wildermuthbacteria bacterium RIFOXYD1_FULL_50_12; assembly: GCA_001825035.1. GTDB lineage: Bacteria > Patescibacteriota > Minisyncoccia > Minisyncoccales > UBA10102 > UBA10102. The sequence continues at coordinate 141,649 of MHUO01000009.1, read as the reverse complement.
CCGTATATCGAATGGCGTTGTCCACGATGTTCAAAATGACATTGCGGATTTTTTCTTTGTCGAGCCACGAAGGCGGCAGAGCGGTCGCTGGTTTTTGGAAGGCGAGCTTAAGGTCTTTTTGCCGAGCTTTCACCTGGAGTTCATCTACCACGCTTTGGATTATTTCGGCGAGGTCTGCGCGCTGGAGTTCGAGTTCCATCTTTCCCGACTCAATGCGCGACAAACTCAGGAGATCGTTCACCAGACGAATAAGCCGCTCATTTGATTCATACACTTTTGCCATCGGCTTTTTCACGTTCTCCGGAATTTTTCCGTAGCTTCCTCCGAGCGCGAGCGACAGGTATCCTTTGATTGCCGTAAGGGGTGTTCGCAGCTGATGGGACGCTATGGAAACGAACTCCGACTTTGCCTGATCCAGCCGCTTGAGTTCTGCGTTCGCCGCCTCTAGTTTTTTCGTGAGGGCCTCCAATTGTTCCCGTTGCTGAATTTCTCTGCGGATACTTTTAACCAAGAGGTAGCTAAAGTAAATTAATAGTATCAACGTAAACCCCTTCATCGCCTGAAGCCAAAGCAGGGGAGTGAAAAGCAGAAGGTCTAAAAACAGAAGTACGCCAATGAAGCCCATGAGAAGGGCCGTCAGGAAAATTCTGATGCCGAGCAACTCGCTTTTCAGAATTGCGTAAGCTATGAAAGAAACGAGAATGATATTTGAATAATCCCCAAATCGATAGAGATGAAATATATCCAAAAATACCGGGAAGACGATATTGAATATCGCATTTGCGAGAAAAAACAAGGAAAATCCTGTTAGTATATATTCAATTTGTCTTTTTCGTAATGCCGCTTTGACTCCAAAGTATTCTTTTGTGAGTACAAAAAGATTTAGGAGGGTGAGAAAGAAAATAGTTCCAAAGAAAATCCACACGCCTCCTCCATAAACGATTCGCACAATGCCGGCTTGGGCGTAGTAAATATTTTTAATAACTAAGGGAGTAAGAATAATAATCGGAACCTCTATCATCGCGACTATCAAGAGGGTGGGCTTTAGTAAAGAATAGATTTTTGCGGTTTTCCCAAAAAATTCGCTTATGAAAAGAAAGATAGTAACAAAATAGAGTGGCGTAATCGCCCAGGCAAAGCGAATGAAAATTATACCTTGCTTGGTGGGTAGAATTCTTGACAAGTACGCGAAATTTACCCAAAAGAGCATGAGCACCACCATTGCGGTAAATAGGAAAGCGATTCTGCTCTTTGACCGGTACACATTCAAAAGGATGGCAAGCCAGACGCCAATAGCATTAACGCCTACTAGCGCGAGTCGTATGGCAAAGGTAAATTCTATAGATTCCATGGCACTACAAAAGCTTTAGGCGCTTTCCTATTTCTTGTTTTTGAACAAGCGTCATCCTCTGAAATTTGCTCGCCACCATATCGTATACTTTGTTTCTCACATTCTTTTTGGATGGGTATGCCTTGATAAGAAGCGATTGCCTAGCGAGCAAACAATCTATGAGTTCTTTTATGTACGCATTGAAATTAATATAACTCTTTTCGAGGACGACGACCGTTATTGTCTGGATTCCGTTTTCTCTGTCGTGCGTTATATCTCCTATATCTTTTTTGAGAATATTGAGTGCCCGAAAAACTCTCGCGATTTTTTGAATGCTGTCTTTCGCGGGTTGCCCTATTCTTTGCTTGAGAAGTGCGATTCGCACAAAGATGTCAATATCCATTCCGCGACAAAGCAAGAGATCGGCAGAGTGCTTCATGATAGCATCAATGTTTTTTTCCTGGAGTATCTGCTCTTTATAAAATCCCTCAGCAGCTGCAAGCGTGATTAATTTATTCATGTACATCCCCATAAATTTCTGGATCTCCGTCTCGGCTTTGCTGCTAAAAAGTGCAAATACGCGGAGAAACTCAAGTATGTATTGCGCCTTCGCGTCCTTATTTAAATTTTCATCAAAGAGGTCGTCCAATATATTCACCATCGCGTCAACGCTCAAGGAAATCATTGTTTGCGGAGATGGGTATAAAGTGCCGAACGCCTGCTGAACAAATTTCGTTCGTGCGTATTTTCTTCCGCTCTGCCAGCGAGAGGTGATGAGTGAGGAACTCTGATCCAGTAGTTTTTCGTACAGAGCAATGGGAGGATTCTTCGTGTTTAGCATCCTGAGAATCGCTTCTATTGATTTGATATTTTCCTGGGCACTCTTTTTATAAATTTGTATATTCCTTTCCATATTGTAATTTTAATACTCTCTAAGTCCTACGAAATCTACGATTTCCTCAAGCATGAGGCGAGATTGTGAGGGTGGCAACGCCGCCAGAGCTCGTTTCGCTTCGCTCTCGTACCAGAGAGCTTGCTGTACCGCTTTTTTCTTTGCGCTCGTCGTTTCTATAAGCATTATTGCTTTTTTAATATCTTCGTTGCCGGGCGAATCCATGCGGAGAATTTTCGTGAGGTCAAGTTTATTTTTTAAAGGAAGTTCCTTGAGGGCAAAAAATATAAGAATATTGCCAAGTTTGTGTTCCCGGATATCCTGCCCTCGGGGCTTCCCGGTGTTGACGCCGCAGATATCCAGCACGTCATCGGTTATTTGGAAGGCAACACCAAGATGCCATCCGTATGTCTTGAGTGTCTCAACTTTTTGGAGAGGAGCGTTTGCCGTTATGGCGCCAAGTTCGCAGGAGGCCCGGAAAAGCGAAGCCGTTTTAGCGCCTATCATTCGTTTGTACAGAGGGAGGGAAATGCGGGTAATCCGGTGTTTCTCTGGAAAGGGCTCTTCTTCACGGCCCGCTTGCTCCAAAAGAACATCTTCCATTTCGCCATCCATTATGGTTTTAAGGGCTTTTGCATAAACCGCGCTTACCTTTTTTGGGCTCTTGCTTTCGACTATAACCTGAAGAATTGTGGCTCCGTAATCAATGCCGATGCATTCTGCAAAGGAGCGGCCGAATTTTTTCCAGCAGGTTGGTTTGCCTCTTCGTTTTGGGCTGTTGTCGATAATGTCGTCGATAATGAGGGTGTAGTTGTGCAAAATTTCAAGCCCGGCGGCAGGATACAGCGCGTCTTGCAGTTTGCCCCCGCACGCGAGACAGCTTAAGATAGCCAGCGCCGGCCGAAGCCGTTTTCCTCCCGTGCTGATTTGGTAGTGCAAGAGTTCGCGCGTTTGTTTGGTTACTCCTTGCGCGAGCATTTTTTTTATAACGGGATTAACCAATGCTGCGTATTTTTTTAAAATTGCCTCCACATGCGAATTCATTTTCTCATTATAGAACATTTTTCCAAAGCGGGAAAACAAAATGGCCTCTCCTCATGGTTAGAAGAGAGGCCTACACCTCTTCCTTGATGCGGTTTAGATTTCGCTGCATTTCACGCAGCGATGGAGCCGCTGGGCAAGGAAATACGAGAACGCCTCCTTGAGTATTCAGGTGAGCCGGAGCCAACGAGTGATGAGTGATACGCATTCTGTCTCCCTCCCAGTAGAACCGCATAGGAGAAAGACAAAGTAAGCAGGTGCAGGTTCTTAATTCTGCCATCATTTCCCTTCTTTGTTTTTCTAGTAGTGCAGAAAGCGCCGGTTCCGCTGTTGTTGGCGAGGCGAAGGTGCTATTGCACACCCCTCGGGGGTAAGGGGATGAGCGATCGTCAACACCGCTTTCCCATCATCCACGATCACGACACGTTCAAGCCTCTGGCACTCTGGACATCTCCGCGTCTCCACGGTGTTCATCAGAACTCCTTTCTCTAACCTTGGGGTTATCCGGGCTGTTGGGGCGGCTTTGATTGTTGTCCTCCTTCTCTCTTCTTCCCCATGAAGTAAATCAACCCCACGGCAATAACGAGGAGGAGAACTCCGATAAGTAAAAGAATGTCCATTGGATTTTCCTACTATTTATAGCGCGAAGACCTTTTGCCCTATCGCCTATTGTCTCTTTTTCACGACGCTGTGTCAAACTCTTTTTGGAGCCGCAGGGTGAGGCTGTAAATGTTTCCGGCGCCCATTACCATAACTACCTCTCCGCCCGCAAGGTTTTGCCCAAGATAGGCATGGATGTCATCAATCGTCGGCAGCCAGAGCACGCTTTCTTCGTGTTTTTTGCCTTTCCTCTTGAGGATCTCTTTCACGAGTATTTCTGAAGAAATTTTTTGAGTGATTTCTTCGGCTTCTCTTCCGGCAACGTCGTAGATATCCGCCACGATAAGTTT
>MHUO01000009.1:116508-137413 GCA_001825035.1 Candidatus Wildermuthbacteria bacterium RIFOXYD1_FULL_50_12 | reverse complement strand
CGTTTGGGCCACTTGGCGCGTGCGGCCTCCACGGTGACGCGCACTTCCGTGGGGTGATGCCCATAGTCCGACACGAGCGTGTAGGGCACCGGTCCGCCAGCTGGCGGAGCAATTTCAAACGTTTCAAATCTTCTCCAGGTTCCTTCAAAGGCGGCGAGCGCTTCAAAACTCGTTTTATCCGGCACTCCGAGCGAGCGCGCCGCAGTAAGAGCCGCATGTGCGTTTGCCACGTTGTACTCGCCAGGCACGCGAAGAATTTTTCTGAGTTCTTCAGCAGCAGTCCACTCTGCAGAGTAGAATTGCACGAGGCGCTTGGAGGAAGAGACCACCTCCACAGTGTTTTTGTCGTCTTTGTTCGCAACGATTATCCCGTCTTCGGGCAATCGGAGAATATAGGTGCGGAACGCGCGCAGGATATTGTCGAGATTTTTGTAGTAATCCAGATGATCGGCTTCAATGGTAGTGAGTATGATGAGGTCTGGAAAATAGTTCAGGAAGGAGGCGAAATGCTCATCTGCCTCTATCACGAGGATTGGTTTTCCCTTGTGAAGATAGGCGCCTCTCCCTACTCTGCAGTTTGATCCGCCAGCTGGCGGACCGAATCCTTTCACTTTAGTTCCCACGATAACGGTGGGATCAAACCCGGCTTTCTCGAGAATAAGCCCGATCATCGCGGTTGTGGTGCTCTTCCCGTGCGTGCCTGAAATTGCCACCGTGTAATGATCTTTGGTGAGTTCGCCCAAAGCTTCTGGATAGCTTAACACGGTCAGCTGGTCTTCGGGCGTGTGGGAGAGATCCACCCGCGAGACCTCCGATTTTTGCTCCTGAATCCGCTGCGCTTCTTCGCGCTCCGGATTGCTCCGCTGAATAGCGGGGCTGAAGACAATCATCCGGGCGTCAAGGGGCACGTTTTCTGCTTTATGAGGGCCGATGAGAATACGCGCCCCCATTTCTTTGAGCGCTTGGGTGATTTCGCTTTCCTGAATATCGGAACCGGTTATCGTATGCCCCTTTTCCAAATAATATTTGGCGAGCGCCGACACTCCAATTCCCCCAATGCCAATAACATGAATCCTCATACTTACTTTTCTAACACAAAACTTTGCAGAATGGTATATTCTGCGCCGCTTCTCTTGAGTTTGCTTTCCATAAGTTCAATTGTTTCGACCGGAAAGGAAAAGGAAATTTCTTGTGCGATTTCGGGCCGTTCTTCCGGCTCCATCTGGCGAAACTGCGTCACGTGAAATCGCGCTAACGTGAGGTGGGGCGAAAACGGACGCGCTTCGGGCGTATAGAGATTCTCTGCCGCGAGCGTGTGTTCAATGTCTTTCTGAAGTTTCAGAAGTTTAGGCGGCTTCTCCCCTATCGCCCAAATCATGCGCGGATTCTTTGCATCTGGACCATATTGCAAGTGAATAATCTTCAATTCAAATGGCGAATGCCTATCCCCTACCTCCTGCAAAAGTCCAACGACTTCTCTTAACTCTTCATCTGACGTGTTTCCCAAAAATGCAAGCGTGAGATGCAGGTTCTCCTTTCCCGCCCACCTTGCGGGAATCTCCGGCCACTTATTTTTGTACTCTAAAAGCTCCTGTTTTACGGTGTCTGGCAGATTTATGGCGACAAAGATGCGATGGGGCCTCATCGTTGAATTTTACTACGAATGCCGTTAGAATTGAAGTGCGCATGACAAAAAAGAAATCCCCCAAAAAAATCCACTCGGAGAGCGATATCCAAAGGGTGGCGAATCACTACTTTTACAGTAAGGGGTTGACGCTTGAGAAGATTAAAGAAGACGCGAGAAAGAAAAAAATCGTGTACTCGCGCTACGTGCGGCCCGCCAAAGAGCTCATTGAGCTTGCGGGTTCGGTTGCCAAAGCGAAAAAAGCGATTACGAAAGTGGCAAAGTGGGCAAAGTCGCGCGGGCTGGATTATTCCATTGAGACCGTGTTCAAAAAATGGCTTGAGTTGGATCGCTTAAAGCCCAAAGAAGTGGTGAAAAAACCGTTTTATCGGGGCATGCCCATGGTGTGGTCGGAAGCAAAGAAAAAATGGTTTGTGGTGCGGGACGACGGAGAGTGGCTTGAGTTCGCAGGTGAAGAAAAAGATATGGAATGGAAAATCGTTTAGTCCTACGAATTACGAATGAATACGAATATACGAATACACTTTCTCGGGCGTGAGTTTGGGCTTATTGTGCGCGATAAATTGAAAGAGGCGGGATACGAGCTTGTGGGATCTGCGGCAGAAGCGGATTTGATGGTGGTGGGGTTTTACGGTAAGATTCTCCCGAAAGAAATGCTTGAAAAGCCCAAGTTCGGCGCTCTCAACGTCCATCCTTCGCTCTTGCCTAAATACCGCGGGCCGACTCCGGTGCAGACGACAATTCTTGAAGGCGAAAAAGAGACCGGAGTAACGATTATACAAATGGATGAGGAGGTGGATCATGGCCCGATACTCGCTCAGCGCACCCACGTAATTTCGGGAAATCCGACTACTCCGGAACTTGAAAAAGTGTTGTGGACGATAGGGGGAGATTTGCTGTTGGAAACGATTCCCAAATGGATTGCGGGCGAGATTGTTCCTCGTGCACAGGATCACGCGAAGGCAACCTATACCAAAAAACTGAGCAGAGAAGCTGGGCATATTGACTGGGCAAAGCCGGCATTGTATAGAGAAAGGCAGATCCGCGCGTTTACTCCGTGGCCGGGCGCTTTCATTTTTTGGAAAGGGAAACGGGTAAAGATACTGAAGGCGCATCTCGAGCGAGGAAAGCTCATTATAGACGAGTTGCAAATGGAGGGCAAAAAGCCCACCACACTTCATGATTTTCTTTTAGGGTACAAAGATTTTGCAAAAGTGCTTCGAGAGAAAGCCGCATGAGCGAAGTTCGGGTTGGCCGTGGGTAGGGCGGACGAAGCGAAGGCGGGCTTTCTCGAGAAATCTATGCTTTCCTACTACGAATTACGAAAAGGTGTGCAATTTATCTACGAGGGCCAGCCCTACGAGGTTTTGGAGTTTCGCCAAATGGGAAAGTCGCAGGACGTGGTGGTGGCGCAAACAAAAATCCGCAACCTCATCACGGGTCGCGTGCTCCCCAAAAATTTCCATCAGGGAGAAGTGTTTGAAGAGGCGGATCTTATAAAATTCCACGCAAAGTTTATTTACGCCAATCGCGGCAAGTTTGTGTTCGCCTACACAGATAACCCCGGCAAACGCTTTGAACTTATCGAAGAGCAGGTTGGCGACGCCGCGAAATTCTTGAAATTAAATCAGGAGGTGGAAGGCATTATTTTTCAAGACAAAATTATCAATATCACTCTTCCAGTTAAGGTGCGGCTGAAAGTAAAGGAGTCGCCACCCGGCGTGAAGGGTGATCGATCGCAAGGCGGCACGAAAGCCGCAACGCTTGAAACCGGAGCCGTGGTGCAGGTTCCCCTTTTCGTGGAATCGGGCAACACCATAGAGGTGAACACCGAGACGGGCGAATACACCCGGCGGCTGGAGAAAGGAGAATAAGAAAATAAGAAGGAGACGGCTCACCTGAGTCGTCTCCTTGCCCTACCAAGAACGTCAGAGAATTGTGATGTTTCCTGAGTGTTCGGAAGGATCGTAGAACGCCGCATACGACGATCCCCCGATACTCCCGGTAAGTTTGAGTTTGTGTATTCCTCCCCTTCTCGTAATCCCGAGTTTCTCTACGACATGCAACGTGCAAGAAACGTTGCTCGGCTTCGACGAGCCATCCTGGATAGTGAGGGTAAAGGGTACTTCTCGAATGATGAGTGGTGCGAAATCGCCAGCTGCTGGTCCCTCGATTATCCGGTAGCTTCCCTTAACCATTTTCGCCCCCTTAGATCCCTGCTATTTTCATCCTATCTAATATCGGAAAAGAGAGTCAAGCGCAAAATCTCCACAGCTTAGATGGAGCGCTGGGTGGAGCCGACAAAGCGGAATTGTTTTATTTTCATTGCAGGCGCCACCACGCCGCTCGGCAGAGAAGGCGAAAGCGGATCAAACACAAGGCGTGATTCAGACAGTGCCTCTACTCTTTTCAGGGCTTCTGGAATGTTTTCTTCAAAGCGCACGTTCTCCACGGGCGAAACCACCTTTCCATTTTCAACAAGGAATACGCCGTGCTGTGCAACGCCGGTCATGGTTGCGGTTTGATAGTGCTTCATCCCGGGATAATGGAGTTTGGTAATCCAAAGGGTTGGTTCCTTGGAGTGTTTTATCATTTCTTCCACCGAGGTATTTCCTCCTTCAATCACCAAATCAAAGGGCGCGGCTCCTTCCGATCTTGAGGAGGGCGGGAGCGCGTTGCAGGTGGCTTCTTTACCCCATTCTGCCGCGAGCGCACTGTCATAAAGAGCGCGTTTGGCAATTCCTTGCTCCACGAGGACAATCTTTTTGCGTGGTCTGCCCTCAAAATCAAACGGAAAACCCATTCCTTTGTTTCTGTTATCTGCGGGGTCGTCGGCAATCGTGATGTTTTCGCCCATCACCTGCTGCCCCACTTTATCTGAGATAAAACTTTCTCCGTGCTCCACGAATAGACCGTTAAAACCGAAAAATCCGAGCCACCCAAACAGAGTGCTGAAAAAATACGGCTCCAAGATCACGTCCATTTTTATTTCCTCGCCTCCGTCTTTTTCTGAAAATAGGTCAATCTTTTTTTTGCCGCGCTGCAGTTCGCACTTTTCCGCGAGCTTCCCCACCATGCGCTCAATTTCAATATGGTCTATGGAAATGCCGCCGGAATTCTCGTACGCGGAAATGAATAAATCATCCGCGCCAAAAGCGAAAAAAGCGGCAGATGCCTGCGTAAAGCGCGCGTTCTGCCTCGTGCCCACGGTATTGACATAACTTACCTCTCCCCTGCCCTGAAGGATTTTCCCGGAAAGGAACAAGTTATGGTGCGCGAGTTGCCGCGTCGCTTCCTGAGCTAAGGCAACGAGGCGATCGCCCGAGAGCTCCGCCGTCTTTTTATCGTAGAGCGACAGGGGTTGTCCCACGGAGGCAAACTTTTCGGTAGGCACATGAGGTTCGTGTTCCGGTAACAGATCTATGCGCTCCATTGTCTCCCTGATAATCTTTTCTACGCCCAGAGGGTTGTCGAGACACACGGTCTTCCGCCGCTTGCCCTTTACGAGAGCGAGGTCAATGCTCCATTGTTCGCCTGCCGGCGGCTGGTCCACCTGATTTTGCCGGATGCGCTTGAGCGAGAATTCATTCTGCATCGCCATGACTTCCGCAAACTCCGCCCCCTCCTTCCGCGCGAGGGAAAGCAGACGCTGAGCGGTTTCTTGTGTTTCTGTTGGCCGTATCATATGGGTTAAGCGATTGAATCCACTTGAACGTCGGTAAAATAGGCGGGAGAGGAGCCGTGTCCGGTGTGTATGCCCTGCAGAGGGTCTGCTTTCCCGCAGTTACCAAAACCCTCCAACCAGAAATGCTTTGCAGAGCATACGGCTTGGCAGTTACGCCAGAAATTAAGGTTGTCGCCGGAGTATTTGGCGTTTTTGCGCAGTTCCCATTTCCCCTGCACCTTCTCCCACGCGATTTCCGTGCCAAAAGTAAAATGCCGCCGCACGTCATCAATACTCCAACTTTTATTCGTGCCGAACATGAGGGTGCCGTCGGGCACCCTCTCCTTGAGCTCATCAAAGTCCGTGTCGCCCGGTTCCAGCAAAATGTTAACCATGCGAATGACCGGCCAGCTGCCGTATCCTGCCGCCCGCACCGCCCCTGAAGGATGGACAAAATATTCCCTGCCTGTTTTCTCATTGAGTTGAGGGAGAGTTTCCCGCGAGGTGAGCAGGCCAACCCACACGCCGTTTTTCACCAACGGGATGCGCTGAGCGCTCGTGCCCTCGTCGTCATATGCGAAGGTGCCCACCCCGTTTTCGCTCAAACTGTCTGCGGTTAAGTTCACGTGCGGGGAACCGAACTGAAAATTTCCTATGCGCGGCAGAAGTGCACTCAGAAAGCTGCCTCCAGCCAATGTCCATTCCGTACCCAGCACCCGATCCGCTTCAAAACCGTGCGCGGTTTCATGTCCGTGCAAATTGAGCATTTCGGGGAGAAGGATCGCGCCCCTCTTTCCTGAAGGAGCTCGGGGAGCCGCGAGAAGCTGCCCTGCTTCCTGGGCGATGCGGCCGGCGTTCTGCGCCAGATTAAGGCGCTGAATCAATTCGTATCCGCCCTGCGCGTAATAGAGGTGAGAGTTTGGATACGATCTTCGTTGAGTATCGTTCCCCTGGTTGTTTTTTGCATACGCCTGCACCGAGGCTCCGGTTTCCAAAATCGTTTGGTCCAGGAACACTCCGTCGGTGGACGCAAAAAGTTTTTGTGTCCGCTGCGAAGAGAATTCGGCTATGCGCCAAAATACCCTTTTTGAGGTCTGCCTCATTGCTTCGTCTGAGGAAGCCAAAAGCATGAGTTTTTGCTCCACGGAAATTTTTGAAGGATCTTTTTCGTATTCGCTGCGGTACGTTACCACCTTGTGCTTAGGCCAATTTTCAGAGAGCGGCGCCAGCACTATTTTCTCTTTTTGGATGAGGGCGTTTGCTTCTGCGGAACGAATCGCGCGCTCCACAACTTCTCGGATTTTGTTTCGCCGCACGATGGGACTGGCGTAGAACCCCCAGCTTCCGTCTTTCAGCACGCGCACGCCGAATCCCTGACTAAAGGAAGAATTAAGGGTCGTAATCTGCCCGTTTTCCACTTTGATGTCTTCTGTCTCCGTTTTGGGATACAATCGGCAGTCCGCATACTGCGCCCCTTCCTTTTTTGCGCGCCAAAGCACCTCCTCAAGAAATTCCTGATACGCACGATCCATAATTCTCTACTATGACAAAAATCTTTTAATCGGGCAATTCGGAAACCAGATGGAAATGGAGATACCCCACGGTTTGGAATCCGGGTCCGTTGACTACAACTTTGTAATTCCGCAGATTCTGCTCCTCTATGAGTTCTGCCATCAGCGCGTATGCGTCAACAAGGTACGCCGCGTCTTCTTCTGAAATGTCTTCAACCGCCCGTATGTCTTTCTTGGGAATGATCACAAAGTGGATGTCTGCCTGCGGAAAAGGGTGACGTACCGCAATCGTTTTATCCGTTTCCTTTTGCACAAAAGGTATAATGCCAGAGAGTCGCTGTATGCCCACGGAGCTCAAAAGGCCGAGTATTTCTTCTTGGTTGAAACACCGTTCTTGGCATTCGGGCGCACGCAAAATGGAGCGGGGCTTGGTGTCGGAAAACAGGTATCCACCCAAGAGAATACCGCCCACTAAAAATACTATGCCAACGAGAATGTATCGCAACATTTTTGCATCCGTATTATAGCTTATTTTACTTCCAATGGAAGCGCCCTGCCGTGGGCCTTGGCAGGGCGCGTTTGTTTTTTGTGCTGTGATTATGCGGAGACGAGGCCGCGGAGCTTCTTCGCTACTTTTGGCTGGCGCAGCGTGCGCAACGCCTTGGCCTCTATCTGGCGGATGCGCTCCCGCGTGACACCGAGTTTCTTTCCGATCTCCTCCAGTGTGTGTTCGCGGTCGTCCTCCAGGCCGAAACGGAGCTTCAGTACCATCTGTTCCCGTGGACTGAGAGCCGCGAGGGCCTGTTGGACTTGAATCTTCCGCAATCCTGAAGATGCAAGATCCTCAAGCTCTTCTTCGTTGCTCGGGATAAATTTGCCGAGGTTGCTATCACCATCCTCCCCAAAGGGAACATCCAAACTAAGGGGGTACTGGGAGATCTTTATTAAGGTCTCCACCTCCTCTGGCGATATTCCCATTGCCTCGGCCGTCTCCTCAGGAGTCGGCTCTCGACCAAATTCCTGATTAAACCATTGCAAGTGCTGCCGCATTTTGTACAGCGTCTCCCCTCTGTGTACGGGAAGGCGTATTATGCGGCCTTGGGATAGCATGGCGCGCCTGATGAATTGGTGTATCCACCAGGTGGCGTACGTGGAGAATTTACATCCTCGCCGCCAGTCAAATCTCTTCACGGCCGTCATGAGGCCGATGTTCCCCTCCTGGACGAGATCCTGTAAGGGCATAGCTGGGCAAGCGTATTTCCGCGCGATGCTCACCACCAGTCGCAGGTTCCTCTCGATGAGGTCGTTGCGGGCCTTCACGGCTTTGTCCCCGTTGCGTTCAATCTCGCGGGCCAGCGCCTGCTCTTCTTCTCGGGATAGAAGGGGTGCTCGAATTTCCCGGAGGTAAATGGACATGCCAGACATGCTCTCTGTACTCATGCGTCCCCCTATCACTAAAGAACGTTCTTGCGTTTACTATACCGTTTTGGCGCAAATTGTCCAATGCGGCGTGATAGTTCAATGCCATTGTGTCCCAATCGTTTACAAAAACAAAAGGGCGTAATGCCCTTTGATAAGTGCTGGTGGGCGGGCGAGGAAAATATGTCAACGGCGAGCGTTAGCCGAGAATTTCAATGGAAGCCTGCGCACGAAGTTGTCCAACGAGTTCGTCCATAAGTTGCCCAATTTTTTGCTGCCTTAAAAACTCCTCAATCTCGCCGCGAACTTCTTCAAAAGGCGGTACCTCGGTTCCGGATTCAGCTGTTTCATCATAGGTTCGCCGCATCTCCTCTTCTGAAACGATAATTTTGCCCTCCGCAGCTTTTCTATCTGCAATCTGCCGAAAGATAAGTTGCCGGGAAATTTCCTGCCGTAATTCCTGCGTATTCATCCCTTGAGTTGTCAGTGTATTTTGAAAATCCTCTTCGCTTGGAAACTGAAGAACAATTTGTTGGTATTCGTTTTCAATCATTTCTTCGGTTGCCGTTATCCCTTGCTCTCTGGCGTATTGGAAAAGCAGTGTTTCTGAAATAAGATCGTCCAGCAGCTGCTGTCGGATGGTCGTTATCTCTTGGTCGGCAAGGGCAATTCCCTGCGCTTCATATGATGCCTTGGCCCGCTCAAAGCGCTCTTCAAGGAGCGTCTTTTTCACCTCCTCTCCGTTCACGCGCGCCGCAAGCCCTTCATCGGGAGAAGGAGCGTTCGTGAGAGCTACATACCCGATGCCCCCCAAGAGCGCGAGGACGACAATCGCAACGATAAGTTTTTTTGCTTGTTTCATACGTGTAATCGTAATTATACCACCTCATTGTTTCATAGTTTTTAAAGCTCGTCAAACTCAAAGCGTCTTGACAACCACAAGGCCATGCGAAAATAGCACCAATCAGGCGGTACGCCTGTGCAAATACAAAAAAGGGGGTGTCCCGTGGAACCGCAAAACGAGCAAAACGCGGAAGCGTTGGAAAGTGGAGGGCAGTTAGTGCAGAACACCTCGGGGCATGATCCCTACCGAGACGGAAAGAATCCGCGAAGGATTAACCGCCTCCGGTACACCGAGGGTCTCTCGGCCTACAACGAGCATCCTGTACTTCCGGGGGAAGGAGAGGAGGGAAAGAAATCCTGAATTTCTACCCTCGTCATAAACAAAGGGGGCGACCTGAGCAGGTCGCCCCCTTTCACTGCGAATAAAGATGATTAAGGTTGAAATAGTTCTTCGGGATAAAATTTTGCTTCTTTGACTTCTAGAAATTGCTTGAAAATTCGTCCGCCGACCTGCCCGCCGAATTGGCGGGAGCGAGGGGCGAAGCCCCGAGCGAGGCGAGAAACAGAAACTTTACAAAGTGGCTGCGGGACATGGATTCGAACCATGATACCAGCCTCCAAAGGGCTGTGTCCTACCATTAGACGATCCCGCATTACTCAATCTTTGTTTTCAATCTTCCTTAATATCGCTTCTTTCTCAGTCCTTTTGTGCTTCAGTTTTTTCTCGTATTCTCTCGCTTCTTTTTCTGAACTAAATTCTTTCGTAAATGCCAATTCAAGTGGAATATAGTGTTTTGTTGAAGTGACTCGGCCGGCATTGTGTTCATCTAAGCGTTTTTCCAGTCTATTCGTACTTCCTACATAATACCACCGACTTTTTAAGCTTTTGAGAATGTATACATGCCACGACTAACTCTTATCATGTGTCCTACCATTAGACCTGCCTGCGCCCCGCCTGCGCGGGCAGGAGGCAGGCGATCCCGCAATGGCGAGGCCCGCATTGGTTACTCCCCCACCTTATCGGCGGGCAGACCTTTTGCGCACGATTCCACGATTGCGAGTTCCAAAGGAAGCTGCACAATGCTGGCGTATTTCATTTCCTGTTCGGCTCGCATAAAATTCTCAACGATGTTGGGGAGAAGGTCTTTGCTAAACTGCGAGGCCTGTTGCACCATACGCTCCAGCTGTTCTGGAGTGAGCTCGCTTTCAAATATGTGACTGAGTTCGGGGTTGATGCTGAGTACAAGGGTATGGCGCAGATAGCGGACGAGATTTTTTGAGAATTCCTGAGGATCCATACCGGCTTGCAGGTTTTTGTTGAGAAAATCAATCGCCTCGCCTGCTTTTTTATCCGCGAGCAGTTGGACGAATTCGCCTACCAAGTTTATGTCCACCAACCCCAGTAGATCCTTTATTACCGCGGCTCCTATGGGTTCTTTTGTATCAAGAATAGAGTAAAAAGTCAAAACTTTGTCAAGCAGGCCGAGAGCGTCGCGCAGTGACCCTCCCGCGTTTAAGGCGATGAGCTGGAGAGCCTCTTTGTTTACGGAAGCTTTTTCTGCTTTGGTGACCTCCGCGAGTTTTCCCGATATCTCGGGTACCGTGAGTTTGCGGAAATCAAAGCGCTGGCACCTCGACGCTATCGTGGGTATCATTTTGTGGGCCTCGGTGGTGGCGAGAATGAATAGCACGTGTGCGGGTGGTTCTTCCAGCGTCTTGAGTAAGGCGTTTGCGGCTTCTTTCGTGAGCTGGTGAGCTTCGTCTATGACGAACACTTTGTATTTGAGCTTTGCGGGAACGAAAGCCACGCTATCTCGCAGTTCGCGCATTTCGTCTATTCCTCTGTTGGAGGCGGCGTCAATCTCCACCAAGTCAATGGCACGCCCTCGATTTATTTCCTCGCACGATGAACAAGCGTTGCAGGGTTCCCCTTTGGTCGGCCCGCGGGCAGATTCGCAATTGGCAGCTTTTGCGAGCAGGCGCGCTAGAGTGGTTTTGCCCGAGCCCCTGGGCCCCGAGAATAAATACGCATGAGAGAGCAAATTCCCCGCCACCGCGTTCTTTAACGTTTCCACGATATGCTCCTGGCCCGTTACCTCGCTGAATGATTTTGGACGATACTTTCGATAGAGAACCATATGCTCCTCCATTATTACGCAAGTTGTTTGCGAAAGACAATGAGTTTGTAGCCGAGGAAGTTCCAGGTCATTACGACCAGCGTTCCCACCAAAGCCCCCACGGTGGGCCAGGCGCGCTCTGAAAGCCCGAACTGCGGGTTGATAAAGTTCACCACGAGGGAGGCCGATCCCACATTAAGAAAAAATCCAATCCCGCTTACCACCAGAAATTGAGCAAATTCTTTTCCCTGTTCTACAAAGTCCTGTGCCATTGTTTTGCCTCGGAACGTCCAGTATTTGTTCCAAAGGTAGCTGTTCGCGACCGCGATCAAAAAGGAGAATCCTTTAAACACGGAAAATCCGATGCCCGCAGTGATGCCGCTTGCCGCGATAAGGAGATTGAGCACGCCCAGATCCATAAATGTATTGAGCCCGCCCACGAGCAGGAACTTTGCGCCCTGAAATAGAGTGACAAATTTTCTGCCGAGGAGCGCGGCAATTTTAATGCCCAATACGGCGAATGCGGGAAAAAGCAAAAGCGCGGTTTCCAAATACGGAATAATCCGGAGCGCGGCAATATTGCCAGAGTACTTGATGGCAAGAAGAAAGAATGCCGCGAGAAATCCGATGGCAGAGGAGGCGTACAGGTCTTTTTTGCTCATGCCCTGCTATTGTAGCACAGAATGGAAAATTCGTCCCCTGTGTGCTACGATGGTGCTATTATGCTGAAGGTTTATAACACGCTTTCGCGGAAGAAGGAAGTATTGAAGCCCTTCGATTCCGCTCAGGGCAAAAAGCTTACGCTTTTTGTCTGTGGCGTTACTGCATATGATCTTTCGCATATTGGGCACGCGAGAACCTACATTGCCTTTGACATGATAGTGAAATACCTGCGCCAAAAAGGGCTGGACGTGTTTTATCTGCAAAACGTGACCGACGTGGACGACAAAATCATACAGCGCGCGAAAGAATTGGGCGGAAATTCAAGGGCTTTGGCTCGGAAGTTTGAGAAAGAATACCGCGCAGATATGAAGAAGCTCGGGGTAAACGCGGTAACGCAATATGCGAGAGCCACCGATTATATCCCAGAAATCATCAGTCAGGTGGAGCGGTTGCTCAAAAAGGGGTATGCCTACGAAATTGAGGGCGACGGCATTTATTTTGACATTTCAAAGTTTAAAGAATACGGCAAGTTATCTCGTCGTACTTCAGAGCAGGCGCAGGACGCGGTTTCGCGCATTGACGAATCAGTGCGCAAGCTGAACAAAGGCGATTTTGCGCTTTGGAAATTGAGCAAGCCCGGAGAGCCCAAGTGGAAATCTCCGTGGGGATGGGGTAGGCCCGGCTGGCATATTGAAGACACTGCCATTACCGAGAAATTCTTCGGGCCGCAGTACGATGTGCATGGAGGCGCGCAGGATTTGATATTTCCCCACCACGAGGCGGAAATTGCGCAGATGGAAGCGGTATCGGGGAAGAAGCCGCTCGTGAGGTACTGGATGCACACGGGATTTCTCACGGTGAAGAGAGAGAAGATGTCAAAGTCGCTCGGCAATTTTATCACCATTCGAGATTTCCTGAAAAGCCGCTCCCCTGCCTGCGCAGGCAGGCCCCGTCTTCTCAGATACATCGCGCTGAAAACGCATTACCGCTCCCCTATTGATTATTCGGAAGAGTTGCTGAAACAGGCGGAGAATGAGCTTACGCGCATAGATGAGTTTGTGGATAAATTCAATCCGCCAGCTGGCGGACAAAATTCAAAAATTTCTCTCTCACGTTTCCAAAAAAGATTTTGGCAAGCCATGGAGGATGATTTCAATGCCCCCGTGGCGATTGCCGTACTCTTTGACTTGATTCGGGAGGCAAACATCGCATGGAACAAAGGATCTCTCTCGGGAGCAGATGCAAAAGAAATCCCCGCCTTTCTCAAAGAGATAGATTCTTTTTTTGGTTTTATCTTTTGGGATCGCGAGAAATCTGCTGTACCGGCGGAGATTGAGGAGCTGGCCAAACAGCGCGAGGCGCATCGAAAGCACGGAAATTTTCAAGAAGCAGACGCCTTGCGCGCTACCCTCCAAAAACGCGGCTGGTTTGTGGAAGACACCCCCTCTGGCTTTACATTGAAAAAGTTGGTATATCAAAAGCAAGATGACAGAAGAAGCGCGGGATAAAAATAGGCGGACTTCAGATCGGCTTCCTCCCCAGTCAATTGAGGCAGAAATGTCCCTGTTGGGCTGTTTGATGTTGGACAAAGAAGCCATCGTAAAGGTGGCGGATTTGCTTGATCCCCGCGATTTTTACAAACCAATCCACCAGATTATCTACGAAGCAATGCTCGAATTGTTCGTAAGAAACGAGCCGGTGGATTTGCTTTCGGTTTCAAGTCGCCTGAAAGATAAAGAAAAAATTGAAGAGATCGGAGGCCGCAGCTATTTGACAGAACTTATCAACACCGTGCCTACCGCTTCCCACGTGCTAAGCTACGCGAAAACCGTGCAGAATAAACGAATTTTGCGCGATTTGATTTCCACTTCCTATGAAATCGGGCAGATGGGGTATAACGAAAAAGAAGATCCGAACGTGCTCGTGGATCAGGCAGAGCAGAAGATTTTCTCCGTTGCGCAAAAATCGCTTGCGCACGATTTTGTGCACTTAAAAGAAGAACTGGAAGAGGCGTTTGAGCGGCTGGATCGTCTTTCTAAGCACGAGAAAGCCACACGAGGCATTCCCACGGGTTTTGCGGACTTGGATAATCTGCTTTCCGGATTTCAGAAGTCAGACCTTATCATTTTGGCGGCTCGTCCTTCCTTGGGGAAGTCCGCTTTGGCTCTGGACATCGCGAGACGCGTTGCGGTGCAGGAGCGCATTCCGGTTGGCGTGTTCAGTTTGGAAATGTCCAAAGACCAGCTTATTGATCGCCTGATTGCCTCTCAAGGAAGTGTGGATTCGTGGCGCCTCCGCACCGGAAAGCTGTCCTCCCAAGGCGATAACAACGATTTTGTGCGCATTCAGGAGGCATTAGGCGTGCTTTCAGAAGCCCCGCTCTATATTGACGATACTGCCTCCCAAACCGTGCTCCGCATGCGGGCAATGGCGCGTCGTCTGCAGGCGAACCACGGACTCGGCCTTATCATCATTGACTATCTTCAGCTGATAATGCCCACGAACACGCAGGTTGGCATTGTGCAGCAGGTTACCGAAATTTCCCGACAGCTCAAAGGGTTGGCGCGCGAACTCAACGTGCCGGTTTTGGCGATTTCACAGCTCTCGCGCGCCGTGGAACAGCGCTTTCCTCCCCGGCCCCGTCTTTCCGATCTTCGTGAATCGGGATCTCTTGAGCAGGATGCAGACGTGGTGATGTTCATTTACCGCGAAGACAAATACAAAAAGCAGGAACAAGAGCAACATACGGGAAATGTCGCAGAGATTATGATTGCCAAGCACCGGAACGGCCCCATTGGTTCTATAAAGCTCTATTTCAACCCCAATACGGTAAGTTTCTCCGACTACGACAAAACCAGAGAATACCAAGAGGAGAACGAACTTGTCGTAGATTTTTAAGAGGGCTGCTCGCATCGCGTCTTTTTCTTGCGCTTTACCCCTCCCTCGGAGTGGACCCTCGCGTCTGCGAAAAAGCCGTGATGCTCGCTCCTCAGATATTTTCGATAACAAGGCATGTACCCTCGTTCAATTCAGAAACTTATAGAGCTTTTTTCACATTTTCCTACTATTGGCCCGCGCACCGCGAGCCGATTTGTTTTTTATTTGCTGAAAGCGCCTGACAAAGAGTTTGATGAATTTGTTGAGGCCCTACGTAATGTACGCAGAGATATTCGTCAGTGCTCGTTTTGTTTTAACTCCTTTGAAGTCGCGGAAGATCAAGGGCAAACCGGGCTCTGCGTAATTTGTCGCGATGGGACGCGCGATAAAGCGTTGCTGTGCGTGGTGGAGAAGGAAAGCGATTTGGAGGCGTTGGAAAAGACCAAGCAGTATCGCGGTAGATATTTTATTCTGGGCGGAGTAAACGGCATTTTGAAAAAAGAAGGCCCGCAGAACATACGTGCGAAAGAACTGAAAGACAGAATGGCAGGCGAAATTCAGGAAGTTATTTTGGCTTTGAATCCCACGACGGAAGGAGAAGCCACGGTGTTGTATTTGGAGCGCTTGCTCAAGCCCTTCGGGGAAAAGATCAGCCGTTTGGGCCGCGGTTTGCCCGTGGGCGGCGAATTGGAATACGCCGACGAAGAAACCTTGCGCTCTGCCTTGGAGGGTCGAAAATAAGGTATGGAAATATTCTTCACTTCCCTATTCTGGTTTTTCTTGGCTATGGTTTTTGCCGGTATTGAAGTTGAGATAGAAGGAAAACATGGCTGGGCAGAAAAAACTTCCACCTGGTTTCGTACAACTGGCATTGTGGCAAAAGTGTATGGCCTGGTAATGAGCGGAAGGCCGCTTACCGGTTATCATCTGCTTATGTTCTTTCTGCCCATATTGATGTTCCATTCACATTTTGTGATGGGCGCGTCCTGGACCCTTCAAGCAGAGCTTCTTGCCCTGGCGCTCTATTTTGTGTGGATGCCTACTTGGGACTTTCTCTGGTTTGTACTGAACCCATACTACGGTGTGAAAAAGTTCAAGAAAGAGACCGTTTGGTGGCATGCACGATCGCGCTGGTTGTTCAACCTTACGCCACTTGACTACGTATTCGGTTGGGGGTTGTCAGCCCTTTTAGCTGGTATTGCCGCATGGCTTGCCAGGGAGCAGACGTTGTTCGTGGGCCATCTTTGGCTTATGGGTTGGTTTGCTCTTTTCACAGCGGCTGCCATTCTTTTTATAGGTCCCGCATACAGACGATGGCATCAGTATATGCGTCGTCGCGACGACCGCAAAATCTCCGGCATCTTCCATCAAGATTAATACTATAAGAAGGATTTATGTTTCAGACAGTGTTTCTGCTTTTCTGTTGAAAACAACAAAGTGATAGCCAATGATTTTCTGTGGCGTAACTTCAAAATCTTTCCCATATACACTTCCGAACCGAGATTGAAACAGGTCTCGGTACTCGCGCTCTGACATCCAGCGGTCTATGGTGGTGAAACCGTCGTTGTCGAGAACCCGGAAAAGCCATCCAAGGAACGCGCCAAGGGGACCGCATTTTCGCGCAATGCTTACGAATGCAGGGTCAATGATAATGACCTTTTTCTTGGCGTGTTGAAACACCAGGTTGAATAGCTCTTTCGATTTTTCTGCCGAAAGGTGGTGAACAATGTCGATGGCCAGAAAGATATCGCTTGGCCGATACGCGGCAGGGTCAAAAATATTCTTCAGTTCCAAGTTTCCCCCCTTTTTGCATCCATAGGATACAAAGTGTTTATTGATGTCTATCCCGTAGTAGGCATTTGAAGGATGCAAAAAGTTCGCGGCATGACCGTATCCTGCCGCTATATCAAATATCGTATTATTTTCTCCTACTTCGAGACGAAGCTCCTCCCAGATTTGCTTGGGATACATGAGCTTATGTACCAAAAGATGGTACAGCTTTGGGTGGCGATATTGGAGTCGCATATGCGCTTGGATTAGTGTACCAAATCCGCGCGCAAAGGGCTATGGAAAAACAAGAGGCCGCTCCGAATAGGAGCGGCCTCAGCTATGCTGACTCAATTGAGGTGATTTGGACTTCCGTGAAGGACTGGCGATGGCCTTTTTTTGTTTTTTCCCGCTTTTTGGGCTTGTATTTAAAAATAACCACCTTTTTGCCTTTCCCTTGCTTGAGCACTTTGCCTATCACTTTGGCGCCTTTCACGAGCGGTGCACCCACCTCAACGCCTTTGCCGTTCTCCAGCAAGAGCACCTCCGGAAACTCAACATTGCTCCCCTCTTCTGCCGCGAGTTTTTCTATTTTTATTTTTTTGCCGGGCGAAACCACGTACTGTTTTCCGCCGGTTTTAATAACCGCTATTTCTGCCATATGGAAAATAATATATCTGAAATCCGTAAAAGAGTCAACTACTCCTCGCGGTCGGGCTGGTCTATTTCCAACACCTCCACTTCATTCGAGGAGCCGGTAATGCGCAGAACGTCTTTGTCTATTTTATAGAATTCTTTTGAGGCCTTGTTATACTGGTTTACGGAAGTTTCAAGTGATCTGCCCAGAGATATCATAAATTGGTCGTACGATCCCAAATGGCGCACCAAATCCTCTACTCTTTTTCGAATCTCTTTTGCTGATTCTTCAATTTGCAAAGCTTTCAATCCCTGCAAAACCGTCTGCAGGTACGCGAGAAAGCTCGTAGGCGATACGATGATCACGTGTTTGTCGCGGAAGGCATACTCAATGAGGTCGCGAGTGTTTGACTTTAGGGCGCCCACTTGCCCGATCAGAAGATCGGAGTAAATGGCTTCGTGTGGAATGAACATAAAGGCAAAGTCCATTGTTCCCTCTTGGGGCCGCACATATTTTGACGTCTCGTCTATGCGCTGCTTGAGGTCTGTCACAAAGAGTTTTTCCAGACGCTCCCGTTCAAGAGGATCGCGGGTTTCTGCTATGCGATTGTAATTCTCAATGGAGAATTTGGAGTCAATCGGAACGATTTTGTCTCTAATAAACACTACTGCGTCCACCACGGTGCCGTCGGAAAATCCGTACTGCATTTGATAAGACCCCGGCGGCAATACGTTTTTGAGCAGGGTTTCCAGATAATACTCGCCCAAAATCCCCCGTTGTTTTGGGTTTTTCAAAATATCCTGAAGGGATTGAAGCTGGTCCGCAAAGCTCACGACTTGCTTATTGGTTTCGTCCAAGCGGGTGAGTTTTTCAGTAACGTCGCGCACGATTTTGGCGGTCTCCGAGAATTGCTGCTGAAACATTTGAGCGGAAGTGTCGAGCTTGCCGTCTAATGTGTTTCTCAATTCCTGCAATTGATTTTGCAAAAGGAGCAATCCCGTATCTCCCTCTCTTGACTTTCTGATTTCCCTGCGCACAAAAAACACAGCCAAAGCAATGCCTATGGCCAACATGACAACCAAGATGATGCCAAACACAAAAAGTGCGTCCATCGCTTTTAAGATAGCATGGGAACGGCAATCTTTCAATTCGCCAGTTCTTGCATCAAGAGACGATGTATTCTGTAAGAATCTCTGCCACCAAAAAGAGAATGTATAGAAGAAGAAGGAACAAGCCCTCTTTCTTTGTTATCTTATGGCCCGTTTTTAAGAATATGAAGAAAAAGAGAGCGGAAATCACAAGGAAGATTCGCGCTACGACAAAAGGAGAAATGCTTTCTATCTCAATGGGGTTGATGATGGCTACGATTCCTAATACAAGCGTGGTTAATACAAATACAGCTCCCATCAAAGAGCCAATCAAGGTCCAGGTATTGCCTTTCTTTGCCGAAACAAAGGCAAAGTAGAGGTCAGGAAGAGCGTTGCCAAAAGCTACCCCGAATATTCCTACGACAATCACCGGAATTTCGAACGTTTGGGCAAAAAAGGAAATAGAACGGACGATTCCTTCTGCAGAAAGAATGATAAAGAAAATCCCCAGAGCAATCTTTCCCATGCCAAACAAAAATCCCCGGAATCTTTGGAGCGGAGCTTGCTTTTGCGGAGGCTCGGTAACCTGAGAAAATAGTTTTCGTTTGGAAAACAGCCACCAAGAGTACACGAAAAAAATGATAAGAAGAGCCAACCCGTCCCCCCTTCCGAGTATTCCATCCCAGATCAACAGGATGGGCATGATCGCAATAAGGACTGTGAAAACGGCTGAAGTTTGAACTAACCTACTTTCTACAATCAATTCTTTTCCTACGAGCGCAGCCAATGCTACGACGAGAGTTAAATCAATGACGTTGTTCCCTATCACATCTCCCAAAGACAGCTGGGGAATGTTGTGCAGAGCGGCTGATATTCCTACGAACAGATTGGGCAGAGAACTCCCAATTGCCATGACAAAAAAGGCAACTACAAACTCCCTCCATTTGAGATACTGGGCAATGTTGATAGTACTCTCTACCAGTATCTTGGCTGAGCGGTATAAGAGAAAGATAGAGAGGAGGAGGATAAAGGAATACCAGAACATATAAGATTTCGTTCTCTGCTAATAAAATATTATGCTGGTTTTGTTCTATGCAGTATATCATAGTTCCACTTGAAATAGGGAGCACATTGCGATAAAATGCCAAAATAGGTCCCATCGTCTAGTGGCCTAGGACACCGGGTTCTCAGCCCGGTAACACGGGTTCGACTCCCGTTGGGACCGCTTTTCTTTTTATTGAGTTACGTCCGGAGGGATTTGGTAGTAGTCAATGATGTATTTGGCCAGTTCTCGGAAGATGGGCACGGCAGAGTATTCCGCAGTTTTTGCCGCGGGATTGTCCAGTTTCACCAAAATAAGGAATTTCGGGTCAAAGGCGGGCGCGTATCCCACAAAGGATTGAATGGTTTTGTCTGAATATCCGGATTTTGCCACGCCCAAGGCAGACCACGAGATTTGCGCGGTGCCGGTTTTGCCTGCCACGCTGTACCCCGGAATTTGCGCGCTCTTGGCAAACCCGTTCTGCACCACGCTCACGAGTATAGAGGTTATTTGCGAGGCGGCGCGCGGCGTGATGACCTGTTTTTGGTTTCGGTTCTCGTTTCCCTCAACGACGTATGGATTTGGAAGAGCGCCGTTGTTGGCGAGCGCGGAGAAGGCCTTCGCAACCTGCAGAGGAGTCATTTCAATTCCCTGGCCAAAGGAAGCGGTGGCAAAGTTTACTTCATATCCTTTCCGGAACTCCGCATTCCGCGAGAATACTTCTCCCGCGAGTTCTATGTTTGTGGGTTCAAAAAAACCGAAGGCCTCAACATACTCCAAAAACTTTTGATTTCCGAGCTGACGCCCCGAGAACACGGCGCCCGTATTGATGGAACGCTCAAGCACTCCGGTCATCGTTTGCTCGCCCCATACTCGCTGGTCGTAGTTGGTAATTTTTTTCGCGCCAACCTGCACGAATCCCGTGTCCTGGTATGTCGTATCCGGAGTTATTACTCCTTCGTTAAGGGCCGCGGCCATGGTGAACGCCTTAAACACGGATCCGGGCTCATGAATTTTCTGGATTGCGGAATTTTGGAACACTCCCATATCCTCCACCTTGGCGTATGCGCTTGGGTTAAAGGAAGGAGCATTGGCAAGGGCAAGAATTTTTCCGGAAGCCGGGTCCATAACTATAATGGTGCCCCCTTCTATCTTCAAGCCCGTCTCCGCTCTTTCCAAAAGCGATTCCGCGACTGATTGAATGTTGTAGTCAAGGGTCAGTACGATATCTTGGCCGTCCTTGCTGGCGATTGCAAAAGCAGTCAACAGATAGTGGGCCGGATTCTTGAAGCTTGCTCTTATTCCTTCCTTTCCTTCCAGCTGGGCGTTGCGGTTTTCTTCTATGCCGTACTGGCCTTTGCCGTCTTGATTGGTAAAACCGATAACGTGCGCGGCGAGCGTGCCTTGGGGATAGGAGCGCGTCTGTTCCATTCCTGCGTATACGCCTGCGATCTTGAGGTCCCGGATTTGTTGAGCTTCGCTGTCCGCGATGGGCTTTTTAAGAACCTCAAAATAACTCTGTTTATTTTGAAGTTTTGAGAGAATGAACTCAGGTTCCAGCTGGAGAATTTCTGAAAGCGAACTTACGGCTTCCTCCGTTTTTTTAAGTTCGGCAGGAGGAACAAAGGCGAA
>MHUO01000009.1:78175-116484 GCA_001825035.1 Candidatus Wildermuthbacteria bacterium RIFOXYD1_FULL_50_12 | reverse complement strand
CAAGGCGTACAGGGTGCCGTGCTTGTCCTGGAGAAACACGGAGCCCCTCTCCCCTTTTGCTAAAGCTGTTGCGGTTTGCTGGCCTTGAGCTAATGCCTTATAAAATCCGTGATTTACGATCTGCAAAAAAACGAGGCGTCCCGAGACGAGCGCGCCCAAACAAAAAAGCAGAAATAGGACGAAATAAAGCCGCCAAGAACTCATTGATTTTGGGCAACGCCTCCTGAAGGAATCCGCAGATAGGTAATGGAGCTCACCCGCGCAAAATTTCGCTGTTTTGCAACTTGTTCCAAATCCCTGAAGGACACTGCTTGATGCGCACGATGCTGGAGTTCTGCGTTGGCTTGCTTGAGTTCGAGGAACCGCTGTTCCGTTTGTGCCACACTATACGCCAGGGCCGTAAGAGAATTAACCTGGAAGATGTACAGGCCGACCAAAAGAGCGGAAAAAAGCAGTCCTGCGGTGAATGTTATTTTTTTTCTCATAATTTTATTGCAACTCGCAGTTTGGCAGAGCGCGCCCTTGGATTTTTCTTTATTTCCGCGTTCGTCGGAACAGTTGGTTTCTTAGTAAAAGGTTTAAGCGAAGGTTCCTGTTTGAAAAAATTCTTTACGATGCGATCTTCCAGCGAATGGAACGAAATAACTGCTATCTTCCCGCTCGATACTATCAATTCCGTCGCTCCTTGGAGACCCCGCTCAAGATTCTCAAGCTCATTGTTCGTCGCGATGCGAAGGGCCTGAAATGTTTTGGTGGCAGGATGAATTCTTTTCCGGTGGTACCACCTCGGGGTGGCCTCTTCTATAATTTCTACAAGTTGGGATGTTTCCTCTATGTGCTTTTGCGCTCTGGCTTGCACGATGGCCTGAGCGATTTTTCCCGCAAATTGTTCTTCGCCATATTCTTTGAGAATTCGTTCCAGTTCTGCTTTGCTGCTGTAGTTGAGGATCTTCTCTGCGGTTACGGGTTGCTGGGCGTTATAGCGCATGTCCAGCGGTTCTAAAAGTTGGAAAGAAAATCCTCTTTTGCTTTCTTCCAGCTGCGTGGTGGACAGTCCGAGATCAAACAGAACGCCGTGTACGGGCAGGAACTTCTCGCGGTTCGCTATTTCTTTCACTTCAGCAAAATTCCCTTCGCGGGGGACGAGCCGGCTGGTCGCTCTCAGGCGCGAGATCGCTTCGCGATCCCAGTCAATCGCCAGCACTTTTCCCTTTGGTGCAATGCGTTCCAGTATCGCCGTTGCGTGGCCTCCGCCCCCCGCCGTGCAGTCAATAAAATTCTGATTGGGCTGAGGGTTTAGATATTCCAGAACTTTTTCTTTCAATACCGGAATGTGCATATCAAATCCCCAGTTCTTTGAGATGTTCTGCCATATCCCCTATCCCCTTTTCAATGTTCGCTTTGTATGTTTCCCATTGCTGTGCGTCCCAGATTTCAATTCGGTTGTACACTCCTGCTATCACAGTTTTCTTTTTCAGCGAGGCGTAGGCCTTCAGATAGTCGGGCACCAGGATTCGTCCGAGCTTGTCCAAATCAGCTTCCATCGCACCTGCCAGCATGAGTCGAGCAAATCCCCTTGCGTCTGCCTGCGCCAGGGGCAGGTTGTTCAGTTTTGCCGCGAGTTTCTCCCATTCTCTCCAAGGATATACGAAGAGGCAGGCGTCCAGTCCGCGCGTGATGACTGCTTTCTTACCGAGTGCCTGACGGAATTTAGCGGGGATTGCCAGTCGCTTCTTTTCATCTATGGAATACGTGAATTCTCCGAGGAACATAAAGGGGCGTACTTATTAAATAAAGGAGTTTTCCACAGATGTGCCGACTTTTCCCCACATTTATCCACAACCCCCCACTTAATTCCCACTATATCCCACACACCCACCCCCGTCAACCCCATTTATCCACAATTTTTAAATATAAACCCGCCCTTCGTCCGCCAGTCGGCGGATTAGGGCAGGTCTTGCACAGAGTTAAACTTTGCTAATCACGATTCGCATTCGGCAAACGAAAAAGGCGGGATAGGATGTATGAAGGTGCCGCGAGGACTTCCCACAAAGAAGCGGCCATCTTCTAAGCACGCATACAAGCAGTATGACTGCGGATTTTCAGCGTTGGGAATCCACTGATAATCTTCGCACACTCCGCTTCCGGGATCGCTCGGTATGGTTGGTATAATATTGCCGAGAGAGAGCGGAATGCTTGGCGATGAAAGGTATCGGTCGAAGTCATTGTGGTAGAGTTCCATGCCAGTTTGAATCAGTCGGATATCGGCTTGCCGCCTTGCGTCGCGCGCCTGACTTCGCGCTTGTTGTAAGGGTGAGCCCGGAACATCAAGAGATTGCAGTATTTCTTCAAATGTTTTTGCGTCGTCAGGCGGCTGAATGCTGAGAGGTATGTTAAAGTTGGAAAAGTCCATTTGAAGCGCAAGTTTAATGGTCGCTTCTGGAGAAGGGAAGTTTGTCTGTACTGTCAGGCGGTAAGGATACAAGCCTTCCTTTTCAATCCACAGCTCAATCGGTATATCCCCTATCCTCTCAAGCAAATTTTCTGCTGCGGTCTTCGCAAGCGGATCATCGGTAGCATAGTCCTCAAGATAGAGTTGATACATTTCTTTTATCGCCGCATTCGCGATAAGCATTTTGAAGTGATAAGTTGATGCGCCGCGAAGGGTTTTGTCGGACAATTGTTCAATGGATGAGAAAAGTTCTCCTTCTCTTATAAGCCGTTCGTAGGCATCGAGAATTTTTTGCCTAAGCTCGCGAGTTGGTTCGAGTTGAGAATCGTATCCCAGTTCTTCTGTGTCAAAAACAATCCATTGGCTTTTCATTTGTTCGAGCGCCTCCGCGTTTATGAATATTTGAAGAAATGGAAGAAGCGGAAGGGTTGTAATTTTAAAATAGAAGGATTTATCCACGAACTTGTACTCGCCCGCAAAAGAAATTTGGGTTCCCTCCCCCATTACTTCTCCCTGAAGTGCACCTTCGGATTTTGGATTTAGGGAATCGGTCTGATCGGTCCTGTTTGTCGCGCGGGCCGAAATGGTCGCTATTTTTTTGGTTTTGTCATAAAGATCAAAGGTAAAGATGGCTTCGGTCCGCAAAGTTTTAATTTCGTCTCGCTTTTGGAAGGCGGCAAGAAGAATTTTTTCTTGCGATGGACGGAAGGGATTCCAGAGAGGATCCCAGGCACGGATTGCGAGGAGCGCGCTTGCCGTCGTGAGGGCGATGAAAAAGATTGTGACGAAGATGATAGTAATTTTTTGAGTTGCGGACATAGAATTATGTTTTTATTACTTCAAACGTTTCGGGGTCCAGGGCAATGCGGTCGCCCCTTTTTATCGCGTCGGAAAGCAGGGCCACTGCGAGCGCGTTTTCCACTTTGTCTTGGAGCACTCTTCTCATATTGCGCGCGCCAAAGGTTGGGTCGTATCCGAGTTCCGCTATTTTCGCCTTTAGTTTTTCCGTGATTTCAAGCTCAATTCCCTTTTCTTTCATATTCCGCTGGAGTTTTTCCAGCATAAGCCCTGCGATTTGAAGTAAATGTTCCGGCTCCAGCGGAGTAAAGAGAACGACGCCGTCAAATCGGTTGATGAACTCAGGCCGATAAATTCCCTCGTGGAACAAGTATTCCAGCATCTGGATTTTCAGATCGGCAAAATCCGTTTTCCGCTTTATTGCCTGCAAAATAAGCGGGTACCCTGCGTTGCTCGTGGCAATGATAATAGTGTGGCGAAAATCGGTCTTGCGGCCCATGCCGTCGGTAATATGTCCTTCGTCCAATACCTGCAAGAAAAGGTTGAGAATGTTCGGATGTGCCTTTTCCAGTTCATCCAGTAGGACAAGGGAAAACGGGTTTTGTCTGACCGAAGTGGTGAGCAGGCCTTCTTGCGTGGGGGTACCCAAAAGCCGGGCTGTATCTTGGACGTTCTGGAATTCGGACATATCCAAACGTATGATGCGCGATTCCGAGCCAAAGTAAATTGCGGCCAACGCCTTTGCGGTTTCGGTCTTTCCTACTCCGGTGGGGCCGAGGAACAAGAAACTTCCCATGGGGCCTTGACGCGTTGCCACCTGTGCTCTCGCGCGCCGGAGAGCAGAAGCAACTTCGCGCACCGCTTCTTCCTGATTCACAATGCGCGTATGAATAAGGGCTTCTAGATCCAGCAAGGTCTCGCGTTCCGTGGTTTCAATATCGCCCACGGGAATTTGCGTGCGCTCGGTCACGACACGAGCCACATGGGGAGGGAGGAGTACCTTTTCTGAAGTTTGCGCGAGCCAAGTCATGGCATCATCAAGCAAATCCACTGCCTTTTTGGGAAAGGGAGTTGCCTGAATGTATTTGTCTGCGTAGGACACTATTGATTGCAGGGCTGGATAGGAAATGAATTTTCTGTACATTGCTTCAAATCCGGGCACGGTTTCTTCCAGCACCAGCAGGGTTTCGGACTGCGAAAGTTCCGTAACTTGCACCTGTTCAAAATAGGAAAGAAGCGAAGGATTTTGTTCCAGATACCGATGAAGCCCCGCAAAGGTGGTTACTGCGATAAAGGGAAACTGCGGAATTCTTAAATAAGAAGAAAGCACGCCCGCAATATTCACTCTTCCTGCCGCCTGTTCAGCGAACCCACCCACGAAATTGTGAAGATCGTCTATGACCAAGATAAGATTGCCTGCTGCGATAACTTCGCGAAAAATCTCGTTTAAGATCGCCTCCGCCTCTTCAAGGGACTGAATGGAAGACAGCAGGTGCGCAAGATCCAGCTCTACCACGCGCTTGTAGTTGAGAAGCGGATTTTGGCATTCCCCGAGCGCGCTTTTGGAAGCTAAGTCCTGAATAAGGCGTTTTCTTCCAGATCCCGGATCGCCTACGAGTAGCACGTTGTTTGTCTGCTGGCGGGAAAGGATGCGCTCCATCATCTCTTTTTCCTGCGTATGTCCGACCGCGCGAGGGAACCGGAGGGCAGCAACTTCTTTAGAGAGGTCGTATCCGAATTCATCCAGGGTAATGGTGTAACCCGCAGCCCAATCCTTCCCAAGTGCGCCCTTTCGCCGCAGATTTTTCTTGATCCAGAACTTTTTCTGCTCCTCGATCCTCGTGCGAACTTGGTAGTGCCATTCTGAGACATTGGGAACGTCGCGCTCGGGAAGGAAATTTCGCTCAATTAAGTATCGCTTTAAAAGGGCGTCTGTTTCGGAAAGCGTGGCAAGCACATCTTCAACCTCCGCCCGTTCCCGGCCTTGTACCCGTGCTCTCTCTATCGCTCCGTGTATGGTTTCCTGAAAGTCGGGCGCGAACGCGGTTCCCTTCTCTTTGCGCAGGCGGAGCGGCTGGGAGCCCAATTCCTTTTCTATCGCTTCGTGGAGGTCTTTAGGGTCCAGCAACATTCGGAAAAACACAGATTTCAGAGAAGGGCTTTCTTTCAGAAGGAAATAGAGGAGCAGTTTTGAATCTGTCGCGAAAAAACGTTTGCGTTTTGCGTGCCTGATTGCGCTTTGCGAGGCGCCAAGCGCGTGAAAAGAAAGAAATTCGGCGAGGTTGTCTTTTCCGAACTGCCGAGAAGGTCTTTGGAGATTTTCCCCGAATTGCTCAAGCAGGAATATCGCAGTTCCGTATGCGAATGTAAGCATAGTAAGGCCGAGGAGTATTCTGCTGACGTTTGGGGAAACAAGACCTTCGCCCGGCACGAATGCAAGAAGAAAAAGAAACAGGAAGAGGACGAACGCCCACTGCGTTCCTTTGCGAATTTTGCGCAAAAGCGCGGTTCGAAAATAGCTGTCAAACCACAGAGCCGGCGCGAGCGAAGAAGTGGTAATATCAAAAGAGAAGGAAGATGCCATACGCAAAAGCAACGGCGATAAGAGCTGGTAAAGCGAACCAAAACAAAAGCAGAAAGCTTCCTATCAGAAGAATCGCGAATTGTGCCGCGAGTCCTGCCGCAACAAGGAAGCTGCGCATAATAGCACCTATGATTCGCGAGATGAGGTTTGAGCCAAGCGTAAAAAGATATGCTCCCAGATTGAATCCCCTTCCGTAATCCCACGTGATTCTTCTCCACGGCGAGAAAAACGTCTGCAAGAGCAATCCTACTGAAAAATAGTTGAAGTTAAACCAAAGAATATTGCCCCATCCCCTTAAGATGTTTCTTGGAGCGTCAATAAAATGCCACTTGACGTAACGCAGCAATAAGATCGATTGCATTGCACCAGTATATCACATTGCGCAGTCGGGGCCCAAGTTCACAAGGAATTGTTCAGAGAGGGCGCGATCAAAATCAAAGAAGGAGCCCGACCACCGGTAGGCGCGCGCGAGGCACCATGTTTCTCCCGTTTGTTTGCTGGGAATGTCGTTTTCCTGTCCGCTTGGCTCCCATATTTGGGTAAAGAGCTCTACAATTTCTTTTTTGCCGTCGAGATTAAGATCAAGCACCTGAACGGTTTCCGTATGGGTGACCGTTCCTCCCATGAGAAATTCGGCGTTGCGCATTTGGTCTGCTTGATCGCGAAGCTGAACCCATTCCAACTTTTTTTCTTGCATATCCACGCGGAAAAATCCGTAGGCGGCGTTTGAAGCGCCTCCGTATCCAAGCGACATGAAAAGTTCTTGGGTGCCGTCGCCGGTAAGATCTTGGAGCTCATTGAGTTCCGGAGCGCTTCTCAAAAGTTCCTCGTATTGCACTCTCCCAATCTCTTCGTATTCTCCGGCTTCATTGAGCACCCGCACGACAACGATGGTTGCTTTGTTTTGACGCCCCGAAAAATCCGTGAGCGGCTCTGTGGCTCCGATGATAAGCACGGGGGTTCTTTCATCGCCTAAATTCCCCGCAGCGTACGTTGTGGTGGAGTCATCAAACCCGCTGCCGCGCACGCCCGCCTGCGCAGACAGGCTTGCGAGAATGTTTCGCGCGAGCCGCTCGGTTATTTCAAGGCCGCGAGGTTCCTGAGCCGACGGGAGGCGCATGCCTCCTTCGGCTGGATTTTGGTCAGATTGCGAGTTCAGCACGAAGATGGCAAATCCTATCACCGCCGCAAGCGACAGAAGCAAAACAACAAATTTCATGGTGCACGCATCTGGATTCGAACCAGAGACCTTCGCAATGTGAATGCGACGCTCTAACCAGCTGAGCTATGCGTGCATAATTTTAGGGTAAAGAATTTTTGCAAAAACCGCAAGTTTGGTATAATGCAAAATCAGTATGCGAATTTTTGAGTTTCAGTTTAACCCCAAGGCGCACAAGGACAGGTTCTTCCGAGTGTTTCCGGGAGAACCGCCAAAGGGAACAGAAGAGTTCGGTAGTTTGTATCTTATGGGCGAACTGGCAAACGCCATTCCCGCCAACGCTGATTTTCTCGATCGCCTTTTCAACGTTATCTCCCAAACATACTACGCTTCAGATCAGCAAGCACAGTCAACTTCTCAGCGCTTGAAAGGGGCGCTTAAAAAAGCAAACGAGTTTCTGACAGAAGAATCCAAGCAAGGAAATGTGGACTGGCTTGGGAATCTGCACGTGCTTGTGCTTTTACTCGCTCCTGCTGGAGACGGGTATGCCCTGTATTTTGCGAAAGCCGGCAGAACGCAACTTTGGATGGCAAGATCCGGTTCCCTTGTGGACGCCGGGAAAAGCGTAGAGCGGAGGGCTGAAAATGAGGGCTCTTTGAAGGTGTTCGGAAGCGTGGGTTCTGGCAGAGCGATTCCGGGAGACAGAATTATGGGGCTCACCGAGGACGTATTCGCGTTTTTCTCCAAAGAAAATTTTTTGCAAACCGTAGCGCAATTAAAGGAGGAAAAGCAATTTCATCATCTCTTTAAGACCAAACACAAAGAGATGGACTCGCTGGCGGGCATTCTGTTTTTTGTGTTCGTGGAGGCCCCGGCTAAAGTGCAAGAGAAAGCAAAAGGCGAACCTGCCCGCGCAGGCGGGTCTCGGCTCAAGATACCATTTTTGGCAGGCCTGCCTGCGCAGGTAGGAGTGCCGCGCTTCAGCTTGCCCGCGCTTCCGCGTCCTCGTTTCAAACCCGCCCTGCTCGCCATGCTCCGCCCGCCCGCCGTTTCCTTGCCTCTCTTGCCAGGTGCATCTTCGCTCAAGAAGAAAATTCTGTTTTTTCTGGCTTCGGCAGCCAAACGGCGAGCAGGGCTGCTTGCGCTCTTCCTGTTGGTGTTGCTTCTTGGCTTTGCAATCTTGGGAGGTGAACCGCGTCGCGGTAGCGACGCATCCGATCGGCAAAGCTCGCAAGTCGGCCCCACGGAAATTTCAGCTGAACAACGCGCATTGTACAACGTGAGGGAGATTGCGGAGCCCGATGTTGTTTTTGAACTTCCCGCGAACTTTGCCGCAGAGAATCCTCAATACATGATTCAGATGAGCAGCAGGTTCTACTTTTTTGGTCCGGCTTCTCCTAAAATTCTAATCTTTGACGGCGAAATCAACACTTTTGAATCAGTGACCGTAGGAAAAAATCTTGCATTTGGAACTGCTTTCGGAGATTCGCTGCTGTTCTTTGCAGAGCCCGATACGATTCTCTCCTTCAGCACGTTCACGAACGCCGTTGTTTTTCGTCCCGCAGTTTCCTTCCTCCCGGAAGCTCAGCTTAAGGGAATGGAGCAGTACGGAGGAAACCTCTATTTCTTTGACGCGAGAAGCGGCGACATTTTTCGCTTCTCTATTTCTCAGAATTCTCCGACGGCCGCTGCGAGCTGGCTTGACCCTCTTTCTTCCAAAAAACCAGTCAATGCCCAGGCGATGGGCATTGATGGAAACATTTGGATTCTCACTCAAGACAACGAGATTCAGCGGTATTTCCGAGGATCGTATGAGGAGAGCTTGCGCCCCGATATTTTCCCGGTATTCCGTGCAGTGCGTTTGCTTAAGACATCTTCTCAACTTCCCTACCTGTATCTTCTGGAACCTGCGGAATGGCGAGCGGTGATTTTGAGCAAATCAGGACAGGTGGTTTTGCAGTATAGGAGTTCTGTGTTCGCTAATGTTCGCGATTTCTCAGTTTCCGCCGACGGGCAAACGATGTATTTTTTTGACGGCGCGAAACTTTATCGCATCTCTGTAGAGATTATTTGAGTTCCACGGTAGCTCCAGCCGTCTCAAGCTTTTTCTTGAGTTCTTCTGCTTCTTCTTTGGCGGCCCCCTCTTTTACCACTTGGGGACCCGTGGCCGCGGCGTCAACAAGATTTTTGGCTTCCTTCAGTCCCTTTCCAGTTACGTCTCTCACCACTTTGATAACCTCAATCTTTTTGTCCCCCACTCCGGCAAGCACCACGTTGAATGAGGACTTTTCTTCCTTGTCCGCCGAAGCTTCAGCAGGGGCGGGGGCTGCTCCCATCATTACGGGAGCGGCTGCAGACACGCCGAATTTATCCTCCAGAATGTGCACGAGTTCAGAAAGCTCCAGCACCGAGAGTTTTTCGATGGATTCTACCAGCGACTTAAATTTCTCTGGCACTTCTACCTCCTTTTTCTCTTCTGTTGTTTTTTCTTCTGTCATAGGTTTTAAAATTAGTAATAGGAAATTAGACATTCATTTTGGCTCTCTGGGCCAAAACGTACACCAGACCTTTAATGTTTCCTTGCAATACGGAAACGAGGCCCGTTATTGGAGAAGCCATTGCGCCTACAAGGTGAGCCAAAAGCTCTTCCTTGTCGGGCAAGCTGGCAATCTCAAGCATGACGGCCGCGTTCTGTATTTCGTTTTCAAAATATCCGCCTAAAATCTGCAAACTTTCGTGCGCGCGGGCAAAAGTGTGCGTGTTCTTAATGGCGGCTATGGGATCTCCATACGCGAATACCACTCCCAGCTGGCCTTCCATGCGCTTTATGTCTGTCTCAATCCCCTTTTCTCGCAGCGCCTTTTGGAGGAGGGTTTTTTTGACCACCATCATTTGGGCTTCATTTCCCCGCAATTCCTGCCTGAAATCCACCAGATCTCTTGCAGAAAGTCCTTTGTAGTTGATAAACACCAAGGAAACCTGTTTCTGGAGGTTTTTCTCCAATTCTTTGAGGATTTCCAGTTTTTGTTGTTTGGTTTTTGGCATACTCTTGAACTCCAGATAAAAATAAAACTGCGGAGTTTCCGCAGACATAAATCGATATTTCGCGGCATTCAAAAATGTCGCAAAATATTATTCCTGCACGGGGCTTATCGTTCGTTGCTTGCCCTGAGTGAGCGAAGCGAATCGAAGGGCCCGTGGTCTACGGAAAACATTCCTATAATAGCAAGTCACCTAAAACTCGTCAAGGGCTATCACAGATAGCGTTCTTTGGCGGCGAGGTGTTCTTTGAATGTGCGGGAAAATATGGTTGTGCCGTCGCGCGCGGACAAATAGTACCAGTACGCGCTTTCCACAGGTTCCAGCGCGGCCCTAATACTTTCTATCCCCGGATTTGAAATTGGACCCAAGGGTAAACCATATATCCGGTATGTGTTGTAGGGCGACTCAATTTGTGTTTCTGCGATAGAAACGCGCTCATAGTTTCCGTCGCGGATATATACTACGGTGGCGTCCGCCTGCAGACGCACGCCGTTTTCCATACGTTTTTGCAAAATGCCGGCTACCAGCTGTTTGTCCTCAAAAGTGCGTACTTCCTTTTCCACGAGAGCGGCCCAATTCACCACCTCAAAAATAGTTTTGTTCTGGGTTTTTATTGCTTCGAGAATTTCTGATGTGAGATTTGCCCGAAAGTTTTGGAGCGCCCGCCGCACGAATCCTTCTGCAGTTTCGTTTTTCGTAATTTGATAGGTGTCGGGGAAAAGATATCCCTCCAAACTCACGGAAGGCGGTTTATCACGCAAAAACTCGAATTCGCCAGAAAAGTCCTTTGGGCGGGGGAGATCGGTTTCTTCTCGGTAGTCAATGCCGGGGTATCCGGTAACCGCGAAGAATTCTTCTTGCGTAAAGAATCCGCGTTTTTCAAATTCCGCCGCAATATCGCGAAGATCCCCTCCTTCCAGAATGGTAATGCGCTCCTGCACAATGTCGCCGCCTGCGAGCGCGCGGAGAATTGCGTTTGCGTTTATGGAGGGCGAGAGAAGATAGTCGCCGCTTTGGAGGCGCAAGGCGCGGCCCGTCAACACCGCGTACAGGAAAAAGCTTGTGCGCGATCGTATAAGGCCGGCTTCTTCAAGGTCGGAAGCTATGCGGTAGCTTCCTTCTCCTTCCTGAACCTTAAAGAGCACGGAGTTCGCATCGTCGGGATTAATGGGAAGAAAGATGTGGATAATCCCAGCAATCGCCACAGTAACAACGAAAACCGCGACGGCTCCCCACGCGAGCTTCGTCCTCCTGAGGGTAAATTTTCTATGAAACAAACGGGACAAAAACAAATCCCGGATGTTCTTGCTCGCCGAACGTATGTTCATCTGTTTTGGTAAAGACCCAAATGGAGTTTTGGATAGGCACGACGATTTTCCCGCCGATCTTTAGTTGCTGTTTCCATGCGAGCGGAAGTTCCTTTTTGGGCAAACTTGCGGAAACCAAGATACCGTCATACGGAGCATCTTTCGCATAGCCGTCCGCGCCGTTTCGGCAAAGGAATTCCACAATCCCCTTCTCTATAAAATTATACTTTGCAACGTTTTTTTCACCAAATTCCTTGAGGTGCGGAATGACTTCTATGGCGACCACTTTGCCGCGCAGCCCCACAACGTGCGCAAGAAGGGCGGTGGTCCAGCCGGATCCTGAACCGATGTCCAAGATTTTTTGGTCAGCTTGTGGCTCAAGCTTTTCCAGCATAAACGCAACCGTAAAGGGCTGAGAGATAGTTTGCCCCCAGCCAATCGGAAGGGCTTCGTCAATATCGGCAAATTCTTTCAGTTCGCCAGGGGTGAAGTCCTCTCTTTTGATTTGAGTAAACGCTTTACGGAGAGACGCTTCCATAAGGGTATTCTATCTATAATGAGTTTTCCGTTTAAGTGATCGATTTCGTGTTGGAAAATCCGCGCGGTCAAACCTTTTGCCACAATGCGCACATCTTCGCCTTCCGGGGTCTGGCACACAAGCTCCACAGATTCTGAACGTCTTACCGGGACAGAAATTCCTGGCAAACTCAAGCATCCTTCCTCTTCTGTGATAGATTTCCCCACCTTTTTTTTGATGACCGGATTGAGAAATGCAAGTGACTTGCCTTTGTTCGCGCGGGGGTTGTCCGAAGTTTCCACGATAATAATCTTTTTGGATATGCCGACTTGGGGAGCGGCGAGCCCGATGCCTTCGTGCTCGTACATCGCTCTCATCATTTGAGGAATGAGCTTTTTGATTTCCGGAGTGGTTTTCAAAACTTCCTCGGCTTTCTGCTTGAGGATTTTCTCCGGGTACGCTACGATTGGGAGTTTCACCATACGGTAGTCACTTCATTGTATCAAAATTTTCATGAAATGAAAGAAGGCGTCCACCACGCGTGCGCATGGCGGACGCCTCTATCTTGCAGGCGCTACTCCGCTGTCGGCATCCTTTTCTCCTTTATAAGTAAGAGCAGGACGGCCGACAGGAAAAAGAAGCCGGCGACCGCATAGAAGATGATGTTGAAGCCGAATCCCCCGACGAGGATTCCCCCTCCCATCATAGCAAGAGCGGCCGCTATACCCGTGATCGCGTTCAGTTTCCCTACGTCTCTGCCGCGAGTTGCCCTTTCTGTGATATCGCCCAGGAACGCCGATTCGGCAGTCCCCGAGATAGCAGTTACAATCCCGTACATCACTTGGACAGCGTACAGCTGTACCAGTGATTCTACGAGAGTGTAAGAGAAGATGATCATCGCGATGGCCAAGTTTGCTCCGACCATAAAACCTTTGCGGCCAAACCTGTCGGAGAACTTCCCCGCGAAGTACGCGGTTAGAGATTGGGCCAGGATCATTATCCCCACCGCGAATCCAAGCGACTCTATGGAAGAATCGCCGAATTCGAGGATAAAGACGGCCCAGAAAGGTCCGAAAAGGCCCATCGCGAAGGACACGATCGTGTCCGCCCCGAGGAAGATTTTGTAGTTCGTGAGCTGACCCTTTCGAAAGACATTCAGCATATCTGCTCCTTATCTGTAATGTACTGCAGTAACGTTATACCACATATGCTGCATAAAGTCAAAATGTTTGGCAGGGGCGCCAAGATTCGAACTTGGGCTAACGGTTTTGGAGACCGTTGTGCTACCGCTGACACTACGCCCCCATTTATTTTTTTGTTTCCTTGTGCGCGGTGCGTTTTTTGCAGTGCTTGCAGAACTTTTTCAATTCCAACTTTACCTCGGCTACCGCCTTGGATTTCTTGATAAAGTAATTGATCTCCTTGCACGTGCCGCACTGGAACTTTGTAAATGGTTTTTTCTTCGCTGCCATATGTTGTTTAAAACTTATCTTGAGCCAATGGCCGGAATTGAACCGGCGACCTACTCCTTACCATGGAGTTGCTCTGCCGACTGAGCTACATTGGCCTAAAGTGGGCCGGGAGGGATTCGAACCCCCGAAGTCCGAAGACGCGTGGTTTACAGCCACGAGCAATTGACCGCTCTGCCACCGACCCGCCTTCGCTCGCCTTCGACGAGCTACGGCGGGCGTAGCCCGCTATATTGCCGAGGCGAGCGAAGGCGTCCTCCGAACTTGACATAGGAGGACTACCTTCTTATACCACATTCCTCCTCATTTTTCAATTCACGTAATGAGCTTTCCGTGTTTTGTCCGCCACGCCGCAATTTTTTTGTGATCGCCCGACAGAAGAATTTTGGGGACACTGCGCATCTTTCCTTCAATCTCGAAAACCTCAGGGCGCGTGTATTGAGGATACTCCATAAACCCTCCTTCTTTCACGCGCTCTTGGAGAAATTCTTTTTTCCCAATTACTCCCGGGATCAATCGCGCCACGGTTTCCGCCACGATCATGGCCGGAAGTTCCCCGCCCATCAAATCATAATTCCCTATTGATATCTGTTCGTCTGCGATATACTTCCCTATTCGTTCGTCCACTCCTTCATATCTTCCGCAAATCATGATGAGCTGGTCGAGATTTGCGTACTCTTGCGCCCTTCGCTGGTTAAACTTTTTTCCTCTTGGAGTAAATAAAATAACCTTGCTCTTTGCCCTTTTTTCTTTCAACTCCTGAACCGCTTTAGAAATTGGTTCAATTTTCATCACCATTCCCAATCCTCCTCCAAATGGTTTGTCGTCTACGGTTTGGTGGGAGTCGCGCGCCCAATTGCGCAAATTATGTACGCGAATGTCAATAAGCTTTTTCGTGCGAGCCCGCTTCAAAAGCGACTCTTGAAAATACGAGTCAAAGATTTCGGGAAAGATGGTAATGATATCAAATCGCATAGTCCTCCGACTTCGCTCAGGATAAACAAAAACGGTATTACCCTATGGTAACACCGTTCTTGCGGATTTCAAGGTTGATTTTTTAGAGATTCAAATCCCCGAGAGATGTCTCGCTTTTTCGGGGACCGCGTCCGCCTTCGGGCTCTTCAATTTTGAGATTTACTCTTGCGTGAGCCTTCAGTCCTGCGATGCGGATCAAGGTCCGAATCGCTCTCGCGGTGGAACCTTGGCGGCCGACAATCTGACCCATGTCCTGAGCGTGCACTTTCAAGGAAAGCAACACGCCCATTTCGTCTACCCTGCGTTCTATTTTTACATCGTTTGGATTATCCACCAACGCCTTCACGATGTATTCAAGAAGCTCTTGGTATTGAGGTGTCTCTTCTGCCATTGAATTCTGAATTCCGTGTGTAAGTATCCATCTATGATTCTCGACCTTTTCAGCTCTTTTTATGGTATTTCTGTGAGCGAGATTTGTCAACCCCAAGAAATTAATGAGGGGCAGACCGCGCGGGCCTGCCCTTCTCCTTTTTGTACTCCAGGTTTGTTTCCTGGCAGAGATTCACAGAGAGGACGCGTGCAAATAGGAACCCCTCGGACGTACCACAATCCGAGGGGTTGTTGGTTGGATTCAGCGCGGGGGGCTAGCTCTGCCGCTTCTCCTCGACCAATTTGGGGGTCGGGGGGGTCGGGGGGGGCGGAGGAGGCGGGGGCGGAACGTGATGCTTGAGGTTGGGGTGCAGCGCGGATGGGAACATCCGCGCAATCTCCGAAAGTCTCCGGGCGCTATGTGTCACGGTAGCCTCCCGTTAAGATATCATATTAAGACTTTAGGGTTGCCTTATTAAACGTTCAATTTGGGCCTCCTTTCTTCCCCGTTGCTGGATTGTGGTACGAAACGGGGATGGGATTGCAGAAGAGTTAGTGGTCCTCGTCAATCCCATCCCCGTTTTCGCATCACGTTTGAAGGTGCGTATGCTGTAAAAATTATAATAGTTTATCATCGCACACCGCCTTGTCAAGTCCTTATGGCTGTTTGGGCTCCTCGCCCGCCTTATTACCCGCCTCTGGCGGGTTTTTGGCGGGTTCGGCTTGCCCGCCTGATGGCGAGGCTGGGACTTCCGTTGTCGCAGGAGCAGCTTGAGAGGGTTCTGGCACTACGGCAGCTACTTTAGGAGCGACACCTTCAGAGGTTTTCTTGGGAAGTTTATGTTTTGCGATTTTGGCACCCTCCACAATTTTATCTGCCACGAGCATGTTGTGCACCGTGGGAGAAGGTTTGGCACCAACCGATATCCAGTATTTTACGCGGTCTCCCTTAAGATTGCGCTGCTTGGTTAAGGGATTGTACACCCCAACCTCTTCCACAAAACGCCCTCTTGTGGAGGATTTTCTTTTATCGGTAACCACTATCTTAAACGCCGGTTGATTTTTTCTTCCTACTCTGAAAAGTCGAATCGTAAGCATAATTTTATTCCCAATTTTTTTCCGTGAGGGCGTTTTTGGCGGCTTCCTGTTCTGCTTCTTGTTTAGAAGAACCCTCCCCTTCTGCCGCAAGCTCTTTTTCAAGATATACCCCAATGCGGAAATGCTTGGCGTGATCGGGCCCCCATTCCTTCAGCACGATGTATGTGGGGGTAATGCCTTCTTTTTCCTGCGCAAGCTCCTGAAAGCGGGATTTAGAGTCCACAAAGAGCTTATCTTGCAGGACTTCTGGAAGCTTGGAGAGTATATATGTTGTAATAAATTTTTCGGCAAATTTCAAGCCCTGGTCAAGATATAGAGCTCCGATGAAGGCCTCTACTGTATTTGCAAGAATATAATCTCTCGCCTTGCCCTCTTCTTTGGCTTCCCCGCGGGAGAGCATTAAATAGGTGTTGAAGTGCAATTCGCGGCCAATGGAGGAGAGCCGTTTGCTGTTTACGAGAGCCGCCCGCCATGCGGTGAGTTCACCCTCGGTTCTGTCGGGATATTCCCGGTATAAATGCTCGGTAACCACGAGTTCCAGCACTGCATCCCCCAGAAATTCCAAGCGCTCGTTGTGCTCAAGATGAAGGTCCCGATTTTCATTAAGATAGGAGCGATGAACGAACGCTTGCTGTAAAAGGGATTTGCTGCGGAAGGAAATGATGAGCGTGTTTTCAAGCTTTGTGAGGTTCTCCATCGTTTTCTGCTACGGTTGTTTCTAACTCTCTAAACACAGTGCCGAGCACGCCGTTCACAAATTTTCCAGACGATTCGCCGCTGAAATTCTTGGCAAGCTCTATGGATTCGTTGATTGCCACTTTTGGAGGAACCTCTTCTTTGTTGCCGTAGATAAGCTCATAGAGACCGAGGCGCAAGACGTTGCGATCCACAAGGGTAATTTGCCCTAGAGGCCATTCGGGAGCTGCTTTCTCAATAATGGCGTTCAGCGACTGCAGATTTTCGCTCACGCCCGAGGCAAGGCGCCGCACAAAGTCCTTGTTCCCTTCTTCCAGTCCCGGGCCGAATTCTTTGATGTTGCGTTCCACGATAGTAGATAGATCTGTCTGCTTGTTGTAAAAATCCCATTCGTAGAGGGACTGCATCGCGATGGAACGCGCGAGGTGCCGACTAGCCATTTTTTGATAATGCCTCCGGACTTAATTCTTTAGACGCGCTCGGAGCGGCTGCTTCCTGCGCCGCCAATTCTTTTTCTTTTTGTTTGCGTTCTTTTTTTGTGAGTTTGGCGAGCACATCAATAAATTCCTTGCCGCGGTATGTTCCGCAGTTCTCGCAAAGCGTATGCGGTAAAACCGGCTTGCCGCACTTTTTGCAAGCCGCCAGCCGGGGACTTTTGAGGAAGATGTGCATCCTTCTCTGCCCTTGTCGTGACTTTGACCGATGCCACTTTGGTACTGCCATGATTCCCTACTTTATCACTCCCTGCATTTGTTTGCAAGGGGTAAAAGAGAGCCGATGAATGGAGCAGGGGCCGTATTTTTTGAGGGCCTGGAGATGGTATGGCGTTCCATACCCTTTGTGGCGGTTAAAGCCGTACCTTGGATATTTCTTGTGATAGCGCGTCATAAGCCGGTCGCGGGTGACCTTCGCAATGATGGATGAAGCCATGCAGAAAAATATCGTGGCGTCTGCGTGCGGGAGTGCTCTTTGGGGAACGGGGATGTCAAGGAGCGTACGGCCATCTACGATGACAAGGGATGGCTTCACTTCCCTTTTGACGAGTTTGCGCCTCAGCGATAAGAATGCTTTGCGCATGGCAAGGCGTGTTGCTTGAAGAATGTTTATCCTGTCTATCTGTCTTTCCGAAACTTTCCCTATCCCCCATTCAACATCCGGGTGGCGAGTAAGGATCTCGTATAGATCTTCGCGCCATCTGGGCGTAAGTTTTTTGGAATCAAAATCCCCTATCGCGCGCAGCCGCGGCTTTCCCACCATACAAAAAGCGGCTGCCACTACCGGTCCTGCCAAACTGCCCCTTCCGACTTCGTCAATGCCTATGACGATTTTCTGCATTGAGATATTGTAGCAAAAGAGATAGAATTGAGTAATGCCCGGAAAATTCACTCATCTCCATATCCATTCGCACTACTCGTTGTTGGACGGTCTTCCCAAAATAGACCAGCTTTTGGATAGGGTGCAGGAGCTCGGTATGGATTCCGTGGCTCTGACAGATCACGGCAACTTATACGGCGCTGTGGAATTTTACAAAAAGGCAAAGGAGAGGAGCATAAAACCCATTTTGGGATGTGAAATGTATGTGGCGCGCGAAGGCATGCTGGACAAGCGCCCCGGCGTGGACGATACCATTTACCACATCATTCTCCTCGTCAAAAACGCACAGGGCTACAAAAACCTTATCAAGCTTCTTACCCGGGCTCATCTGGAGGGGTTTTACTATAAACCTCGCGTTGACGAGACCCTCCTTGCCAAGCACGCAGAGGGGCTCATTGCCCTTTCTGCGTGTTTAGCGGGAAAGATTTCCCAACTCATCCTTGCCAACAAAATGGAAGAGGCGCGAAACGCTGCACTCAACTATGAAAAAATGTTCGGCAGGGGGAATTTTTATTTGGAACTCCAGAGACATCCTAATATTTCAGAGCAGACAAAAGTGAACGGAGTGCTGCTTGAAATTTCAAAAACTACGGGAATCCCCGTAGTGGCGACCGCCGATTCTCATTATCTGCGAAAAGAAGACGCTGAAGCACAGGATGTGCTCATGCTCATTAATACTAATGCAAAACGAGATGATCCGGAGCGCCTTTCCATGAAAGGCGAAGATTTTTCTCTCAAGAGCGCTCAAGAGATGACGGAGCTCTTTTCAGATATTCCAGAGGCCTTGGAAAACACGCAAAAGATAGCCGCCGCCTGCAACGCGGAGCTTGAACTCCATAAAAACCTTTTGCCCGAATTTCCTCTGCCCGAAGGGAAAACAGCCGATGAATATCTCCGCGAACTTTGCTTGGCCGGGCTGGAAGCAAAGCCACAGTATAAGGACTCAAAGGAGGCGCGAGATCGGCTGGGATACGAGCTCGACGTGATTCGCCAGACCGGATTCGCGGCTTATTTCCTTATCGTGCAAGATTTTGTGAATTGGGCAAAGCAAAATCGCATTGTGGTGGGGCCCGGCAGAGGGTCTGCGGCGGGCTCCCTTGTGGCGTATTTG
The DNA here is from genome assembly GCA_001825035.1 of Candidatus Wildermuthbacteria bacterium RIFOXYD1_FULL_50_12. GTDB lineage: Bacteria > Patescibacteriota > Minisyncoccia > Minisyncoccales > UBA10102 > UBA10102. Next base: position 97,533 of record MHUO01000009.1, on the reverse strand, counting down.
TTAAAGATCACAAACGTTGATCCACTTCGGTATAATCTTTTGTTTGAGCGATTTTTGAATCCGGAGCGCGTTTCTCGGCCCGACATTGATTTGGATTTTGCCGACACAAGGCGAGACGAGGTTATTGAATATGTCGCCCAAAAATACGGCCGCGACCGCGTGGCGCAGATTATTACCTTTGGCACCATGGCTTCGCGCGCCGTGGTGCGCGACGTGGGTCGCGCCTTGGGATATGAGTATGGATATTGCGACCGCGTGGCAAAGCTTATTCCTTTTGGCTATTCGCTTGCTCAAAGCTTAGAACAGGTGGACGACTTTCGGCAGTTATACGAAAGCGATGAGCAGGCAAAACGTCTGATTGACTTGGGGAAAAAGTTGGAAGGCGTGGCGCGTCACGCTTCCACGCATGCCTGCGGCGTGGTGATTTCTTCAGATCCGTTGGATGAGCGCGTCCCTCTTCAGCATCCCACGCAAAACGATGTCTCCATTGTGACGCAATACGAAATGCACAGCGTTGAAGATATCGGGCTTTTGAAAATGGACTTTTTGGGGTTGAAGAACCTGACGATTATTGAGGAGACGCTCAAGCGCATATACGCCATTCACGGAAAAAACATTGACATTGATGCAGTTCCTTTGGACGATCCAAAGGTATATACACTGCTGCGTCAGGGAGATACCACGGGCGTGTTTCAGCTGGAGAGCGGTGGCATGCGCCGATATCTCCGGGAATTAAAGCCCTCCGCGTTTGAAGACATTATTGCAATGGTGGCCCTGTATCGCCCGGGGCCCATGGAGCTTATTCCCGACTACATTGCACGAAAAGCAGGAAAAAAAGAAATTGTATATCTCCACCCAAAGCTTGAACCCATTTTGAGAAATACCTACGGGATCGCCGTGTATCAAGAACAGATTCTTCAGGTGGCGCGAGATTTGGCAGGGTTTTCTTACGGAGAGGCGGACATTTTGCGCAAAGCAATTGGAAAGAAAATAAAAGGACTCTTGGAGGAGCAAAAGGCGAAATTTGTCGAGCGGGCGATAGCGAACGGAACTTCAAAGAAAATTGCAGAGAAAGTGTTTGATTTTATTGAGCCCTTCGCAAGTTATGGTTTCAACAGAAGTCATGCCGCGTGCTATGCCACCATCGCCTATCAAACCGCGTGGCTCAAGGCAAATTATCCCTTGGAGTTTATGTCGGCCTTGCTCACTTCTGAAAGAGCCGATGTGGAGCGCACTGCGTTCCTGATTGAGGAAACAAGAAAAATGGGCATTGAGGTGCTGCCTCCTGATGTGAACGAAAGCTTCGCCTTTTTTTCCGTTGTACCCGAAAAAAAGCAAATCCGCTTTGGTTTACTCGCTATTAAAAATGTTGGCGAAGGAATCGTTGCCTCCATTATCCAGGAACGCAAGGAGCACGGCCCCTATCTCTCTATTCACGATTTTGTCTCGCGCGTGGCGACCAAAGACCTCAATAAAAAATCAATGGAGAGCATGATAAAGGCCGGCGTATTTGACCAGTTCGGCGAGCGAAACCAGCTGCTTCACAACATGGAGCGCCTGCTTGGCATTGCGCGGGAGAACCAAAAGAACAAAACGAACGGTCAGAAAGGGCTGTTTGACGCCCACTTTGCGCCTTCAGAGAAAACGTCATTTGCGCTGGAGGCGGCGGAACCCGCGAAAGAAACCGAAATGCTTTCGTGGGAAAAAGAACTGCTCGGTCTCTACGTAACTTCGCACCCGCTCAAAGGAATTAAAAACATCTTGGAAAGCAGAGCGCTTGCAATTCGGTCTTTGGAAGAAGCGGTGCAGGAGATTCACAATACGCGCTATAAGTTTCAGTTTAGCCGGCAGCGGGAGCGCTTGCGCATCGGGGGCATTATTTCATCGGTAAAGCGAATTGTCACCAAGGCGGGAAAACCCATGCTGTTTATGAGAGTGGAGGATTTAACGGATCGGATTGAGGTGGTGGTATTTCCGTCCGTGATTGAGCGATATCCTTCGGCTTTACAGGAAAACAAAATCGTATTTATAACCGGACGTCTTGACCATCGGGGCGGTGAAAAAAAATTCCTCGCCGAAGAAATCGAAGAGATTCTCACGGCTTGACGATATTAAAATCAGAACCCCCGGTGAGCGTGAGCTCTCCGGGGGTGCCGTGCGCTATCCCAGGACAGCAATCTACTGATTATCCTGGTTGACGCTCGGCTGTTGATCGGGGAGGATTTCAAACCCCCCGTGCTTGATGGAAAGAACTGTATGAGTGCCACTGGGGATTATGGCGCCCCCGGCAGGTCCTTGGCCGATAAGGGTACCTTCCCCTTCCACGATGCCTCGCGTCGTAGTGAAACGAAAGCTAACGCGGTGGTCGCCCTCCATGGCACACTCCTCGTATACAAATTTCGGCGGCTGCCGATTGCGATAGTATAGCCATTTTCAGCAAGGGTGTCAATCCTTGTATGGGATCTTTCTCCCCACTCCCCTTTTGTGGTATAGTGGCTTAATTGAGTTTATGGCATCAGCAAAGCAAATTTCCTCCGATAGTGAGCATATACGGCATTCCTTCGCGCATATTTTGGCTGCGGCCGTGAAGAGCCGATATCCTAAAGCAGAATTAGGAATTGGGCCCGTGATTGAAAACGGATTTTATTACGACTTTGCCTTGCCCGCCGAAGCTTTAGCGAAGGCGGGGAAATTTATAACGGAAGAGGATTTGCCAAAGATAGAAGCTGAAATGCGCACAATCGTCAAACAGAATCTTCCCTTCAAAAAAGAACTCTGGCCGGTGGCAAAAGCTGCGACATACTACAAGAAGGAAAAACAACCCTATAAGCTTGAACTCATACGAGATCTCGTTAAATCCCAAACAAATTCAAAATTGACTAAGGTTGGGGTGGTTTACACTGGTGACGTATTTTTGGACTTATGCCGCGGCGGGCATGTGAAAAATACTTCAGAGCTTCCGCTGGACGCTTTTAAACTCACCCACGTGGCGGGTGCTTATTGGCGAGGCGACGAGAAAAACCCCATGCTTACGCGCGTGTATGGCGCCGCATTCCAGACGGGAAAAAACCTTGAGCAATATCTTTGGCAGCAGGAAGAAGCAAAGAAACGGGATCACCGCATATTGGGTGAACGCTTGAAACTTTTTACGTTTGCAGAAGAAGTGGGGCCGGGACTTCCGCTTTGGTTGCCAGCCGGCACTATTATCCGCGAAGAAATTGAAAAACGGGCAAAAGAAGTGGAGCGGCAGTGGGGGTACGAGCGCGTGTCAACTCCGCATATTGCGAGGGACATCCTCTACAAAATGTCGGGACATATCCCTTATTACTCCGAAAGCATGTATCCGCCAATGAAGCTGGACGACGGAACTTATTATCTCAAAGCAATGAACTGCCCGCACACGCATATGGTGTATAAAGCTTATCCCCACAGCTGGCGGGAGCTGCCCATTCGTTACGCAGAGTACGGAACTGTGTACCGATATGAGCGCTCCGGCACCCTTGCCGGACTTCTTCGGGTGCGAGGGTTTACCCAAAACGACGCGCACATTTACTGTTCCAAAGAACAGGCAGAAGAAGAGTTCTTGAATGTCATGCGGCTTCATGAATTTTGGTATAAGGAAGTGTTCGGCATTCAGGATTTTTACATGCGGCTCTCCCTGCCTGACCGGCAGGCAGGTCTGCCCGCAAAAGACAAGAAAAAATACGCGGGCGTTCCTAAAGAATGGAAAGAGGCGGTTGAGATTGTCCGGAGCGCCATGAAAAAATCCGGGCTCCCCTACCAGGAAGTCGAGGGAGAGGCAGCGTTTTACGGGCCAAAGGTGGACTTTCAGATTAGAAGCGTCATCGGAAGAGAAGAAACCGCCTCCACCAACCAGCTTGATTTCTTTGCCGCCAGTAGATTCAACCTTGTGTACAAAGATAAAGACGGAAAAGAAAAGCCCGTATACGTTATCCATCGGGCTCCACTGGGTTCTCACGAACGTTTCGTCGCTTTCCTCATTGAACAATATGCGGGCGCTTTCCCGTTTTGGCTCGCTCCAGTGCAAATACAGATTCTGCCTTTATCCGTCAAGTTTTCAGAGTACGCCGAGCGCGTACGCGCAAAGCTGCTTTCCCACAACAAAAATATGCGGGTGAAAGTGGACGACGCTCAAGAAACATTGAGCAAACGCATTCGTGAAGGAGAAACAATGAAAATTCCGTATCTTGTGATCGTGGGCGAAAAAGAAATGGTCGACGACACCGTGAGTGTACGCGAACGCGGGAAAGGCGACATTGGCGCAATGAAACTGGAGCAATTCGAAGAGCATATAAAAAATCTTTGAGATTTGAGCTTTCACTCGTATGATTATTTCCCAAGGAGTGCAAAAACTTATTGAAAAATACGACAGCTGGCGAAAACAATTCGAGTTCCGCGAGGAAGAGGAGGTGATTTCCGTGGACGAAGTAGCCGCCCGCGTCGCTTCGTTTTACGAAAAACTCCGCGAAATCGTGGATTGGAGAGGAGAACATTTGCTCCGCAAGACCGCGATTGAGCGCATTCTGAAACGCCGCTTGGCCATCCAGAAAGTCCGCGAGGATTTTGCCGAGAATTTTCTTGCAGAACTCGTACGCGGAGGTCATTTCCCGAACAATCGAATTTCCTTTGATCAGGTTGACGAAATCCAGGCCATTATTCAAAAGTACGTGTTCGTCGCAGAACGTTTTTGGGAAAGGCAGCAAAGAAATGGGAAAGATTCAACGGATTGGCTCTTTTCCATAGCTGCAGTAGAAATTGAAGAAACACTCTCTTTACCGCGGCGCGAACACGCGCTCATTGAGCTGATGACGGAGGACTTGGAGAATCGCACTCAGCTTATCGCCCGAAAACAGGAAACGGAGAGACCTCTTGCCGAAGGGGAAAAGAAACTTCAAATCTATGTGGCGGTGCAAAGAGCACTGTTTAAGCTGGATGCCGTCACTATTGCCTATCACATTTTGGAAAAGTTTTATCCCGATTGGAAAACCCCAACAGAAGAAACGCTTGCCTATGTGGGAGATCATCTTGAGGTTTTACGCCAAAATATCCAGAAAATTCTTGCCCATCCTTATCGGGAGCGGTTCTACCAGCTCGCAGAAAAGTACGACACCCCGTATCTTATCCTGCACGATATTTTGAGCGACGATAGTGCGCGCTTCCCGGAGCTTGCGGATAATCCTCCCGCTTTTGAAGAAGCGATTCGGCATTCTTACAATGGGCGGCACGCGCGCCTAAAAAGGCGCATTGGCAGGGCGGCCTTGTACAGCGTCTTGTCGGTGTTCATTACGAAAGTGCTGATCGCGTTTCTTATTGAAATTCCGGTAGAACGGTATCTGCAAGCGGGTGTCAATTATCTTGCAATTGCCCTGAGCATCGCCGTCCCCTCCTTTTTAATGCTCGGACTGGTTGTCACCGCGCAAACAAGCTCGCAGCGCAATTTCGAACGCGTGATGATGGAGGTTATCAAAATTATTCAACCGCGCCAGCGAATGGAACCTTATAAAATTTTTCCGCCGCGCAGAAAAACCGGTTTGGTGGCGAGCATCGTGTACGGTTTCTATCTTTTGAGCTTCCTCATTTCCTTTGGAGTTCTCATATGGGGCCTGCAGGAGCTTCAGTTCTCGCCTTTTTCCATCGCGATCTTTCTGATGTTCCTTTCCTTGGTGCTGTTTGCCGGAACGAAAATCCGTCAGCAGGCACGAGAATTGATGGTGGAGCCCGCGCGGGAAGGATTTTTGTATAACCTCTTTGATATTTTTTCCCTGCCGATGATTCAGGTTGGCAGATGGCTTTCCGGGCAGCTCGTTAGATACAACGTATTTCTCCTCGCGCTGAACTTCCTTATTGAAGTGCCTTTTCAAATGTTTGTGGAATTCTTGGAGCAATGGCGCGGATTATTGAAAGAGAAAAAAGAAGAAATTCACTAGTGGTTGTCGTCGGTCCGACCGCATCGGGGAAGAGCGAGCTGGCGGTGCGGCTTGCCAAACGCTTCGGTGGAGAGATTATCTCGGCGGATTCCCGGCAGGTATACAGGGGTTTGGATATCGGCACGGCAAAGGTGTCAAAACGCGAGATGATGGGCGTCCCCCATCATCTTTTAAGTGTTACCTCCCCAAAAAAGACCTTTACTGTGGTTGATTACCAGAATAAGGCAAAAAGAGTCCTAGGGGGCGTTTTTTCGCGTTCTAGAGTGCCTTTTATAGTAGGAGGCAGTCCTCTTTATATCTATGCCCTGATCGAAGGATGGATATTCCCCGGAATAAAGCCAAATCTTGCTTTTCGAAGACGCCTCGAAAAACTTTCTACGGAAGAACTATTTTCGCGGCTTCAAAAGCTGGACCCTGCTCGGGCAAAAACCATTGAACCTAAAAACCGAAGGCGTCTTATCCGCGCCTTAGAAATTGTGCTAACAACTGGGAAGCCGGTGCCACCCCTGAAAAAACGTCCTCTCCTCCGCCTACGCCCCACCTGCGCTGAAGCTACGGCGGGCAAGCAAGGCTTCGGCGGACAGGCCTATCAGATTTTGTTTTTAGGGATGAGGCGAAAGAAGCAAGAATTGAGGAAACGCATCGCGCAGAGAATCAAACAAATGTTTCGGCGCGGATTGGTTGCGGAGGTTGAAACATTACACAAACAAGGAATTCCCTGGAAAAAATTCAATCAATTCGGATTCGAATATAAGTATGTGGCGCAATATCTGCAAGGACAGATTTCCAAAGATGAGATGACGCAGAAAATCCACAAAGAAACACTGGACTTTTCCCGCCGCCAAATGCTGTGGTTTAAAAAAGATGGGCGGATTCGCTGGGTTATCGGTTTCAAGCAAGGGGCAAAAATCGTAAAGAAATTCTTACGGGGCGAGAAGAGTGATTAGAATTTTTCTTGCGCCCTCGGGGCTTACGGTTCCTTTGGTGGCGGCCATCATTTGACCGATAAGAAACTGGAGAGCATTTTGTTTGCCTGATTTGAAATCTTCTACTGCTTTGGGATTTTTTGAGATGATGTCTTTTGCGATTTTTTCAATGGCGCCTTCGTCTGAAATCTGCGCCAATTGTTCGGACTCCAGGAGTTGGGAAGGATCGCCGCCCGTTTCAAACATTTTCTTGAGCAGTGATTTTGCGCCGGGCGAAGAAATCGTGCCATCGGCCAGCATACTGATGAGTTCGGCGAAGTTTTCGGGCGTAATCTTGAAATTCGGGTCTTCCACGGACATTCCATTGAGCAGTCCTTGGAGATCTGAAACGATGTAATTTTTGGTAAGCGAGATTTTTTTCGCGAGTTCTTTTTGCGGGAGACGAGAGCCAAGTTCGCTTACTACCTGTTCAAAATATTCTCCAAGCGCTCTGTCTTTCACGAGGAGCGCTACTTCCTTGTCTTTAAGCTCATATTCCTGTTGTATGCGCTCGCGTTTTTTCTGTGGGAGTTCCGGCACCTCAAGGCGAAGCTGTTCAATAAAGTCCTTGGTAAAAGTGAGCGGGGGGATGTCGGGTTCCGGGAAATACCGATAATCGTGCGCCGATTCTTTCTCTCGCTGAGAAAACGTTTCTTTTTTTGCTTCGTTCCATCCCCGTGTTTCCTGCGCAATTTCCTTGCCGGCCTCTAGCAGTTCTGTTTGTCTACGTATCTCAAATGCGATCGCGTTTTGCACAGAGCGGAATGAGTTGAGATTTTTTACCTCCACCTTCGTGCCCAGCTCCTCGGTCCCTTCGGGGCGGAGCGAGACATTCGCCTCCACCCGCATCTGCCCCTTTTCCATATCTGCGTCAGAAACGAGAAGATACCGTAAAATCATTTGTAATTCTTGTCCAAAAGCGGCCGCTTCCTCTCCGCTTTCGAGGTCAGGTTCCGTAACCAGCTCCATAAGCGGCACTCCGGCTCTATTGAAGTCCACCAGAGAATAATCGGCTTGCGCCGAATGCTGAGAACGCGCGGTGTCTTCTTCCAGATGGATGCGCTGGATGCGAATGTCCCTTTCGCCTATTCTCAAAAAGCCATTTTCGCAAAGCGGCAAATCGTATTGGCTGATTTGATATCCTTTGGGGAGATCTGGGTAAAAATAATTTTTCCGGTCAAACTTTGAATATTCTGCAACGGTACAGTTCAGCGCCAAACCCGTTTTCAGCACCATGCGAATCGCCTCTGCATTGGGCACCGGTAGAGTTCCCGGATGCCCCATGCAGATGGGACAAATATTCACATTCGGCAGTTTCTCCAAAGGATCGTTTTTGCACGAGCAAAACATCTTACTCTTCGTTTTGAGCTCCGCATGGATTTCAAGACCGATAGTAGGAATATAGTTCATAACCTATCTTTATAATTCTTAAGTTCTTCACGCAATTTTTCGATGACCTCTTCTTCTGTATTGTAAGGAATAACTGAAACAACGGCAGGGTTACCCCTTAGGAGACGAGATATTTTTCGTTGTTCAAGTTTATTGCGCTCACATAAAATTATCACCGGAATACCACTTCTGTTTGCCATTTCTACCTCAATGCCACCACCCCAGGACGGCGCTACTGCGATAACAAGTAAAAGAGATGTGCGTTCACATACCTGTTTGCGCTCAGCAGCATCCACTTCCTGCGGAGTAAAAACGGCGTTCTTGATTGGATCGTAATGTTCGTGAGGAACAAAAGCACGACATTCAGTCATTTCCGCACAAAGATTTGCAAGATGTTCATAGAACCTTTTTGTCTTTTCTTGTAATTCTGGTGAAAGTTCAGTAAGTGGGCCGCAGATGTACACGGTTTTTCTTTGTTCCATATACAAAGAATATACGAAAAGCAGAGAAAAATAAAGGCCCCTAAGCAGTGACGCCTTGGGGCTGTGAGAAACGCTGGACGATGATGTGCTCGATGTCTATCCATCTTGTTGCGACAACGATGCCTGCTGGAGGTTGAAGGATACCGTGCCGCACAAGACAAAAGGGGTCAAAGAAGATTCTCAAGATATCAGGAGGAAGTCCTTCGAGCACTGAGAGTTTATCGTCTATATATACCTGAGCTCTTTCTCGAACGAGAATAACGCCCTTCTGTTCTTCTGCGCAGAAAAAGACATCCTCTCGCCCGATGCCAGTTTTCTGGTGGAACTCTTGATCCCCTAGCCATGTTTGAGCAAACGGGACAGCGTCAGGGTGCCGCGCTGACACCACAATCACTCTCCAAGAGGACTTGAGGCGCCAAAGCACTGGGAATGCTCCGCGTACTTGCTCTCCTTGATATGTACCTTCCCGATAGAGCCAATCCGCTACTGCCCTGTAGAATGCGTCGCCTACTTTGGAGCGGAAAAGGTTAGAGTTCGTTTCCTCCGCCAGTAAGGGCACCTTTTGCTGTTCGCAAGCAGCCAAGATAGCAGTAACATGACGGATAATGACTCCGTCGAGGTCGGTGCCGATAACAAGCCTGTTTCCCATCGAGTCGCCTCCTTATCAGATTGTCAAACAGCTATACCTGCGTTTCTCTTTGGTCCGTGGTAACTCTTCCGCCTTGCCATTGGCCGCGGTAGAGGTTCCCTTCTCCTTTTACCTCAAAAAACATAATGTGTACGACCCGCGCTCCCATTTCCAATTCAAAGTCCTCGTCGCGAAAGTTACAGATGCCCATGTTTAGTCCGCCCTTGTATCCAGGGGGAGTTTGCCCGCCGAATATATACACTCCGGAGCGAAACAAGGTTGAGCGTGGAGTCATAATTGCCAAAATGTTTTCTGGCATATTTACATCCTCCACTGTTTTCATCACATAGTATTTTTGGGGCTTGAGAACCACGATATGCTTTTTTCCATCTTCATATTTTGCGATAAGATCCATTGTCGGTGTTTCTCTCTCTGCAATTCCCAAAAATCCTTTCCCCGAAACCTCGTACAACTCCCCTATTCTCAAATCAAATCCCGCTCCTTCGGGATTTTTTAGCTCGCGTTCGGAAAGGTTTTCTACAAGATTTTTCTCTTTGACCAAGCGTTGAAGTTCTGCGATACCAAGTACCATAGTTATTTCATAATATTATACTCAAACAAAGTGCTTTGCTCATTGAGCTTTTGGACGGATTGGAGTGTCAGTCGTACGTCCAGTTCTTTTGTGAAAAGTCCGATGCCCGCGCCGAACAATACAGGCTCCACTGTAAGATACAGCTTGTCCACGACTCCTGCTTCCATAAACATAGTATAAATCGTAGCTCCTCCGCAAATCGCGGCCTGCTTATACCCTTTCTGTTCCAGCCGCGCAAGGAGATCCTTGGGATTCTCTTGAGTAATTTCCACTCCTTGAAGTTTCTCCTCGGGGGGTCTGCCTGCCGGCGAGGCAGGCGCGTATACGATATTATGCCGGCCTCCAAGGGGTCTTCCAATAGTCCGAAAAGTATTGAGGCCCATTATTACCACTCCTGCTTCTTTGGTTTTTTGAGTGAAAAATTGCTTATCTTCCTTGCTTGTCCAGTCGGCCAGATGCCTTGAGTGTCGTGCGATAAAACCGTCTGCCGTTATTGCTGCTATAAGGAAAGTGGTCATGTTGCCTTTCTCATTTTTCATTTGCTATACTACCATAATGCATCCTGAATACCAATATCTCAATTTGCTCAAAGATATAATGGAAAAAGGCGCGATTAAGCATGAGTTTAACACTGGCATCGAAGAGAAAAGCCTTTTTGGGCGTCAGATTCGCTTTGACTTGTCACAAGGATTCCCTCTGCTTACCACAAAGAAAGTTTTTACTCGAGGAATTATCCATGAACTTCTCTGGTTTCTCAAGGGCGACTCGAATATCAAATATCTAGTGGATAACGACGTCCATATTTGGGATGAGTGGGCCTATCGTATTTTCCGAGATGCGCAGAACGGCAAGTGGTATAGAAAAGAACGTCCGTTAACCGAAGAAGAATTGGCAATTAAAGATCAAGATACTTTTATCCAAAAAATAAAAGACAGCGAGGAGTTCGCACGAGAATGGGGCGACATTCTCACAGTTTATGGCCGGATGTGGCGGAAGTGGCCAGGTGCGGACGGAAGGGAAATTGATCAAATCGCCTGGGTAATAGAAAAGATAAAGAAAACTCCCGATCGTAGGCACGCAGTAGTTTCCGCTTGGAACCCAGATTTTATTTACGAAATGGCCTCTCCGGGTAATGCGCGCCCTGTCCCCCCGTTTTGTCACACCATGTTCCAATTTAATGTGCTTGACGGCAAGCTCTATCTCCAGCTCTATCAGCGAAGTGCGGATATGTTTTTGGGGGTGCCGTTCAATATCGCAAGCTACGCGTTGCTTTTAAGCATGACGGCTCAAGTAACTGGATATCCCGTAGGAGAATTCATTCACACGTTTGGCGATGCCCATATTTATTCAAACCATTATGAACAAGTACGAGAACAAGTAGCTCGGGAGCCTCGGCCCTTCCCAGTGCTTAGATTAAACCCAGAAATAAAAAACATCGACAACTTTACGTTCGGCGATATTCAGATTGAAGGATATGATCCCTGGCCTCCTATCAAGGGAGAAATAACCGTTGTTGGCGGTTTTTAAGAATTCTCCGTGAATTCTTCGTTTATTTTGCTTGCTTGAGGTTTTTCTTGAGAAGCGTACTTGTCAGTTGCTTTTTTACCGTAGGGTGTCTCGGCGGGAGAAGAAAGTGTCTCAAAAGTAAGCGCGCATACGCGCATCCCTTCATACAGAATTACGGGCATGGGGCCGAGGTTTCCGAGCTCCATAACTGCTTTGCCGTTCCAGCCGGGATCAAAACGGGCGGCGGTTGAATGCACCACAATGCCCAGTCGGCCCAGAGAACTTCTTCCGTCAAGACGCCCCATAATGTCGTCTGGGAGCTTGAAGGTTTCTTTGGTAACGGCGAGCACAAAAGCTCCGGGCTGGAGTACAAAGGGATCCCCTTCACTCACAATAATCTCGTCCATAAGCTCTTCGGTATCCACTTTCCGCTTCAGATCAAGGTAGGGGTAGGGAGAGGATTTGAACGCCTTCATCACATTCCCAAGATGAAGGTCCAAGGAGCAAGGCCCGAGCTGTTTTTCAAAATTGGGCGGCGGGTTAACGACAATCCGCCCTTCGCTTATGGCTTGTTTGATATCTCGGTCAGAAAGAATCATGTACCTTATTCTACCTTAACGCCCATGCTTTTTGCAGTGCCTGCGATAATCTTCGTTGCTTTGTCCAGATCTTTTGTATTCAAGTCCGCCATCTTCTTTTCAGCCACCTCTTTTAACTGTGCTTTCGTTATGGTGGCTACGGTTTGTTTATTGGGAGTACCGGAACCTTTTTCCAAACCGATTGCTTTCTTGATAAGCGCGGAGGCCTGCGGCTGGTGGAGTTTAAACGTAAAAGTTCTGTCCACATAGACGATGATGTCAGTGGGGAGTTTGAATCCTTGCTGATCGCGAGTGGCTTCGTTAAATTGCTTTGTGAATTCTCCGATGTTCACGCCATGCTGCGCTAAGGCAGGGCCCACCGGCGGGGCAGGCGTCGCTTGGCCTGCCTGAATGTGAAGCTTTACGATTGCCTTAATTTTCTTTGCCATAGATTTAAGGTTAGGGTGTACAATCTAACATTATAGCTTCTGAATTTGGAGCGAGTCCAATTCTACGGGTGTGTCTCGACCAAACATATTCACGAGTACTTTGATCTTGCCGCGTTCTTTGTCTATTTCGGCTATTCTCCCGTCGAAATCCTTGAACGGGCCGTCCACGATTTTCACGCTGTCGCCCGGCACAACTTCAATTTCGTAGTGCGGGGTTTCCACGCCCATGCGCTTCTGGAGATACTGAATCTCTTCCTGCGACACGGCAATGGGCGTGGTGCCCGATCCCACAAATCCCGTCACGTGGGGAGTGTTGCGCACCACGTACCACGAATCGTCGGTTACCATCATCTCCACGAGCACGTATCCGGGATAAATTTTCTCTTCCACAATTTTGCGCTTGCCGTTCTTAATTTTAATCTTTTTTTCCTTGGGGACCAATACGTTGAAAATTTTGTCTTCCATGCCCAAGGATTCAATCCGCTGCCTAAGGTTTTTGGCAACGGCGTCTTCGTATCCAGAGTAAGTATGAATAACATACCAGTTTCGCTCTTCGGTCGCTTGCTGTTTTGGCATACGCTTTTCCCGTTAAATGAAAAAGGTGTTCAATAGAGTTTGGAAAATGTAGTCAAACGCACTTAAAAACAAGGCGACTGCGACGGCAAAGGCAACAACAATGAGGGTGTCTTTAATTGTTTTGTCGCGCGTGGGCCAGTTTACTCTTTTGGTTTCTGTTTTCACTTCTCGCAAAAAGCCAACAACTCCAGACGCCCGATGCAAAAGATTTGGCATTTTCATTTGTGATTTGTTGTATCTTAAAAAGGCCTTTTCGGGCCAGTTCTCTACGGCCCCAGTATACCGCCTTCCCACAAGCAAGTCAAGACGTGGGTTAAATATCCAGGTTCTGAACGCTTTTGGCGTGTGCTTGAATAAACTTCTTGCGCGGCAAAACTTCATCTCCCATCAAGACGTCAAAAATGCGGTCTGCCTCTTTGGCGTTCTCAACGGTAACACGCAGGAGTATTCTGTTGTCGGGATCCATGGTGGTGGTCCAAAGCTGTTCTGGATTCATTTCTCCCAGGCCCTTGTATCGCTGAATATTCGCGCCGGCGATTTTCGCTCCCTGAAGTTCTTGTACGGGTTGATTCCCCTCTCCTTTTCTTCCCTTTTTCAATTCTCTGAGAATGCGATTTTTTCCCTCTTCTGTATACGCATATTGAACGTTCCCCTTGCCCGTCTGAATGCTATAGAGAGGCGGTTGGGCAATATACAAATAGCCCCGCTCAATAATGGGCTTAAAGTAGCGGTAAAATAAAGTAAGGAGCAGGGCGCGGATATGGGAACCGTCCACGTCCGCGTCCGTCATAATCACGATGCGGTGATAGCGCGCCTTCTCAATGTCAAAATCTTCGGCAATAGCGGTGCCCAGTGCGATCACGAGCGCACGAATTTCTTTGGAATCTAAAATCTTGTCAAGCCGCGCTCTCTCCACGTTGAGAATTTTACCGCGCAAAGGGAGAATTGCCTGGAAGCGGCGATCACGCGCCTGCTTTGCCGAACCCCCTGCGCTCTCCCCTTCCACCAGGTAGAGCTCCGACTCTTCGGGATCGCGGGAGGAACAATCTGCAAGTTTGCCCGGCAGCGCCAACCCCTCCAGAATGCCTTTGCGCAATACGGTCTGGCGCGCGGCACGCGCGGCTTTCCGCGCCTTGGCAGACAGAATGGATTTTTCGGCTATTCCCCTTGCGTCCTGCGGGTTGCGTTCAAAAAAATCTACCAGGGCTTCCGTCACTACGGATTCCACCGCCGCCTTAGCTTCTGGATTCCCGAGCTTCGCTTTTGTCTGTCCTTCAAACTGCGGCTCCTTGATTTTTATTGATACCACGGCGGTCATCCCCTCCCGTACGTCTTCGCCAGTAAGGGACTCGCCTGCCTTGAGTAAATTATTTTTCTTGGCGTAATCATTCAGCACGTGAGTGAGGGCGGAGCGAAAGCCGGTGAGGTGCGTGCCGCCTTCTATATTGTGGATGTTGTTGGCAAAGCCCTCTTCGTAAATTTCAAACTCTTCGGTATAGCGGAGGGCTACTTCTACCAATATCTCGTCTTTCTCGCCCTTCGCGTAAAAAATATTTTCGTGCTTTGGTACGGCGCCGTTTGTGAGATATTTGACGTAAGAGGCCAATCCGCCTTCAAAGTAGAACGTGTATGTTTCTGGCGTTTTCTCGCGCCTATCCGCAAAGATGATTTTCACCCCCGATGTAAGATACGCCTGCTGACGCAAGTGTTGAAGAATGCGCGTAGTATCAAATTCGATTTCTTTAAATACGAGGGGGTCAGGTTCAAATACGACGGTTGTACCGCTTCCTCTGCAGGACCCTATTTTTTTTACTTGGGCCTTGGGCTTGCCGCGCGAGAATTCCTGCTGATATTTGGCTCCGTCGCGGCATACCTCTGCCTTGAGATAAACCGAGAGCGCGTTTACGACAGATACTCCCACCCCGTGCAATCCTCCTGATACTTTGTACGCTCCCGATCCGAATTTACCGCCCGCGTGTAATACGGTAAGCACGGTTTCCAAGGTGGATTTTTTCGTCTGCGGATGTTTTTCTACGGGAATTCCGCGGCCGTCGTCTGATACCTGCACGCGGTTTCCGGGCAGAAGCGCAATATCAATGTTCTTTGCGTAGCCGGCCATTGCTTCGTCCAAACTGTTGTCCAGGACCTCCCAAACCAAATGATGCAAGCCGTCCGGCCCGGTAGAGCCGATATACATTCCGGGGCGTTTGCGCACCGGATCCAGGCCCTCCAAGACCTGAATGTCTTTGGCGGTATAATTACTTTTGTTTTGGATTGATTTTGTCTTTTTCATCGTTATTCGTAGGTTATTTCCTTACTTCCCACTCGGGGTTTTCTTCTAGTGCTTTAATAATGCGATCGTGTAGCGCATCAATCTCTTTGCTGGTAAGAGTTCTGTCTTCTGATTGATACACGATGTGAAACGCAAGGTTTTTCATCCCCCCATGCACGCGCTCCCCCTCGTAGATGTCAAACACATCAATGTCGCGCACAAGCTGACCGCCCCTTGCCTCCATGACATTGAGGACGTCGGCCACTTTCGTGCCTCGGGGAACAAGGAGCGCAATATCACGAACGGAAGCCGGAAATCGTGAGGGCGGACGATATGTTCTTTCCGCGGTTGCCGCGGCCACGAACGCTTCCAGATTAAGGGAGAACGCCGCCACATTCTGGCGCATTTTCAGGGAAACGGATAGGGCGCGCGATATTTCTCCGACAAAACCAATGCGGGTATTGCCCAGCTTGCATTCTGCGGAACGCTGCATATTCCACAGAGATTTTCCGCTTCGCAAGGGGGTCTGCTGAAAATCATCAAACCAGCACTCGGTAATTCCCAAACGCTCGCACAGAAGCTCCACAATTCCCTTCACTTCGTGAAAGGAGCCCGGGGCAAGCACGCCTGCGACCCTCCACTGCTCTTGAGGACGATTTTCACTCTGCCAGTATGCCTTTCCGATTTCAAAGAGGCGGATATCCTGTTCGGTGCGCTCCAAACGCGCCACGTTTCGCAGAAGATTCTCTGCAAGATTCGGTCGCAAATAGAAATATTCTTCGCTCAAAGGATTTTCCAGCTCCAAAAGTTCTCGGCGCTGTCCTGCATCGTAACCAAATACTTCCGGAGCCCGTTTGTCTGTGAATGAGTAGTTGTAGGTTTCCACAAGGCCGGCCGCGACGAGAATATCGCGTACGTGTTCGCGCCACGGCAATTCAGAATTTTGCGCGGGAGGCATCAGAGGTGAGGAAGGAAATTTCGGCTTGATATTCTCGTATCCAAACAGTCGGCCGATCTCTTCAATGCAATCTTCCGGAGTGAGGAGATCTCTCCTTTTCGTAGGCGCTTCCACAACAAGCGTATGTTTCTTTTGGAGTCGCGAGCGCACCTTGCAATCGATTCTTAAAAGCGCGGAGCGAATCTGCGTTTCTGGAATTTTCTCTCCCAAGAGCGAATGCACATAGGAGACCTCCAGCGCGATTTTGGCTGGAAGAGTTTTTCGGGGATACCAATCAATGATTTGCACAACCTTCCCGCCACCGAGTCCGGAAAGCAGTTCTGCGGCTCGTTCCAGCGCGGGCAGGGCGGCATTTGGATCAAGGCCGCTTGCATACAGCTGTGCGGCCTGCGTTTGAATGCCGAGTTTCGTTTTCCCAATGTATATTGCGGCCTGGTCGAATGTCGCCGCCTGCAGTACAATATTTTTGGTGGGTTCGCCAATCGCGCTGTTTTTTCCTCCCATGATGCCGGCCAAATCTATTAAACGTTTGGCGTCTTGAATGACCAAGGCGCCTTCCGGAAGGGCAATTTTTTTATCATCAAGCAGTACCAAGTTTTCTCCGTTTCTTGCCATGCGCACGCGCATTTGGTTCCCTTGAATCTGATCGTAATCAAAAGCGTGCATGGGCTGTCCGGTTTCCTGCATAACATAATTGGCGAGATCCACGATGGTGTTGATGGAGTTGCCTCCTACAGCTTCAATGCGTTCTTTGAGCCATCGGGGCGAGGGCTTAACCGATACCCCCTCAATAACAAACGCGGTATAGCGCGGCGCAAGAGATTGCGCCGCAATGCTAAAGGATATGGGCTTTATTGATCCTTTTTGTGCTTTGACGGGTTTCCGTTTCGGTTCTTGGTAGGAGAGGCGGCCAATGGCAGCGATCTCGCGCGCCATGCCGCGATGATTGCCTGCGTCCGGCAAGCGGTTGGGCAACACGGCAATGTCAAAAATCCAGTCCTTGCCCCTTTTTTCATATCCTTCAACCTCAAAAGCGTGAAGCAAAAGCAAATCCTCCAACTCCTTGGGCTTAGGAAGCCGTTCTTTCACGTAATCTTGCAGCCAATTATACGAAAACAACATAGTTTAGAATTGTCGGATAAATTGAAGATCTCCCTCAAAAAATAATCGAATGTCAGGAACGCCGAATTTCATCATTGCCAATCTTTCCACCCCCATGCCAAAGGCAAACCCCTGCCACTCGCGCGGATTATATCCTGCGGCCTTGAACACGTTGGGATGCACCATGCCAGCCCCCATCATTTCCAGCCAACCGGTATGACCGCAGCTGCTACAGGGGGTATTCTTCGCTTTCTTTCCCGTCCCCCCGCAGATTACGCAGCTCATATCCACTTCAAAGCCGGGTTCCACAAACGGGAAATAGCTTGGCCGCAGGCGTATGGTCATTGATTTGGCAAAAAACAATTCGTAAAATTTTTGAATAACGGCTTTGAAATGCGCTACCGAAACGTCGCGCCCCACCATTAAACCCTCCAGCTGATGGAGATCGAAGCTGTGCTTAGCATCCGTTGCTTCGTATCGGAATACCCGCCCCGGAGCTATGATGCGGAATGGCGGCTGATGGGATTCCATATAGCGAATCTGTACCGGACTTGTGTGCGTCCTGAGAAGTAATCTTGAATTTTTTGAATCTTTGAGCCAAAACGTATCCCACATATCGCGCGCCGGGTGGTTCGCGGGAATATTAAGCGCATCAAAGTTGTACCACTCGGCTTCAATGTGCGGACCCTCTGCCACCCCAAATCCCATACTGCCAAAAATGCGTATTGCCGCTCTCTGAACGCGTGTCAGAGGGTGCAAGCGCCCGAGCGCAATCCGCTTACCCGGAGCGGTAACATCGATGCGCTCCGCTTTCTCGCTTTGAGTGAATTCTTCCTTCTGGAGTTCCTGTTTTCGCTTTGAGAATTGCTGCTCAAGAAAGTCGTGCAAGTCGTTCGCCTCCTTGCCCTTTTCCCTGCGGCTGGTTTCGGGAAGCTCCCGCAGAGAACGCAGCAAAAGAGTCAGCTTTCCCTTTCTGCCCAAATAGAGATGGTAGGCAGAGTCCAATTCCGCGAGGTTTTTCGCTCCGGAAAACACCGCCAAGGCCTGTTTTTTAAGCTCAGAAATAGGCATATTTATAGATATTCCAATTCTTCTAGTATAGCAAAAAATAAGGCAGAAAACAATCCCCAAGCCCCTCTCTACTCCAAGGATTGCTCCTCCCCTTTGGATTACCTTACGGCCCCTCAAACCATACGGGAATTTCAAGCGCGTCGTCGTATTCGGGCAGACCCGACGGATTGCTTTTCTGTAAAATTAAACTTCCTCGCCGGCTAAAATGCGTCTCGTCGCTTCCGGGAAACGCTGGATTTTCAAATTCTAATGTTGTCTCAAAGGGCACAAATTCTTCCGTCATCCATTCTCCGCGGGCTTGGGCGTAATGTTGCGCGATAATAAGTCCATCCCAGTTGACGAGTATTACGGGAAAAGTTGCCTCAAAAAACCACGACCCCCGTGCCTCTCCGGTTATGGAAAGCGGGCTTGTAATTGTTTGATTCGCTTTGGGCTGGTTTACTCGAAGTATGTCTTTATACTCAATGAGATCGGACTCGCCAAGAGGTTGATCAGGCGCAGTGCGGAAAATCATAAGCGCGACAACAAGGATTAATCCAAGCATGAGGACTCCAATCCAAACAATTTGCTTTTTCATATCTTCATACTATCGTAGAATGTCAAATATAAAAATGGCTATGCCGCTGACATTCGTGTCAGCGGCCTCTGGTCAGCCACGAGGTTATATACCCAAATACCGGAAAACCTCATGGCCCTTCTCTTCCTTAATTTGCCCCGTCTCCATGTAATAGCGGAGCAATTCGGAAATGGTGTACCTCACGTGGAGATTGTATCCCGCCTCGCGCAGGCGTTCTCTGCCACCCTGCTGGCAGTCTACCAAAACAACCACATCGGTCACCACCA
>MHUO01000009.1:20753-78164 GCA_001825035.1 Candidatus Wildermuthbacteria bacterium RIFOXYD1_FULL_50_12 | reverse complement strand
CATGGGTCTTCTCGAGACCGCGGGGGGTTATCATTGGGACCCCCAAGCGATCCGCGAGGATCGCTACAATCGGCGTTGCCGCCGTTGGCACATCGGCAAGAACATCAAACGGTATGGGGCGGACGAACTGCTGGTACTCGTCCACCACAAGGGTCCGTGCGAGTGGATCAGAACGCACAACCCTCAGATCTATGCAGATGGGCGAGAGGGGGGCGTCGGGATTCGTCGTCTCGTGAGACGTGAGGCGAAACGCCCCAAACTTCACCGCCCCCGCTCGGAAGAGAGCATCGGCGCACTGATCGCGACGCATATTTTACCTCCTAGAATTTGCCCCTCTACAGTTGTGAGGGTGCTGATTTGCTTCTACCACTTTTCCTGTATCCCGTCAACAAAAATGAGCTCCGCTGACATTTCTGCCAGCGGAGATTACATGGAATAGTAATTCTACTCACACGATCTTCACCCAAAGATCTTTCACGGGTACAACGGCTCCCTCGGAAATCCCATGCCGCTCGTCTACAACAAGTGTGATTTCGCTTCCGTCGGGCAAAGCGTTATCTCCAATCTTGTTGAGAGTCTCCTTTGAAACCTTGCCTATAAGGATGGTCCCCTTGGGAGTAATTATCCATACATCAACCATGAGAAACCTCCCTTCCGGCTCTTGTTAGTTTTTATCAAGTATGCACATTTTGTCAAACAAAATCCGCTGGCGGTTAAACCAACGGAAAAAATTATTACGTTGCGCGGGCGACCGGATTCGAACCGGCGATCTCCTCCGTGACAGGGAGGCGCTTTGAACCAGCTAAGCTACGCCCGCTTCTGCTCACAAGATATAACCCTGTACCAGGGGTGGGAATCGAACCCACGACCTAAGGCTTATGAGTCCTTCGCTCTAACCAACTGAGCTACCCTGGCCCACTTACACGGAGCGAATCAAAGTGTTGTGGGGCCGGGAGATGAGCCCGGATTTTGAGGTTATGGGCCTCACGTGATACCGATTCACTTCCCCACGCATTATATCATATCCTCTTTAACGGAATAAATCAAGTTCCTCGAAGGCCTTCTGATATGTTTCCAAAATATGCCTTGCCTCTTGCAGCCCGAGGCGATAGTCCACGTCATACACAATGCTGTTGCGCGCTTGATGGGCGGCACGGAGCTCCTCTATGCTGGGGACCATAAGTTGAGTGACTTTTTGCAGGCGTTCGTCCACATTGCTTCCCGAAACACGCATCTTTTGAAGCACTTCTTCCAGTAAGGTATCGGCTTCCATAATCGCCAGCTTATATTCAGATTCGCTGCCCGAATCCAGGCGTTGCATAATTTTTTGCCACCGTCTTTTAATTCGCGGCGTTCCAAAAGGTCGAAAGGTAATTATTTCAACCGCATCTCCAACTATGCTCAAACGTATATAGGGAGTCCGCAAAAGGGCGATAAGAATAACAGCAATAAAAAAGGCGACCACAACGAGAAATGGAAGCTTAATCCAAAGGAGCTTTGCTTGAAGTTCGGGTGAATTCACCCTGGAAAGAAATTCCAAAAGTTGTGGCGGCATTATTTTATTCTACCACCTATACCAAATTTTCCAACTCTTTGGCAACCGCGAACAGAAGATTTTCCTCAAGCGGCTTTGAGATAATTTGCAAGCCCACCGGAAGATTGCCTACGGAGCCCGCGGGGAGAGACAAAGCGGGCAACCCAACGAGATTGACCGGCACGGTGTACAGATCCACAAGATACATCGCGAGAGGATCTTCATTCCGCTCCCCGATTTTGAAAGGAAGGAACGGGCTTGGCGGTCCCATGATAACATCCACTTTGGCAAAAGCCGCCTGAAAATCTTTTTGCAAAAGCGTGCGGACTTTCTGCGCTTTTAAGTAATATGCCTCGTAATATCCGGCAGAGAGCGCGTAGGTGCCAAGCATAATTCGGCGCTTTACTTCGTCTCCCAGATATTCTCCCCTGCTCTGCAAATACCCATCAAGCAATGTGCGAATTTTTGCAGCGCGTTTTCCGTACCTAATGCCGTCAAAGCGCGCGAGATTCGCCGATACTTCAGAAGTGCTGATTATGTAATACGCGGCCAACGCGTACTTTGCGTGGGGAAGGCGTATTTCCTGCACGGTGGCTCCCGCGTCTTCGAGTTTCTGCAACACGGCTTTCATACGCTCTGCGATTTCTGGCATCAATCCTTCCCCGAAAAATTCTTTGGCAACGCCCACGCGAAGATTTTTCAATGCAAAGTTTTCCAAGGGTTTGTATTCATATTCAAGGGAAGTTGCGTCTAACTCGTCTTTTCCGCAAATAACCGCGAACAAATCCTCCGCATCTTGGGCTCTTTGAGCAAGAGATCCTATTTGATCAAGAGAGGAGGCCATGGCAATCAACCCGGAGCGCGATACTGCCCCGTAGGTAGGTTTTAATCCCACCACACCGCAAAATGCGGCAGGTAAGCGTATGGAGCCGCCGGTATCCGCTCCTAAAGCCACGAGCGCTTCCCCTGCAGCAACCGCAGCGGCAGATCCCCCGGAGGTTCCTCCCGCCACCCGCTCTGGATCGTGAGGATTTCTCGTAACCCCAAAAGCGGAGTTTTCGGTGGATGACCCCATATTGAACTCGTCGGTATTTGTTTTTCCGACGAAAAGCGCGCCCTGCTCCCGAAGCTTCCTCGTGACGGTCGCATCATAGGGAGCAATGTATTCCTGCAGAATCTTGGAGCCAGCCGTGCACGCAACGCCTTCCACCAAAATGGAGTCCTTCACGGCGCAGGGCACCCCCGAGAGCAAAGGAATCTCTCTGCCGCTCGCAATTTTTTCATCTACTTCTTTTGCCTGCGCAAGAGCAAGCTCGGGCGTCTGTGTGATAAACGCGTTCAACGTTCCCTCTTCCCTTTTGATGCGCTCCAAAAACTCCTCTGCGATTTCCTTCGCGGAGACCTCTTTTTTTACAAGCTTCTCATGAAGTTGGCGTATGGTAAAGCTTTCTTTCTCAATTCGCGGAGTCATAAAATTGACTTTACCTTCACGTATCCATCTTTCGTTTCAGGAGCCATGTCCAAAAGGAGTTTTGCCATATCGGGTTTTTGCCCTTTGACGACATCCTTGCGGCTCACGTTTTGCAAAGACACCGAATGAGTCATGGGTTCTACTGCAGATACGTCAACTTCCCGCAGAATTTCAAAATACTCCAAAACAGAAGCAAGCTCTTTTTGGAACTTAAGTATTTCGTTATCCGACAAATCAATGCGCGCGAGTTTTACAATGCGCTGTACTTCTGAAACCTGAAGCATAGATTAGTGCGGCGGCTCTAAATTCTCCGTCTCTGTCAATACGTCTCTCAGTTCGTCCAGATTTTCCAGCACTAAGCCCGCTCCCCGCACCACGGCCGTTAAAGGATCCTCCACGATGCGCGTGGGAATTTTTGTTTCCTTCATAATAAGCGTATCCAAACCACGCAAAAGCGCCCCGCCTCCCGCAAGAAAAATGCCTCGATGCATAATATCAGCCAAAAGCTCGGGAGGCGTTTCTTCCACCGTTGCCTTGATTTCGTTTACGATTTGCCGCACAGAGCGTTCCATAGCGCGCCGGACGTCCTCGTCTGAAACGAGAATTTCTTCGGGTAAACCCGTAATCAAATTTCTGCCGCGGAGCGGAACCTCTTTCCGTTCTTTGAGGGGATAGGCAGACCCGATGGCAATCTTAATGGATTCTGCGGTTCGCTCCCCGATGAAAATCTTGTATTCCTCTTGCGCAAAATGAATGATGTCTTCCGTCATTTTATCGCCCGCAATGCGGAGCGATTTTGCGTATACAATGCCACCGAGCGACAGCACGGCAACCTCCGTGGTCCCCCCACCAATGTCCACAATAAAATTTCCGCCCGGCTCTTGCACCGCAAGCCGAGCTCCAATGGCGGCAGCCATGGGTTCTTCAATAAGGAACACTTCTCGCGCCCCCGCAGAAAGGGTGGCGTCGCGGACCGCCCTTTTCTCCACTTCCGTTACGCCAAAGGGGGCTCCCACAATAACCCGCGGCCCCGGACTGAGAATAAACTTTCGCTGATAGGCCTTGGTGATAAAATACTTAAGCATCTGCTCGGTAACCTCAAAATCGGAAACAACGCCCTTCACCAAGGGCCGCATTGCCACAATGTGAGTCGGGGTGCGCCCCACCATTTTTTTTGCTTCATGGCCCACGGCAAGCACCTTGCCGGTTTTTTGATTGATTGCCACAACCGAGGGCTCCTGAATGACAATCCCCTTTCCCTTTACGTATACCAAGGAATTGGCTGTGCCCAAGTCGATGGCAATATCCTGCCCCAGCCGGGACAATATGTTCTGGAAAAATTTCATACGAAAATCAAGAATTGGTTGCGCGCAAGAAATCCGTTATATTCTGCAATTTCACGAGCTCTACGCGCTCGCTTTTGCGCTCTTTTACTTCTACGTTTTCTTGCGCAAGCGCCTTATCGCTTATCACCACGCGCCAGGGAATGCCCAGCAAATCTGCCTCGGCGAACTTCTCGCCCGCACGCACTTCCTCCCTGTCATCGTACAATACCTCAATGCCGGCGTTTTGCAACTGCTCGTATGCCGCCTCTGCTTCCTTGGGCCTGTCCGATATCTGAAGAAGATGCACCAAAAATGGCGCCACGGACTCGGGCCAAATAATGCCTCTCTTGTCATGCGATGTTTCTACGATAGTTCCCATCAAGCGGTTTAACCCGATTCCGTAGCATCCCATAATAACTTCTTTGTTTTCCCCGCGTTCGTCCTTGTACGTCAGTTGAAAAGCGCTGGAATATTTTGTCTTTAGCTTAAAGATATTTCCGACTTCAATCGCTTTCTCTCGACGCAAGTTTTTGTTACCGCATTGCGGGCACCCGGGCTGTTCTCGCAGAATCTCTTCATTCACCGCGAGCGCGCACGCGCCGCACACGTGCACGGTGTCTTCTCCGGCTTGTGTGAGCACCTGAAACTCATGAGAATATTTTGAAAACGTTCCGCCCGAAGCAAAAGTGTACACCGCCTCCACCCCCGCCTTCTTGAAAATCCGGTCGTAGGATTCCTTCACGACTTGATAATAGCGATCGAGATCCTGCTCATTGGCGTGAAAAGAGTACAAATCCTTCATCAAAAATTCGCGCCCGCGCAGCAACCCGGATTTTGCCCGTTTCTCATCACGGAACTTATTCTGAATTTGGAAGATGGCCACGGGAAGCTCTTTATACGAAGATACAAAGCGCTGCACCAAAGGTACGATAATTTCTTCGTGCGTCCCTGCCAGTGCGTAATCGGTTTTGGTGTATAAACTCGTAAACCGAAATAAGTCGTCTAACGTCTCCCACCTACCGGTTTGCTGCCAGTTTTGTTTGGGATTCAGCGACGGGAGAAAAACTTCCTGTCCGCCTATGGCAAACATTTCCTCGCGAATTATGTTTGCGATATTGTTTAACACACGGAGGCCCAAGGGCAAAAAGGAATACACGCCCGCCATTTCTTTGTGCACGAAACCCGCCCGCAAAAGAAGCCGGGCGTTTGTGCTCGTTTCGTCCTTTGGAAGTTGTTTTTGCGTCTTGGCAAATAAGGCGGACTGGCGCATAGGGAGAATCTACAACAGGCGAAGAATATCGTTTACCGTGACCCACAGGATGAAGGGAATAAGCGCAAGAAAGGATATGAGAATGAGCCGTCGCTCAAGCTTCTCGGGCAGCGGTTTTCTTCGAACGCCTTCCAGAAGAATAAAAAACATTCGCCCGCCGTCCAGCGCAGGAATGGGAAGCGTGTTGAAGATGGCAAGGTATACGGATATGGTCGCGACAAAGGTGAGGAACCAGGGCATCCCAAGCGCAAATATGTCTTTAAGAAGGACAACGATTCCCACCGGCCCTGCAATCTGAGTTCCGGCAGGAAGCTCTTCTCCGCCCACGAGCCGAGAGACAAGCATCCCAAGCGTTTCAAAAATAGAAGAAGTAACGTGCCAGGTGCGCACCAATCCCTGCCAAGGCGACTCATACCACGCGTACTTCACGTTCCCCGCTCGCGTCAAAGAAACTCCGATCAATTCATCGTTGGGATGGCTTTCCCGCGGAACGAGCGATAAAGAGATCTGCTCTGAACCCCGCTGGATTACTATGCTCGTTTCCTGCCCCGCATGGATCTTAGAAACTTCACGCACCTCCCGTATCTTTAAAATCGGCTGCCCCCCTATAGACAAAATCGTATCGCCGAATTGCAAGCCGGATTTTTCTGCAGGAGAGTCGCTTGATATACCAATAATGCGAACGTGCGAGCCTGCCACGTTTTCTTCATCGTCCCCTATAGCGCTCGGGATGCCCGTCGTCGCCCCTAGAACAGCAAAAATCACAACGGAAATAACCCAAAATACAATCACTCCGGCAGCCACGATGGAAAATCTCTGCCATAAGGGTTTTCTGTTGAAGCTTCCGGGAGCATCGCTTCGCTTTTCTTCTCCTTCCATGCGCACAAATCCTCCTATGGGGAGGGCATTTACGGAGTAAAGGGTCTCCCCGTATTTTTTCCCAAGAAGACGCGGAGGCAAGCCAATGCCGAATTCTTCCACTTTCACACCGAATTTCTTTGCAGCAAGAAAATGCCCCAATTCGTGCAGGATAATTAAAATGCCTATAGATAGAAGAGCAACTGCTAAGGTCATTCTACTTCAATTTCTCTTTTTTTGCGCCCAACGAGATCTTCTATTTTTTTATTGTATTCATCAAGAATCTTCTGCAATTCATCCTTCGCCCGAAACTTATCGTCCTCCCGAATCTCGCCCGTCTTCGTTTGGTTTTGAATTTCCTCCCACGCGTCCTCTCGCCGTTTGCGCAGCGCCCGACGCGTCTCCTCGGATTTCTCTCCGAGCACTTTTGCCAACTGCAGGCGATATTCCTGCGTGAGTTTTGGCAGGTGCATCCGCAGCGCGGCGCCCTCCACTATAGGACTCGTCCCCAAGGAGGAAACCTGAAGGGCCTTTTCGATTGGCTCTATATACGATTTGTCCCATGGCTGAATAAGGATTTGCCCCCGGTCGGGACACGAAATCCCGGCAAGCTGCTTTAAAGGCATTTTCTGGCCGAACAGATTTACCTGCACGTCCTCCACTAAAGAAGGAGTCGCCTGCCCCGTTCTGATTTTTGCGAGCTCCCCCTGAAAAAAACTCACCGTTTTTTCCATATCCGGCTTTATCTTTTGGAGAACTTCTTGATACATAAACGTATCCTACCAAATATAAAGAAGCCCTGCAAACACGCCCTAAAGAGAGAGGAGCGCGCGCTCTAGAGCCAAGCGGGGGTTCACGTTGGTGGTGCGGAGGAGAAACTGGATTTCCTGCATGGTGCGCACGGAACGGGAAAGCGGCAAGGCGCGCTCCGAGTCCTTTCTCGCTGCCTCGTGGAGCGCCTTGCGCAAAACTGAAATCCACTGCCGGAGAACATCATCAATGCACTCGGGCTCATCGCTAAGATTTTTGGCGTATGAAAAACGCATATGGAGATCCGCGCGCTGCAATTTTTGAAATTCTCGTGTAACGTCGCCGGGTATTTGCATTTGCGAAAACGAGTAAAACTTGAATTCCTGCGCGCGCGAACGAATGGTTTCAAAAAGCATGTCGGGATGTTCGGTGAGCAGAAACAAGATTGTGTCGCCCCTCGGTTCTTCCAAGAGCTTGAGAAACGCGGATTGCGCCTCCTGATTCATGCGGTGAGCGTCCTGAATCTGAACCGCTTTATGAGAAGAGTTCCAGGATGTCATGCTCAAAAAGGCGGCGAGGCGGCGGATTTGAGATATGGTAATTTCAAAAGAACTCGTTTCCTCCGAGGGATTTATAACGACGGAGTCCGCGCTGGAGACGCCGAGAATTTCCAGAAGATCGCGCACAAGCTCTTCTTTTTGCGCGCGGTCGTTCCCCGAAAACAAATAGGCGTGCGCAAGCGTTTTTTTCGCAGCCGCTTTTTTTAGAAATTCAGCGTGCCGCATCATTTTTTGCTCATAATGCTGCGCTTGAAAACTTCCAAATTGTCGAGCACCACACCCGCTCCCCTCACAACGCACGTTAAAGGGTCGTCGGCAACGAAACAGGGCACGCCGATTGCCTGGGAAATCCGCTGATCAATGTTGCGGAGAAGCGCTCCTCCGCCAGCCAGAATCATTCCTTTATCCATGATGTCTGCAGAAAGTTCCGGGGGCGTTTCCCGAAGCACCGATTTTATGGTAAACAGGATTTCGTCAATGGGCTCTTCCATGGCTTGGACCAATTCGTTGGAGGAAAGCTTGATATTCTTGGGCAGACCGTGAATTAAATCGCGGCCGCGCACCTCCATCATAAGCTCTACTTTTTCTGGTATCGCGGTTCCGATCCGCATTTTTATTTCCTCCGCGGTTGTTTCGCCCACGGCAAGATTGTGTTTTTTCTTGATATAATCGGAAATCGCCTGATCAATTTTGTCGCCGGCCACGCGCAAGGATGCTGCCACCACGATCCCTCCCATGGAAATAATCGCAACTTCCGTCGTTCCGCCGCCGATATTCACAATCATGTGCCCGGACGTGGAATTAATCGGAATGCCTGCTCCAATGGCTGCCAAAATGGGCTCTTTGGCCACGTACGCGGCCCGGGCTCCCGCCTGATGGGTAGCTTCAATCACCGCCCTCCGTTCCGTTGACGTGATTCCGGCGGGCACAGAAACCAATACCTCCGGCTTTAAAAATTGGTATTTGGGAATAACGCGGCGCAGGAAATGCCGAATCATGGCCAGCGTTACCCGGTAATCCGCAATCACGCCTTCTGACAAGGGCCGGTACACCCGAATGGTATCGGGAGTGCGTCCCGTCATTTCTTTTGCGGCCTCGCCCACTGCCAAAATGCGGTTTTCGTCCAAGGAAACCGCCACAACCGAGGGTTCGCACAGCACCACCCCTTTTTTGGGGACAAAAACCAGGGAATTACAGGTGCCTAGGTCAATTCCGATTTTAGTGATAAACATAGTTATGAATTCACTCTCCTAATGTCTGCGCCCAATTTCTGCAGGCGCTCTTCTATCCTTTCATACCCTCTGTCCACCTGATAAATATTGCTTATCGTACTCTTCCCTTTTGCAGCTAACGCGGCAATGATCAATGCCGCCCCGCCGCGCAAATCAAATGTTCCAAGATCGGTTCCGTAAAGTTGAGTGGGTCCATTGATGATGGCTCGGTGGGGGTCTGCAATGTAGATTTCAGCTCCCATCTTATTCAACTCCTCCAAATATTTCAAGCGGCCCTCGTATAGAGGATCGTGCAGGAGCGTTGAACCTCTGGATTGGGTCGCAAGTACGCCAAGCGCGCTTTGCAAATCAGAATGAATACCCGGGTAAATAAAACTCTGAATTTTATCCATACGCAGGGACTTCCAGGGAAAAACGCGCACGTCTCCCCTTCCCTTTGCGCGCGGGATAATGCGGAAGGGCACGCCAAAATCGCGCAATCTTTTAAGGAACAGCTCAAGATACTGAACCTCCACGTTTCTCACGAGCGCTTCTCCCTTTGTAGCCGCAATCATCACAAGAAAAGTCCCTGCTTCAATGGGATCATAAATCAGCTTCGTGCGCGCGCCTTTGAGGCGCGGTTTCCCCTTCACTGAAATCACGTGGAGATTGGAAGTTCGTAGCTGCGCGCCCATTCGCTTGAGAAATTTAAAGAGTTCCTGAATCTGGTAATCTTGGTCCGCGGTTTTTATCGTAATGGGAATGGGCAATAAGCTCGCCAGGAGAAGGATATTTTCCGTTGCCGTGACGGAAAATTCATTGAGAATCACTTCCCGGACCCTTATGGCTTTTGGCAATTCCAGGACGAAACCCTTCTTCCCCCCCTTTATTTTTATGCCCAACTGCAAAAAAGCGTCGAGGTGCGTGTCTATCGGCCGCGCACCAATGATACACCCGCCAGGGACCGGAAGGAAAACCTTTCCAAAGCGCGCGAGAAGCGGCCCGAAAAATAAAACGGAACCCCGGAGTTTTCCCACGAGTTTTTTGTCAATGAGGACGGGGTTGAGACGTTTGGTGTTGATTTTGACTGCGCGCTCCCCTATCCAGTTAACTTCCGCTTTCATGCTTTCCAGAATTTCAATCGCCCGGAACACATCTTCAATCAAGGGCAGATTTTCGATGACGCAATCTTCTTTGGTCAAGATGGTTGCTGCCAAAAGAGGAAAGGCGGCGTTTTTCGCCCCCCTCACGTCTATCATGCCTCGCAAGGGTTTTCCCCCGCGAATAATAAATTGCTCCATCCCGTACGAAATTTCGCTTGTTATCTTCTCTTACTCCCGATAGAAATGCCCTTGTACCTCGGGATTTCGTACGGGACCATATTGAGTCCTCTGTATTGTATCTGAAAAAATCCGACTTGGCAATTGCGCAAAAAGCCGCAGAAAAGTGTAGGCGCCTGGATCGCGTACGCGATCCAGGCGCCTCTGAGCCAAAGCCCTTGTTATCCATTGAGTCGGCGCGCAACCTCTTCGGCGCCCCTCAGGTTCTGTTGGAAGCGATCGCCGCCCTCTCGAACGACGAGCTCCCGCCAAAGTTCTATCGACTGACGGATGAGAGTACGTGCACCCTCTATCCAATTTGCAGCCTCGAAGATGAGAGCTGCGCGGTACATCACCGCTGCCCGATGATTGTCGGCCACACTCACGGACTCGTAAATGCCCATGGCCAATTCGATGAGGCCGGGAAGAGTTGGAAGGAATTCCCTTACGTCCTCTTGGTCTCGCGCTTGGTGTAAAAGCCAAGCGACGTTGTTGATAATGTGACCGTCCACTAATTGGTACGGCGCGCGCATCACGGCGTTCGTAGCGAGGACCACTGCATCTATGGCCACTATCTCCTCGCCCCGTCGCTTTTTGGCGGTCAGTATTGTGATATAGAGGTTGTCACGCTTTCTATCCGCGGGAACGAGACGGAGGAGTTCTTCTGCTCCCTCCAAGTTGCCTTGTCGCTCTGTGATGTGAGCAAGAAGCAGGCAAGCTGAAGATGCCTCCTCAGTAACGTCGGGCCTCTTTAGAACAAGGAACTGGGCAATCGTCCCTGCCCTATCCAGCTCCCCGAGCTGGTAGTGAGACCACGCCGCCCGAATACTGATCGGAGCGATCGCGATCACTTCCCGGTATTTCCCGGCCAGGTACAATCCCTCAATCTGATCTTCCGTTGCCACGACTCGCCTCCTTAGGTGCAATTTGTGCTTCCTCTTATACAGCATTTTGGAGTTTCTGTCAATTGAGCGTATAATGCAAGAGATATGACCAAACGAAGCAGAACGATACTATTCTTATTTCTCGGAGCGGTGTTTCTGGCGGGGACTCCCGCTATTATCTTCTATTCCCAAGGCTACCGCTTTGACTGGCAAGAACGCTGGTTCTCTCAAGGGGGGGCGTTCTATCTCAACATCAATCCGGCGCAAGCTGAAGTATTTGTCAACGATCAATCCATCGGGCGCACGACCCGCATTTTGGGAACTACTCTCGCGGAAAATTTTCTTCCGAATACCTATCTTATCCGCGTAGAAAAAGAAGGATATCATTCATGGGAAAAGCGCCTTCAGGTCTTCCCAAGGCAAGTAACGGAAGCGAAGAATATTGTTCTCGTGCCCAAAGACCCCGCCTTCACTCCACTGCCTGAAGACGCGCAAGCCCTTTTGCCTTCGCCAAATGGAGAAGAGAGCGTCCCTCTCGACACTTTAAAAGACGCTAC
The DNA here is from genome assembly GCA_001825035.1 of Candidatus Wildermuthbacteria bacterium RIFOXYD1_FULL_50_12. Taxonomy (GTDB): domain Bacteria; phylum Patescibacteriota; class Minisyncoccia; order Minisyncoccales; family UBA10102; genus UBA10102. Next base: position 66,425 of record MHUO01000009.1, on the reverse strand, counting down.
CGATCTTGAAACCCAGTATCCCGAGTTAAAAGAATTATTTTCCTCTTTTACGCAAGCGGTTCTGTCTCCCGACGGGAAGAAAATTGCGCTGTCTGTTGGAAGCGAATTGTGGCTATACTACCTTCAAGACGAACGAGAACAACCCTCCCACGCAAAAGGAGAGCGCATATTTCTTACGAGATTCGGTCAGGACATTAGCAATCTTGCGTGGTTTACCCCGCACTACCTTTTATTCACAAAGGGTGACACCATTATGATTTCTGAAATAGACACGCGCGACCGCCTCAATATGGTAGAACTTGCCTCATTCCCCAATCCCGAGCTCGTCTGGCAGCCAGCAGAAAAAACACTCCTCGTGTACACAGGAGATCAGATTCTTGTTTCAAATAAACTTCTCCCATAGCAACACATAAGCGAAACATCGCGGGTTTTCCGAAGACGCGAGGGTCCACTCCGAAGGAGGGGTTAAGCGCGAGGAAAATCCGCGATGCGAGCGATACTCGTAGCTACCTCTTGCGCCACTGCCGCGCGCGGCGGGCGCGCTTGAGACCGAATTTTTTGCGCTCTCTCATCCGAGAGTCACGCGTGAGAAATCCAAGCGCTTTGAGATTTGCCCGAAGTTCTGGATCTGTTTTTACGAGTGCACGGCTAATCCCCTGGCGAATGGCCTCTGCCTGTGCATGAGGCCCGCCTCCGCGCACCAACACCGAAACAGCAAAACTCTTTCCCGGACTCCCCTTCTCCAAGGATTCTCTCGCGATATTCTGATACGAAGTTTCCTGCACGTATTCTTCCAGAGGTTTCTGGTTTACTATAAACTGGCTTTTTGAGGCGGGGGAAAGACGAATCCGCGCAACGGCGGTTTTCCTTCTTCCTACCGTTTCCACATATTCAGTTTTTTTGGCTGAAACACGAGGCATACTTTCATTCAACGCTGAGGCGACGAATTTGTTTTGGACGAAGTTTGTTCTTGGGCAACATTCCCCATACCGCTTTGCGCAATACCTCGCCGGGCCGAGCCGCAAACAGCTTTTGCAGCTGGACTTGGCGCAAATTGCCTAAGTACCCGGAGTGTCGATAGTATACTTTCTGCGCGAATTTCCTTCCGGAAAACTGCATCTGCTCCGCATTTTTCACAACCACGAAATCTCCTACGTCTTTATGCAAGGCGAATTCGGGTTTATGCTTTCCGCGGAGCAGCAACGCTATGCGCGAGGCCAAGCGGCCAAATCTCTTATCTTTTGCGTCAATCGTATGGGTTTCCCTCTCAATCGTTTTCATGTTTATTTCACAAGCTCAATAATCGCCATTTGCGCACCATCGGATTTTCGAGGGGCAACTTTGATAATTCTGGTATAACCGCCCTGCCGTTCCTGAAAACGCGGAGCAATTTCCTCCAGCATTTTCTTGGCAAGGGGCGCAGAAAGGTACGTAAGCAATTCGCGGCGGGCGTGAAGATCGTTCCGTCTGGCTTTTGAAATCAACCGCTCCATCAACGGTGACACCTCTTTGGCTTTGGCTTCCGTGGTTTGAATCTTTTCCTTTTGCGTCAAAGCGCGAACAACAGAAACCAAAAGGGCTCTCCTGACCCCTTTTTTTCTTGAAAGTATTCTCCCTGCTTTCCGTTTCCTCATAATACTCCTTTATTTCTTTGCGACGGACTTCTTTTTCGCCGTCTCCTTCTTTGTCTTCCCCGCCGCGGCTTTTTTCTTCTTTTTCTCGGTCTCCGCGGACTTCTGCGCGCTTTTTTCCGCCGCCTTTTTTACTTCTTCAAGGCGGGCTTCCACCGCTTCTTTCACCCCGCCTTTCACTAATTCAAATTGCTTAAGGAGCACATCAACCGCCTGGTAAAACGCTTCTTCCGGCGTTAACGTGCCGTCTGTCTCAATCTCCAAGGTAAGCCGGTTAAAATCGGTTCTATCACCCACGCGCATATTTTCCACCCTTGAGCTCACCCTCCGTATGGGGGTGAAAATAGCGTCCAGCGCAATGCTTCCGATTTCCTGTTTCTCTTTTTCCCGCTCCTCCGAAGGCACATATCCAATCCCCCTCTCCACCTGAATTTCCATTTCAAGTTCGGCTGACTTCTCAGTAAGATGCGCGAGAATCAAGTCACCATTCACAAGCTCAAGAGAAGCAGGGAGTTTGAAATCAGCTGCCCTTACCTCCCGCTCGCCCCGCACCTTCAGCGTTGCTTTTTGCGGTTCTTCTCCATACAAACGAAATCGCATTTGTTTAAGATTGAGCAGAATGGCAATAACGTCTTCATAAACGCCGGGTATCGTGGAAAACTCGTGGTCCGCTCCTTTGATGTTTACCTGCGTTACCGCGGCTCCTTCCAAAGAAGACAGCAATACGCGCCGCAAGCTGTTCCCTATGGTGATGCCGTAGCCGGGATATAAGCCCTCAACGACAAATACGCCGCGATTTTCTTTGCTCTCGACTATCTTTGTTGGCTGAGACAGAGGAATCATAGATACAACAAATGACTAATGGTTTATATCAAGTGATGAATTATCGTGAATAAAACTCAAAGACCAAAGGAACCTGAACCGTAACCGCCGCTTCCTCCCGACCGGGAGCTCCTTTTACTTCGGCCTCCAGCACATCCGGGTGGAGCTCTAGCCAGCTTGGGGGTGCATAATTCTTCAATGCCAGTTTCCGATTTTTGAAAAACACGTTTTCCTGCGAGCTTGGACGAACGCGTATCTTGTCTCCCTTTTTGATTTGATAAGAAGGAATACTCACGACCCTTTCATTTACCTGAATGTGTCCGTGAGAAACGACCTGCCGGGCTTGCTTGCGCGTTTCCGCAAGCCCCATGCGGAACACCACGTTGTCCAAACGCCTTTCCAGCTGCGACAGAAGCGCTTCTTCTGCGTTGAGAGCTCCTCTTCCGCCCAGCGCCCTTTCCACGTATTGCCGAAACTGGCGCTCACGCAAATTATACAGGGCCTTGAGATCCTGCTTTTCCCGCAATTGTTTTCCGTATTCGGAGGTCTGGGGAGTCCTTCTTTTTCTTACAACACCCTTTTGCATATGTTTACCCTGAGCTTGTCGAATGGGTTACACTCTGCGCACTTTTCTCGAACGAGGACCGTTATGAGGAATCGGGGTGATATCCCGGATTGCAGATACTTCAAAGCCCTTTGAGCCCAATGCCCGCAAGGCAGAATCTCTGCCCGACCCGACTCCTTTAATGAAAATCTCAACTTTTTCTACGCCTCTGTTCTTGGCAATTTGCGAGAGGGCGTCTGCGACCTTGGAGGCGGCAAACGGGGTGGATTTTTTCGTGCCCTTAAACCCGATTGCGCCAGCTGAAACCTGCGCCAATAGATTGCCTTTCGCGTCGCAAAGCGACATTAAGGTATTATTGTAGGAAGAATACACGTACACCCGGCCTTCGGGCACCCGCCTTGAAGAGCTGACCCGAGCGGCCTTTGCCACGGCATCCGCGCCCCCTTCTGCCGTTCCCACTTCTCCTTTTTGTATAATGCGTTTTTTCCCCATCCCGTACGAAATTTCGTTTGTTATCTTTTTCTATTACCCGTGGAAATACCCTTTGACCCAGGGAATTTCGTACGGGACCCATATTAGGTTGGCGTTGCCGGCGGCTTTCTGCCCGAAGTTACGGTTTTCCGCACGTTCCCGCGGATGGTTCGCGAATTTGTGCGCGTTCGCTGGCCTCTTACGGGCAGGTGCCTCGCATGTCTGCTTCCCCGCCACGAACCAATATCGCGCAACCTTCGAACGTTCATCATTATCTCTCGCCGCAATTCACCTTCGGTTCGGTAGTTTTTTTCAATAATTTCTTTTATTTTATTCAGCTCATCGGGCGTTATGCTAGAGGCCTTTCGCGTTTCGTCCACCCCCGCCTCCCGCAAAATTTTGCGACTCAAAGAAAGCCCTATCCCGTAAATATAGGTAAGAGAGACACCAATTTGCTTATTGTCGGGAATGGCTACTCCTACAAGCCGCGGCATACTGTTATCCTTGTCTCTGCTTATGTTTGGGATTTTTCTTGCACGTCACGTACAACTTCCTATCTCGCTTGACGATCTTGCAGTCCTTGCATATTTTTTTTATCGCTGATTGAACTCTCATAGCTCGTTTATTTCCCGCGATACACGATCCGGCCCCTTTTCATATCGTAGGGACTCAGCTCAACCGTTACGTGATCACCGGGGAGAATACGAATTTTATGTATTCGGAGTTTGCCCGAAACATAAGCCAAGATTTCCTGGCCGTCAGCAAGTTTAACCCGAAATTGAAAACTCGGCAAGGACTCCGTCACTTCGCCAGATCGTCTAAACTCTCTGGAGCCAGATTCCTGCCCACCTACGGAAGATTGTTCGGACATGCGCTCGTAATGGGTATCGTACCAAATGTTGATATATTCGTCAACCCTTCGACAAGCTCAGGGCGAGCCCTCCAAAAGCACCTCAATAGTTATCCTTTCAGAATCGGGAGGCATGCGGGAAATCCAAAAAGGCCATAGGGAAATCTTTGCTTTCGCCAAAAATGGGTATTCCCCCAGTAACTGACCGAATTGGCTTTCTGAAGCGCCCTTCAAGCGGTTTGCCAAGCCCGCCTTGTCAACCTTTTCGTATCTATCTACGCTTATCTGAACCTCAAGGGGCAGGGCACCGGTCTCTGCCATTTCTCCCCGCATAGAATAGGTAGTCCGGAGCGTTTTCTCATTGAGAGCGTAGATATCCCCCAGTTGCGCAAAGAGCAGGCGGCGCGCAAGCAAGTCGGCGTCTTCCCTATGAAATCCGATCATGGAAACACGCATTTTCGCAGTATAATTAAACTGTTCCAGCTCCGCTCCCGGCTTTACTAAAGAGTTGTCCTCCATAAGGAGGGTGTTCACGGAATCGGCAAGCATCTGAAATTGAGGAGGAACTTTCGCCAGCAGGGATTTCGTTGCCTGCGCCTTGAGCGTTTCAGTGAGCTGGGCGCGCGCCTCTTCTATATCTTCTTCCGTCGTCACAGACACGGTTCTCCGCATGCCGCCAGCCATAGGTCCCAGCGATTCTCCATAGATTTTTGTGTACAGAGGAGATCCGACCAAGCCCGGAAGGGAAAATTTGGAAGCTCCAATGTTGTACTCTTCTCCCGGCTCTGAGGCCAGTACCTGGAGATCAAGAGATCCGGGCACGAGACGTCTGCCGTCCATACGGGCTGCGGGAATGGAAGCAGATGCTTCAAGCCGGAATATTTTTCCGTCCTCTGAGATAAATCGCGTGTTTGCTACGAGCGCCTGCGGGCTTGCGGTGTTTTCGTTGTATACCCGAATAGTTCCACGCGCCTTCTCCTCCTTGAATTTTGTACCCGACGAGGGGAAAAGCAGAGTTTGTTCGGCATCCTCCTGGAACGCGCGAGCCCGGATAATCCTCTTTTCCAAGTTCACGCTGTCTTGCCCAATTTGCGCGACCAGCTGTTCTGTCACGTGAAGCTTGGTGATATGGGGCCAGGCCTGCACAGAGGCGCGCACAAAAAAGATATGAAGCACAAATGGCAAAACCATCAAAAGAATTGCCAAAAGGACCAAAATGCCGGCAAATCTGCCCGCCGCCGGGCGCGCGGCAGAACCTGTCGCATTTGAAATCCTTCCCTCATCATCAAAAAGCGCTTCTCCCTCTGAAAACGCTGGGGGGCCGTCATGAGGCGGATAAATATCTATAAGCCGTTTTTTCATTCGCGATTCAACACGAAAGCGCCTATAAGACAAAGCTCGGTGTACAGGGAATCCTGCGTCCCAGGAAAATGCCCTGCCTCCCAAACATCCTTGGGGAGCAGAAATCTCGTTTTGGGCCTCTGGACAAACGGAAGATCTCTCAGCATATCGTCGCTAAACACGTCCTGCAGGTCTCGGAGGACGCCTCCTCTTCCGAATATCCATACGGATTCGGGCAAGGCAGTTTTCGCTTCCAAAAGTTTTTCCCTGAGTAATGTACCAAATTTACGCGTTTCAGGCAACAGATACTTGTGCACCTTTTCCCGCACCTCCTCAGAAAGAGTGCCCTCAAAATAACGCTGCTGCAGCAGGCGCGCGCTGGGCTCACGCATTCCTATCACGTCGCTGAAAAATTCTGCAAAATGATGCGCGCCCATGGGCAGCGCACCCAAAAACAGGAAGTGGCCCTCATTGTGAACCGCAACCCGGGTTTTTTCTTCTTCCATGCAAAGATAGACGCCTTCCCGCCCGGGCTTGCTCGTGAAGACCTTCAGAGCTTCTGCAATATGTATTACCCGCACGCGGGAGATTTTACGTGCTTTCGCAAACTTCTCCACTTGGCTAAGCGCGGTCTCCAGCAAAAACATAACTAACACGGAAAACTCAATTTCGCCGCCCTTGAAACCCTCGAGGCGGGGGACGGCGTATCCGTCTATTCTCCGCTCAAGAATATCCATCTTCCGCAAAGAAAACTCACTCGGCAAAATGCCGGACTCTTTAAAGAGCAGATTTTGAAATATGCGTTCTGCGCGCGTACGCGTATCCCGCTCCAAAGCAAACGCCTCTGCCTTATCAATGCGGTGAGGAGGCGATTGAGGAGGAAGAATAAGTTTAATGGACTGCGCCCGAAAAGAGCTCGTGTCAAATGTGGCGATGAGTTCTTGCACGGATGTTTTGTGCGGAATCCGAGCAAAGATTCTTTCCAATGTTTGGAGCGCGGTAAAATGCGAAATTTCCTCGCTCCCGTACGCGAGAACGTGCATTTCGCCGTTTTCTTTTCCGAATAGCAAAAAATCAATTTCCCTTTGCCCTATGCGCACCACCAAAAAATTTTTGCGCTCTTCCCGCGCCCAACGCAAAAACTCAAAACTCATATAGATGTATTGTACATCAAATACCTTTGAATACAAAGCGAGCATTACGACTTTTTCGCAGACGCGAGGGTCCACTCCGAAGGAGGGGTAAAGCGCAAGAAAAAGTCGTAATGCGAGCGTTTGTCTACTTCACTGTCGCACGGATGCGACGAATACCCGCAGACACCGCTTCTTCTTTGAGAACTTTAAAATGCCCAAGTTCCCCCGTGCGCTGCACGTGCGGCCCTCCGCACAATTCCTTGGAAAATGGTTCGGGATATTTGGAATCCATAGTGTATACCTTCACGCGCTGCGGATACTTCTCTTTTGCAAAATGGAGCGCGCCCGTTTTAACCGCTTCTTCGTACGGGAGCTCTTCATATGTTACCAGCAAATCGTCTTGAATGGCTTTGTTCACAAGTTCTTCCACCTGCCGAATTTCCTCTGGCGCGAGTTTTCGGTCAAAGGTAAAGTCAAAGCGCGTACGCTCAGCCGTGATGTCGGAACCCGCTTGACGAACGCCCTCTCCGAGAACTCTCCTCAACGCGGCTTGCATAAGATGGGTTGCCGTGTGGAGACGCGTCACTATTTTCGCCTCTTCTTCGTTTGCGGCCTTCAGTTCCCCCGTATTGAGGATCAAACCGTGTCCGCCGAATTTCCGCTCCTGTCCCGCCCGCGAAATCTCCTGATGCTTCGCAAACTCTGCATCAAAACCCTCGCGCGCGAGGCCTTGAGCTCTTTGTCCGCCCAGCTCCTTGATAATTTCATAGGGAATGCCGTAGCTCTCGTATAGAGAAAACGCATTGCGCGCATTGAGGGCCGGGAGGCGCTGAAGTTCCTTTAATCCTCGTGCGATGCTTTGCTGAAAACGTTCTTTTTCAGCTCGAAAGCCCTGCAAAATAAACTCTTTGCGCAAATTGGAATATGGATGCCCGTACGTTTCCACCACTCTTTCCAAGAGTTTTTCGGTTGCAATGCGAGCATCTAAATGTTCGTACACAAGCAGGCGGCGCATAAGGCGGCGCAACACGTATCCAGCTTCCTTATTTGACGGAAGCACTCCGTCTGCAAGCAAAAATGCAATGGCCCTCGTGTGATCGCCAAAAATCCGCCGGATTCTCTCGTCCAAATCCTCCGGCAATTCCGCCATAGCTCGCAAAAAGAGATCGGTTTCAAAGACGGTGGCTTTCTTTTGTAAAACCCTAGCCAGCCGTTCCAGCCCCATGCCGGTATCCACGCCGGGTGTTGGTAGTTTTTCTAAAGTTTTATCGGCTTTTTGATAATATTCGTTAAATACAATATTCCAAACTTCAATGCCCCCGGCATAAATCTCAGTAGTGGGGCCGCAAGGACCTTCGGCTCCGGTGGGTCCCCAGAAATTATCTTCCCTACCCATAAATTTGAGATTGCCTTTCGCTGCAGAAAATCCGTATTTCTCCCATATCTTCACCGATTCCTCATCCCGCGGAACATCCTTATCTCCGCCAAATACCGTAACGTATTCAATGGAGACGCCAAGAGAGTCCAAAAATTCTTTTGCGTAGAGAATCGCCTCCTCTTTGAAATATCCACCAAAGGAAAAGTTCCCCATCATCTCAAAGAAGGTCAGATGCCGTTCGTCGCCCACTTCATCAATGTCGGAAGTCCGAAAACTTTTTTGGATTGAGGCCGCGTTTTTGCTCCCGAGCGGCTTTCCCTCAAGCGTGGGGTGCGGAGAGCGAAATGGGTCGGCCGCACCAGTATAATATGGCTTAAATTGCTGCATTCCGGCGGTCGTCAACAGCACAGAAGGATCGTCGGGCAAAAGCGAAGAAGAAGGCACAATCGTATGCCCCTTTTCTTTGAAATAATCCAAAAATCGTGTCCGCAACTCGCTTGAATCCATCTTTTTTCGTTATTTTAACACCGAATCACTCCTCCGCCAAGGAGTTGATCGCCAACATAAAAAGCGGCGAATTGCCCCGGGGTGACGGCACGCTGGGGTTCCGCAAACGCGAGCACATAACCATCTCCCTCTTTGCGAAGTTCTGCTCGCGCCCCAGCGTGCCGGTATCGCAGATGCGCGCGAAAAGTTGCTGGCAGGTGTGCCGGTTCCCCGAGCCAATGCACGTTTTCAATGGTCGCGGTGCTTGCGTACAAGTCCTGCTCTTGCTTGCTTACGACCAGCTCATTTTTCTTCACGTCTTTACGCACAATGTACCAAGGACCTCCTGCCAATCCAATTCCCTTTCTCTGGCCCACAGTATAATAGAACACGCCGTCATGCTCGCTCAGCTTCCTGCCCTGCGTATCTACGATATCGCCCTTCTTTGGTTTAATATATTGTCGCAAAAAATCCCCAATCGCCACCTCGCCCACAAAACAGATTCCCTGACTGTCCTTTCGCTCCGCATTCGGCAACCCGAATTTCCGTGCAAGAGCCCGCACCTGCGGCTTCGTGTAATTACCAACGGGAAATAAAATTTTATCCAAAACTTCTGGCTTTATAAACGATAGAAAATAGGATTGATCCTTTTCTTTATCCACGCCCTGAAGAAGGCGAGGCGTTGCGTTATGTCGAGCGATACGGGCATAATGCCCAGTAGCTACATAGTCCGCTCCCAGCTTTATCGCTTTCTCAAAAAACAAACCAAACTTTATCTCCTTGTTGCACATAATGTCGGGGTTTGGGGTGAGGCCCTGTTCGTATCCTTCCAACATATAATCCACCACGCGGCGCTTGTATTCCGCAACAAAATTCCAAACATAAAACGGAATGCCCAAGTGCGCCGCTGCCATGCGGGCTGAATGTTCGTCCTCCGAGGCGGTGCACTCTCGGGAAAGCTCTGAACTCCAGCATTTCATATGCACTCCGACAACATCGACCTGCCTGCCGGCAGGCAGGAAACCCGCCTTCTTGAGAAGGGCAGCGGAAACAGAGGAGTCAACGCCCCCCGACATTGCGACAAAGATTTTTGCCTTCTTCCTTGGCATAGACAGTTTTTAGCATAAAAGTTACATTTTCTCAATAAGAAAGCCAGCCTGCGATAACTTCGCAAGCTGGCGTGGAGGTATCCACTTGGATCTGGTGAACTACGAGACGCCCACGAGCTCAAGGACCTTCTGAGCGGCTTCAGTCTTCTCGGCTTCGTGGTCGCAACCGGCCTGGATGAGCTCCTTGCGGTAGTCGGAGTTGCTGGAGATGGCGATGATGGGACCGGTGAAGGTCTCTCGCATCTTGCGCACCAACCACATGGTGTTGGGGTCGTCCCCGGGTACGCAGGCATCCATGAGGATCACGGCGAGGTCAGGGCTTTCTTGAAAGACGGCCTCTGCCTCTTCCGTGGTGAAGGCCTGGGCTACCAGAACCTTGCCTTTGAGCCCTCGTCGAATGATACCGGACCAGTATTGGTCGTCTTCAACGACAAGGACCTTCTTCGCGGTCCCCTCCACGAACCCCTTCAGCATGCGCGGGGTGATACCGGGAAGGTTCTCGTAGATCACCTGTACCCCGAGCTCCTCCTCGGCTGCGATGTGATGGTCGTAGAGAGGCCTTTCCGGCTCGCCCTCGGGCTTGGGCTTTCCTCTGCCACAGATGCCGCAGAACTCGCCCATCCCCAGGTCCACTCCGCCGCCATGGATAGGGCCGCGCTCGTACCGGTGCTCGCACTTTGCGGCGCAGGCGTCGCAGTAGAGCCACTCGCACTCGACCAGAGAGATCACGGGCTTGTCGCATACCTTGCACTGGGCGATGGCGAAGTCCACAGAGGACTTGCCGTCTCGCACGGAGTATATGGTAAAGATGAGACCACCACCGCCAAAGTAGATGGCATCCCGGATCTGGCGCACGGCCTTCTCGTCCTCCTCGGTTGTAGCAAGGAGCGTGAGCTTCTTGCCGAACCCGTAAGAGAAGCGGAGCCACATGCGCTCGCTGAGCGGAGCGTTGGGAGAGATGCTCCCACGCCCCTGGTACCTGAGGATCTGCCCGAACACGGAGGCAGTACCGAGATCCCGGAGAACAACCTCCTCTTTTGGCGTCACGGCCGTAAGGGTTAGCAAGCCCACTGGTCGATCCTGTTCGACGTGCATGACTCTTCCTCCTTTAGGTGCTATTTCCCACAAAACTTTCGTGGAAGCGTATCCTAGCATGGAAGAAGAAGTTGTCAAGCATTAAGAATATCGGTCGGCGACCGTGGAGGCGGCGAAGGATTCAGGTTTGATTTTGGGTTCAAAACCGTTGCCCCGGATGAGTCCGGTTACCTCCTTTATCATATCGCGCGTTGCGCCGTTCTCCCCTACGTCTGCGTGAATGTAATGGAAATCGTACGTTAATCCGTGCTGAGATGCTAACTGACCAAAATGTTCCCGCAGCCACAAGGCAAGCTGGCAGGAAAGAAGCACTTCTTCCAGCACGCGCTGCCGCCTGCTGGGAAAGGGACGATCTGGGTAATGCACTCTCCGCAAAAAAAATCGGCCGCCCGCCTTTTTTCGCAATATAACGATAACGACAGGAAACGTAGGGTCTTCCGTGGCAGAAGAATCACATCCTACCACAACTTCGTATTTCTTGTGCGGCTCTTCTTGGATATACACAATCATTTCCCTGAGCACTCCTTCGAGCGGAAGCGAACCCTTCGTGGGATTATAAAACTTTTCGCTGAAAAAGAGATCCATAGATGCTCTACCCTATCACATCGCCGCGTTTTTCACAAGGGAAATAAACTCTGCGGCGTTGAGAGACGCGCCGCCAACCAGCGCGCCCTGAACTCCAGCTTCCTTGAGAAACGAGGCGATGTTTGAACTATCCACGCTTCCCCCATAGAGGATTGGGCCTGCCTTGAAGGTCTTGCGCATTGCTGCCACCTTTTCTGCCACACGGCTGACGTCTGCCGCACGTCCTCCTTCGGTGCTTATTGCCCACTCGGGTTCGTACACCACAATAAGATTTTCTCTATCCGCGGGCGTTTGTTCATTCTCCCCGACGCACAACACCACCTTCAAATCCGCGCTAAGCGCCGCGGCAACTTTCTTTTGAACCATATCTTCCGTCTCCCCAAGATATTTTGCACGTTCTGAGTGGCCGAGAATCACATATTCGCATCCGAGTTCTTTAAGCATAGAAGGCGAAACTTCACCAGTAAAAGCACCCTTTCCTTCCCAAAAACAATCTTGCCCTCCTACGCCCAAGGCTACGGAGGGTGCAGCGCGCACTATCTCAGGAATATATACAAACGGAGGGCAAAGAACAACTTTCACGCCTGCCACCCCTTCCACGGCATTTGCAACCGTCTCAAAAAGTTCTTGCGCCTCTTTGGCAGTGCCCGGATTCATTTTCCAATTGGCGATGAGAAGTATGTCTTTCATATTTTTATAGGAAAAATACCCAAGCATTGATTACGCCGAGCGTGGCCGCCGTCACAATTGCTCCTGCTATTATAGCGCCAATCCCAATAAGAAGAAAAGCTTTTCTGAGAGGGATGCCAAAGACAAAAGCCACGAGCGAGGCCGTCCATGCGCCGGTAAAAGGCAGAGGGATCGCCACAAAAATGACCAAGGCGAACTCCTTCCATTTCTCAAAGCTTTTTTCGTGATTTCTGCGTGTACGAGTAAAAAGCCATGTAAAAAATCGTTCAGCGGCGGGAAAACGCTCTGAAAGCCGCGCGCTCACCGTGCCCAAAAGAGGCATCGCCGCCAAAGGCACCAGCGCGTTTCCCAATACGGCAAGGCCAAAGGCAACGGGAGCGGAAAATCCGTAACCGGCGAATGCAAGCGGAATTGCCCCGCGGAGTTCAACAATCGGAAATGCTCCCAATAGAATCACTGTCAAGAAATCAGGGAGAGGCCACTGCTCTATCATTGCGGCAAAAAATGTTTTTACGTCTTCCATAGTTTCAGGTATTCAGCTTGCTACTGCTTTCGCAAAAATTCCGCCGCCCTTTCGGGCTCAATGGTTGAAATCTCCATGCCGGTTCCGATTTCAAAGCCCGCCCACGTAGCGGTTTTAGGAAGGATGGTCCAGTGCCAGTGGTAAAAGTCGTATTTCTTTCCGTCTATGGGAGCCGTGTGAAGATAAAAATTATAAGCAGGATCTGCCAGCGCGCGGCGCAATTTGGAGAGCGCAATTTTAAACGCCTCTGCCAAGCCGAGTTTTTCTTTCTCCGTAATCTGCTCAAATTGCGGCAGGTGTTTTTTGGGCGAAATGATAATTTCAAACGCGGCCTTGGAGGCAAACGGACAGAGCACGAGAAAATCGTCATTCTCAAACACAATGCGTTTTTTCGACCTCAATTCCCACTCACCCATTACGCAGTAAATGCATTTTTTGTGCTTGCGGAAAAAGCGTTCCGACGTGAGAAGCGCGTTCCGCAGGTCGGGATCAATAAGAGGCGTGGTGATAATCTGGGAATGGGGATGCGCCAAAGAAGCTCCGGCCTCCACTCCGTGATTCTGAAATATCGCAATATTGCGCACAAATTTCTCCTTCATGAGCACGAGGTAGCGTTCCTGAAATACATCAATGAGTTCTTTTGTCTGAGATACGGAGAACTGACCGACCTGCCTTGTGTGGCTTCTGGTAACCACGACTTCGTGAAATCCGACGGCGTTAAGAATGTGGTACAACTCCCCCTCTTCCCGCCGCTGGAGCTTTAGAGAGGGTATAAATGCTGGGAATTTATTTGGGAGGGAAGCCGTGGTCCATCCCTTGGGGACCCCGTGATTCCCCGCCTGCGCAGGCCCGCCTGCGCGGGCAGGCAAGAAAGAATGGCGCTTTCCTTTGACAAAAATAAGCGTGGGCGTTCCCTGCTTTGAAAGCTGGCAGAACGGGCATTGCGATCGGGGTTCCTCAACTTTTCGCCGTCTTTGTCGGAAATCCTCGGGCCGCTTTGCGCGCCCCGTGGCAATCACCACCCAATCTTTTGACACGACGTCGTATCTAAGCTCTGAAGGAAATTTTTTTGATTCAGCCATACGGTATACTTGGAAGGATAGTGTAATTTTGTGGGACGCGAGGGTCCACTCCGAAGGAGGGGTTAAGCGCGAACAAAATTATACTATCCTGGAAATATTATACTTCCCTATAAGATTATGTATGCTTATCTGCAAAACCTCCAAAAGCATTTTTGCCATGCCGGAAAACTTTACTTTGCTGCTGGGGTCATTCATCCACCTAACCGGCACTTCCCTGATAGCATATCCGAGTTTTTTTGCGATGACTAACACTTCCACGTCAAACGCCCACGCGTTAACGACGGCGCGCGAGAAAATACCTTCCGCGGCTTTGGCCGAGAATCCCTTAAAGCCGCACTGTGTATCCCATATTCCCCACAAGCCAGACAAAATCTGCACGATAAGGTTAAACACATCTCCCAACCTTCTCCGCCACCAGGGCTGGGGAACTGCGATATTCGCTCCAGCAATGTCGCGCGAACCAATTATCACCTCGTATCCCCTTGCCAATTCCGGCCACATTTTTTCCACCTGATCCACGCTCGTGGCGTTGTCCGCGTCCATAAAGAGCCGAAACTCGCCTTGAGCAGCCAGCATTCCTTGGCGCACCGAATACCCCTTTCCATGATTTTCCTGTTCGCCCATCACACGGAGATGCGGTATTTCCTTGGTCATTTCCTCCACCACCTCGCGCGTCCGGTCCTTGGAGCCGTCCGACACCACTAAAATCTCGTATGCATACCCCTGTCTGCTCAGGTAATCATGCGCGGCACGCAGGGTTTTTGGCAGCCGCTTTTCTTCGTTATACGCCGGAATCACCACTGACAGCTTCACTTCAGCCATTTTGCTATCCTACCATTGCGTGCTTCTTTTTGCGAGCTCCGTTCAAACGTCACTGAACATATCCCCTCAACCGTAGTCCCGGCCTTACGGGCGAGGCCCATAACCTCTTCTAAACAGAAGCTCCTTGATTAATTAAGAATTTTCACAATCTTAATCTCCTCAGGTGTGAGACCGTAGAGTTTATAGGCGAAACGGAGCTCTATCCTATCATTATTTCTGAGACTCGATAAACTCCTTCAAAAGCAGAGAGCTTAACATAAACCTATCTTGAGGTAACTTTCTTATACTATTATAGAGATTCTTTTCTGTCGTCATAGCCCAAACAACACCATCAACAATGGCAATATGCTGCGCGTTTTCACTTTTCCCTTTCACGAAGGTTATTGTTTCGCGAAAACTTTTATCTTGCGTACCGCCGCTCATGCTAATGAATTTTGCCTCGCCTATGAAATATTTTCCTCCTACACAAAATACTAAATCCAATCCCTTTTCTCCGCGATATCCCAGATAACGTTTTGCAAATGTTTTGAGCCGTGCATCACCTCCTCCCAAAAATGCTACTTTGGTACTTTTCAAAAAATTC
This sequence comes from Candidatus Wildermuthbacteria bacterium RIFOXYD1_FULL_50_12, assembly GCA_001825035.1. Classification (GTDB taxonomy): domain Bacteria; phylum Patescibacteriota; class Minisyncoccia; order Minisyncoccales; family UBA10102; genus UBA10102. The sequence continues at coordinate 51,259 of MHUO01000009.1, read as the reverse complement.
GCATCGTTAAGGACAGGGTACCTCAACTTTTCAATGTAATTTCTGAAATGTTGACCAAATTGTCTAGAAGAAGATTTTGGACGCTCTATCCCGCTAATAATACCAACGGGGTGAAGCTCAAAAAGCTGCTCCCCTATTCTTTTAACGGTTTTTGGGTTGCGTCTCATTGCCGATCTATCCTTACGCAGAAATCCAATGTAAGGATCGTCAAAGGGGAAGCGCTTAAAATCAAGTAAGACTTCAATCAACAGTCTCGCATCCTTCTTTCGGTAAATCTCTCCAATACGTTGCTCCTCCACAGAACTTAGTTTCCGTATCTTGTTGATTGTAACTGGATAAACCGCAGAAAGCTTATCAAGATACCCAACGCCTTGAGCTATGTTTATGCTCTTTTCAACCCACCTGTTCATAATTCTTGAGGGGGAGTAATCTTCCCTCCCCCAATTCTGGTTTCATTTTAGTAAAGTACAAATAATTAATAAATTTATACGCAAAATCAAACGAAATCCGCTTACGGTTGTTATCCCTGAAGTTTGTCAAGAAAAGTGAAAAATAGTTGTCGCGTAACCTATTGATTTCTTCGTTGAAAAGATCCATAAGTATTCTTTGCTCCTTGAGGGAGATTTTCTTATCGAAAAGCAAGTTAATCATATGTCGCGAACTTTCCTTGCTAATCAAGCAGTCAATGCCATAATCTCGAATATTCTCAAGGCGGATTTTCCCCTCGGGTGTGCCGCTATCTATTGCTCGAAGAAAAAGGATATTTGCCTTGATTGCCGTATAAAAATCTTCGGAAACGCGATACTCGCGTGTTTTTTTGATATGGCTGTAAGCAACTTTTACTAACCTATCGCCCTTTTTAATATCATATTCAATAAGGCGATGAATCCCCAAAAGATTTTTCTGTTCTTCAATTCTCGTTAAAACCTCGCCTCCTATTTTCCAATGGAACCGCTTATTGAGCTCAATACTCAAGAGCCTTTCTTCTGGGAGTATTTTTACTTTGGCTACCATGGAATTACTCGAAGAATCCTTTTTTTCTCGGTAGTAAAAAGCAATGACATTATATGTCGTGTCGGGAAATACGCGTTTCGTGAAGTAGTTCAGTTCAATAATTTCGAACTTGGAAAAGAAAAGTTCTCTGATCCTTTTTGAGTTTTCCGCAGAAAGAAAGTTGACTGGCACAATTACGATACCTTCCTTGCTGCTTATCAGCGAGGCAAGCGAAAGCTGATACAGATCTTCGTACTTATGATCCTGGAAATAGAGACTCTTTGTGTGTCGATCTGCTTTATTGATATTCAAATAGGGTGGATTCGTAACTACGAACCCATATTGTTTGGGTCGCAATAAGGAATCATTCAACAAAATCTTTCTTCCATCAGCAAGACTAGCGTCCACGTCATATCCTGACACTGCTTTCGCACCATTCTTTTTTGCCCATTCCAACAGATCTCCGCTTCCGGCAAAAGGATCAGTGATGGATTTACCTTTTACATATTTTCCAAAACCCTGGAATATGTAATCGGCTTCGGTGGTAAAGAATTGGCCTCGTTGCTTCTTAATCATAGTATTATTAGATTTTATCAAAAACAGGCAGATTTGGCGATTCTTCTCCCCACATTCAAATTCTTCCTATTGCACGTATCGTATCTAACGCTTGGGGCGTCAGTTGGCCTACATTTTTTACATGGGCGCCATGAGTGATACCGAGATACTTTATATCGGCAGCACTTACGAATTTCTTATTTTTTGGAGGTTCATTGAGATGAAGTCCGATGTACAATCCTCCTTCCTTTACCAATTTCCCTTTGTAGTAAATAAGGGCAACAGTTTGCTCACCTAAACTATACACGATGTAAATGGGAAATAGGCGATGCTCGATCTTAGGGTGTGCTGATAGCACAACCTCATGAAGTCGCTTTAATAGTTCGGACTTTTCAGTCAACTCATCGAGGTGAATGTCGGTTTTAATCATACCTATTTTATCCTACCAAAAAATCGCCGATCTGGCGATCTTTGGGGAAAGGATACGTTGATTGTATACAAGTTTTAATAGGCAGAATCTTCATCCTTTCCAAGCTCTCTGAGCTTTCGATATATGGCTTCAAACACATCCTCTATCGGCCGCGCATTCCCGCTCCGCGCATACTCCTTTACGATCTCGATAGTTTTATTGAGGTAATAGGAATCGGTCATAGAAAGTGATCTTAAATTATTCTATTTGACCTTTAAGCCCTTCTCTTTTTATCGTTTGTGCTTTCTTCCGTGTCTCTGGGAGAGAGCACTTCCAGCTGCGATTTTTGAGGTTTTGGATGTCCTTCCATCTCGCAAAGTCTTACTTGCAGCGGTGGCAGCGTGTTTCCCTGTTGTTTTCGGATGAGCCATTGTAGTATTTCACTTGTTAGGTTTATATGGGTGACCTTTGCCAAATAAAAATCGGAGGCGTATCACCGTTCTCCGAATCTACAGGAAGCATACTTTCAGCTTCCACAGAAATCGGAGGTAATAGGGTTACAGCGCGGCTTTTAAAGCGTAATGCGTAACCTCCGATGATAACGGCTTGAATTTTATTCAGTTGTGCGTTTATTGTAGCATTAGCACTCTAGACGTCAATCTGCTGATTTCTTACGTTTTGTGGATAAATTCGGCTTTCCTATACTATATTTTGATTTTGGTGGCCGGTTTTCAAGACAAAAAAATGGGCAAGTCGATTTGCTTATTTGAGGCGGGTGAGGACTTCGGGACCTTGTGCGGTGATGGCGACGGTGTCTTCAAAATGGGCGGCAAGAGAGCCGTCGCGGGTGAGATAGGTCTGGCCGTCTTTCGCCAGCTTCACATTCCACTCCCCTGCTGTAACCATGGGCTCAATGCTCAAAACCATTCCTTCCTTGAGCACGAGGCCGATCTTTCTCTCGCCAAAATTGAGCACCTGGGGCTCCTCGTGCAATTCTTTGCCGATGCCGTGCCCGCAGAGTTCGCGAACCACCGAAAACCCTTCGCTCTCGACAAAACGCTGGATCTCATACCCAATGTCGCCCAGCGTCGCGCCCGGTCTTGCTTTGGCAGTGCCCAACTGCAGAGCTTTTTTGGTAACTTCCACAAGACGAGTGGCTTCTTTGCTGATTTTGCCCACCGGCACGGTCCGTGCTATATCCGAATAATATCCTTTGTACATAAGACCCAAATCAAGGGAGAGAATATCGCCTTCTTTGAGAATTTTTTTATCGCTTGGAATGGCATGCACCACTTCATTGTTCAGGGAAGCACAGAGGGTATTCGGGAACCCCTGATAATGGAGAAAAGCTGGCTTTGCTCCAGCTTTTCGTATTTTCTCTTCCGCGCTCTTGTCGAGTTCTAAGGTGCTCATCCCTGGCCGCACCCCTCCCATAAGTTCTTCCAAGACCTGAGCCAGTATGCGCCCCCCTTCCCTCATAATCGCAATCTCCCCTGCCGATTTTACAGAAATCATTTTCCCAAAAAATCCTTGAGCTTCTCTGTAATTTCCCTATACACCTCCTCTACGGGCTGCTCGCCGTTTATCTCAATCAAATTTCCTTTTTCTTTATAATAGAGAACTGCCGGCATTACTTCGTCTTTATACCAACGCAGTCGCTCGCGAATTTGGTTTTCTTTGTCGTCGTGTCGCCCGCGAGCCAAAAGCCGCTTGAGCGCTTCCGCGTCTAAAATATCCAAATGGAGGACCTGCATATTCCCTGCCAACTGGTAAAATTCCAGCGCTTCCTGAAGCAGGTATGCTTCATAGAGTTTCCGGGGGCTTCCTTCAAAGATAATTCCACTGACGCCGCTTCCTGTCTGCGCAGGCAGGTTCGCTTCTCGCGCATTTTCTAATTCATGCAGCCACAAATGGAAAATGATCGGCGTTGGAATGAGCCCTCCCCTATCAAGAATCTCCGCAATCCCCTTTCCGACAAAATCGTTTTGCTCAGCTCTTGCGCGCAGCAAACTCCCAGAGCTGATAATTTTGAAGCTGTGCTCTTTTGCGAGCATCTCAGCTTGCGTACCCTTTCCCGATCCCGATTTTCCCAATACAATAATGACCTTAAAAGGTGTCATAGTCCCTCATCTGCAATTGAGCGCGGATTTGCCGCATGGTTTCCAAGGCCACGGTTACCATAATCAAAAGAGCTGTACCACCAAGTAGAAATTGGAACGCCGTAACCTCCGTAACGAATTGCACCAAAAATGGCATAACAGCAACCGTGCCCAAAAACAGGGCGCCAATGAGCAGAATGCGATTTAAGATATAAGAAATGTGCTCTGCCGTGGAGCTGCCGGGCCGCACGCCGGGCACGAACCCGCCCATTTTTTGAAGGTTTGTGGAAATGGACTTTGGGTCAAAAGTTACCGCCGTATAGAAAAAGGTAAAAACCCCCACGAGTAAGAAATACGCCACGATATATCCCCAGCCAGAAGGATCAAAGTACGTCACAACAAAACGCGCGACACTCCCTATAATCCCGTCTGCTCCCAGAAAGAAATTCGCAATCATTCCGGGAAACAAAAGAAGCGAAAGCGCGAAAATAATGGGAATAACGCCCGCCGGGTTTACGCTCAAGGGAAGATACGTTGAACTGCCCCCGTACATTTTGTTCCCGCGCACGCGCTTGGCGTATGACACGGGAATATTGCGGCGCGCCTCCGTCACAAACACAACGCCCGCGACGATGAGAAAAGCCATAAGGAAAAACGACGCAATGGGGAGGGTGCGCGTCGGATCCCAATCCACAAACATCTGGCGTGCGTTCAAGGGGAATTCCGCCACGATACCCGCAAAAATCAGAAGCGACACTCCGTTGCCGATCCCCTTTTCCGTAATCAATTCACCCAGCCACATTAAAAACAAGGTTCCGGCGATCACTGTCCCGAGCGCGGTAACGTATTCCAAAGGAGCCAAACGGTCAATAATGCCCTGCCGAGAAAGAAGAGTGAGAAATGCGTATCCCTGCACAAGCGCGAAAGGAACGGCAAGCATTCTTCCATACTGATTAAATTTTTGTCGGCCGGCCTCGCCTTCCTCTTTGTACATTCGCTCAAAAGCAGGAAAAATCATGGTAAGCAGCTGCAGCACGATGACGGCGGTAATATAGGGGCCCAATCCAAGCATGACGAGAGACAGATTGTCCAGCGCGCCTCCCGTAAAGAGATTAAGCAAGCCGAACAGCTGATTGCCCTCAAAGAATTCATGGAGACGGGAGGCGTCTATGCCAGGGATAGGAATATTTGCCATCACGCGGAAAACCACAAACACGCCCAACACAAATAAAATCTTATTGCGAAGATCTGTAATCTTGAATATGGAAAGAAGCTTCTGGAACATTTTATTTCACGGTGCCGCCCGCTTTCTCAATTTTCTCTTTCGCACTCTTGGACACGGCACAGTTCTCAATCGTCAACGCCTTATGCAACTCCCCCATGCCCAAGATTTTGATACCGCGCGCCTTTCCCTTTATTGTACCTGCGATTTTCTTTTGTGCCAACGTAACGGGATTTATCGTTTCTCCCTTTTCAAAATACTTTTCCAATTGCGTAAGATTCACCACCAAGGGCTTAGTACTTGCGGCTCTCCGATATCCGCGCAATTTGGGATAGCGCTTAAACAGCTCGCGCACGCGCGGCTGCATTCTCCTGCCCGCACGCGCTCTCTGGCCCTTTATTCCGCGCCCGGAATACGTGCCTCGTTTTCCGCCGCGGCCAATCCGACGCGACCTGCGCTGTTTATGCTTGGGTTGTATCTGATGTATTTGCATGTTTTGCTGGAGCTTTAAGCTTCTTAAGGGCTTCCATTGTCGCTAAAGCGTTGTTCAGCTTATTGTGCGTTTTTGAAACAAATTTTCCCGATATATTCTGAATTCCCGCAAATTCGCAGATGATACGAATGGGGCCTCCCGCAACCAGCCCTCTTCCGGCTCGCTGAGGGCGCAGCAATACTTTGGACGCGCTAAACTTTGCTTCCACCGCATGAGGAATCGTTCCCTGATGAATGGGCACGGTAATCGCGCCCTTCTTGGCTTGACGTGTTGCCTTTTCTATTGCTTGAGCGACATCGGATCCTTTCGCCACGCCCACGCCCACGGTTCCTTTCTTGTCGCCGTAAATGACAACTGCGCGGAAGCGAAAACGACGACCTCCCGCGGCCACTCGCGTAACGCGCGCCAAATCAAGGAGTCGCGCATCTGACTCCTGCCTTGCGTGTGATCTCTTCCCACCTCTGCGGGGGCCTGAAAACTGTTGTCTATATTGTTGATATTCTGGTGCCATATTAAAACGCAATTCCCTGCGCACGCATTTCTTCTGCCAATGCTTTTACATGCCCATGATACTTGTAACCGCTTCTGTCGAACACGATGGCTTCAATTTTTTGTTCCTTGGCTTTCTGCGCGAGGCGCCTGCCAATCTCCTTTGCGATTTCTCCTTTTTTTGCCTTCGCGTCAAGCTCCCGATCCGAAAAAGAAGCAAGCACCGCGCCTTTTGTGTCGTCTACAAGCTGAACGTAAAAGTGCTTGTGCGAACGGAATATTGACAGACGGGGTCTTTCTGAAGTTCCCGAGATTTTCGCGCGTATCCTTTTCTTGCGCTGCATTCTTTTGTCTTTTCGCGTTGCGCCAATCATATTATTTTCCGGCTCCCGCGGCGGTTGCCGCTTTCTTTCCGAGTTTTCGACGGATAACCTCACCTTCGTAACGAATGCCTTTCCCTTTGTAAGGCTCGGGCTCGCGCACCTTTCTTACGGTTGCGGCAAATCTTCCCACCTTCTCCTTGTCAATTCCACGCACAATAATCACGTTTTTGTCAACGGCAACAGTCGTGTGCTCGGGCGGCTCGAGCTTCACGGGATAGCTGAACCCAACATTCAATACGAGCGAATTGCCTTCCACGGCAGCCCGATATCCCACTCCCTCAATTTCCAGGCGCTTCTCATATCCTTGAGATACCCCGTGAATCATATTGGAAATCAGCGTGCGCGTCAAACCCCATAGAGATTTTGCCAATCTGGAATCCTGCGTTGGGCTCACGACCAAACTGCCGTCTTTCTGCACAATAGCAATTTCCGGTCGAAATTCACGGGAGAGTTCACCCTTGGGCCCCGCAACACGCACCCGTCTGCCCTCTACCTGCACGTTTACTCCCGAAGGTATTTCAATTGGTTTTTTCCCTATTCTGCTCATAAGTATTCAGAGTGAGCGTAGTCGAACTACCAGATCTCGCACAATACCTCTCCTCCAACCTTTTCTTTCCGCGCTTCCTCGTTGGTCATTATGCCCTTGGATGTGGAAACAATGGCAATCCGTTGCTCGCCTTTTGTGCGCGGCATCTTCTGGAAAGACGCATATACCCGCTGTCCGGGCTTGGAAATACGTTTGGCTCCGCGAACTCGGGGAATTCCATCCTCGTAGCCCAATTCAATCTCAATGATTTTTTTATTCCTTCTTCCCTTGAAATCCGCGCTTTTCACAAAATCTGTCTTTTCCAAAATTTTCGCGAGCGCGTAAGTCAGCTGCGAAAACGGAATTTCCACCGTTTCCTTCTCCGCGGCCTGAGCGTTTACCAAACGATTAAGCATGTCTGCTATGGGGTCTGTCATAGAATTGCTACCAGCTTGATTTCTTAATTCCCGGGATGAGGCCTTGGTTTGCTAATTCCCGGAAGCAAATACGGCATAAGTCAAAATCCCTCATATACCCGCGCTTTCTTCCGCAGCGAAAACAGCGGTTGGTAATCCGGGTTGAAAACTTTGACTTTTTGTTCGCCTTGGAAATATGCGCCTTGCTTGCCATATACGTATATCGCGATTATTTGCCGCGAATGGGAAATCCCAATAAACGGAATAACTCCAAACCTTTCTCCTTTGACTTTGCGGTTGTCGCAATCGTAACCTGCAAACCAAAAATATCTTTTACTTTTTCCGGGGAAATTTCAGAAAAGAAAATGTGTTCCCGAATGCCGACTGCCATATTCCCTTTCTCGTCCACGCTAGAAACGGGAAGTCCCCGAAAGTCCCTTGAGCGCGGAAGCACTACGTGGATCAAGCGATCAAGAAACTCGTACATTCTGGCGCCCCGCAGCGTTACCTTCGCTCCCACGGGCATTCCCTCGCGAATCTTGAATCCGGCAATAGAACGTTTCGCGCGAGTTAAAGAAATGCGCTGACCCGCAATATCGGACATATCCTTCCCGATTGCTTCTAAGGTCTTGCGCTGTTCGTCTTCGGTCCTTGCGGCGATCAATTTCCCAAACCCCGTATTCAACACGACCTTCTCCGGGCGCGGAACAGCCATCACGCTTTTATATCCGAATTTCTTTATCATGGCAGGCACCACATCTTTTGCATATTTTTCCCGCATCGTTCTCATATTCCTGCTCCGCACTTCTTGCATATCCTTATTTTCTTACCTCCTTGGACCTTGTATCCCGCCCGCACTCCTTTTCCACACTTGGCGCATACCAACATAACAGCAGACACAGAAAACACTCCCGGCATTTGAACAATTTGTCCTTTTTGTCCCGCCCGCTTTGCGCGCACATGTTTTTTGCGCATATTCACGCCTTCTACTGCAAGTTTCCTTTCTCTCGGAAGGGCCGTCAAAACCTTTCCCTTTTTCCCTCTATCTTTCCCCGAAATCACCACTACGTTGTCGCCTTTCTTTATTTTCATAAAAGTTCCGGCGCCAATGCCGCAATCTTGGTAAACCCTTTTTCTCGTATCTCCCGCGGAATCGGGCCAAATATCCTCCCGCCCTTGGGCTCTTTCTCTTTTTCCAGCAGAACCGCCGCATTTTCGCTAAACGCGATGTAGGAACCGTCGTTCCTCCGGTAAGGCCTTTTTTGACGCACCACAACTGCGCGGACAACTTCGTGTTTCTTCACTATTCGCCGGGGCTCGGCAACTTTTACGGCGGCCACGATCACGTCGCCAATCTGCGCATAACGCTTGCGCGTGCCTCCCAATACATGAAAGCATTCAATCACTTTAGCACCGGTGTTATCTGCAACTTTTAGACGGGTTCTCAGCTGAATCATAATTTTCCTATCACCACCCACCGCTTATCTCTGGAAATTGGCCTGCTTTCTTCAATAACGACTTTATCCCCCACATGGTATTCTCCTTTTTCGTCGTGTGCTTTGTAATTTTCGTGTATCCGAACTCTCCGCAGATATTTGGGATGCTGTTTGAATCTGGAAACCTCCACCACGCGGGTTTTTTCCATTTTGTCTGAAACCACTATTCCTATAAGTCGTCTTTTAGGCATAATGTTATTGCTGTTTCTGGTTCATTACCGTGAGAATCCTTGCGATATTCCTTCGTATTTCGCGGATGCCCCGCACATTTTTCACTTTGCCAGACGGCAAGTCAAACTTCAGCTGGTGGAGCTTCGCACGTTCTTCTTGCACCATCGTCCGCAATTCTGTCAGGGTTTTCTTTCGCAACGCAGATGTCTCCATAGTATTTACCGTTTTACGAATCTCGTTTTAACGGGAAGCTTTGCCGCCGCCTTGTGCAGCGCTTCTCTCGCCACATCTTCTTTTAGACCGTCCACCTCAAAAATCATTCTTCCGGGTTTTACGGGAAAGGCGTAATGATCCACGCTTCCCTTACCGCCGCCCATAGGCACTTCCGATCCTTTTTTTGTGACGGGTTTATCGGGAAATACACGGATCCACATCCTTCCTCCTTTGCGCAAATACCGGATAATCGCCCGCCTCCCGGCTTCCAGCTGGCGGGCCGTCACCCACTTGTTCCCCTCCGCCTTCAAGCCGTAAGCACCGAACGAAACTTCCGTTCCCCGCGCTTCCGTTCCCTTTCCTCGGGATCGTCCCTTCATCCATTTTCTATGTTTTACTTTCTTTGGAGTCAACATACGTGTCCTGAGTTTATCGAAGGATTAGTCAAATTTCTCGCCTTTGTACATCCATACTTTTACTCCGATCATTCCGTATGTAGTTTTGGCTTCCCGCAGAGCGTAATCAATCTGCGCCCGCAATGTCTGGAGGGGCAGTCGGCCCACCTTCAGCGTCTCTCTCCGCGCAATATCCGCCCCGCCGAGCCGTCCGGATATTTCAAGTTTCGCCCCCTCGATCCCTTTATTCGCCATTACTTTCGCAAGCGCTTGCTTCATTGCGCGCCGGTAAGGCATTCTCTTCTCAAGCTGCTGGGCAATCCATTGAGCGGTCAGGGAAGCCGAATTCCAAGGATTTTTCACCTCGCGGATCTCCAGCCGAATTTCTCTTTTTCGGGTATCTTTGATTACCCGATACCTCCTTTTTTTATCGCTTTCCAAAATTTTTACAATGGCTTTCCGCAACTCTTCAATGCCTGACCCCCCGCGGCCGATAAGCAGGCCGGGTCTGGACGTGTTGATAATAATGGAAATATTCCCCGCGAAACGTTCAATCTCAATGCTCGCAATGCCCGCATCTTTTGCATTCTTTTCTATGTAGGAACGAATCAAAAAATCCTCGCGCAATGCCTCTTGATACGCGGTTTTTTCAAACCATCGAGATTGCCAATCTGCCGTCTCCTTTATGCGAAATACTTTTGGATGCACTTTGTGCGCCATATACTTTTACACTGCCTTCCTTCTAAAGAATCGCTTCACGCCCGTCTCTCTCTTTGCCAGTTTCATCTCTTTAGCCGGCCTGAACTTCGGTTTGCCCTGCCCCGTCCGAACCGCTTCTGCCTCTGCTTGCTGTTCTTTTTGCGTTTCTTCGTATCCTTTTTTCGCGCTCTTTTGAGACCTCGTTTTGCCCTCTGCGCTCGGAACGATTTCGTCGAGAATCAGAGTAATATGAGAGGTCTTTTTTTGAATAGGGTAGGCACGTCCTCTCGCGCGGGGCCGATATCGTTTGAGTTTCGCCCCCTCCGCCACTTGGATTTGCGAAACGATAAAATTCTCCTCATTGGTCGCGAGCATCTGGGAATTGTAAGCCGCCGAAGCAAGAGCCGAGCGAAGCATCTTTCTCAATGGCTCTGCCGCGCTCCTTGTGCACAAACGCAAAATCGTAGCTGCTTCATTCGCCTTTTTCCCACGTATCAAATCCGCAACAAGCCGTACTTTCCTGGGCGCAATTCTCAAATTTCTCAATGTTGCCTTGGACTTCATGCTCTCTTTATTTCTTTTCTACGCGAGCCCTCCCCGCCTGAGGTTGGGTCTGGGCTTGCCCCTGCTCTATTTCTCTTTGCATTCTTCCTCCATGTCTGGAAAACTTCGTCGTTGGCGAGAATTCTCCCAATTTGTGTCCCACCATCTCTTCGGTTGCCTGCACCTGCACAAAGGCCTTGCCATTATGCACCGCAAACGAAAACCCCACCATTTCAGGGGTAATGGTTGTGGAGCGCGCCCACGTTTTGACTCCGGTCTTGCCCGCTCCGCCAGATCGAGGCGAGTCGCCGGACTTAGCTCCCGCAATCTTTTTCATCAAGCGATTATCTATATACGGCCCTTTTTTAAGCGATCGTGCCATATTTTAATTTCGTTAGAAATCAAGGTTCTTGCCGCAGCAAGGTTCTTATTTCTTCCTTTTCTTCTTTCTTCTCGCCAAAATAAAAGTGTTGGTCCATTTTTTTGCCCTGCGCGTCTTCACTCCCAGCGTAGGTTTCCCCCAAGGGGTTTTCGGGTACTTTAACCCAATAGGTGTTCTCCCCTCGCCGCCTCCATGAGGATGATCCGCAGCATTCATGGCGCTTCCCCGTACATGAGGCCTTCTTCCCTTGAGGCGCGCGCGGCCGGCGTTTTTCACTCTTGCATATTTAAATTCCGGATTGGACACTATCCCGATGGAAGCGAAGGACTCCCCCAGCACCTTCCGTATTTCGCTTGAAGGGAATACAAGCTGCGCGTATTTCCCCTCGTGCGCATTTACTTTCGCAGAATTGCCCGCGGCGCGTACCAAAACTCCCCCGCGCCCGGGAATCAACTCAATATTGTGCACTTGTTCGCCCGACGGAATGTTTTTCAGGCGCATCCGGTTTCCGGGCCGCACGTCCGCCTTTTCATCGCACACAATTTCGTCTCCAACCTGAATGCCATGGGGAGCAAGCATATAATACTTTGAGCCGTCTTGGTATTCCACAAGCATAATCCATGCGTTTCTCCCTGGATCGTATTCAAAAGAACTCACCCGCCCTTTTTGTCCCAACTGGACCTGACCGAACGTAACTTTTCGGTAGAGCTTCCGAGCCCCTCCTCCCCGATGCCGTACCGTAATGCGGCCCAAATTGCCGCGCCCCCCCGTTCTGGTAATTCGCGCGAGAAGCCGCTTTTCCGGTTCCTTTTTTGTAAGTATACTTTTCACCATATCAAGTGAAGAAAATTAGGTTGGCAATATTTCTATCTTCTGTCCTTTTTGTATCTGCACAATCGCCTTTTTATATCCTTTCTTTACCCCCCGCGTTTTACCTAATCGTACGCGCTTTGGGTGCACGGTAACAATCCGCGTTTTCTCCACACTCACGCCGTATCGTCGCTCTACGTCTCTTTCAATTTCTTTTTTCGTTGCGGAGGTCTTTACGACAAACACGTACTTATTTTGAGAAGCCAAGCTCGTCGCCTTCTCGGTAATATGCGGCCTCACCAACTGTGAATCTCCGATCGGAACGGCGGGCCGACTCACAACTTTCTCTGCAGACACAGCTTTGACCTGCTGGGTTTTTCGCGCCGCCTTCTCCTTTTTGGGTTTTCCGAAAATCTTAAATGCGGCCATATTATTCTGCGAACATTTCTTCTAATGCCTGCAGAGAATCTTTTGGTATAACCAGATATTTTGCCTGTAGCACATCCAGCACATTAAGCTCTCGTGCCTGCATCGTCCGCGCAAAAGCAAGGTTGTTTCCTGCGCGGATGAGCTCTTGATTCTCTGCGGAGAGAACAATGAGCGTGCGCTTGCTGTCGCAGGGAAGCTTGCGCAACAAGGAAGCCAATTCCTTGGTTTTCCCTCCCCGCACTTTCAAATCTTCCAGCAATACCAAAAAGTCCTTCTTTGCTTTTTCCCCAAGCACCATGCACAAGGCCTTTCTGCGCATTTTCCTGTTTATTTTCTTGGTAAAATTCCTATTCGCTCTAGGGCCATGCGCCACTCCGCCTCCCACCCAAATGGGAGAACGGATACTGCCGTGTCGTGCTCGCCCCGTATGTTTTTGAGGCCAGGGCTTTCGGCCTCCGCCCGAAACTTCTCCCCGCGTCTTTGTGTGCGCTGAGATCTGGCGCGCATTGGCAAGCTGAGCCACCATCACCTGGTGCACAAGGTCGGGGTTCAGCTCCACCCCAAACAGCCTTGCAGGCAATTCCATTGCTCCTACCTCTTTGCCTTCCTGATTGTATACGGTAGCTTTCATGCCTCAAGCGCTATATGCTCCTAATTTCCAGGAGCGTGCCTTTTCTTCCCGGAATCGCCCCCGCTATCGCCAGTATGTTGTTCTTTTTGTCCACCTTTGCGATTTTCAAATTTTTCACCGTAACGCGCTCTGCTCCCATGCGGCCGGGCATTCTTCTTCCCTTAATCACGTGCTCGGGGAAGGAACTTCCCACGGACCCGAGCGTACGTTGTTCGTGCTTTACGCCATGCGTCGCGTTCCTCCCGGAAAATCCATGCCGCTTCACGCCGCCCTGAAATCCTTTTCCCTTGGAAATCCCAGAAACCCGAACTCTATCGCCTTCTTCAAATAAAGAAACGTCTATCGCACTTCCTGCCTCGGCTGCGAGTTCAGAACCTTTTTCCATCCGAAACTCTTTGAGATGCACGAAGGGTTTTCGCTTCCTGGATTTTGTAATTTTCTTTTGCGCGCGTATTTCCTCAAACCCTACTTGAATTGCTTCGTAGCCATCTTTCTCTTTTGTCTTCACCTGCGTAACTCTTACCGGTCCTGCCTGAACCAAGGTAACAGGAATTACCCTTTCATTCTGGAATAGCTGCGTCATGCCGATTTTTTTGCCGATAATCGCTTTCATCCTATATACCAACAAAACCCGGGGCCTAACCCCGGGCGTGTGCCTTGTTTTCAGGTTAGTACCTTAAATTGGGAAGGCGTCAATTCATTGCTGTTAAATATACCACAGCTACATTTTAATTTCAATATCTACGCCTGCGGGCAGATTTAAGCTCGTCAGCGCGTCTATCATTTTCGGGCTTGGATCCAAAATATCGATAAGGCGCTTGTGCGTACGCATCTCATATTGCTCCCGCGCATCTTTGTGCACAAACGAAGACCGGTTTACCGTGTACTTCTTAATGGCAGTTGGGAGGGGTACGGGGCCCACCAATTCACAACCGTGTCGTATGACCGTATCAATGATCTGCTTGCAGGAAGCGTCAATCACCTTGTGGTCGTAGGCCGAAATCTTAATGCGTAGCTTCTGCTGCGTTCCTTTCTCTTCGCCGGAGGACTGACGGGGTGCGCTCTTGGCTTTTACCATATGTGCAAAACGAACCCCCACACTAATTCGCAATTAATTGTGGGGGTGAACTCCATCTATTTGATGATCTTGGTTACCACTCCTGCTCCAACGGTTTTTCCGCCTTCCCGAATCGCGAATCTTTGCTGTGCTTCCATCGCAATGGGCACCAACAGCTTCACTTTAAAAGTAATCGTGTCGCCGGGCATCACCATTTCGGTTCCCTCGGATAATTCCACCTCGCCGGTCACATCGGTCGTACGGAAGTAAAATTGGGGCTTGTACCCTTTAAAGAAGGGTGTGTGCCGGCCGCCTTCCTCTTTGGTCAAAATATAAACTTCGGCTTCAAATTCGGTGTGAGGCGTAACAGTTCCCGGCTTTGCAAGCACTTGTCCTCGCTCAACGTCCTCTTTCTTCAGTCCGCGAAGCAAAATTCCCACATTGTCGCCTGCTCTTCCCTCGTCGAGCATCTTGTTAAACATTTCCGCACTCACAGCCACCGTCTTTGTGGTAGGCCGAATGCCCACAATTTCAATCTCGTCGTTTGGGCGAATCACTCCCCTCTCGATTCTACCAGTAGCCACGGTTCCTCTCCCTTCAATGGAGAACACGTCCTCAATCGCCATCAAAAAGGGCTTATCCGTCTCGCGAACGGGTTCGGGCACGTTTTCGTCCACGGCGGCCATCAAATCCAAAATGGGCTTTGCCACCTCGTCGTCCGGGCTTTTTGCTTCCAATGCTTTCAGGGCAGACCCCCGAATAATGGGCACGGTGTCCCCCGGGAAATTATATTTGTTTAGCAACTCCCGCACTTCCGACTCCACAAGATCAATGATTTCGGGATCGTCCACCATGTCAACCTTATTCAGAAACACCAGCACGTAAGGCAAGCCCACTTGGCGGGCAAGCAGAATGTGTTCTCGAGTCTGAGGCATAGGGCCATCGGGAGCGGAAACCACCAAAATCGCTCCATCCATCTGGGCGGCTCCCGTAATCATATTTTTAATGTAGTCAGCGTGCCCCGGCGCATCAATGTGCGCATAGTGTCGCTTCTCGGTTTCGTATTCCAAATGCGTAAGAGAAATGGTAATCCCTCTCTGCTTTTCCTCGGGGGCTGCGTCAATCTGGTCAACGCTCTTTTCGGTTGCCGCAAACCCTTTCAGCTTCAGGACGTGAAGAATCGCGGCAGATAACGTGGTCTTCCCATGATCAACATGGCCAATCGTGCCGATATTTACGTGAGGTTTTGTTCGTTCAAATTTTCCTGCCATAGAAATTATTGGTTAATGGGTTTGGTTAGCTTTGGTAATGAAGTCAATATATACTCAAAGAGGCAAATCGTCAATAGTAAGCTCCCCTAATCGTTCTTCTCCCGGAGGAGGGGCAGAGCTTGAGACCTGCTTGGAGGACATTGTCTGGGCGGGCTCTTGCTGGGCCGGGGGTTGTTCTGTGCGGGGCGCGTTTCCGCGCTCCTGACGCTTCTCCCCCCTCCATTCGTCAAAAGACATAATAACCACCTCGGGCTTATCATTCTCCACGATGATAATTTTCCCGCCTTCCCGTTTAATAATATCTTTTATTTCGTGTAAATTCATCTTCGTTTACCCTCAATAACCTCCTGCGTGATATTGGAGGGCACTTGTTCGTATCGCTCAAACTCCATAGTAAAGGTTCCCCGCCCTTCCGTCAAGGAGCGGAGATTGGTGGCGTACCCGAACATCTCTGCCAGAGGGACTTTCGCCGAAATAATTTTCATATCAAGGCGGTCTTCAGTTTCCTCAATGCGCCCCCTCCTTGAAGAAAGATCGCCGATTACGTCCCCAAGAAATCGAGAGGGAACCGTCACCTCCAAGCGCATGATGGGCTCCAACAGCACCAACTCCGCCTTTTTGGCTGCTTCCTGGAAAGCCATGGAAGCCGCTATTTTAAAGGCGAATTCCGAGGAATCCACTTCGTGATACGAGCCGTCATACAAAGAGGCTTTGAGGTCCACCACAGGGTAGCCCGCCAGCACGCCTTTATCCATGGCTTCCTGAATACCTTTTTGCACCGCAGGAATATATTCGCGAGGGATCGCGGCTCCCTTAATCTCGTCCACGAACTCAAACCCTTCCCCTTCTTTCTTGGGCTCCACGCGCAAAAACACATGGCCGTACTGCCCTCTTCCGCCCGACTGACGCACGTATTTTGCCTCGGTCTCCGCCTTGCCTCTGATCGTTTCCTTATACGCCACCTGCGGCCGCCCTACGGCTGCGCCCACGGAAAATTCCCGCTTCATGCGGTCCACGATAATTTCCAGATGCAATTCTCCCATGCCAGAAATTATCGTCTCTCCCGTTTCCAAGTCGGAGTTCACGCGGAATGTGGGGTCTTCCTCTGCCAAACGCCTGAGCGCCAAACCCATCTTCTCCTGATCTGCTTTGGTTTTGGGCTCTATGCGAATTGAGATAACGGGCTCGGGGAACGAAATTTGCTCCAATACAATGGGAGAGTTCTCGGCGCACAGGGTATGACCCGTGCTCGTATTCTTCAAGCCCACGGTAGCCGCAATATCTCCTGCGTAAAGTTCGCCAACTTCTTCGCGCTCCGCCGCATGCATGCGCAAAATCCGGCTGATGCGTTCTCGCTCTTCGGTTGTGGAGTTTTGCACGTAAGAGCCCTTCTGAAGAGTACCTGAATACACCCTAAAGTATGTAAGCGTTCCCACAAAGGGATCGGAAGCTACCTTAAAGGCAAGCGCCGAAAACGGCTCTGCGTCGGAGGGTTTTCTCTCGATTGTCTCTCCCGTCTTTGGGTCCGTACCCTCAATGGCGCTGACGTCAACCGGACTCGGCAAATAGTCAACCACGCCGTCAAGCACCATTTGCACTCCCAAGTTTTTTAAAGCAGCTCCCGTAAACACCGGTACCAATTTGCCTTTGATCGTCGCTCGCCTGAGCGTCCGCTTAATCTCCTCCACGGAAAGCTCCTCCCCGCCGAGATATTTTTCCATCAAGACCTCATCTTCCGCGGCAACCTTTTCTAAGGCCCTACCGCGCCATTCCTTTGCTTTCTCCGCAAGTTCCTCGGGTATTTCTCCGGTCTTTACGGTCTGCCCAAAATCCCCTTCAAAATATTTCGCCTTCATTTCCAGCAAATCAATCACCCCTTTCAACTGACTCTCTTCGCCAATGGGAATCTGCAAAGCAACGGCGTTTCTCGTAAGTTTCTCCCGAATAGAATTCAAACTTTTTTCAAACGAAGCTCCAACGCGGTCAATTTTGTTAACGAAACAAATGCGCGGCACGCCGAACTTGTCTGCCTGGCGCCACACGGTTTCTGACTGCGGCTCCACCCCCGCCACACCATCAAAAATTACGATTGCTCCGTCTAATACTCGAAGCGAGCGCTGAACTTCGGCGGTAAAATCAATGTGACCCGGCGTGTCAATAATGTTAATGCGGTATTTATTCGCCTGTTCGTTGGGCAAATACGTTGGGACCCAAAAGCAGGTGGTGGCAGCTGCCGTAATGGTAATACCCCGCTCTCGTTCCTGCACCATCCAGTCCATAATGGCGGCTCCTTCGTGCACTTCGCCAATTTTATGGGAAATTCCCGTGTAAAACAAAACGCGCTCGGTGCTCGTCGTTTTTCCGGCGTCAATATGCGCAATAATTCCTATATTTCGGTATTTTTCAATGGGATATTGCCTCGGCATAGTGAGTGTAGTCGAACTACCACGCAAAGTGCGCGAAGGCTCTATTGGCCTCTGCCATACGATGAGTGTCCTCCTTTTTTCTCACCGCGGCGCCCTCGTTTTTGTAGGCGGCGAGCAGTTCTTCTGCGAGTTTTACCATCATGGACTTTCCTTTTTTTGCCCTTGCCGCGGCCAAAATCCATTTCATCGCCAAACTCGTCGCTTTTTCCGGCTTCACCTCCATAGGAACCTGATAGGTCGCTCCTCCCACGCGCCGCGAGCGCACCTGCAGGAGGGGCGCGCTGTTCTCAATGGCTTTGCGAAACACCTCCACCGGATCTTTTTTTGACTCCGTCTTTACCAATTTAAAAGCTCCGTACACGATTTTCCGCGCGACGGTTTTCTTCCCGCGTTCCATCACCTGATTGATAAATTTTCCCACCATCTTGTCTTCCACCTCCATACAGAAAAATTAGGCCTTTTTCTCTTGTTTGACTCCGTATTTTGAGCGCTCCTGCTTTCTGCCTTCCACGCCACCCGCGTCCAGCACTCCTCTTACGATGTGGTAGCGGACGCCGGGCAAATCTTTCACGCGGCCGCCCCGAATAAGGACAATAGAGTGCTCCTGCAGCTTATGTCCCACTCCCGGAATGTAGGCGGTTACCTCCATGCCGTTGGACAGCCGCACCCTCGCCACTTTCCGAAGCGCGGAGTTTGGCTTTTTGGGCGTGATGGTTTTTACCTGCAGACATACACCCCTCTTGAAGGGCGAAGGATAAGGGACTACCCGATTTTTTTGAGCGCGGAAACCAAAAGTCAAAGCGGGCGTCTTGTCTTTTTTCGCGTCCTTTTTTCTCGGTTTTTTAATAAGTTGTCTAATCGTGGGCATAAATAAAAACCTCAAAAACTAAATTACCAAATAACACCTCGTCTGTCAATTAAAAACCCGCGATCATGCGGAACAGCCAGTCAATAAAGGGAAACAAATACCGAAACAGGAAAAAGATAAAGAACAGCAAGATAAACAAGCCGTACCTAAGCAGAAACCCTCGCATGCTCGCAAGGGACGGCGGGAGAAAATCAAAGAGGATATGCGAGCCGTCAAGCGGAGGAATGGGCAGCAGGTTAAAAATGGCGAGCACAAGGTTCAAATAGACAATCCCCACAAACAGGGGGATGACTCCCGGTAAAATCTCGGCGATGGGTCCGCTGAAAAAGCGCAGCAGAAGCCCGAAAAAGAGGGCAATCGCGAGGTTCGCCCCGGGCCCGGCAAAACTCACCTTGGCAGCTCCGTACTTTCTATCGCGCAGATTATAGGGATTGACCGGCACGGGCTTTGCCCAGCCAAAGAGAATAGGGCTTCCGAAAAGGACGAGCAAAAGCGGCACGGCTATAGAACCGATGGGATCAATGTGGGGAATTGGATTGAGCGTAAGCCGCCCCGCGTTCTTTGCGGTTGGGTCTCCCAAAGACAAAGCCATGTACCCGTGCGCAATCTCATGAAGAATGACGGACAGCAAAAGAATCGCGAGAAAAAACAGCGCAGAAGCAATATCCATACCTTCAAACATACCACGGCTTGAACAATTATTCAAATACTGCTATGCTTTTCCTGTATGCAGCAATGCGCTATCTGCGGAAAAACAAAAAACATTGCATGGCGTTTAGTGAAGCTTCGGGGAAAATACAACCCCACTATTAAGCGTGTCCAGAAACCAAACCTCCAATGGATGCGTCTGCCCGACGGCGGGCGCGTAAAAGCGTGCGCCAATTGCATCAAGCGCCTATCCAAATCCTAAATCCGGAGTGTAGTACAGCGGCAGTATGCACCCTTGGGGTGGGTGTGACCCGAGTTCGACTCTCGGCACTCCGACAGAAAAAATACCCGTTGCCACAGTTTTCAAAATCGCCGCATTCCGCTTGCTCCCATAATGTAAATCCTTTCTTTTAAAATATGCTTCCTCCTTCTTCTACGATTACCTCTCCCCCTTTTTCAATAATAAGATTTGAGAGATTAATATTCAGAACTCCCACCTTCTGAATAATCAAGTTTGCCGAATCTTTAACTATGACATGAGTAGGGGGAGTAACCGTTGTATTCAAAATACAACTTTGAGTCACCTCCCAGTCTCCGGTATTAGGTGGACTACATTCTGGCAAGGTTTGAAAACTAATTACGTAGTCATCCGGGTTGGAATTGCCGGCATTATCTTGGCAGCGGACATAAAAGTTATAGCTGAGGCCATTTCCCAAATTAGAGAGAGTAAAGGAATGCTTTGTAGCGTTAGTGTTGGCAAAGACATTTGGCATTACCGCATACGATGTTCCAGGAATAGTATCATACTTGCAGATGGCGTCTTTACTGGTGGTTAAAGAAACGTCGGCTTGGGTCGTCCCGCTTGGCAGTAAGCCAAGTGGTTCGCCATCATATCTATTTGGCGGAGTAGTGTCAGAGCCGGGAGCTGAGGTTGTATATGTAATATGTAATTTAGCTGCGAGGCTTGGATTTAAATCATAGCTTGTCCAGCTGTGGTATTGTTCTGGCTCTACGGTGGCCCCGCTTTCTAGCAATACCACTTCCTCAATAGAGCCATGTTTATCAACTAATTCTTGGATGCCTGCCGTTAAGGAGGGGGTTTGAATCCAACTATCTGGAATCTGTTTTGGCCAAGTCCAATTAATGACAAAGTTTGTCTTATCGCCCCAGCGGTGGAAAGGTGTGGAATTCGGACTGAAAGAGCTGGGGGAAGCTGTGTCTTCAAAAGCTAAAGAAGTTGATATGAGGTAGCCCCACTCCTGCTGATTAAATTCTACATAAGCTTTGCTAATGAGAGCGCCGGCTGGAATACCTAACCCAGTCCATCTCCAGCCACCAAAAGTAGCCTCTCCCGAGGACCCAGGATTGCCGGCAAATACACCAAAGTCACTGTCGGTATGGCTATACTCTGGCCAAGAATCAGGGTCGTGGTACGCATCGTCTGAACTGGCTGCAACTTGGGCTTCTCGTATAATCTCTCCGGATGGTTGAGCTAACGAGATCATTCTATCCCAAAGGAAAAAAGCTAAAAGTGGGCTGGCCGCAACAGCGAAAAGCAAAGCTTTTTTAAGGGGCAATTTGGGAATTTGATAGAAACGCTTATCCATGAATTTTAGGACTTTATTGTTAATAAATCTTCCCGCCTTGCTTTATAACTACTTTCCCTCCCTTATCTACCCACAAATAGTGATTGAGAAAATCAATATCTAAGGCAGAATTCTCGCCAATAGTAAGCCCGACATTCTCTTTGACAATGACATTTCCGGGAGCAGTGGCGCTACCGGTAAAGGTGCAGTTTTCTGGTATTTCCCAGCTCCCGAATATGGGCGGAGTACACCGGGTACCCAAAACCGCGTAACCGCAAGTAGCATTTTCTGCAGTAGTAGGTAGCCAGCCAACATAACTGCCAGCAATATCCCATACTTCATAAACAAACGTCTGGAGTACAACTGATTTATCGGTTCGAGAGACAATCCCGCAATAACCTCTCTGGTGATTGGGATTGGCAGCAGACCAACCATTGGAAATTTTGCCAGCTCCCCAGACCTCGGGCCTGCCCAAATAACCACTTAGAGAAGCCGTCATTTCCACTTTGCTGCGCTTAACCAAATACACGCTACTCGCTAAAGGATCTCCGGGATAATCTTTAATAAAAACATACTTTATCCTATCGGTTGTAGATGCTACAGTTCCCTTAGAGGCTGTGAAATATTCTACTCCGATGGCTCTACCAACTTGAATTCGAGGTTTGGTGATATTGTTGCGATTGTCCCATATTGGCTTTCCCGTATTGGCCAGGGCAGATAATATTTCATCCACACTGGATTGGGGCGATTTCTGTTGCAATATCGCCCACGCGCCAGCCACATGAGGAGCTGCCATTGATGTGCCATCCAATTTTATAAATCTTCCTCCGGGAACTGACGAATTAACGTCCTCCCCAGGAGCCAGCAAATCAAGAAAAGAAGCGCTATTCGAGAAAGAAGCCACCTGATCTGATTTTGTGGTAGCTCCTACGCTCACAGCGCTTGAAATACAGCCGGGGGAAGAAATAGCATCCGAGTAGGAGTCATTACCAGATGAAATTACAGTGGCAATACCCGCTCCTTTTAGGAGATCGATAATTGATTTTCGAGAATCACCATCACAAGGGGAAGTATTTCTCCCGCCACCCAAACTCATATTTGCTGCTGCAATGTTATAGGCGTTTCGAAGATTATATACTCTTTCCAAACCAAGAATCTGATCGCTAGACCGACTCCGTACGTCTCCTGAAAAATTACTAAACACTTGAATTGCAATAATATTGGCATCTTTAGCCACTCCGGAAAAATCAGAGCCCTTGCCAGCAGCAATGCCAGCCACATGCGTTCCGTGATAACAACCAGCTATTGAACAATTCACTCCTGCTCCGCTACCGATTTGCTGCACTTGGCCATTTGGGCATAGCGTGGAAGACGTAGCAGTGTTGGACGAATAACATGCTTCTGATACCACTTTACCTGCCAGAAAAGGATGATTCTTGTCAACTCCGGTATCTAAGATAGCGATAACTTGTCCGGCGCCAGAATAGCCTCCAGCCCAAGCATCCTCTGCTCCGATTAAAGGAATAGTGTCAGAAAGGGTAGGAGGAACCGCGATATCTTCTTCAATGCTAATCACCCCTTCTTGAGAAATTAAGTCAGCTAAAGCTTTTTCATCCACTTCCAGGGCCATATATGGAATGTATGTGAATTTTTTTACCGAGGTTGCTTGGCCCTGCTTAATTCCTTGGAGTGTCCTGCCTTGGGCTTGGGAGATTGCTTGTCTTTCTGCCAGACTCACTTCTAATTGCCCTAGCTCAAATCCGGTTTTAAAACCAACAATTACTGGAATTCTTCCGTTTGTTTGAGCTTTCTGGAAAAGAGCGCTGTATTTAGCTGGAATATCGTTGGGGTTGCCCCCTGGGGAAACAGCTTGAATTGAACCCTGCAATACCCCTATTCCCAGAAGCACTGATAGTATACCAGCAAAAACAATCCACCTGATTTTTTTAGCCCATAATGTAGGATCAAATACTTTCATATCGCTTTAACTAAGAAATTCTTGGCAAGGATTTGGTTTTTAGTATGGGCAACCGCTTCCAATACAAATTTCTCCGTCTCGCTCCATAATTATCTTGGCACGGTCAGTCCTCAAACCAATTCCCCAAAAGCCCTGTATTAATACGGGGTCAGCGTCCATGTCGTTCGTACCACTCAAATTGAGCACAGCGGCATCGCCATTAGACATTCCGTACCAGTAGCCGCCCCAACCACCCGTATCTCCATCTCCTCCCAAGGCAAATCCAGCAGAGTCTGTGCCGTCTAATGCAACAGAACCCCCATCGCCAATATGGAGTTTTGCTTGGGGGTCGGTTGTTCCAATGCCGACATTACCATTGTCCCGCAGAGCCATTTTTTCTGCCCAACCAGTACCATCAAAGTACATAAAATTAAGTCTATTTTCTGGCCCAGAAATATCTCCGGGTGCTCGTATGCCTATTGACCATTGTTCCCTACCACCCGTTGCGTTTGCCAGTTCTAGAGCGGCATTAGTATGCACGCCAGATCCCTCTATTCGAAGCAGGGCAATATTCGAATCATCATATACTGTTAGCTGCCTATGGTCTCCCATTCCTGAAGGAAGAGAGTAAGAAAAATCGGTCCCAATGCCAAGTCTTCCAAGAATATAGGAGTCATCTGTATCTTTTACTTGGAGCGCTGCTTTTACTACGCCAACCAGTGTTGCAATTATAAATAGAGATAGTATGGCGATGCCTATCAAAGCGAGGCGAGAAAAAAAACTTTCAATCTTGGGGGAGAATTTGACGAGAGAAAATCTTTGTTTGTTCATAATAAAAGAATGAATTATTAATTATTTTTTATAAAAAACTGCACCAAAATTGGTGCGGCTGAGTCGCCTAGCAAGGTTATTGGTATGAGTCGACAGTTCTTCATCCCAAAGACCGCGATACTGATTAGTTCATCATACTCAAGGTATCCTTAATCTGTCAAGTGTGCCGTTTTCTAGTCACTAGCTTGGTCGCAATTACTGAACGCCGCTCGAACCTATTTTGAACAAACTCCTGATTGGTGCCGCGCCTGCGGCGCGCCCAGGGGGGTATGATAGCGGTTCAATTCCGCTTGGCCCGACTAACAGAAAAACACCCTTCCTCCGCCAACTGGCGGATCAGGGTGTTTTTCTGTTTTGCGTTCACTGATCCTATTTCCTTACCGCTTCCTTCAGTCCTTTTCCCGCAGAGAACTTGGGGACGACGGCGGCCGGAATCTGAATCTTGGCGCCCGTTGCCGGATTCACCCCCTGCCGCGCCGCCCTTTTGGATGTCTTAAAAGTCCCAAATCCCGTAAGGGCAACGCTCTTCCCTTTTTTCAGGGCATCCACAATTCCGCCGGTCAACGCCTCAAGCGCTTCTCCGGCCTGCTTTTTGGTAATGTTTGCCTTTTGCGCCATTACCTCAAGAAGTTGTTCTTTGTTCATTATGATGATGCAAAAACTTAAACATTGCAAAATCGCCTCGACCTTAGCAATCCAAGCAATAGTATACCAAGAGGGCTACTCCCAAGCAACTCTATCCTTCAGATCTTCCCTGCGCTCCTGCAGCGTTCCCTGTTGGGATTGGGGCTGCTGAACGGAGGGCTGCGAAGAGGGAACCTGAGGCACCGCAGGCGGCGCGCTCTTCACAAAACCGGAACGCTCTTTGCGCGCGCGCACTCGCCGTATCAGAATAAACGCGGCGAGGAAAACAAGGATGCCAAGAGCAGAAAGCTCGGGCGTTCCCAAATTGCCCAAAGGACCGAGCGCAGCAAGAAAACCTCTTTCATCTTCGCTCTCTTCTTCACCGTCGACTGGCGGACCTTCTTCCTGCTCAAAAGCGACAACACTGACGGATTCTTCCTTCAAATCGGACTCCGAGCCTTGAACAAGTTCTTCTGCCCCTGCCAGCGGGGGGTTTTCCACAGATACCTCTTGCGCTTCAACCGCCAATTGCTCCTGGAGTTGCCGTTCCAGCGCTAATACCTGCTCCTCAAGAGCCATCTTCGCAAGAATTAAAGACAAACGAAGCAACTCTTGTTCCGCCTCCTCAAGCTGCCACGCAATGTCCGCAAGGAGCGCCAACCTCTCCTCTTCGGTCAACTCTGCTGTTTGCATCATCGCGCCATTCTCCTGGCCTCCGCCCACCTGGCCAACCACAACTTCGGGGATGTCGGAGGACTCTGAATCCTGTGCAGATAAAGTTCCGCCCCAAAACATCCCTGTGGCCATTACAGCGGCGAACGCACTCCACGCGACGTATTTTTTCAAATCAATTTTGTTCATAAGAGAAATGATAACTACTACTTTCTCTTTTCACGACCTTTAGTCCCCTGGTTCCTCAGAAGCACTTTCCTCGGGAGTTCCATCTTCCTCTGCGGCCTCGCTATCTGAATCTTCACTCTGAACATCTTGCTCCTCTTGGTTCACTTCCACAATGACCTCTTCGCTGGAATCTTCCACAGGTTCTCCGCTGAGCCCATCTGTTGGTTCCTCACTTTCATCTTCTTCCAGTTTCCCTTCCTCCTCTGATTCTTCTCCTTCGCCCTCTTCCTCAGCAGGTTCCTCAGCGGCCTCATGCATTTCTCCCCCTTCGAGCTCTCCTTCTTCATCGACTTCCGCAAGAGAAGAGTGCCCTTCTTCGTCTGGAGGAGGTGGCGAACCACCACCAGACCCATCTGATGTACCAGAAGAATCTTCTTCTCCAAAATCCTCCAGCTTGTTCGGGCCCCCGGGCGTGGGCACAGGATCAAACCAATCACCAGCACCGTCTGGAATACGCGCTACGGATTTGCCTTCATTGCCCGCATCGTCGTCATCAGCGGGTTCGTTTTCTTCTCCGGGCGTGGTATCGGTATCGCTATCTTGATCATTTGCGCTCGTACCATAGATATGCTCGTCCTGCAGCTCGTCTGCTGTGTTGTAGAGAGAGACGGTATCTCCGGTGTTGTTTAACACGACTCCAGCCATAAACACCACAAGCCACTCGCTTCCGCTTCCCATGGCTCCTATAACCGTACTGCCGGTATGCGTGTTGCTGTCGGAAATGGTCTGCCGGTTCCCAGAAGAAGAATCATCTTCCAAATACCAGCTAGCAACATTCACCGCAGAATCTCCCAAGTTATACAGTTCCACCCATTCTCCGAGCAATCCGTCTTGATTATCGTCTCCTTCGGGATTGGGCAAAATCTCATTGAGCACTACTGTCTGCTGCGGCGTACTGCTTAGCTGTTCTTGACGCTCCCCTACGTTGAACGCCACGCAGTAGTAAGTTTCGCCAGCTGCAGGATAAGAAACAAAATCAAGGTTGTCGTAATAGATAACGTCTCGGTGGCAATAAAACTCTGCAGACACGTCGTCAAACGCGAGCAGGTCTTCATCCACCGAAGAATCTTCCACGGAAAATGGGAAGTATCCTTCTTTGAACACTTCTCGTACCCAAATGCGCGGGTTGATATTATCCAAAGGCACTACGATACTGGCAACTCCGCTGATATTCGTGGGGCCAAAGGCAACCCAAGGAGCGCCCGCTTCTCCGGTGTTGCTCGGAGGGGGTGGAGGAAACTGGTTGAATACTTCTTCTGGTGCCCACTGGAAAAACCATCCTTCTTCCAACCAGCAGTCATCGGCCTGGTCTTCAGAGAGATTCGCGAGAAAGTCCGCCGCCGTTGAACTCGTGATAGGCGGCTCTCCTTTCACATTGCCCCAGTTGGGAAGAAGTGATTCATCGTTACACACAATTTTTGTAACAGTAAGGGTGGTGGTTTCTTCTTCCGGCCTCGGTTCGATCTGGGCGGTTACGTTCACCACGTGCGCTTCAAAAGCAGAAGCTAAAATTGCGGATCCGGAACTTCCCAGTACCACCAAACCCGCCAACCCCAGCACGAGTGCACCCCGCGCCCACTGCCCGAGCGCGGCGTGCCGCTTTTTCGCGAGAGCAGGTGCAGCAAAAGCAAGTGCCATCTGCCGCTCGCCCTGAGCGGAGTCGAGTGGGGATATACGCACCTTGATCTTCGTTTCCTTATAGTAGCTGTAACTGCTCATTCTCCTTTAATCATTGATTTAGTAGTATGCTCACATATCCAAGCTTGGAAATTTTAAACGGCTTCCCGCGCCATTCCACTGTTTTGCCTATAATGTCGCGCCACGCAACGGGAGTATCTTCTGCATTGTTGGCATCACCCTTTGTAACCACCTGTCCGTCTTTAAACTCCACCACGCGGTGAATCGTGAACCCCTGCGGATTCTGGTACACCACGATATCGCCAATCTCAATCTCTTCTTTGCCCTCAACTCCTTTAATAAAGACCAGATCTCCCTTTTTCATCGTCGGCCACATCGAACCCGACGTAATCGCGGCCATGGGGTACTCGCTCTGCAAGACCTTGCTTAACACGACCGGCGTACCGTATATCAATCCTCCCAGAATAGCGAGATACACAATCCAGCCGACAATACTCCTTACGGCCGACTTCTTTTTCTCTGTTGTACGTTCTTCATGTTGTTCCAAATTCTCCATTATATTGGCTTGGGAATACGAAACACCCACACCTTCCCTTCGTATTTCCGGGTTTCAGCAGAAGGCGGGATGCGCACTTCCAGCGAAATTTTCGCTTCTTGCCCTGGCGCTACGATAAAGAAATTTGGATCCACGCGTACCAAATCAGAGAGTTCACCACGAGTCCACACCATAACGTAAGTATCAATGCCGCCGCCGTTTGCCACACTTACCTGCCGCGCCAATCTGCCGTTGCGCGAGAGATCGCCAAAATCCAGGCGCTCCGTAAGCGGATTCACGCCAACGACGTTCTCCCCTTCCACCACGTTCACCACCATGTCGTATTTGCTGGCGTTTATAATCTGCACCAGCACAAATAGCGCTATGACTCCGAGAACGACGAGAATCGCGATTTTAATTTTCTTCATATTGATTCCCCATTTCCCCGCACCTTTTGCGTACGCAAAAGGTGCGGGGTCAATCAGAAATCAATCAATATATCCTTGTCACTTCCACCCAAAGATCGCATCCGAATACCTTGCTCTCATCTTCCGGGTTTGCCATAAATTCGTCTGGGTCAGCGTCTGGATTGTGGCTTTCCACAAAGAGAGACCAATCCTGCGCGCACTGCCCCTCAAAGCATGGCACTGCCAAGTCAATCGTCCAGTTATCGCCAACATGAGCAGCCTGTTTGTTAATGGTGCCTGTGGCGATCGCGGCTGGATCATGGAATGCCGGAATTCCAACATCGTTTCCGTCAAGATTCGCAGGGGTTTTCGACAGATACGGGCACAGCAACGGCAGCATCACGTGTCCAGGATTCTGGCAGATGAATTCGCCATTCTCATCCTCCGTTACCTTGCTGAATTCCGTGGGATTGGTTACGCTGTCTGCGCATTTTGGCTTTTGCTTGATCTGATAGTCTATCTTTGAAACCCTGTCTTGATCTCTCGTTGAAAATGATTCAGAAAAGGTAACAAAGAAACCAAGCTCTTTGTATTCTTGCGGAAACATCGTGCCAAAATCCCGCGCTTCTGGGTGAACGAACAAGGCGTTTTCAATCTGCGCGGTCACGTTGATCACATACGCTTCAAACGCGCTCAATCCAGCCACACTGCCCAATGCAGCAAATACAGCTATTCCTGCCAACGCGATTTTCTTTTTCATACAACCTTGCTCTTAGACGTTATTTAGTCCTCATCAGAAAATCGGGAAACTCCGGTCACTTCGATCCAAAGATTGCACCCGAAAATCTTGTGCTCAAGATCTTCATCAAGTACATAGTCGTCTGGATCTGCGTCAGGATTGATTCCAGTCACGAAATCTGCCCAATCCTGCGCGCAGTTATCTCCAAAGCATGGAACTTTGAGATCGATAGTCCAAGTGTCCTCAAGATCCTGTTCAGACTTTGCGAGTCGTCCTTCGACATCATTCCAGTCGATTGTTCCATCGGGGTTAATTGTCCAGGGCTGGTGGAAGGAATCCAAAGAATCATCATTCCCTGGTGTTGGGTTCGCATCTGGATGCTTGGAAAGATACTCACAAAGCGAAGGAAGAAGATAATAATCGGGTGTTGGGCCGGGGCCTACTCCATCTGGCCTGTCTTCGTCACAGTCCACTGTATACTCAGAGGTACCCGAGGCAGCTACGATATGCCCTGTCCAAGTTGGACCGACGAGAGTTTCTCCATCATCCTCTGTGACACCACATTTTGGTTTTTGGCGAATGATGTACTCAACATCGTTTGCATCGGTTGAGCTGGCGAAAGACGAAGAAAGTGCCACACGCAACGTTTGGTCAAGTTCTTCCTGCGGGAATACAGTTCCGAAATTCAATGGATCGGTTGGAACCTGCAATGCGTTCTCGATTTTTGCGGTTACGTTGATGACGTGCGCCTCAAACGCGGACAATCCTGCCACGCCTCCAGCCACTGCCACCAAACTCAAGGCGCCCACGAAAATTTTCTTTTTCATTGTTTGTTCAATTTGGTTTGTTATACGACCTCTATGAGATTTCGACCTTTTATAACATCAATAAAAAATGATGTTTCCAAGTAATTTATGCCGGGCACTCGGTCAGTCCCTGCAGAATTGCTTCCAAGTCATCGAAATCAGCAGCGTCAAAGTAGTGCTCTGGAGGATCGGTGCTCGCGATGCTGGTTTCCAGGTAAGTTGCTGTGCTTCCTGTAGTACCAACTCCTACAACGAAGATTTCAATTCCAGCTGCTTTTGCAGCAGTTGCGGCCGCTGTTGCATTAGCCGCGTGATCCCCACCCATATTACTGGTTGTTGGCGCGCCATCGGTGATTAATACGATAAAGTCCGGGACGGTTGAATCGTCACGATCCCGCACACTCGCTAATTCTGCAGCTGCATCCAAAAGTGCATCTTCAAGATTGGTTAAACCTCCCGAACTAAGAAGATCAATCTTATCTTTCACATCCTGGCCAACCCCAGTGAGCTCTTGATCGAGTGTTGCTGCGCTAGAAAAGCTCACCATTCCGATATGCACCCCATCCGCTGAAGGAACTAGCGCATCTACGAATGCCTTTGCGGCTGTTTTCAGTGTAGCAAGTTCGCTGCTATCGATGCTTCCAGATCGGTCAAGCACGAGCATCAAATCAATATCTTCATCGCAAGGAATACCGCCGTTGGGCAAGCTCACGTTGAACACTTCAACCCACAAATCGCAGCCGAATGTCTTGCTCTCGTTCTCGATGGGCTGCACATAGGCAGCGGGAGCCGCGCTGGCATTCACGCCCAGCACGAAACTTTCCCAATCCTGCGCACAGTTGTTACCAAAGCACGGCAC
>MHUO01000009.1:18906-20740 GCA_001825035.1 Candidatus Wildermuthbacteria bacterium RIFOXYD1_FULL_50_12 | reverse complement strand
ATCGCCGGCCGCTTTTACAAGCTGCCCACCTGTCTGCCAGTCAAATGTATCCGCTAGAGTCCAATCCACAATTGGCCCGTGGAAAGCCAGAATTTCTTCACCGTCGTTTTCTTGCGCGGTGCCGTCGCCGGTAATTTGCGACTTTGACAGGTACGGACACAGCAACGGCAGAATCTCGTGCTCTGGATTTGCACATCCCACGAAATTCCCCTGCCCGTCTTCAACGACTTGGCTAAACTCGGTTGGGTCCACAGGATCATTCGCGCATTTTGGCCTTTGCCGCAGGACATATTCCACGTCGTCCACGCGATCTTCTGCTAAGAACGACTCGGAAAGATATACGTCAAACTTTTGCTCCAGCGCTTCCTGTGGAAACACCGTGCCAAACGTAAGCTCATACGTGGATACGTTCAACGCGTTTTCAATCTTCGCGGTTACGTTGATGACGTGCGCCTCAAACGCGGACAATCCTGCCACGCCCGAAACCACTGCCACCAATGTCGTCGCTCCCAATAAAATTTTCTTTTTCAGACGTTTGTTTAAAATTTACGTTTTGTAAGTTCGACCTTGATTGCGTTCCGAAACCCATAAAATTCGGAGTCCGCCCTTTCTCCGCATTGCCAGAAGGGAAAAACCAATGCCAGCAATCAAAAGAAAAAGCGGACCCCAAACTCTATGTTCAGGAATCCGCGTTGCGACAACAAAAAGCTTCTCCCATGAGTGTATCGCAATGAAATGTCTGCGGGGAAAAAGCCATATTCAGATAATGCTCTGTATCTGCCAGGATCGCAAATCGCG
Source organism: Candidatus Wildermuthbacteria bacterium RIFOXYD1_FULL_50_12 (assembly GCA_001825035.1). Taxonomy (GTDB): domain Bacteria; phylum Patescibacteriota; class Minisyncoccia; order Minisyncoccales; family UBA10102; genus UBA10102. The sequence goes on along the minus strand of MHUO01000009.1, from coordinate 19,942 downwards.
AAAACCCTGTCAATACTTTATTAGGACAACTTTTCCACACCACTTTTGCACAATTCTGTGGAAAACAAAAAATGCCCTAGGTGGGACATATTTTGACAGGAGATAAAACAGATAGGACAAAAAATATAACACTAGGACAATAAGCTCACTCCACTTCTTGTGCGTATTGACCAGAAACCCAACCTTCTCCAAGATCGGGATGCAAAATACGATACCAGTTATCCCTTACTTGCGTGTATTCATATACATCCCCGGGCAAAACCCGGCCGATCTGCCGAGTCTGCAAAGATGCCCCGTCGCGAACATTCAGGAAGCCCACTCCGGTTTCCAAGATGCGGATGCGCGGATTCGTTTCTTCCTCTCCGCCGGCTGGCGGAAGTTCCGGGGCAGACGGAGTATTCCCTGCCACAAACAGTTCTTCGGGTTTACTTGCGGCTTCGTTTATTACGATAACCGTGTTTTCCGTTGTAAAAAATACATATAAGCTGAACGCAAAAATCCCTCCAACAAGGGCAAGGAATAAGAGGGGTACGATTTTGCGCTTTTGCGCTACCATACTCTTTCTATGGTATACTATAGCACGGAATGAAATTCTCAATCAACCTCTCTGGAAAAACGCTTTACAGCTTTATGCGCGAGTGCGGATACACCCCCCAAGAAAAGCTCGTTTTTCACCGTTTCCTCGCGAGGCGCCGTTATCCGAAATTCCACATCTACGCCAGCGTTTCCGCGAATAAAAAAACTGCTGTCTTGAACCTCCATTTGGATCAAAAACGGCCAAGCTACAAAGGCAGCCACGCCCACTCGGCAGAATACGACGGCCCCGTCGTAGAGAATGAGGCCGTTCGCATTCAGTCATTCTACTCCTAAGGGGCGCGAGGCATACGTTTTTCAAAGACCCCCGCAGGCAAAATTGCTTGGCTTTGCGAAGCGAAAATTTTGCCGAGGATAGAGCGAGCTTGCCGCAGGAGCAAACGAGCGTGTCGCGAAAAGCCGTGTGCCGAGCGCTCCTATGCAAGTATTTGCGACTTGATTT
>MHUO01000009.1:13157-18881 GCA_001825035.1 Candidatus Wildermuthbacteria bacterium RIFOXYD1_FULL_50_12 | reverse complement strand
ATTCATCTCTTCCAAGCACTTTGCGAGAAGTGAAAGCTTATCTGCAACCTTGACTATCTCGGCTTCCAAACTCTCTCCACTCCCCTCTTCCTTCCAAAGCAAAATGTAATAATCGCGCAAGTCAGCGGGAAGACCTTCAAACACTTCCAGAATGGTCTCTTCGTTCACCTTACGGATTGCCCGAGAGAGCTCCGGAGAATAGTGCTTAAAAGGACCTAAAATATCCCCTGAAAACGTTTCTTCCATATCGTGCACCAAGGCCATTTGCACGGCTTTCCCCGCGTCAATGCTCTCTCCCGCCTTTTGTAAAAGATAGGATAAAATAGAGGTGAAATACGCGGTAAAAAACGAGTGCTCAGCCACGCTTTCCGGGAAATGCTGCGGCCATGAGCTAAAGCGCATAACGTGGGCGAGCGACCTATTCTGCAGATGCGTAAAAATAGGGTTCATAATCTCATGATAGCTCTTCAAATACTTCAGAGCAAGCAAAAAACGGCATATTGTAATGCCGCTCTTTGCTGCCCATGGCCCCTCCAAATAAGAATCCCGGAATAATCCAGGTGGGTGCCGAAGTTTCAGCCCACGGGCTGAAAATCATTATCCGGCTCCCTTGAAGCGCTTAATGCGGATCTTAGATGAAGGGATACCTGGGCACTTTTAGTATACCATATTTCAAACAGACCCTGTCAACTCACATCATCCCCTTTCTTTATCAAAAATGGTCTGCCGCTGGTCCATGGGCACTTTCATCATGTCAAGCCAGAACTTCCGCAAGAATATGGTGGCAATCCCCAGCGCGGTGCCGAGCACCAGCAGAGCAACATACATCAACACCGAGGAAACCGTCATTCCAGCCTCTCCCGCAAAACCTCCGAATAGGTAAGCGAAAAATCCCGCAAAGCTGAAAAAATACGCAGGGGCCAATTCAAACCAATTCGTGAGTTCAAGCAGTACAATCAAAGTACCTGCAATGAAAATCAACACCGGTAAAGCAAGCGTACCTCCCAAAACTGAGGTAAACGCAGGGAGCAAATACACCACCAGCACCCCCGCAACAGTTCCTCCAACCAATCCGATAACCTCCTTGGGAACCCGATTCAATTTCCCTGCCCCAGCCCCAAACACTAACGCCCAACTCAAGAACGGCACCCACAACACCAAAGCGTATGCAGATCCAACTGCAACCCACAGAGCTGCGAGCACTCCAACTGAAGCTGCGACCGGCAAAAATTTTCCGAATGTCATAAATGTTTTTTTGTGTATAGTGGAAAACGACCTTTAACGAATACCCTTCTTTCTATTATACTTAAATAATCATCATGCAAGAAGCAACTTATCCACATATCTCCGGGCGGACCCGCACGATTCCTAAAAAACCGAGGGGTTTAAAGCTCTTCCTCGCGAAAACAGAAATCCAGAAACAACATGAGCTTCTGTATGCTCTTGAAAAAGTTTCGCGCGTGTTAACTGTCCAGGTGCAGCTTCAGAAAATTTTAGAGGACATGGCGCAGATTGTGGTAAAAGCGCTTGGCGCAAAGTGGGTAAACTTCTGGGAACTCACTCAAGACAAACAGGCAGTACACATTACCGCTACCTCCGGCATGAAGCAATCGTATGTGGAGCAATCGCGCCAGCATCCCATACGCCTCGGAACAGCCTGGATCGGCAGGGCGGTAAAAACCGGAAGGGCGTGGGGCACAAACGATATTCTCACCGATACCCATTTGATGAAAGATCTTGGGCAGAGCTGGAAAGACGCAGTAAAGAAGCAAAAATATCGCGCGCTCTTGTGCGTTCCTACCATAAGCAAACGCGGAGTCTTGGGCGGAATGTGTGTGTACTACCCGGATCCGCACGAATTTACCGATTTTGAAATGCGTTTGATGACGGTTGCCGCAAACCAAGCGGCAACTGCCATTACGAACTCGCAGATTTTCGATGACCTCATTGCCGAGAAAAACAAAACTATCGCAATGCTGAACAGCCTTGCCGATGGGTTGGTGGTGTACGATCTCCATGGAGTCATAACTGCCTTCAACCCAAAGACAGAGGAGCTGCTCTGGCTCAACCGGAATATGGTTCTGAAAAAAAATATCCGTACCATTCCCACACGGGGGAAGCAGGAACTCCAAAACTTAAAAGAGCTCTCTCTTCTCGAGATGCACGAGTTTGAAAGCCGCGAGTTTTCCATCGCCGCGCCTCAACGCATGAGTTTGCTGATTACCCATCTGCCTGTGCGCGACGCGCAAGACCGCAAGATCGGCACGATGAGAGTACTCCATGATATTACCAAAGAAAAGGAGGCCGAAGAACTCAAATCCAGCTTTATCTCTATTGCGTCCCATCAGCTCCGCACCCCGCTTTCCGGCATCAAGTGGGCGTTAAATCTGCTGCAAGAAGAAGCCGAACAATCCCTTTCCCAGCAGCACAAAGACCTCATCGCAAAAACCTACCAAACAAACGAACGCCTGATTGCCTTGGTAAACGACCTTCTCGATACTTCTCGCATTGAAGAAGGACGATTTGGGTACGAATTCCAAAAGACTGATCTTGTCTCGTTAGCACAGAAAACTCTCGAGGAACTTGCCCCCCTCATTACAGAGCGGCCAACGATTAAAATCACATTTGAAGCGTCGGCCACTCCCCTTCCGCTTATTTCTGCAGATCCCAAGAAGCTGACAATGGCACTCTACAATGTGTTCGAAAACGCAATTAAGTACACTCCGAAGGGACACATTAAAATTGTGTTCAAGCTCACTTCCTCTTCCATAAACATTATTGTAAGCGATGAGGGAATCGGAATCCCCGAGGAACAACAAAAATTTCTCTTCACCAAGTTTTTCCGCGCCCGCAACGCTATCTTGCTACAAACGGAAGGATCGGGGCTTGGGCTGTGGATTGCGAATGAAATCATAAAAAAGCATAATGGGAAAGTTGTGCTTGTCGAAAGCGCGGAAAATGAGGGAACGACGTTTCTTCTACGCTTCCCCATCGACCCGAAACGTATGCCCAAAGGCAAAGTGAAGGGGTTATAAGGCGAAAAAGAACGCGGATGACCTCTCAGGTCATCCGCGAAGGACTCGACGGAACGCAAGGAATATCCCCAGCGCCGCCAGCACAACTGCGCCGTTTGCAACAAACATCGCAGTCATACCAAACGCCTGGATGATCTTCCCTGAAGCGAGAGGACCAAGAAATATCCCAAGAGCATAGATGCTCTGAAACATTCCCATTGCCTCACTTCTGAATTCCGGAATATCCCCACCCTCGATGCTTAAGGACATCAGGATGGGGTACGCCATGCCGAGCCCCACCCCCATAAGACCATGGAGCAGGGCGAGCGTGTACAAGGAAGGGCTTATCGGAATAAGGAGAACCCCGATGCTGACGAGCGCTACCCCTCCCCCGATCGCAGGGACGATTCCTAGCCGCCCCCGGATTTTTGCCGATGCTCGCATGGTCAAAGCGTAGGACAGAAGGGATGAAAACGCGATGACCCCGAGCCACAAAGAGGAGGCTTGGAATCTATGAACTGCGTAATTCTGGCTGAATCCCCAGATGGTCGCGAATGCCGCGAAAAACAGCAGCATTGCAACCATAGAAACCAGCAGGAGCTGCGGTCGCGTGAGCAACCGCCAGAGCCGTATCCTCTGCAGAGACCTCGGCATTGGCTGCTCTCGCACGCCAACGATCAATGCGATCAGACCAATAGTACTTATCCCAATCCCCGCCCAGAAGGGAGCAAAGTCTCCCTTTAGTTGAACAAGGAGTCCTCCCAGAAGTCCTGCGATGGTGATGCCGGCCCCGTAGGCAAGCGACACCTCAGCCATCGCCTCACCAGTACTTTTGGGACTGTGGCGTACGTACGCCACCGTGTAAATGACCCAGAATCCGGTCCCAACTCCCAGAAACGAACGGGACACCACGAGGGTTGCGGGACTAAAGAAGAGCGGGACAATGAGAAGCCCAGCGGTGGTGATCAGGAGACCTGCCGTAAGGAGGATCTTCTGCTCCACCAAGTTGCCGAGCTTGCCTATTGGAATTCGGGAGAGCACGAGCGCTAATCCATATGCACCGTGCATAAGCCCGATCCAGCCAAACGATAGAGCTGCCTTGCGTTCAGCAAGCACCCCTATCGTGGGCAGGGAAAGATAGGTCGCCACCCACATGGAAAAAGCAGCGAACCATAGGGCAAGGAGCGGATGAGCCCTTGCCCAGCTAAGGGTCCCCAAAACCAGCGGCCCTTGCTTAAGCATGGCCTCCTCCTTGCGTATTCAGAACTACCCTTACTATACAGACTTTTTGGAGTTCTGTCCAATCAAAGGAGAAACCGAATTCCAGACCCTATTCTAAGATGCCGTCAAGATTTACGTCGTAGAGAATTTTTTCCTGCACGATCTTGTAATTCACGATCTCATCCTTGGAGAACCAATGAGGAATCTCTTTCTCTGCCTCTTCCAAAGAGCCGGAAGCATGAATAAGGTTGCGCACCGCCCTTCCATCGGTGTCTGCCATTTGATAGGAATCCAGCACGTAGTCGCCCCGAATAGTACCCACATCGGAAGAACGGGGTTCCGTACCGCCGGTGATCTTTCGCACTACCTCAACCGCGTGTGCACCCTGCCACACCATTGCCACCACCGGGCCTGCGGTGAGGTATTTTTTAAGCCCCTGCAGCACGCGTTCTCCCACCTCTTCGGGTTTTCCAGAAGGCGGATTCATTCCTTTTTTCCGGTAGCTTTCAATTGCTTTCTCCCCCACGATGCGCTTCCAGTTGGGATCCAGCAAATAGTGCTGTTCCACCATTTCTTCTTTCGGGACAAACATTTTCAAAGCGATCAACTTTAATCCCACGCGCTCGTAGCGCTTGACAATCTCGCCCACAAGCGAGCGCTGGATGCCGTCGGGCTTAATCATGACGAATGTGCGTTCTTCCTTTGGATGGGTCATATGTGATTATAATATCACCCTGGAGGTCTGAGCGCAAGACGGAAATGCCGAATGCCGCAAAACGGTCCAGCACTTCTTTGGCGGGATGGCCGTAGCGGTTGTCCGCGCCCACCTGAATAACCGCCAAACTCGGCGAAACGGCGGCGAGAAACGATTCAGAGCTTGAGGTTTTACTGCCATGATGCGGCACTTTTAATACATGGGAATCAAGATAAATGCCCTGATCAACCAGCTTTTGCTCTGCAATTTTGGTGACATCGCCCGTAAAAAGAAATCGTTGCTCGCCAAATATGAAACGGGAAACGATGGAAGTATCATTCACTGCCCTGGCAGTCGCAATCGCGGAATCATCGGGGTACAGAATTTCCATAGAGCCGTTAGCAAAATTTTGCGACCATACAACTTTTTGTCCTGCGCGGGCCAGCATAATTCTGGCATCTTCTTTTTCAAGCGCCCGCTCCCACGCCGCGAAAATATTACTCTTGTGTCCTACCCCGGTCCACAAGACACTTTTCACATTATACTGTTCAAACACGGCAACCAACCCAGTAATGTGATCAGCCTCTGGATGTGTTAAAACAACCAAATCAATTGTTTTGTCCCAAAAAGGCATTTGCTTTCCGAGCTTTTCTAAAACCTTTGAATCAGGACCGCCGTCTATCAATATTTGGTGACCCTGCGGGGTTTCCACCAAAATGGCGTCGCCTTGTCCCACGTCAAGAAAGGTGACGCGCAAGGTATTCCCTGCCAGCGCATACCCCCACAGGGACCAAT
>MHUO01000009.1:9250-13139 GCA_001825035.1 Candidatus Wildermuthbacteria bacterium RIFOXYD1_FULL_50_12 | reverse complement strand
TTGCCCGCACCCGCCACTTTTCCATTGGGGTATTGTAACACAAAGCCACGCCGTCTCCGGCGTGGCAGGGCTGTTTTTTGTTAACGATGATTATATTTACGCTTCTGAAAGGGGAAGAATCCTGAACATCCCGGTTCCGCAGACGGGACACGATCCCTTCATGGCAGGACGGGTTCCGCCGCCTTTTTTCTTGATCTCGGTCTTTTCTTCGTTCGCCATTGTGCGCTTTGCCTTGCACTTTACGCAGTATCCTTCGGTTGGCATAGAAAAAGGAGAATTAAAACTGATAAAATGACCTTGAGCTATTACTCTAGCTTAAATTAAAGCGGAGATGCCGTCAAGCATATTCTCCCCACATTTAAAAGCAAAGCCCCCGTTGGGGGGCAATGCGGGGAGATCTATCTTCGGAAATCTCTTCGCGGTCTGCTGTCTCTGCGTTTATTGTAATGCTCCTTGCAGTACACCGGACGTTCGCCGCTTGGCTGGAACGGCACTTCCGTGGCAGCACCGCAGTCCGAGCAAGTCGCAGGATACATCTGCCGCTCAAATCTTCCGTATTGGTTCTCGTTTTCCACTGTGCGGAGAAGTTCGAAACAACTTCGATTCTCAATGCGCCGCTTTCTTATGAAGGCACAAGAGCTACGATACCTCGACTAAAGTATGCATGCATCTTATGTTTTTCCGGGCTCCTTGTCAACCCTTAAACAAAGTCAAGAATCTTGTGGAAAAGATTCTTGACATCTTCGCGGCATTGCACGACAATAAGGTAATTGTTCGTGAGGTGCCCGAGGGCCAGCAACATTCCCTCGGGGCATTTTTTTGAGAGGGGATGATCAGATTCCCCTCGAAGCTGAGCCCTCGGGCTTCCCTCTTAAGGAGAATCTCTTGCCATAGTAAGTTTATGGCGTTATTTTTGCTATTCGACCTTTACAACGCCCCTCTTGTTTCTTGAAAAAAAACTTTTGATTCTAAGGTTCCTATCTATTTTTACTATACTTTTGAAATAGATTCTTTGTCAAGAGTTAAAAAATCGCCGAATGCCGCGAATTATCAACAACCTTTTCCCCATGTTATTCACATCCTATAAAAATACTGAGGCAAGGGTGAGGATCCCGAAAAAGAAAACGAAGTAGGCAAAGTTCACTTTATGGGAGATACGAAACAATATATGCATGGTGAAAATCCCAAACAAAAAGGAAGAAAAGAGCCCAAAAACCATCGGGGCACTCAAGGAAACTCCCTCCCTCAGAGAAAAAAACACATTGCCTCCGAGTACGGCGGGCAAACTCATCAAGAAACTTGTACGCAAGGCAGTGCTGTCTGAATACCCCCGCAGCAGCAAAGCGGAAATGGTCAGCCCTGAGCGAGAAAACCCGGGAAGAACCGTAAATCCCTGAATAACACCGAGAAGCACACCGTCCTTATGCTCCAAATCTCCTACCTGTTTGCGGCCGCTTTCTTTCTTGCGCTTGGCTTGCCATTGCGCAAACGCAGTCCCCAAAAGAAGAACGCCGACAAACGCGGTAATAACCTTTGTGCCAACCACAATGCTTTGCTCTGCAAAGGGCAAAGCCCATGTGAGCAGAGGGTACCCAATGAGCAAACTCATAAGGGTGGCGATCGCCAGAAATCGAAACATGCGCTCTATCTCTCCTTCCTGTAATATCCGATGCGGGCGGAGCGCCGTCTTTACGAGCGCGAAAACATCGTCTCTCAAATACCAGGCAGCAGCGAGAAACGTGCCGAGATGCAAAAACAGCGCAAAGCCGATGAGCTCAAGGAGGCCTTCGTTTCCGCCAAAGAAATACGTTTTCACGAGTATGATGACGCCTTCCGAGCTCATCGGAAGCCATTCAGTCACCCCCTGAATCGCGCCCAAGACAATTCCCTCAAGCATATGGCTCTTATTATACCAAACCGCGCAATTCTTGCATCAATGCATCCGTTGTCTTCGCAAATAAAAGAGGGAAAGGCAAAATAAAAGTGTCGTGATTAGGGCAGACGCCAGGCAGTAAAAACAAAGCGCTCTGAGTAAGACGCCCTGAACGAACAGAAACCAAAGAGTGGCAAAGAATCCGGCTATAGGCAGAAAAACGGCTCCCTTCAAAAATATCTCCTTTCCCCGATCCAGATATACAACCGCAAGAAGAAACACCGCAAGGTAATACAAAGCTCCCAGCAAGGCGACCGGAACCCCGAATAAAGTTGCGTATTGACTGGTAAGCACTTGCTCGCATCCGTTAAGGATGGAGCAAGGAATTTCAAAGTTGAGGTAGTGTTTGGCGGTGAGGTACGAGGCGTCGAGGAAGCCGACAAAACTCAGCGCCAGCGTACTCCCAAGCCACCACTTGGGCGCCGACCTACTCTGCTGATTCTGGGGTGCTTCCATGTTTTGCGAGCGCCTCTAACACGAGCTGTCGGAATTGCTCATAACTTTGGGGGTTTGGAATCCGCACCCCGCCCAAGAAGAAAGAAGGGGTACTGCTGAGCCCATCTGCAAGCGCAGAAATGGAATCTTCCTGCACGCGATCGCGCACCTCATCTGATCTCAAGTCGCTGCGGAACCGTCCTTCGTCCAAACCCAGCGAGGCGGCGTATCCAATGAATGTCTCTTCTGCGCTTGACTGTCTTGCCCATTCTGACTGCTTTTCGAATAACAGGTCGTGCATTTCCCAAAACTTTCCCTGCAGAGCTGCGGCTTCAGAAGCTCGTGCAGACGGTTCTGCGTTCTCATGAATCTGCGAGAGTGGCAGATGGCGATACGCAACCGCAAGCTGATTGCCGAATCCCGCGACCAATTGGCTGAGCAAAGGAGCATACACGGCGCACGCGGGGCATTGAAAATCTCCGTATTCCACCAATACCACCGCCGCTTCCGAATTCCCTTTGATATGATCGCGTTGAGCTGAAATGGGCAGAGAAAGCGACGAAGTGGATTGAGTTTGGTTTGAAGGAGCGGCAAGGGAAAGCACCAGAAAAATTCCCGCAGCGATCGCTACGCCCACTCCGCCCCACAAAAATACGGTTTTCATAATTTTTCTAATTCCGCGTCAATGATTGTTTTTAGGTTCGCATACGGCAACGCGCCCGGTACCAGCGTATCGTTCACAAAGTTCCCCGGCGTGCCGGTTACCCCGAAGCGAATTCCTTCTTGCATTTGCGCTTCTACCTTGTCCTGATACTTACGCTCGCTCACGCACGCGTCAAACTGCGTCATATCAAATCCACTCTGCTCTGCCGCTTCCCGATAGAGCGCGCTTCCCAAGCGTTCCTGGTTTTCAAATAGCGCATCCGCAAACTGCCAGAAACCTTCTGAACCTTTTTGCTCTGCCACGCATTCAGAGGCCTCTGCCGCGGGCCTTGCCTGAGGGTGCAACTGGTCAAGCGGGAAGTGTTTGTACACCCATCGTACTTGATCTCCGTATTCTGCGAGCGCTTGCCTCATCGTCGGGTGAAACTGTCTGCAAAACGGACATTGAAAATCGGAATACTCAATAATGGTAACCGGGGCTGTTTGATTGCCTCGGATATGATCATCTGCCGTTACCGGAGGAGCGACAGACGGAAGAGCATTGTTCTCACTCGGCAGCTGACCTCCTACTTGCGCAGGAAGTCCTCCCCGCGGGGGGATATTCAGGCCTCCCGTTGCGAATATCGAAATCGCTATGAGTACGCCGGCTCCGAAGATAGCGGCGGGAATAAGCAGGTTTTTGTTTTTTTCCATAAAACGTTCTCGTTAGTATTATATATTACTCTGTAAACTCCCCAGATATTCGTACGCCGCGGTGGCAGCCACCGCTCCCATGGCCGAAGCCGTAATGTCCTGCTTAAAACTGCCAAAATGGGTGGTGGCGTCGCCTGCCGCGAAAATGCCGGGCACGTTCGTTCG
>MHUO01000009.1:0-9215 GCA_001825035.1 Candidatus Wildermuthbacteria bacterium RIFOXYD1_FULL_50_12 | reverse complement strand
GGATCAAACCCAATTTCAATAAACATTCCATCCACCACAAGATCATCCAGCTCTTCTCCAAGTTTATGTTTCGGGCTTGAAAGAACCAGTTTTTCCAATACTTTCCCGCCTACAATCTCCTTAACCTCGTGCTCCAGCAAAACCTCTACCTTACCGCCATGCTGTTTCATACGCTCTGCGTTTACCGGCTCTGCTCGCACTTCGGACCCCCGCACGATTAAATAGATTTTCTTTGCGTATTCTGCCAAAAAATTCACCCCCTTTACCGAAGAATCGCCTCCGCCCACCATTGCCACGGTTTTTCCGCCGTACAAGGGACCATCGCACGTCCAGCAGTAGTGCACGCCCTTGCCCGCAAGCTCTTTTTCGTTTGGGAGATTGAGGTGGCGCCTCCGAGAACCGATGGCGAGTATCACGCAGCTGGCCTCGTATGCTTCTCCGGTTTCTATAGCAATCCTCCAGCCGTCGGCCGGCAAATCCCCCGCTTTTTCAATCCGCACGACTTTTCCGTTTTTAATTTCTGCCCCAGATTCCAACGCCTGCTCTTTCATTATCTTCATCAATTCGTAGCCGTCTATGGCTTTCACGCCCGGATAATTTTCAATCTTCCCCGCCGTGCTCGTTTCCCCGCCGAATTCTCCCGCGATAACAAGCGCAGGTATTTTATACCTCCCCGCGTATAAAGCCGCGGCCAACCCCGCCGCTCCGGATCCCACTATGAGCAAACCATATTTTTGCATAGACACATTATAAATTACGAAACGATTTCCCTCAAGGTTTCTTCGTCATGCGATTTCCGATAATCGCGTAGTCGCGTACGGCTTTATACATATAAACTCTTCCAATCTGCGGAAAATTGTTCCAGTCCAATATCGGTTAACGGGTGGGAAATGTCAAACGCGGGCCAATCCCCTCTAAGGTCAATCTCCTCATAAGGAATGCGCTTGAGTGTTTCTGCGCAATACGCAAAATCATCGCTCGGCGTTTCCAGTCCCTTTTCCGTCCATTCTCTCAAAATTCTCAAGGGGCAAGTAACGATGCTGGATCTGAGATGAATTGCCGCGAGCAGATGATTCACGCTGCGCACAGAAGCCGTCAAAACCTCAACGTGGCCGTCGCCCGTCTTATACATTTTCAAGATGTTCTCAATCAAACTCATGCCGTTTTCACCCCGCTCGTCCAGCCGCCCGACAAACGGCGAAACAAACACATCTCCGCGCCTAGCGCCCTTCGTGGCAGCATAAACGGCGGCTGCCTGCTGCTGGGAAAATACGAGCGTCATATTCACCCGTATTCCCCCTTGAATCGCTTGATGCGCCGCTCTCAGCCCCTCTTTGGTCGTGGGGAATTTGATATGCGCATTGGGAATCCAAGAAAACATCTCCCTCCCCTGCTTGAGCATATCCTGCGCGCTTGTACCTTTGTCTGCGTACACCTCTATGGAAACGGATCCCCGAGGGATTAAACGAGAAATCTCCTGCACCACTCCTTTGTAAAATTCGAGAAGCTCGGCTTTTGTAAACTTCTTGCCCGCGGTTTCTGGATTTCTTGAGATCAAAGAAGGATTGGTGGTCTGTCCATCCAGAAATCTAAGGAGACGAAGTGCCTCCCTTGTTTCTTGGGGATCCCCGCTGTCCAAGAATATTTTCGTCTTCAATCGCCCAGGTTTCATTTTAGATCAGTAAACAACGTAGCTTCTTTCATTTCGCGGATAACGCGGGCAGGTATTTTTGCAAGATTTCCTCGCTTGGCAAGTACTTGCCTGACTGCCCTTCGCTTTGCGGAACCTGTCGTGTACACCACGGAACAATCAACCTGCTCTCTCAAAAAAGGAAGATTCACGGAAACTCGCCGCGGATACTCATTTTTCTCTTTTCTGGCGTTATACGCCACTATCCATCTGTTCCCTTTCTCAAACAGGCGCTCAAATTTTTTTGGATTTTCAGGATACGGCATAATCCCTGCCGTATGGCCGTCCTCTCCAATGCCTTGGGTAATAAGAATACTGCCCACGGGATGCTTCTTTCGCCATCGCTTCAGATCCCGTTCAAACTTTCTTGCAAGTGCATACAGGCGCATATCATGGTGAACCCTCGTATCAATATAATCAATTCCTCTCAGCTCCGCCCTTTTGTAAAATCCGGTTTCGCACACTTGAGAAAAATTGTTGACTGCAGGATCCTTACTGAATCTTTCGTCTAAAACCGTGATGGTTACTCGTTTTCCGATAAGACGCATATCAATTCCCTCCAGCAACTCTAATGCAGAACCTCCCGAGAGCATCAGGAGAATCGGTTTTCTTCCGGCGCTCAAAAGGCATTCGTTGAGCTTCTCTATCGCTTTGCTTATAGCTCCCTCCCGAGTCCTGCTTTTTGAAATCTTCATCCCGTACGAAATTTCGCTTGTTATCTTCTTCTATTATCCGTAAGAAATACCCTCTGATCGAGGGAATTTCGTACGGGATTCATACAACGCGCCCTTATTTAATGTTGTGTCCGCCGAACATGTGCCGAAGCAGAGACAAAATTTTTCCGGTGTAGCTGGGTTTCTTTGCGGACCGCACGCGAAAATCAAAGGACGCTTCAATAACCGGCAAGGACATGCCGAACTTTTTGGCGGTTTTCACGGTCCACTCGCCTTCTCCCGTGTGAGCTACTGACCCCGACGCTCCTTCCAAATCTTGACCGTATCTTTTCAATCCCCTTTCCAGCCAATCGACAAGTCGCGACTCAATCACGCTTCCGTTATTATACACGCGCGCCACCTCTTTGAGATTCACCGCGAAAGGCGAATGCTTGAGGAGAGTGAACCCCTCTGCCAAGGCCTGCATCATTCCGTATTCAATGCCATTATGCACCATTTTCACGAAGTGTCCGGCGCCCGATGCTCCCATATACTCAAAACTTACTCTCCGCGTAATATCGGCAAATAGAGGCTTTAACTTTCCAAACATACTCTTTTCCCCTCCAATCATCAAGGCCGGCTTTCCTTTACGCACCGTTTCCGGACCGCCTGAAACCCCTACATCTACGAATGAAACCCCAATCCGCCGGAGCTTTTCTGCTCGACGAAAGGAATCCTCAAAAAACGAATTCCCGCCATCTACCACAATGTCGCCCTTTGAAAAATAAGGGATGAGCTCTTGGATGACGTCGTCCACCGGTTTTCCGGCGGGCACCATTATCCAAATCACGCGCGGCGCTTCTAATGCAGACATCAATTGCTCAATGGTTTTTGCCGCGCCTGTCCCGTTCGCGTCATAAGAAACAACGCGCCACCCTTTTCTTCTGAGGCGAGCAACCATGGCGCTCCCCATTTTCCCAAGGCCGATGTAGCCGATTTGTTTTTTCATACTCGCTCGCAAGAGGCCGCGAGGGGAATGAAATCTTGCGAGTCGCGAGGGTCCCGTCCGAATGACGGGTTAAGCGCGAGCAAATTTCATCACCCGAGTGGCAGTGACATTGTGTTCTTCCTATATCTTTGCAGTGGCACCAGATTATTCTGCCACGCGCGTACAATGGGATCGACAAATTCCCATTCTGCCATAATTTCCTCGGTGCTCACAAAAAGCGTCTGATCTCCCCGAATCACGCTCAAGAGAAGACGCTCATACGCGTCCGCAATTTGCTCTTCACCAAATGCCTCCTTATAGTCAAAGATAAAATCTTTCTCCTCCAAAATCATGGCCGGCCCGGGCTTTTTCACCAAGAAAGAGATACGAATCCCCTCTTTTGGCTCCACACGATAACGAAGCACGTTTTGATAATGCCTATCTGCAGGACACAAGCAAGGGATTGGATGGCGAAATGTAACGGTTACTTCCACGCGATCCTCGGGCATTGCTTTTCCGCTTTCCAAAATAATAGGCACTCCCTCCCACAGCTTTCCTTCAATGCGGGTCTGGATGCGAAAATACGTCTCGGTTTTTGAGTTTTGATCAACGCCTTTTTCCAGTAAATACCCTTCGTACTGGCCGCGGAGGGTCTGCCCCTCCACTTCTTGCCCTTTCCATATTTTTAGAGAACGCAATATTGCAGCCCGCTTTTTGCGCACTTGGTCTGCCTCAAACGTCCCCGGATTTCCCATGCAAAATAAAGCAAGCAACTGAAGGACATGACTCTGCCCCACGTCGCGCAAAGCGCCAATTCCGTCATAAAATCCTCCTCGGTCACCAATCTCTTCTTTTTCCCAAAGCTGAATGTGAATCCGCTCAATGCCATCCCTGTTCCACGCGGGATCAAGAAACGAATTGGAAAAACGAAATGCCAAAATATTCTGCACGGTTTCCTTGCCCAAATAGTGGTCAATCCGGTAAATCTGCTCTTCTCGAAACAGTTTCCCCAGTAGTTCGTCCAGTTTCTGAGCGGTCTGCAAATCCTTGCCGAAGGGCTTTTCCACTATAACGCGCGTCCACCCCTCTTCAGGACTGCAGGGTTTAGTCAAACCGGAAGAGGCGAGTTTGCGAAAAATTGTTTCATAAAACTGGGGGGAGGCCGCGATATAGAAGAGCTTGTTTGCGCATACTTTCCATTCCCCGTCTTTCTGACCAAGGAACGTAGCCATATTCTGGTATCCTTCGTTCTCTTCAAACAATCCTTGCTGATACACAAAAAACCTGCGAAATTGCTCAATACCAGCAGGGTCAGCTCCCCGTACCTTCTCTTTTACGATGCCTGCAACCATTTCCCGAAAACTTTCTTGCGTGTACGCATCTTTTGAAAAGCCGATAACTTGAAAGAGGGACGGGAGATGCCCCGTTTTATACAAATGGAACAAGCCCGGCGTAAGTTTACGTCGCATCAAATCGCCCGTCGCCCCCAAGACGACAAATATGGTGGGCAAGAGATTTTGTTTGCCTTGTTTCTCGGCCATCAGCCCCATTTTCCCTCTTTCGAACAAATTGAGCAAGGCGTTCCTCGGATTTTCTTATTTTATATTGAGAAGTTCCTTGAGTCGCGACTCGTCGAACCCAATCACGATTTCGCCGCCAACGTCAATAACCGGCACTCCGAGCTGACCGGATTTCTGCACCATGTCGTTTCTCGCCTGCTCGTCTTTTGCAACGTCTTTTTCCTCGTACTGCACGCCGTTCTCTTGGAAGAACTCTTTCGCGGCCCTGCAATATACGCACGTTGGGGTAGTGTAAATGATTACATTTGCCATAGAATTATCGATGATGAGCTTGTTATTAAACGACTTTCTCAACTCATATCATAGCTGGATTATATCACAGGAATCAATTCTCCGGAAAGGCGTATGAGAAATTTCTCTACCGCGACAGAAGGAAATTGTGCTTTCGACAACCGTTCTGCGCTTTTAAGCTGTTCCTTCTGCAACGCCTCCTCTGCTGCAAAATCGGCAAACTCTACGCTTCCTCCGTACGCTCCGCAATCTCCGTGTTGGATGAGAACGATTGTTTTGGGTTGATGCAAATCAGAGGAAATTTTAAGATTTTTAAAAACCAAACTGTTTTCACCATTGGCTACCAAATCCTTCACTCCTCCGGCAACAGCAATGCGGTCATATCCTCCAGGAAATCTCTTACCCAGGAACTTTGAAATCGCCTTTTGCAACCGAAAATCGATACAATGCACCGCAACCGCTTCACAAGAATGTTGTTGTTCCATAAAACTGAGTTCACTTTACAGAATATTGCCAAAAAATCAAGCATGAAACAAAAAACCGCCCAAAGAGCGACCCAGTTTCTTCCATTGAAACTACAATTTAATCGGCCCAAATTTTACTACATAATAAGGATTATCGAATTCAAGACAGCTATCCGTTAAATATTTCAAAATATCTTTTAAACCTGCATGATTATCTGTTCTAGCTTGCTCTAGTTCCGCTTTTTTCGCAGAAATCTGTGCACGTTGAGTTTGACCCTCAACAATCGCATCTTGAATATACAGATCCCGAAGCACGTCATTGACACCATTTATCCGGTCACTTAGTTCTATTAAAGTAAAATACAATGTCCTACAATCTTCTTCATTCTTGGGTTTTACGTTATCGATAACATCCCAATTGTTTGTATACAATTCGCTTGGGAAGTCGGCAAAGGGTATAGTGGTACTTTTTGCATTTGGATCAAATCTCCCGATAGTGCTACTAAGACCTATGGTTATGGGATCTGCTCTCCTTTCAAAGTCGGAACGATGCTCCAATTGGGTAAGCCACCAAGGTGCCACAATACTGATAATGAATCCAGTGGAAACTATTTTAAGAACGCTAGCTATCTTTCCCCTCGCGATAAACTCTTTAACCGTCATACCAGCACTAAATCTAAATAGATATTTATCCTCATATTAAAAGTTCACGAGAGCGACGACTTCCTTGTCGGTTACCTCAACGGTTCCGCCGGCAATGGGAAGTTTGGAAACGGTGCCGTCGGCGGCCTCGATAATAACTTCTCCTTCTTTGAGAAGGGAAATTAAGGACGTATGCTCGGGCAAAATCTGAATCTGGCCCGTCGTGCTGGGGACGGTCAAGGAATTCGCATCGCCCACGAATATCTCCCTATCAATAGCGAATACGCGTAAAGGAAATGTCATTATACTTCTTCAATACCTCCCTTGAGATAGAAGGCGCCTTCGTCCTTGGCATCGTGTTTCCCCTCAATAATCTCTTTAAATCCGCGCACCGTATCTTGCAAGGGCACGTACTTTCCCTCGCGGCCGGTAAATTGCGCAGCTACCGAAAACGGTTGAGACAAGAAACGCTGTATGCGTCGCGCGCGAGCCACGGTGAGTTTGTCCTCGTCGGAAAGTTCTTCCATGCCCAAAATAGCGATGATATCTTGCAATTCTTGATATCTCTGTAGAATGCGTTGAACCTCCCTAGCCACTTTGTAATGCTCTTCCCCCACAATGCGAGGATCAAGCGCGGAAGAACGAGAAGCTAAAGGATCCACGGCAGGGTAAATTCCCAATGAGGACAGCTCGCGCGAAAGCACAATGGTGGAATCCAAATGCGAAAACGTGGTGGCGGGAGCAGGATCGGTAATATCGTCGGCTGGCACGTAAATTGCCTGCACCGAGGTCACCGAGCCACTCTTGGTGGATGCGATGCGTTCTTGCAGTAATCCCATATCAGTCGCCAACGTCGGTTGGTATCCCACGGCAGACGGCATTCTTCCCAATAGCACCGACACTTCAGAGCCCGCCTGCACAAATCTAAAGATATTATCAATAAACAGGAGGACGTCTTTGTGTTTCTCGTCTCGAAAATACTCTGCCATGCGCAATCCGGCCAAAGCTGTGCGAAAACGCGCGCCTGGCACCTCGTTCATCTGCCCGAATACCATGGCGGTGTTGGAAAGTACGCCCGACTCTTTCATTTCGCGGTACAAATCGTTTCCTTCCCTTGTACGTTCGCCCACGCCGGCAAACACGGAATATCCTCCATGCTCGCGCGCGGTGTTAGCAATGAGCTCTTGTAAAAGCACAGTTTTCCCTACCCCGGCTCCTCCAAACAAACCAACCTTTCCTCCTTTCAAAATAGGAGCAAGCAGATCAATAACCTTAATCCCTGTTTCAAAAACTTCTGGCTCTGTTTTCTGTTCTTCCAAAGGAGGAGCTGGTTGGTATATGGATGAACGCTCGCCTTTTACCTCGCCCTTCCCATCAATGGGATTGCCGAGCACGTCAAATACGCGGCCAAGCACCTGCTCTCCGATGGGTACAGAAATGGGGGCTCCGGTGCTTTCCACCTCTTCTTTTCTCTGCAAACCGTCTGTCGAGTCCATCGCAAGCGTGCGCACGCGATTACCCCCCAAGTGTTGCGCGACTTCGAGCACGAGATCTTTTTTGCCTTCTCGTTTTATTTTCAGTGCCGTCTGCAAAGCCGGCAACCCTGCCTGCGCAGACAGGCCTTTTTCGTCTCCAAACTCCACGTCCACCACCGGCCCCATAATTTGTACGACATTCCCTTTTTGCATGTTATTCTGCAGTTAAAGCTTCTTTAGCGGTTGAAATTTCGGTTAATTCCTGCGTAATGGCTGTCTGCCGCGCCTTGTTTAGAGCGAGCGTCAGTTCTTCTTGAAGGCGGTCTGCATTTTCCGTGGCGTTTTTCATTGCCATCATGCGAGCCGAATGCTCCGACGCATTTGACTCAAACACCAAATGCGCAATATGCACGCGTATCAGGTTGCGAACGACCGTCTGCAAAATCTGCTCTCGGGAAGGTTCCAGTACGTAATTTAGGTCTCGCACGATTTCCTCCTCCTGCAGCGCAAGTTCTGAATATTTCCCGGTTTTGGGCACGATATCCTCTACGGCTTGGCGGAGCTGTTCAATTTCCAAGGGAAAGATCTGTCGTACGGCCGGTCTCTGCACCAAAGCAGACACAAACTGAGTGGAGCACACGGCAATAGTGCCGTATTCCTGTTGTTCGTAGGTCTGCAAAACCCAATCTGCAAGCGGTTTTACATCTCCAAAACTCACAATGTCTGAAAATTGGAAAAACTCTGCCGCGATGTGCGCGCCATGCCTGCCGGCAGGCAGGCCGCGGTTCCGAAAAAAGTCGCGCCCCCTTCGCCCCACCGCCACAATATCCGCATCACCGCGCTCCTCCACAAACCGTGCCGCGGCGCGCAGGACGGCGCTGTTAAAACTCCCTGCCAAACCCTTGTCTGACGTGATAACGATGAGGGCAATCTTGGCGTTTGCTTGATTCAATCCAAAGATACGTTGTGTTTCTTCTTTCTCCGCGTACTTAAGTAAGTGCAACAACAAGGCAAGCGATTTTCTCGCATATGGCCTTGCCCGCAACGCCACCTCCTGCGCCTTTCGCATTTTTGTGGCTGCCACCATTTGCATTGCCCTCGTGATCTGACGAATATTCCGCACTGCCCCTATTTTCGTTTTCAGCTGTCGTGTCGACGCCATACTTAAAACTTGAAGCTTTCGAGTGCCTTTTTCAAAGATTCTTTTGTCTTATCGTCAAAGTCCTTTGTCTCGCGGATGGTCTTCAAGATAGCTGCGTGATGATCTTGCAAGTAGTGAAGCAGTTTCTTCTCAAAGTCCCGAATCTGCCCAAGGGGGACCGCGTCCAAATACCCCTCAATGCCCGCGAACAGCGCACATACTTGCTCTTCCATGGGCATGGGTTCAAACTGACCCTGCTTCAATATTTCCATCAGGCGCTGACCTCTATCTATTTTTGCCTTGGTGGCTTTATCCAAATCCTGCGCAAACTGCGCGAACGCAGCCAATTCC
>MHUO01000008.1 GCA_001825035.1 Candidatus Wildermuthbacteria bacterium RIFOXYD1_FULL_50_12 | reverse complement strand
TCTTCTTCCCCCCCATCTTCTTCTCCATTCTCTTCCTCATCTTCTTCGCCGGTTCTGCGCCTTCTTTCTTGTGCGCGAGGGCGTACAAGGTCTCTTTCTGTCGTTTCCCATAAACGTCGGACCTCTGGGTCAGGGTCAACTCGCATCCTATCTCCCAGGGTTCCCAAGCGACGGCCGTATTCTATGCGTAATGCTTCAAGCCCAGCGCGTTGTGATGGTGTCCGATGCTCTTCAGGATAACTCCTTAAGTCCTCAATTTCGCGTTGGAGCCCAAGGATGCCTCTTGTTACGCGTCCTTCTTCATCTCCCATCAGCTGTTCGTACTCGTCTCGGAGTTCATTATAGTGTCCCGCCCAATTGGCCGTGATCCGCTGGAGTCGTCTTACGTCTTCCGCGCGCTCTGCCCCTTCCTTTGCAGAGATACCCACGTTTTGGCCTCCGGTTGTAGCTTCCCAACGTGCCAGCGATAAGTTTCTATCTCCCCAGATTCGTTGCTTTTCTCCTTTGGGGTCTATCTCTCCGGCAGAGTTTCTGAGAACGGGCTTTCCCTCCCGGTCCGTTTCAACTCCTTTCTGAACCAATCTGGCATAATGGGCAGCATCCTTCTTGCGGGCCTCAAGTCTTTGTATGCCCTCTTGTCCGTATGCATTCACGAATGCCGCTGCCTGATGGGCGCTGCCATGCTGGCTGTGCATCAAATCGATAAAGTCATCTCGAAGCACGGCGCTTCGTTGGAATTGCTTGAAGTCGTCCTGAGTTTTTGCTTCGCGGAAAATCTTTTCGCGAAAACTTCTAACTCCTCGGTCATATTCTGCTTCAGAGACGCCTGCGATGTATGTCCTTGTTTCGGGATCTGTGTAGCCCGTCCTGTCTCGATACGCATCCTGAGCGCTTGCAGTGCGTTGGTCTTCTAGCGTTGCCATATGTTTCATTGCCCTGTCGTTGTGCCAGAGCGCCCGTTGCGTTGCCTCAGCGGTGTCGCTATCTCCTTCTGCAAGTGCGTTGTCGTGCGCTGCGAGAGCAGCATCTTCCAGTCTGGCTTTCGCAAATGCTCTCTTTTCCGGCGTGCCGCTCATTGTATCGGCGTCAAAAAACTGGCGTACCCGGCGTCGTTGCAATATCGCCCGCCATACACCTCGTTTCT
Source organism: Candidatus Wildermuthbacteria bacterium RIFOXYD1_FULL_50_12 (assembly GCA_001825035.1). Lineage (GTDB taxonomy): Bacteria > Patescibacteriota > Minisyncoccia > Minisyncoccales > UBA10102 > UBA10102. Next base: position 53,498 of record MHUO01000008.1, on the reverse strand, counting down.
GTGCCCCGGCGCCCGCCTGGAGCATCGCCGTACGAAGTTCAATATCGTTTGCTTTCATCGCCTCCCGATTTGTCTTCTCCTCTGCATCCTTCTCTGTCGCGGTAAGGACATGCTGCATAGGCTTTGTGGCCGCTCTCCTGCCAAACCCAACTGTGCCCCCCAGTCCTCTTTGGGCGGCAGCCCAAAAGCCGCTCTTCGCCTCGCCCGTTGTTTTATCGTAACCCCATCTCGGATTTTCGGGAGAGCTTAATTTATCTAAGCCGCCGCGAACCTTCTTGCTTTCAGCAGCTCTCATAACTGCCTGCGCTACAAGGAATCCGCTGGCAATGGCAGCGGTTTTCCTGCCAAAATTGAGAATGCCGCGCGCGCTTGCGGGCGCCAAACTTATAGCAATGCTGACTCCGAGAGCAAGCAATAGAAGAGCGGTAAGGGGGGCGAATGCCCCGCTTATTTCAGTGCCAATACCGTAAGCTGAAGGATTACCGGGGGGGTCTGCCGAGATTATAAATCCCGCAAGGACGAGAAAGAAGGAAATGGGGATGCCAATGATTGACCATTGGATGAGCGATCCAAGCCATTGGCTCCACCATCGTCTTGTTATAGGCAGAATATAGGCGGCAAAAGCAAGGGGCGCGAGAATGGTGAGCACCCACAGTACGAGAACGCGAAATCCGAAAATAAGCATCACGAAAAGATAAATGAGAGTGCCGATAAGGTAAAAGAGAATACGTGCAATATTCTGCCCAACCTTTGCTTCTTCGGGGGCGAACGCTCCCCACGGATTTGAAGAATACAAAGCGCCTACACCGGCTACCGCATTTAGGAAAAAGTGGGTAACAAGATTCGCAATGTCCACCACGAGTCCGACAAACACGCCGCTAAAGTTCACGAGAAGGACGATGATGATAAGTCGAGGGAGGGTCTGCTGAAATTCGTATTCCCGCCAGCGGAGAATGGTTGCCAGTCCGATAAAAACAAGTATAAGCAGGAAGAAGCCATTGACGAGCAGTCGCGTAAAGTCGAAAGCCGCCACAATCATAGGGGGCGTAAGCGGGTTGGCAGGGGAAACCGGGATTGAAATAAAGTAGTTTATTGCAGAAACTAAAAGTTCTCCTATCCCAATAAAAATTCCTTGGAGGATTGAGGCAATGAGGGCGATAATGCCGTTTACAACGGCTAAGAGAGCTTCGTACAGCGCGCGTGCAATGGGATCGGTAAGGAATCCTCGGAGGGGGGTAAACAGAGCGGCGCCGATTAGGATGACAGGAATCCAAGCGAAGGCATCGGCCGGGCGGGGCGTAAAAAGAGAAACAAAAACCAGAAGCGCAAACGCTCCCCAGAAGATTTTTGCTTTTTGGTGCGCCATTCACCTATTATATAGCAAATTGTTCTTGTGTACAAAATATTTGCAAGAGGGTATAATAAAACTAATGAGAAGTTTCTTTGGGGTATTTCTTACTTGCGCTTTGCTTATTGTGCTCCTTGCTCCTGTCTTTGCACTGGCTCAAGCATGCGCGTCCGGCGAGAAACTATGCGGCAGTACGTGCGTCCCGGAAGACAATATATGCTTAAATTTAAGCTATCCAAAATTCGGGCCCTTTAACCTGAACATAAACCAAAATCTCGCCGAAATCATTGCTTACTTATACTATTTTATCGTCGGGATTGCGGCATTGTCTGCGTTTGTAATGCTCGTGTGGGGCGGGGTGCAATGGCTGGTTTCGGGGGCCGCTCCTTCCATGGCTGGCGAAGCGCGCGACAAAATACGCAATGCCATCATCGGGCTCCTCCTTGTAGTGTCGTCTTTTCTTATTGTTCAGGTAATCAATCCAGAGCTTACGGTGTTGAGCGGATCGATTTTTGAGCCGGTTGATTGTACGAAACTTAGAGAGGGGGCGTGCGATCCTCTCAGAATGCCAACCCCAGTTTTCGGCCTCGATTTTACAGTAAATGGCGGGAAAAGTGCGACCGTGGACTCCGGGAATTCTGCGGAATTGGCATGGAACGTAGATCCGGCTTTCGATCGCTGCGATGGAACGAGCGATCCCGGAGGATTATGGACTGTTACGCTCAACCCCGCCGATTTTAGAGGGAGCGCGACGGTTGGTCCCATTACTACTTCGCCGACATTTTTCATGCTTGATTGCTATAGACCTGGTTTTGGGACTACGATGCACGCTATACTGCCTGTGGGTGTTGCCTCTGCGGGCCCCCCTGAACCTCTGCCAGTCGTCGATCTTAAAGTTGATCCTGATCGTGTTGGTCCCCTGGAGCGCTCCGATGGTCCCTTGACAGTTCCAGCGGTTCCAGACGTCGATGTTTATCTGTTTACGAGCAATGCTACAAAGTGCTTTGGAGGGCCCGAACTGGTGGGAGGGGTCTTTAATGGAGCGCCAATCACTGACCCGGAATTTAATACGAAAGTTAGGAGGGGTCCGTATGTAGGTTATCCTCCTCCATATCAGGTCATATTTGATGTAACCTGTTTTAATGCCACAGGTCAAAGCGCCAGGGACGAAGTAATTATGAATATCTTGGAGCCCTGATCCCATAGAGTATAGTTTAAAAGAGAGTGCCTGAAAATTAAGACGGGGGAGGAACTCAAAGTTCCTCCCCCGCATGAGCGCCCTACCGGCGACCTATTGAGAGCGAGGTTGCACGGATGCCCTCCAACCCGTGGCGGGTTCAAACCCCACCATAATATCGAGGGTTCTCCCCATGCGCCGGAAGAGATCCCCCTCCGGCGTTTTCGCCTCATAGGTAATGTACAAAGCGCCCCTTACTTCATCCACTCGACGAGGAGAAACGACGATACGCGAGGAATCTCCAAACAGGCCGAGTGTTGCGAAAGCGTCTTGCACACCTTGGGTGTTTGGGTCCGCGAGTGCTTGTTGCGAGGCCGCGAGGTACTCCTCGTCGCTGAGGGGGAAGGCGGCACTTGGTGCCGCGCGTCCCTGGAAGCCAAGGTTGTTCGTCACTGGGGCAGGCGGTGCTGGCCGCTCAATCTGGGCAGTGTTGACCACCGGAGCGGCCGGAACGTCGGTGGCGGCGGTCTTGCCGCCGAAGATCATCGTCGGCAGAACGGCGCCCAGCGCGGCGCCAACGACAATGGCCGCGATGGCGACGCCGAGTATCCACCACGGGATCCGGAATTCCTTTTTCCTTGGTAGTCCGATGGTGACCATTGGCCACCTCCTTCCTAGTATGTACTTTTGCTTTTGCCCAGATTAAAATGGGCAGATTGCGCTATTTTAATTATACCTATATTCCCCCGAAAATGTCAAGGATTTGAAAGGGAGAACGCGGATTTGATTTGAAAACAAAAGTCAAGGTGTGATCGCGTACCACTGGCCGAAGATGGAGATGTCAAAGCCGAGAATGCCGAGAAGAAAGTTAAGGAAGAGCCACGAGAACAGCAAGATGAGTACTCCCTTGAATATCGCAGACCAGATGCGCCGCACTTTTGCCATAACTTCGGGTCCTCCGAACTGGAAGAAGAAAATGGCTCCGGTGGCAACCACGAGCACGGCAATGACGAGCGGGATGAGCCGCCAAAGGGTAAAATCAATGACATTCCGCAAGAGCAAAAGCGTGTGCCGCAGTTGGCAACCCTCGGTTTCGTTCCAAGGAGTGGCAGGATTGTCAATAATCACCCCGCAGGGAATTAAGCCGTAGCGCTCGGGCGCGCCGTACCTGACCTCCACGTTTGCTTCCCTTGGAAGCTCGCCGTCTTCAGCACCGAACGTGATAATATAGACGCCGGCTTGAGAAAAGCGCAGTTCGGTATTTCTTTCTTCCGGATTGCTGAAGGTTGCGATGCCAGGTCCCAATCCGCTCCACCGCACCTCAAGATTTCCCGGAGGGGCGGGGCGCCCGTCATCGTTTGCGATTCCCTGAAGCATAATGGGGAGAAATCCGAACTTAACTTCCACCACAGCGGGCCCGGCTATGTTTACCTGAGGTGGGTCGTTGAGCACTCTTACATCAACCCTGTCTGAACCGGTGGCAGAGCCGTCGTTTGCCGTAAGTTCAAAGCGGTAATATCCGCTTCCGGTAATGGTTACAGTTGTGGTTTCTAAATCCGGCGCAGCTATTGTCACCTTTGTGGCATCTCCCGCAACAAGGCGCCACTCTACGGTGTAGGGTCCTGGAATTCCGTCGTCTGTCACGATGCCCGAAAGCGTGGCATTCACGGAACATCCGGTCGGGGGGCAGGTAAGAGGAACGCTCTGGTCCGCCCCAGCGTCCACCTGCGGCGCCTGATTAAACGTAGCCGTTACGGTTTGGTTAGAAGTGAGAGTAATCTGGCATTGGCGGGGATCAGCGAGCGGAGTGCAGTTTACAGACCAGCTTTGAAACGAATCAGCTCCTGCGGGCGCTGCCGTCAGGGTTATGGTGGTACCGTCGTTATAGAAGGCAGAACAAGCGCCTCCGCAGTTGATGCCAGCCGGAGCGCTCGTTACCGTGCCGGCCCCGCCGCCTGCCCTTGAAACGATGAGTGTGTACTGTATGGGATTACACTGAAGGGGAACGGATGTGCACCCTCTTCCTCCGCAGTCAGTAGTGATAGCTCCTGTGCAAGAATCCCTCAGGTGTCCTCCCGCGCAAACCGTTGTTGGCACGCACGGCGCCGGAGAGCAGCATACTCCTGCCGGGAGGCACGCATAGCCGGCGTCGACGCTTCCGCCCGTAGCAGCACAAACAGCCGCATTCGCAACGCAGGAATTGGGGGCTGCGCACAGAGGAGTAACGGTAATAGTAGTGGTGTCAAAAGCTTGATTACCGATGGCATTTAGACAGGTAATTCCATACGTGGATGTTGTACCAGGGCTTACGGCCTGAGCGCCAGAAGTGGGTTTTACTCCACCCCAATCTCCCCATGCCCAACAAGATACAGCGTTTGTGGTGTTCCACGAGAGCGTCGAACTTTGTCCTGCTATGATTGACGAAGGGGCTGCAGAGATAGAAACAGTTGGCAGGGGTGGCGGAGGTATAAAGCATTGGGGCAGCAGCCAAGCATCGAGTACGCAACCAAAAAGACATTCAACACAAACAGACCACCCTATGGAACTCCCGCCCATGTTTTCGCATACTCCCGCGACATCGGAGCCCTTGCAGGCGCCAGTGAATCCAGACGGGGGGAAGGGGCAGTTATTAACTGGATATGCCTGGCCGAAACAAGACCAATCGGCTTTTGCAGTGTCCGGGAGGATCGTCGCAAAAAGAAACAATAAACCCAAAAAGAATATAAAGGAAAGTCCCAGGGAGAAGGCCTTGTGATAATATCTATACTTTCTCATGGAGTGTCCACTTCATATTTCACTGGAAACGCAATTTTGGCTGAGGGATCCGTGAGAACAACAATTCGCCGAACGTTGATAGGAGATTCTTCTCTTTGGGCTTGTGGCTTGGAGAAAGGAATTGAGGGCGAGAGCTCAATTTTAATTTCCCATACCGTTGTGTTCCATTTGTTGAGCAGTACGCCGTATTTCTGTTTTGCTTCTTCGTGAGAAAGGGGTTTGCTTTCAAGAACGGTGCCAGAAAAGGTCGTTGTCGCGACCGCAATGCTTTTTTCGCAGCTCTCGCGAGCTTCTCCGAAGGCAGCGCAGTTAGTGAGCGGTTCTCCTGTACCGGAAGGAGTTTGCCGGCCAAACATTGCAATCCAAAACCAGATGCTGGCAACAAGCGCGATAATCAAAACGGCGGTGACGATGCCAAGGGTGGGGAGCCGCATTTCTTTATTATAAGGTATTTGCAAGGTTTATCCAATCCTGCAAGGATAGGGTTTCGGCGCGGCGAGTGGAGTGGATATTGTTTTTGTAAAGCCATTGTTCTGTTTTTTGCCGCGAAAAACCAAACCCCACAGACAAGTTATTCATAAGCTGCTTTCTCGGCTGTTTAAACCCGGCTTTCACGATTGTGAAGAATTTGGGGAAATGTATGGGATAAGGGTGTGCAAGAGGTGTGATTTGCAGTATGGCGGCGTCAACTTTTGGCTGAGGCCAGAACGACGTTTTCTTTATATATGCGATAATTTTCGGCACTGCGTATATTTGCACGGATACGGCAAGGATGTTCATATCCGGAGGTTTTGCGCAGATTCGTTGGGCAACCTCTTTCTGCACAATAAGCGTCAAAGATTCTGGCCTGCCTGCGCAGGCAGGTTTGTGTTCCCCCTCCAAAAATTTCCGTATGACAGGAGCTGTAATATAGTAGGGCAAGTTTGCCACTACTTTGTAGTTTTCCGCCCGAGGCGGACCTCCGCCCAAGGCGGATGCGCCTCTGGAGCAATCCTTGGGCTGGGTATCGAGTTTTAAGACATCTGTGCATACAATTTCTATGTTTTGGAGCCCCGCGAGGGTTTCTTTGAGTATTTCAACCATTTTTCGGTCTTTTTCCACGGCGATTACTTTTTTGGCGCGGGGAGCAAGTTCTTGAGTGAGGGTGCCAATGCCCGGGCCGATTTCCAACACAGTGTCGTTGGGGTCTATGTTGGCTGTGTCAGCCAGCTTTTTCACGACATTGCCGTCAATTAAAAAATTCTGCCCAAGGCCGCGGCTGGGTTTGATGCTTTGTTTGGCAAGGATTTCTTTGACAACACGGGGAGAAGCCAAGCGCATACTCACAATGTACCAGTTTTGCCTTGTGGATAAAAGTATTGACCCAAAAAGGGGGTAGAGGTATCATAGACAAATTAGGCCTATGAGGAAAAACGAGGAATCGTCGAGTAATCGTAGAGCGCGAATCCCCCTTTTCTACGTAGCTCTGGGAGCTATTTTTTTGTTGGCTGGAGTCGCCTTAGGCTTAAACGCAATAACCAGCCCTTCCAGCTCGCAGGTGGATATGCTGCTTTTGGGGCAGGTCTCCTCTACAGGAGGATTGTCTCAAGGAGGAGGCGGACTGTTTTCTTACCAGGCCAGGTCGGGCGCGGTCTCGGCGTTTGAACCCCCCGAGCTTATCTTGCTTGGCAAAACAAGCGTGAAGGCGATTACTCCGCCTCAGACCATCAGCGCGAAGGTTCTCGGATCTCTTATCGGAGATTTCGCCGACCTGAAGAACAGGCGGGAAATCATTCAGTATGTGGTGGAAGAAGGAGATACGATTGACTCTTTGGCGGAACGCTTTGGCGTTTCAGCAAACACAATTCTCTGGGCGAACGATTTGGCCGCATCCTCCCAGCTTCCTGTGGGAAAGCAGATCGTCATTTTGCCCGTTTCAGGGGCTCTGCACCTGGTGCGGCCGGGCGATACTCCAAGCGAGATCGCTCTTTGGTATAAAGCGGACATAGAAGAGATTTTGTACTTTAACGATATTACAGACGCAGATCAGATTTTCGTGGGAGACCTGTTGATTATCCCCGACGGAACCAAACCCGCCCAGCTTCCCGCCGGCCGGCTCGTAACATTGCCCGGCACTGCATTTATCAAGCCGGTGCCGAACTCTTACCGCATTACGCAGGGCTTGCATCCGTTTAACGCGATTGACCTTGGGAACGGGACCTGCGGAGGCCCGGTATATGCGGCGGCAGGGGGAATTGTGCAACGGGTGGGATATGACAGTGCCGCCGGAAACTACGTGCGCATCCTCCATCCAAACAGCGTGGTTACATTTTACGGCCATCTTTCGGGTCAAGCTGTAACTCCCGGAGAATCGGTGGGAGTGGGGCAGACCGTTGGATACGTTGGGTATTCAGGATACACCATTCCCGCAGGCCCCGCTGGCTGCCATCTCCATTTTGAGGTTCGGGGGGCGAAGAATCCCTTCGCCGGCTAAGTTTATTTATTGCAATTTCCGCAGAGGCGGGCTTCCGGAGAGGCCTGAAGGCGCTCTGGAGCAATGGGATTTCCGCATTGTTCGCAGAGTCCGTATGTGTCCTTTGCGATTTTCTCTAACGCGGCGTTTACGTCTTTTAACTGCGTTTCCAAATTGAATTCCAGATGAAGTTTTGTGGAATATTCTTCCACTTCGTCTGCGGCCTCTTCAAGGTTGCTTCCGGGCACGCGGGGATATTTGGTGTCCCAGTCGTCTTTAAGGTTTGGATCCTTTGTTGCAAAGGAACTGAGCTGCGCTTCAAGCCGACTCTTTTTCTCTTGGAGTTTATTTTGTAGTTCTTGGAGAAGTTTTGGCTCCATGCATTTAGAAATTAAATTATTTTTGTGAAAGGTGTTCAGGCGACGCCGGAAACTCCCCGACAAAGAAAAACTCCTTTTTGAGCTGCAAAATTCTTGCCGCCGACTCCTCCACGTTTTTTCTCAAAGAAGAATCCTGAGAGGCAAGTTGAGTCAAGGCCTCATGCGCTTTCGTTGCGTACTCTTCGCTTGAGAACATAAGCATATTCGCTCCGGCCATCAGGGGAGACGCGGCGAGCGTCTGTAAGTCGTAATTGTTGAGGAGCGAGGGTTGCGTTAAGTCGTCAGTGAGAATAATCCCCTGGAAGTTGAGATCGGTTCTGACGAGCGATATTCCTTTGGGAGAAAAGGAGAAAGGGCGGGTAGGATCCAAGCTCGCATAGATGACGTTGGAGAGCAGGAGGAATTCCGGCTCAGCAGACAGAGTGAAGACAAACGGGGAAATATCGGGAAAGTCCTGCACGGCAGCAAGCGTGCGCTCAGGATTGAATGCAATGCCTCCGTATCCCGGGAAATGTTTTGCCGTGGAGAGGATGCCGTATTCTTTTTGGCCTTGGAGAAAGGCCTTTGCAAGCTGGGCTGTCTGGAGTGATCCTGCTTGGAACGTACGCCCAAAAAGAAAATCTTGGGGTTCCGTGCTGTCTAATACGGGCGAAAGGTTCAGGTTCACTCCGAGAGACCTCAATTCTTCCGCGCGCAGACGGCCTACTTGGTAGGCGTGTTCCGCGTCTTGAATCGTTGCCTGGGCAGTTTTTTCTTTGCCAAAGTCAATGCGGGAAATGGCCCCGCCCTCCTGGTCAACCGCGATGAACAAAGGAAGAGAGGAATACTCAAGGGAGAGGTGTTGGAGGTCTGCGGTCAGCTGACGCAATTGCTCTGGATCCTGAATGTTTCTTGACAAAAGGAGAACGCCCCCTGGCTGGAGACGTTTTATGGTATCTTTGAGTTCTTGAGTGAGGGTTGCGTCTGGGAATCCTATCATTAAGACCTGCCCCAACGCTTGCTGAAGGGAGAGAGGAGGAGGGGGCTTGAAGGTGTTTGCATCGCTGCTCTCCAGAGCAGAAAGGAGAGCCTCGATGGCATCCGCTGTCGCCTCAAACGAAGAAGCAAAGATAACGTAATTGTCTACAAGAGCGTACACGATGCCGTAGTCGGAGAGGGAGAAGGTCTGAAAACGGATCTCTACTCCGTGGCGATCTCTTGAGCGCCATGCGGTCGTGTACGCCGATCCTTTTTGATCCCAAAACGACATCACAGGCGTCAAATCTTGTTCCACCTGGCTTTCCCACTGCTCAAGCGCCGCACGGGCTTCTTGGGGCGAGGGGGTTTTCATAATCATGCCAAAGCGGTTCCCTCGCTCGTAGGAATAAAGGAAAAAGAAGGTATCTTGAGAAAAGTGAGGGGCGAGGTTTTCTGGCGGCGTGACGCCAAATAGATTGAAGAACGCAGAGGCGCTTTCAATAAATTCGTTGCTTTCCTTTTGGCGGAAAAGAATTTTGGTGAATGCGGGTCGTTGTTCTGCCTGCAGGAATTGCTCAAGAAGAGTAGCGAGATCTCCGCTTTCGTCAAACTGGAGAGTCGCTGTGTGCGCGGGGCGCAGTGCGTCTTCTATCGTTATCGCAGAGGGCGGTCCGCCGGCCGGCGGAGGAGATTCGGGTTCCTCTGGCGGCGGAGGGGGGAGGGGCTCAGGCGGTGCAGGGGGGGTTGGAATTTCCCTTTGGGAAAAGAATTGGGAGATGAAAGGAATTTCGGATAACTGGAAGGGAGCCGCCTGGTCGCGGAAAAAGAAAACCCATGCGGCAAACAGCACGAGGTTTAGGGCGATAAACCCAAAGAAGATGAGGATGAGCAGGCGCACAAAGAATTTTTTCCCGGGAGAGGGAGGGGTGGGGAGATTGCGCACTCTTTGCTCTTCGCCCGGAGGCAGAATAGAATTGCGGATGTGCTCGAGCTCCTGTTTTCTTTGCGTTTCCTCCTGTCGTTTTGTGGCAATCGCCGAAGCGCGGATTTTTTCTATCGCCTCGTGTTCTCTTTGCGCTTCTTGCTGCGTCTTGAGCGAGACAATGCGCTCTCGCTCTTTTTTTGCCTCCCCTTCCCTGACTTGCGCCATATCTTTTTGCATGCCGCGCACTTCTCCGCGATTGAGAAACGTGCGTTTTTGCTCGGGTCCAAACGGCTGCGCCTCCTTGCGAATTTGCGGAGGCGGTCCGCCAGCTGGCGGAGGAGGGACGGGTTGAGGAATATTCTGACTTGGCGGCTCAGGTCGCTGCAAAGATGATTCGTCCGCTTTCGTCGTGGGTTCAGAGGGAATATTCGGAGGAGGAGGTTGTTTGCGAGGCTCGTCCATTTCCCTATTTTCTCATTTCTCAAAAATATTTACCAGCCCGTCAATGCCGTTCATCTGTGGAAAACTCAAGCGGAGTACAGCCCAGTGCAGAACTTGTTCGCGTACGGGGTCTCTTACCCTTGCTGGTGTTCGCGTGTTTCCTTCATCGATAAGTTGACTCGTCCGAGCTCGTCAATTTCAATAACTTTTACCGAAACGGTTTGCCCGAGTTTCACCACGTCTTGCACCTTGTTCACGCGATGGGGGGCAAGCTGGGAAATGTGCACGAGACCTTCCTGGCCTCCCGGTATCTCCACAAATGCGCCAAACTCCAGAATGCGCTTCACTTTTCCCACAAAGATGTCCCCCACCTGCACTTCGTGCGTGAGGTTTTGCACGAACTCCACCGCTTTGGCGAGTTGTTCTTTGTCTTGGCTGGTTATGAATACCTGCCCAGTTTCTTCAATATCAATTTCCACGCCGTATTCCTCTGAAATGCGATTGATGGTTTTGCCTCCGGAGCCAATAAGCAGGCCGATTTTTTCTGGGTTGATATTAAAGGTGGCGATTTTGGGCGCCCAGGGAGAAAGTTCGGCGCGGGGCTCCGGCAACACTTTTGCGATCACTTCGTCAATAATGCGCCAGCGCGCCTTCCTTGCCGCCGCCAGCGTTTCTTTAAACATTTGCTTGGTAATCCCCGTTACCTTTACATCAAGCTGAATGGCGCAGATTCCCTGCTTGGTGCCTGCAACCTTAAAGTCCATATCGCCGTGCTTGTCTTCTGGCCCTTGAATGTCGGTTAAGAGTTTGTATGCGTCCCCTTCGCCCTTCATAAGCCCCATGGAAATGCCGGCAACCGGCCGCTTAATGGGAACGCCCGCATCCAGCAGCGCCAAGGTAGATGAGCATACTGCGGCCATGGATGTGGAGCCGTTTGAAGAAACCACTTCGGTTACGATGCGTATGGTGTAAGGAAATTCTTCCGGGGCCGGGATGACGGGGAAGAGCGATTTTTCCGCCAGTATTCCGTGTCCGATTTCCCTGCGTCCGGGGCCGCGCATGGGTTTTACCTCTCCGGGCGCGTACGGAGGAAAGTTATAGTGATGCATAAAGCGCTTTTTCCCGATAAACTCCATGCCCTCCAAAAGTCGTTGGTCGCCGGGTGCCCCCAGCGTCAAAATGGAAAGGGTGCGGGTTTGGCCGCGCTCAAACAGGCCAGATCCATGCGTTCTGGGGAGAAAGCCGGCATTGGCTGCGAGGGGTCGAATCTCGTCGGGCTTCCGGTCGTCTACGCGCTGATCTCGCTCCAAAATCCCTTTGTGCACAATGCGGTCAATTTCTTCTTCAAAGAAAAGTTCCGCATATTTTTGAATTTGTGCGCCTGCCTGCGCAGGCAGGTCGCTGTATTTTTCTGTCACGAGGGCGGTGTATTCTTTTTTCACCTCGTCCAAAGACGCCATCCGCTTCTGTTTCTCTCCCTGAAACAGGGCTTGTTCAAGTTTGGGATCCAGCCACGCCCGGAATTCTTTTTCAAAATCCTCAAACGAAGAATCTCTCTCTTTATGAAGTATCTTTTGCACGCCGCCGCGGGCGATAATTTGTTTCTGGAATTCCAAGAGCTGAATAAGAAAGGGCTCGGCAAAAGCAAGGGCCTGTTCATACGTTTCTTCCGGAATTTCGTCGCCTTCGGCTTCTATCATGTTGAACACCAGCTCGCCGTCTTGCTCGCCTCGCGGCGAAGCGAGCTGCTGGCCCGCCAGCACGAAATCCAGATCGCTTTCTGCGCGCTCTTGGTACGCGGGGTTGAGCACAAAATTCCCCTGCACTCTTCCTATCCTGACCGCCGCGATTGGCCCCTTCCACGGAATGTTGGACAGCGAAAGCGCTAAGGACGCGCCGAGCAATCCGGAAAGGTCGGGGTCGTTTTGCGCGTCCCACGAGAGGCACGTGCAGATAACCTGCACTTCGCGGAGGAAATTTTTGGGGAAGAGGGGTCTGATGGCGCGGTCTATGAGCCGCGCGGTGATAATGGCTTCGTCCGAAGGCCTTCCCTCCCTGCGCATAAATCGCGATCCCAAAATTTTTCCCGCGGCGTAAAACCGCTCCTCATAATCCACGGTAAGCGGAAAAAACCCCTGATTGGGGAGTTCGTTTCCCATGACCGCGGTAACAAGCGTAACCGTCTCCCCCGATTTTACGAGGACGTTTCCGTTTGCTTGTTCGGCCCAGTTGGGAAGCTCTATATGGAAGCTTTTTTCGCCAAGCTGGCAGGTAAAATTCGTCATCTCGAAATCTTGAGAGGCCATCTGGATTTTTTGAGAAGGTATTTCCCGCCTTCCTCATCAAGGTCAATAAACTCGTCTGCCACTTCCCGCAAACGCGAGGAGGTGGATTTTCCGAACGCCATTATCTCCACTCGCTTCCCCTGATTTTTCAGGTAGTCCACGAGCGGCACATAATCCCCGTCTCCCGACACGAGTACGATTGCGTCAACGGAGCCAGAGGTCTTTATGGCGTCCACCGCAATGCCTACGTCCCAATCTGCCTTTTTTAATCCGCCGTAATATTCCTGCAGGTCTTTTACCCGCGTTTCAATTCCGAGATTGGCGAGCGCGTCAAAAAACGGCCTTTCTTCGCCCGTTTTCGTGCGCACCACGTAAGCGAACGCGCGAATAAGTTTTCGGTTGGCAACCGCTGTTTTCACGATCTCCCGAAAATTCACGCGGGAACCGTGAAGATTCTTTGCGGAATAATACAGATTTTGAACGTCAATGAGTACGGTAACCCTTTGATCTTTGTGCTTCGGACTCATACAGAGAATTATACTTTGCTCTTGAGGCCGAGCTTCCTGAGCAAACTTAGATATCGTTTTTCGTTTTCACGCTTAAGATAGCTCAAAAGAATGCGGCGCTTTGCCACCATGCGTAGCAGGCCGCGCTTGGAATGGAAGTCCTTCGCGTGCTTTTTGAGATGGAGGAGAAGCTTCTCAATTTCTCTGGAAAGAAGGGCGACCTGGACCTCAGGCGACCCGGTGTCGTCTTTGTGTGTTTTCACTCCTTCCATAACCTTTTCTTTCTCCTTTAAGGTAAGCATATTTGAAGCATACCCCAAAAGCAGGAAAAACGCAACCCTCTTGGCCTACTGCTCAAAACAATACAAGCGATATTGACTGTTGCACCAAGGGCTGGAGGTTTCGTCGGTCCAATTACTGTCTATTTGCGTAGCGTTTCCGATCGTTCCTCTGCTTCCGAACGGAGGTCCTCCACTGTCCATCCAACCACTACATTCATTGCCCGAAACATTCCCATTGTCTTCAGTGCCTGTCCATACCTGTGAGTTTGGATTCCCGAGCCCTCCGATTACCGTATTCCTAAATTCGTCCTGGTTGATAGGAGCAAGAATCGTACCGCTTTGAAGATCGGCTACGCCATTCGCAACCGGCGTATTGTCAAGGCGGAAATACGGATGATCTGCGATGCGGTCTTTTGCGTGGTCTGGCGGAGGACCAATTTTGGAAACCCATGCATTCCAAGCTCTAAGTCCCCCTATCCCCGCGGCATCCGCCAGGCCCTGACAAATGGCGTCAGCCCCAATAGGCCCTCCGAGATTTCCTTGAAATGGAGTTGAGGTAACGAACACTTGCTTTCCTGCGGGAGGAGGGGCAATACAGGTATTTGTTCCGCCTACATCGCAAACATTGGGAGCACAGCATCCCGGTGGGGCCATCACACAGGGGGCTCCCAAGGCCCAGCATCCGGGTATGGGTGGCGGTGGAGGTGGAGGAGGTCCGCCAACGATGGGCGAGGAGCAGTCGATTTCCCACCAATTGCCAGTGCCGGTGAAAGTTGCTACTCCGAAAACATCAAGAGCTAAACTGATAAACAGCCATGCGCCATACACAATGAGCAGGCCTATGACCGTGGCAAGGAGTATTTGCTGTCCCTGCTGAACTCGCGAGGGATTTCCCATCGCCGTAACCCACACAAAACCGCCCCACGCAAACAGAAAGGTTGCGATCACGAGAACAATGGGGATGGGGTTGAGAGCGCTTGGTACAAGGAGAAATTTGACAATGTTGTTGCCGAGCACAAAGACGTGGCAAAGTTGGCAGGGCACATAGCCAGGGGCTGTCGGGCTTCCGGTGCCGCAGGGTATTAATCCTGCTTGGGCCTGCGCAATCTCCGGCGCGGCAAACAAGCTTACAGCGCCGAAGGCCACAATCCCGAGAAATCCGAGCGCAAACAATTTAGACATTACCCTATTATATGCCAAAGAGAGGAGGAAAACAAAGTGCCCCGCCCGCGACTCGAACGCGGAACCAAAGGATTAAGAGTCCTCTGCTCTACCAATTGAGCTAGCAGGGCGTGTCCCCGGGAGGATTTGAACCCCCATCACTGGGTCCGAAGCCCAGTACTCTATCCGTTAAGCTACGGGGACGCGCCCTCTAATTCTACCACAAAAATTGAAAAATTCAACGATTTCAGATAGATTAAGGGTATGAAAAAAATCCCCAGAGAAGTGCAGGAGGTGATTTTTGAGCTTGAGAAGGCGGGATTTGAAGCGTACGTGGTGGGCGGATGCGTGAGAGATTTGCTTGTCGGGAAAAAGCCCGGCGACTGGGACGTGGCAACCAATGCAAAGCCGGAAGAAATCCAAAGGATTTTTCCGAAGAACTTTTACGAAAACAAATTTTTCACCGTAACTGTCGCCACGGAAAGCGTCGACCCTTCGCTCAAAGAAATTGAAATTACAACCTATAGATCGGATTTTGAGTATGGCGACAGAAGGCGTCCTGGCCGTGTAGAATACGCAAAGACAATTGAAGAGGACCTCTCGCGCCGAGATTTCACCATAAATGTCATTGCGTTACGCGTAAAAGATAGGACCCAAGAACTTCTGGATCCCTACGAAGGGCAGAAGGACTTGAAAGCAAAAATTATCCGCGCGGTTCGCGATCCCAACGAACGCTTCAATGAGGATGCTTTGAGAATGATGCGTGCGGTCAGGTTGAGCGCGCAACTGGGCTTTGGGATAGAAAAAATCACGAGGGAAGCAATCATAAAAAACGCAGCGCTTATAAAAGAAATTTCACAAGAGCGCATCCGAGATGAGCTCATTAAAATCATCCGGTCAGAACGGGCGGCAGGGGGCATGGAGCTTCTTTACGAGGTCAGATTGCTTACCTATATTATGCCAGAGCTCGCAGAGGGCTACGGAGTGACCCAAAATAAGCACCATAAATATACGGTATGGGAGCATAACGTAAAATCTCTTGAATACGCGACTCAAAAGAATTATTCGTTTGAGGTGCGTTTGGCTTCCCTTTTGCATGATGTCGGCAAACCAAAAACCAAAAGAGGCGAAGGACCCGATGCCACATTTTACGGCCACCAGGTAGTGGGCGCGAGAACGGCGCGCAAGATTTTGGAACGTTTGCATTTCCCCAAAGAAAGCGTTGAGAAAATCGTGCTCATGATTCGAGAACACATGTTCGTATACGATCCCGAAACTGTAACTCTCAAAGGGGTGCGGCGGCTGTTGGCTCGCGTTGGAGCCGAAAATATTGATAACCTTTTTGAATTGCGCGAGGCAGATCGCATAGGTTCAGGAGTTCCCAAAGCCCAGCCCTACCGCTTGCGTTATTTAAAAGCAATGGTAGAAAAGGTGAGGCAGGATCCGGTAAGTCCGAGGATGCTGAAAATCAACGGAGATGATATTATGAAAACTCTCGGCATTGAGCCGGGTCCCAAAGTGGGAGCTGCTCTGGCAATACTACTCGAAGGGGTATTGGAGGATCCAACCCGAAATTCAAAAGAGTATTTGCAAAAACGAGTCCGCGAGCTTGGACAGCTTTCAGAGCAAGAACTGCAGGATATTGCCAGAAAGGCAAAGCAATCTGCCCAAAATGCGCAAGAGCGTATTGATCAGGAGATCAAACGGAAGTATCTTGTGAAATAAAGATTTGAGGCGGGGATTAGTGTAGCGGCAACACGCATGGTTCGGGTCCATGAGATGGTGGGTTCAACTCCCACATCCCCGACGAATTAAGGGCTTAAACAAATAATAAAAAATATGAAAGGATACGTCGTAAATATCGAGAAAGAAACAAAAGAAAATTCTAATTTCAGAAAAGTGCTGTACACTGGCAGAAGCAGTCAATTGGTGGTGATGAGCTTGAAGCCCGGAGAGGATATTGGTATGGAAGTACACGATCTGGATCAGTTCATTCGCGTTGAGCAAGGCACGGGAAAAGCTGTGTTTGACGGTGTTGAGCACGACATTGCGGCTGAATTTGCAGTGGTAATCCCGCAAGGAACCCAACACAACATTATCAATACCGGCAATACTGAAATGAAATTGTACACGATTTATTCCCCGCCCGAGCACAAAGATGGTATTGTCCGTACCACCAAAGAAGAAGCAATGGCAAGCGAGGAGCATTTCGACGGACATACAACAGAACAAAATTGACGGGAGGAACCGCGTGACCGCGGGCCGTTAGCTCAGTTGGTAGAGCGCATCATTCGCATTGATGAGGTCGGGGGTTCGAATCCCCCACGGTCCACACGTATGGGAGCTATTCCCAGACAAGTTCAAAAACTCGTTGAAGAACGCGATAAATTGCGCGCGCACGGAAGTTACGAGGAAGGCGACGCGATTCGGAGGCGAATTGAGGCGTTGGGATATGAAGTGAAAGATACGGGGAAAGAGACCGAAGCGATGGAAAAAGCCAGGCAAAAAGCGCTGGCAGTACCATACATGGTTCTTTTCGGATCCGGCGAGATTGCACCCTCCGCGCAGAAAGTGCACGATCGCGTGCTCAAGGGAATCGGCAAAGAGGAACCCTCTGTTGTTATTTTCTCAACGCCCGCCGGATTTCAGCCGAATGTAAGGGCGGTGTGCGAGGGAATGGCGGATTTTTTCAAGGAGCATCTTAAAAACTACCATCCTCACGTCCAGATCGTGTACGCCAATACCTTAGAACAGGCTAACAACCCACTACTTCTGCAGCCGCTCGATGCGGCCGACTATATTTTCGCGGGACCGGGCAGTCCGACGTATGCGGTGCGCAATCTGCGGGGTTCTGCGCTGTTGGCGAAAATACGAGAGCGCGTGAAAGCAGGTGCCTCGCTCGGTTTGGCTTCCGCTGCCACCATGGCGTTTTCCCGTTTTTGCTTGCCGGTGTACGAAATTTACAAAGCGGGTTTTGATGTATACTGGGCAGACGGCTTGGATTTTTATGCAGAGGTTTTTCGGGAACTTACGGTAATCCCCCATTTCAATAACAATGAGGGCGGAGAGAAACATGATACCTCCCGTGCATGGATGGGCAAAGAACGATTTGAAAAGCTGATCCAAATGCTTCCCGAGGGCGAAAAGCTTTGGGGCATAGACGAGCATACGGCCGTCTTCATCAATCTGCAGACCCGAAAAGCGGAAACAATCGGCAAGGGACGATTGTGGGAGATAACCACTTGACATTTTGAGAGGCGCATGATAGGGTCAAATATGAATGAAATGTCCGCGGAGCGGGCATTATTTTATAAATATGATTGATTTTAAAAATTTCGGCTTGCTGCTTGACAGCATCGCGGACGAAAAAGGACTACCCAAGGAAAAGGTTTTGGAAAGCGTGGAACAGGCCTTGGCCGCCGCCTACAAAAAAGAGTTTGGGAAGAGAGGACAGAACATTCACGCATCCCTTGATATCAAAACAGGGAATGTTGAGTTTTGGCAAACCAAGCTCGTGGTGGACGAGAGCATGCTCTATTCAGAGGAAGAGCTGGAGGCAATGAAGGAAGCTGGCGCGCCCTTGGGCGGAGAGGAGGAGGTTGCGGGCGAAGAGAAAAAGCTGCGGTTTAACGAGGAGCGGCACATCATGGTCGGGGAAGCCAAAAAGATACAAAAGGACGCAAAGCCGGGCGACGAGATCAAACTTAAACTTGAGACAAAAACCGATTACGGCAGGATAGCGGCGCAAACGGCAAAACAAGTTATCTTGCAGAAAATCAGGGAAGCGGAGCGCGAGTCGGTGCTGAGCGAGTTTAAAGCAAAAGAAGGAGAGCTGGTTTCCGGCGTGGTTCAGCGCGTGGAAGGACGGGCAGTATTTGTGGATTTGGGAAAGACCTTGGGCATGCTTCCCGCAGAAGAGCAGGTGCCGGGTGAATTCTACCGCATTGGTCAGCGCTTGAGGTTTTTCCTTCTGCGGGTGGAGGATTCCCCGCGCGGCCCCCTTATTTATCTTTCCCGGGCGTATCCAAAGTTCATCTCAAAGCTCTTTGAGCTGGAGGTTCCGGAAATTGGAACCGGCGCCGTGGAAATCAAGGGAATTACGAGGGAAGCCGGATCGCGCAGTAAGGTTGCAGTGGTTTCCACGGAAGAAGGAGTGGATCCGGTCGGTTCCATGGTGGGGCAGCGGGGCACGCGGGTCTCTGCGGTTATTAATGAATTGGGAGGAGAAAAAATAGACATTGTGCAGTGGGCAGAGGATCCTGCCGCATACATTGCGCACGCTCTTTCGCCCGCAAGAGTGCTGCAAGTGGAGATTGAAGAGAAAAACAAGGCAGTGGCGATTGTTGCAGAAGATCAGCTTTCTCTCGCGATCGGGAGAGACGGCCAGAATGTGCGTTTGGCCGCCAAGCTCACGGGCTGGAAGATTGACGTGCGAGCTCCCGAAGGGGAAGAAGTGCTTGCGCAAAGTTCGCCCGAGGAGGCATGAATCCGCATGAAATGAAGCACTCCATAAAGAAACTCCCAAAATCCCAGATTGCCCTTGAGGTGCAGCTTCCCGCCCAAGACCTTGAGAACAAAAGATCGGCGGCGGTTGCGGCCTTGGCAAAGGATGTGCGTCTTGAGGGATTTCGCCCGGGGCACGTTCCTGCCGAAGTCGCAGAAAAGCATCTGGGAGAAGCCGCAGTGCTTAGCGAGGCCGCGCGGCTTGCTATTTCCGAGGCCTACCTGCGCATTGTGGAGCAGGAACGTCTTGACGCAATCGGGGAACCGGAAGTGCGGGTAACAAAGCTTGCATTCGGTCCGCCAGCTGGCGGATTGGAATTCCGCGTGCAAGTGGCAGTGCTGCCGGATGTTGAATTGCCCGACTACAAAAAAATCGCGCTTTTCGCGCAAAAAAAGACCGTTTCCGTGCAGGAAAAGGAGGTGGACGAAGCTTTGGAATGGCTGAGAAAAAGCAGAGGGGCGAGCGCGGCAACCAACGAGTTTGCAAAAAACGTGGGCAATTTCTCCGATTTGGCGAGCTTGAGAGCGAGCATTCAGGAGGGTCTCCAGCACGAAAAAGAATTGCAGGAGCGCGATCGCCTGCGCCAGGAGATCGTGGAGCAGGTTGCCCGGCAATCCAAGCTTGAGGTGCCGGATGTGCTCGTGGAGCGGGAAAAACAGGTGCTGCTTTCCCAGGTAAAGCAGGGAATTGGGCAGGTGCTGCGCATGTCCTTTGAGGAATATAAGCAAAAAGCGGGGAAGACCGAACAAGAGCTGCGGGACTCATTCTCACAGGAAGCAGAGCAAAGGATAAAGCGGTTCTTGGTGATTCGGGAGGTTGCCAAACGAGAACGAATCAGCCCCACCCAAGAGGAAATAGAGCAGGAGGCGCAGGCAATTCTTCAGCACTTGGCCCCGCCTGCCGGACGGGCAGGGAGCGCGGAGCAGACCCGCCTTGGTGCGAGGCAGGCAAAGCAGGCCCTTGATCCTGAGCGGCTGAAAGAGTATACTGAAGGCGTACTCCGGCATGAAAAAACACTGCAATTTTTAGAAAGCTTTGTGAAATCATGAATCTAATCCCTACCGTCATAGAAAAGAGTCAATACGGAGAGAGGGCATACGACATTTATTCGCGCTTGCTCAAAGAGCGCATCATCTTTTTGGGAGCGCCCATCAACGACATTGTGGCAAACTCAGTCATTGCCCAGCTTTTGTTTTTGGAATCCAGAGATCCAAAGAAAGACATACAGCTTTACATCAATACTCCCGGAGGCGTGGTTACCGCCGGGCTCGCCATTTACGACACCATGCAGTACGTGAAATGTCTCATTTCCACGGTGTGCGTTGGCATGGCGGCATCCATGGGAGCGGTGCTTTTGGCCGGAGGAGCCAAAGGGAAGCGCTTCGCCCTGCCCAATTCCCAGATTATGCTCCACCAGCCCATGGGAGGGGCTACCGGGCAGGCGGTGGAGATTGAAATTACCGCAAAGCAAATTGTGAAGATTAAAGAAAAGCTCAACCAGATTCTCTCAAGGCATACGGGGCAGCCGTTTGAGAAAGTGGAAAAAGACACGGACCGCGACTTTTACCTCACGGCTTCGGAGGCCAAGGAATACGGCCTCATAGACAAAGTCATCGCGGAGAAATAGAATTTTTGACAAGAAAGCGAAGGTTTGGTATATTCCGAGGTAGAGAAATTTACCTTGACTTTTGGATTTAATCCAGTAAGTTTTATGGAGATCCAATCGATCAACCGAATATATGACAGAACAATTGATCTTGCTTATGGCAGGGGTGCTTTCGCTTGCCATAGGATCTATCCTCGGATACTTTGCTCGGCAGTCCATAGCCAGAAGACAGGCGGGGACTTTAGAGCAGAAACTTCAAAAGAAAGTTAAGGAAGCGGAAGGCCAGCGGGAAGAAATTATTTCTTCGGCCAAGGTCCAGGCACAAGAGATTGTCTCGTCTGCAAAAGCAGAGCAAGAGCGGCAGAGACAAGCCCTTCTCAAAACCGAACAGCTCCTCTTGCGGCGCGAAGAAACACTGGCAGCGAGAATTTCTGATTTTGAAGCAAGGGAAGAAGACCTGAGGGGTAAAGCGGAACGGCTCCAGGCAATCGGAAAAAATCTGGAGAAGGCGCAAGAAGAGGTTTCTAAAAAACTGGAGGAAGTAGCTCAGCTTTCCCGCCAGGAGGCGCGAGAGGAGCTGTTTTCGCGCGCGGAGAAGGAATACGAGCAGGATTTGAGGGGGAGAATTCGCAAGCTGGAAGCAGAGGGACAGGAGCGTTTTGACAGAAGGGCAAAAGAGATAGTGGCGTACGCGGTTCAAAAGACGGCGGTTTCCCAAGCCCAGGAGATTACCACGACCACAGTGGTTTTGCCGTCCGAGGACCTTAAGGGGAAAATCATCGGAAAAGAAGGAAGGAATATCCGTTCTTTGGAGCGCTTGGCCGGTGTGGAGATTGTGGTGGACGAGACGCCCGAAGCCGTGGTGATCTCCGGGTTTGACCCGCTCCGCCGGCATATTGCCAAAGTGGCGCTGGAGCGCTTGATTAAAGATGGAAGAATCCACCCCGCGCGGGTTGAAGAGGAGGTTGCCAAGGTCCAGGCGGAAATAGAAGGGCAAATGAAGGAGGCCGGGGAGGCGGCCACGTACGATCTCGGAATTGTGGGGTTGGATCCTAAGCTCATCCAGCTTTTGGGGAGGATGAAGTTTCGCACGAGTTACGGGCAGAATGTGCTTTTGCATTCCATAGAAGTGGCGTATTTGGCTTCGGCGCTTGCGGCTGAAATTGGAGCTGACCTCGCTGTGGCAAAGAAGGCAGGGTTGTTCCACGATATCGGGAAAGCGCTTGACCATCAGGTGGAGGGTTCGCACGTGGAAATCGGCATGCACATCTTAGAGAAGTTCGGAGTGGAAAAAGAGGTGATTTCAGCCATGAAGTCGCACCACGGAGATTATCCCTACGAGTCCGTTGAAGCGGTGCTGGTGCAGACGGCGGACGCAATCTCGGCTTCCCGGCCCGGCGCGAGAAAGGACACGCTGGAGAATTACTTAAAGCGCATCGGGGAGCTGGAGTCCCTCGCCTCGTCCTTTGAGGGCGTGGAAAAGGCGTACGCCATTCAGGCGGGACGGGAAATTCGCGTGTTCGTGCATCCGGAAAAGATTGACGACAAGGGCTCCCACCAGCTCGCGAGGGACATTGCCAATAGAATTGAAGAAGAACTCCATTATCCAGGCGAGATTAAAGTAACCTTGGTGCGTGAGAATCGTTTTGTGGAGTACGCGAGATAATCCTGCGCAAAATCCATCAAACGAAAAATGGGAAAGCCGGCTTTCCCATTTTTCGTTTCGTCTTTATCCCGTTGCTTTTGCGCTAGTTTTTCGGTAGGGTGAATTCATGAACTGGCAAGATAAAATAAAAGAGTACTGCTATAGATACAATATTCCCCTCGAATACTTATCAGATACCCTGTATGAGCCGAAGGTGGTCCCGATGATTCGCGGAAAGGCTTTTGAGTTCAATATGAAGTTAGCTCTTGAAGATATACTATCAGCACAAACTTGGGAGGTTGAGAAAATTCCGATGAATGCACAGCAAGGGCTTCATGATATCGATGTTATTGTGCGCCACAAAGAAACTCAGAAGGAAGCTCGTCTTGAATGCAAGCTTGCGGCGAAAGGAGGGTTTAGGTTACTCCAAACGGGAGACAGTATAATTAGGGTAAAGTGTATGCGAAGTAGAACACTGGGAGAGAGCATGGTAAGACACCTAGCACCAAAATTCGGAGTCAGCGAAAAACAGCTTACAGTACATAACGATCAATACCGTCCAGAAGATTTTGACTTCGTTGTTACCTCAATTGGCAACGCATTTTACGAGACAAATAGCAGTGGGTTTTTTGACTGGGCGCCCTCACAGGAAGGGATCGCTTTCTTGGAAACTTTGCGCAGGGCGAAGACCGAGAATAATCTTAAAGATTTTGCTTTTAACAGAATGTATATTGCTCCCGCCAATGCACTTTCTATAAAAGGTAAAAATGGTGTTCAATGTACAAGAAAGAAGTGTAAGGCAAAAACGACGTGCGGCTTTATTCCAAATTACCCCATTATAAGATTTAAGCAGGGTAAGAGATTGCCAGAAGCACCGTGGGTGGCCGCTGAGAATTCAGAGAACTTTTTCAAGGATTTTTTGGGTATCTAAGGTACTGTCGAATAAGTTTCTTTGTTTGAAGGGATCGTAATTTACGATAAATAATTCGTGCCCTTTGTACCGGGCTCCCTTTATGTTTGTTCCGTTTTTCTGGTCATCTGTACGATTAATTGTATAATTCCAAGTTTTTTCATAAATTGCATGTACCCAATTATACAATTCGTGCACCTCAGGACTATCATCATAGGTGAGCAAAAATTTCAACCGTCCGCTATGTTTTTTAAGAGTCCTGCTTAAGCGAAAGTGATCCTCTTTTTCAAACGAATGCACGTAGAATTTCTCTTGATCAGCATTGAAATATGGTGGGTCGATAAACAGAAAAGAATTATCGGGAGCTTCTTCTATAACTTTTTCAAAGTCGCAAGAAGTAAGTTCTACTTCTTGCAATTTTGCCGACGTTCGTAAAATATTCCTTGGCCAATTTTCTGGCCTCATACTGTATTTTTCACCATAACCCCAATAACAATTTTGTGTTTTCATAATTCCTGAGTAGGAAGTACGGTTTACATAAAACCAACGCACAGCGCGATCTAGTTTGGTTCTCGGCCTATATTCATTTTTGTAATACGCGTGTCTTTCTTTCGTTGCTTGTTCACCTTTTAATCTCTCAATCAACACGTCTGAGTGATCCCGGATTGTCATTAAACAATTTATCAAGTCTTCATCAATATCATTAAGTAAGTTTTTGTCCACTTTACTCTTTGCAAAGAAAATAGAGGCCCCACCAGCAAATGGTTCTATATAAAAATCGTGTTCGGGAATATACTCAGCGATAAGTTTTCGGGCATAAAATTTCCCTCCGGCGTATCGAAATGGTGAATTGATTTCTTGTGTCATAGTATTGTTTTGCTACTATACATAATAATATAAATTACTTTACCTTTCTAATTACCCCTAGCACTTTTCCTTGTATATCAACTTTTTTTTCGTAGAAAGATTGCATTTCTTTGTTAGCCGGCTGGAGCCGAATTCGGTCGCCTTCGTGGTATATTTTCTTTAGGGTTACTTCGTTTTTCTCTGGCAGATAGGCGACTGCGCTCTCTCCGTTCTCAACGGTGGGCTGGTCGCGGATAATTACAATATCTCCATCTGATATGCCTTCCTCAATCATACTGCGTCCTCTCACCTCTAGAGCATAGTGTCTTCCTGTGCGCGAGAGCATACTTTTTGGCACTTGGATGGGTTCGGGGTTGCTGATTGCCTCTATGGGGCCGCCTGCGGGGATTAGTCCCATGAGAGGAATTGTGGCTATTTCGCTCTGTCCGAATTCGTATGCTTCAACTGAGCGTTTTTCTCCTTTGGCGGCACTGACGTAACCTTTCTTTCTTAATGCTTGGACATGCTGATGGATGGTTGGAGCGGAAACGCCAAAATGTTTTGCAATTTCCTTGAGAGAAGGAGAGTAGTGGTGTTTCTTCTGGAAACGCTTAATGAAATCCAGGACTTCGCGTTGCTTCTTTGTCGGTTTTTGGGTCGGCATACTTGACTCTTTTTCTTGCTTCAATTATACTACCTAATGAAAACCTAACGCAAGCGAAGTTTTCCACATCCCTTTGTGGCACCTGGAGAAACTGGAAATTTATATCGTTATGTCTAAATTCTATATGCCAGAACAGGAATCCCAAAATAGTCTGGACCAAGTGGTATGCCCCAAATGCGGGGAATTTTTTCCTGTTTCTGAAGCTATCAAACATAGCTTGGCAGAACAGATAGAAAAGGAGTCTGAAAAGAGATATGCCGAGCGCGAGAAGAATATACTTGCACAAGCTAAAAAACTAAAGGAGCAAGAGGCAAAGCTCCTTGAAACACAGCAGAGTATCGACCAACAGGTTCAGGAACAATTGAAACAGGAGAGGCCAAAGATGGAACTTACCGCAAAGAAGAAGGCAGAAGAAGACCTCGCCGTTAAGCTCTTGGATGCAGAGAACCAGATAAAAGAGAAAGATCGAAAGATTGAAGAGAATCGAAAAAAAGAACTTGAGCTACTGCAACGAACGCATAAGCTTGAAGAAGCGAAAAAGGACCTTGAGGTAGAAGTTGTTCGCCGGGTTGATACAGAGCGGAAAAAGATAGAAGAAATAGCTACGGAGAAGGTCTTGGAAGAACACCGGCTCACGGACAAGGAAAAGGAGATACAGATGGTTGGCATGCGGAAACAAATTGAGGATCTCAAGAGAAAGGCTGAGCAGGGTTCGCAACAACTACAGGGCGAAGCACAAGAGCTTGACTTAGAAGAGTTGCTCAAAGATAGTTTCCCCTCAGATAACATTCAGCCAGTTGCAAAGGGAGTAGGGGGCGCTGACGTTTTACAGGGAGTTTATACGCCAAGGGGAAGTGCTTGCGGTGCGATTCTATGGGAATCAAAGAGAACTAAAAATTGGAACGAGGAGTGGATTACAAAGCTCAAAGACGACCAAAGAGAAGCGAAGGCAGATCTCGCAGTATTTGTAACAGAGACATTGCCAAAGGATATTTCCAGTTTCGGACCACGAAATGGAGTATGGATAACCAAACCAGCTTTTGTATTTGGAGTTGCGAATTTGCTTCGTTCTTCACTTATACGAGTGGCTCAAATCAAGCTAGCAGCAGAAAGCAAGGACGAAAAGATGGAAGTTCTATTCAGATACCTGACAGGCCCAGAGTTCACGCAACGAGTACAAGCGGCAGTTGAAACATTCAATGGTATGAAGCAAGATCTAGATAAGGAGAAACGGCTGACGATAACTCGCTGGGCAAAACGTGAGAAAGATATGGGCAGAGTTATTGCGGCGATTGCGGGGATGCATGGTGATTTGCAGGGGCTTATTGGTCCTTCAATGCAGTCTATTCCAGCACTTGAAGCTGGAGAACTCGAAGAAGACAACGAGGAGGAAGAAAGTGGGGAAACGTCGAGTAAGTATAAGCCATAAAAGAACCTTCTATATTATTTATGAATAACAGGAAAGGTCAGCCTCAAAGGCGAGGCGTCAACTACGAAAGAAAGAAGGCGAGGGATCATGGGGCAAAACACATAGGTGGCCCAGGTAATCCTGATGCAGAGAAAGGAAGGCAGAAGCTGGAAATCAAGGATTGGAAACAGCCAGTCCCCAGACCAGAAGTTGTGAAGGCGCGTAGGAAGGGCGTAACGAAGTTTATTAGCAAAAGCGGATTCACCGAACCAGCATTGGAGTATGGAGAAGAACGCAAGATAAAACTGTATAAAGGGAAGAAACGATTGACGTAGCTCAAACTTCCTTTCGTCCTATCTCCGACAGGCGGGCAAAAAATCGCCAAAAGGGCGGTTTTTTGATAGAGTGAAAGATGCCCCAGACGATTTTGGTTGTTATCGGAATTGGGGTTGTTGTTCTGTTGCTGTAGTTGCTGTATAGGCCGGCGAGGGAAAAAGCCATGGGGATTTGCGGGTTTGTGCTGGACCAGACCGTGCAGAAGCAAGACAACAAGCAAAAGATTCTTGACCTCTTGCAGGGAAAAGGAGAACTGAGCAATTCCGACATCCGTGCGGTTTTGGCCGTCTCGCGCCGATCGGCCGTAAACTATACAACAGAACTGGAGAAAGAGGGAAAGATTGAGCAGGTGGGTGATATCGGGAGAGGGGTGGTGTACCGCCCCCAAAAATAGGAAAGCCGGCTTTCCCATTTTTCGTTTCATCTTGATTTTTTGTGGAGCGGGTGATGGGAATCGAACCCACGTGGTCAGGTTGGAAACCTGATGCACTACCACTGTGCTACACCCGCGTCGGGATGTCGAGATTCGAACTCGAACTACATCCTCCCAAAGGACGCGTGCTGCCGTTACACCACATCCCGATTGTGGATTTTGTATAGCATTTTTGCGTACTTTTCTCAAGACGTGGTATAATTTCTGAATGACGTTTCGCGAATTTTTCCAGAAGATGAACGTTGTCCAGGAATGCAGAAAATACGGCACCCTCTTGTGGCAGTGTCCCCAGTTTCTTTTTTTGATGATGGGGCTGCTTATCATTGTTTCGGTAATTGCGTCTTTCGCCATCGGAAGACAATATATTGCAGACCCCCAGATTACAGTGCTCCTCATCCTGGCGCTTACAGGGGTATTAATGTCCATTGCGTTTATCATTACGCGAAGCTTTGAGCAGCTGGCCGAAGCCAACCGCCTGAAGACCGAGTTTATCAGCATCGTTTCCCATCAGCTTCGTTCTCCCCTCACCAATTTAAAGTGGGGCCTGGATTTTTTAATGGGAGAGGGAGCTGTGCGGAACGAGCAGGAAACAAGCTATTTTCATATCTTGAAGGAAAATATCGGCAGAATGCACGAGCTGGTGAACGATTTGCTCACGGTTTCCCGGGTGGAACAGGGGACGTTTCCTTTTCAGGAAAAAGAATTTGATCTCGAGGAAGTCATCAAACAGGTGCTGTTGGAATTTCGGTCGGCCTCCCAGGCCTCAAACATCGAGATAAGAATAGAGGGCACGCACGTTCCCGAGATCTTTAACGATCCCTCGCTTGTGCGCCATGTGCTGGGGAATTTGGTGGACAACGCCATCAGATACGCTTGGAAAGACGAGAGCGCGGTGCCCGCGGAAAACAGGCGGAAGAATCTCATGGTGATTCGGTACCGGCCGGAAGAACAGAGCGTGCGCGTGGAGGTAGAAGATAACGGCGTGGGCATTCCGGCGCACGACCAGAAGTTCATTTTTCAGAAGTTCTTTCGTTCCACCAACGCGGTGCGTCGCCAGACCGAAGGGTCGGGCCTCGGGCTATTTATCGTGAAATCGCTGTTGGAGAGCACGGGTGGGACAATTGGATTCCGCTCCGTGGAAGATAAAGGGTCGACGTTTTGGTTCACGCTGCCCCTCCAGCCTCGCCAGCGGCACGGGCGAGTCGAGGCGGGCCGGACAAAAACGCGAGGGAAAGCGCAACATAATTGAGAACATGAAAACAATCTTGTTCATAGAAGACGAGTCCGCAATTCACAAAACGTTTTCCGATGCGCTCGAAAAAGAAGAGTTTACCATCATTTCGGCGCTGGACGGAGAAATCGGATTGCGTCTTGCAAAAGAGAAAAGGCCGGATCTTGTGTTGCTTGATCTGGTGCTTCCCAAGATGGACGGCTTTGAGGTGCTGAAAGCCCTCAAGGCGGACGAAGCGACAAAAGATATTCCCGTGATTGTGCTCACTAATCTCGAGCAGATGGAGGATATTCAAAAAGCAATTGACTTGGGAGCGAGAACATACCTCGTGAAGTCAAACTACGACCTGCAAGAGGTTGTGGATATGGTTAAAAAAGCAACGGAAGAGGCGTAGGCGTAATTTCCCATGCGCGTTGACGAGGCACAATTGAAAGCGTTTCTTTTGGATGCGGGTTTGGTCAAAGAAAAAGATCTTAAGGCCGCCTTGAGCAAGGCGAAAAAATCAGACAAAGGGTTGAAAGAGATACTGCTCGCAGACGGACTTGTGTCGGAAGAAGAATTGACGAAGCTGGAAGGATATATTTTGGGGATCCCGTTTGTAAATCTTGAGAAAGAAAAAATTGACCCTGCGGTGCTCAAAATTATTCCAGAACCCGTTGCCAAGGCTCACAATATCGTCGCCTTCCGGAAAAGAGGACAGGAGCTGGAGGTTGCGATGCTGGATCCGGATGACCTCGCGACCATTGATTTTATTAAAAAGAAGGCGAACCTCAAGATTCTTCCTCGCCTCACTACGCAAGAAAGCATCAGGTATGTGCTCCAGCAGTATTCAAAAACGCTTCAGGCAGAATTTGGAGACATTATTCAAAAAGAGGTAACAGGCATCAAGTCCTTTCAGGAGGGAGAGGGAGAATCCGACAAGGGTCAAGAAGAGCTGCAGAAGGTTGCACAGGAACTTCCGGTTATTCGCATTGTGGACACGCTTTTGAAGCATGCTATTTTGCAGCGTGCCTCCGATATTCATATTGAACCCACAGAGAAAGAAGTTGTGGTGCGCTACCGGATCGACGGCATTCTGCGCGATGCTATGGTACTACCCAAGCAGGCGTCAGCTGGCATCGTGGCGCGCATCAAAGTGCTCGCGAGTTTAAAGCTTGACGAACACCGTCTGCCCCAAGACGGCAGATTTAAAATTGAGACCGATGAATATAAATATTCAGCTCGCGTTTCCGCGTTGCCGGTATTTGACGGAGAGAAAGTGGTGATGCGTTTGCTGGCAGAAGGATCTCAGGCATTTTCGCTGGAAGAACTCGGATTTCGGGGAGAGGCATTAGAGCACGTGCAGCAAAACCTGAAGAGACCAGTGGGCATGATTCTCGTGACCGGCCCTACGGGTTCCGGAAAAACGACGACTTTGTACACCATGATGGAACTCCTCAATACTCCTGAGGTGAATATTTCCACGGTGGAAGATCCCATTGAGTATCGGATGCCCCGTGTGAACCAGACGCAGATAAACCCCAAAGTGGGCCTCACGTTCGCCTCGGGCCTGCGCTCTCTCCTCCGTCAAGATCCCGACATTTTGATGGTGGGAGAGATTCGCGATCAGGAAACCGCAAACCTTGCAATTAACGCCGCTCTCACTGGCCACTTGGTGCTCTCCACGCTTCACACAAACAGCGCGGCAGGGAGTATCCCGCGCCTCCTTGATATGGGGGCAGAGCCCTTTTTAATTTCTTCCACCCTGAATGCGGTTATAGCGCAGCGTTTAGTACGGCGTCTCTCCGGGGAAAAAGAAAAATACAAGCTTTCTGCCAAAGACGTGCAGGATTTGGCAGAGTACTGCAATGAGAAAAAAGTGATTGATCTGCTTTTGAAGGAAAAAATCATCAAGCCGAAAGAAACCCTTCAGGATGTTGTCTTTTTCAAGCCCAGACCGAGTTCCGAAGCGCCCGACGGATATCAAGGCAGAATCGGCATCTACGAAGTACTACCCGTTACCGAAAGCATAAAGGAGCTCATTGTCTCCCGCGCCACCTCAGACAAGATTCAAGGGCAGGCAGAGCAGGAGGGGATGGTGACGATGGTGGAAGATGGAATTGTGAAAGCCGCCCAAGGGTTAACTACGATTGAAGAAGTGCTCAGAGTAATTACCGAGTAACGCATGCCTAAGTATTTTTATACCGCAATTACTTCAACCGGCGAGAAAATCTCTGGCTCTGAGATCGCGGCGGATGAACGCCGATTGGCCCGCATTCTTCGGGAAAAAGGATATTTGCTGACCACGGTAAAGACGGGGGAAGAGGGAGGCAGAATGCGCTCTCCGCTCTCCTTTCTCAAGGGGATGCGACGTGTTTCCCTTACCGATAAGTTTTTATTCACGAGAAATCTTCAGGTGATGGTTGCGGCTGGTGTCCCGCTTCCAAAGGCCCTGGATATCCTTTCTGCCCAGACGAGCAATAAGGGATTCAGAGCCATTCTTTCGGATGTAAAGAAGGAAGTGCTGGAAGGGAAAAGTCTTTCTGAGGCGATGGAGAATCATCCTTCGGTTTTCCCCGATCTTTTTACCAATATGATTAAGGTGGGCGAGGAGTCAGGCACCTTAGAGCAAGTGCTTTCGCAGCTTAGCCTGCAGCTTGAGCGTTCTCATGAATTGCGATCAAGAGTGGTGGGCGCCTTAATGTATCCCTCGGTCGTGATTGTCGCGATGTTAGGAGTGGGAACGCTCATGCTCATGGTCGTGATCCCTTTGCTTGCTCAGACCTTTGAGGAACTTGAAGTCCCCCTTCCCTTGACCACGCGAGTGGTGGTTGCCATCGGAACTTTTCTCTCGGAGCGTTGGTATATTGCCTTCCCCGTGCTGTTTTTACTGCTGGTGCTCGCGTTTCGGGCGATAAAAACAAAACCTGGCAAGCGGGCGTTTGACGCCTTTTTACTGCGGGCGCCCTTGCTCGGCGGCATCGTGATAAAGCTGAACGCTGCGCTCATGACAAGGACCCTGAGTTCTCTAATTGCCTCTGGCGTACCCATTATGCGATCTTTAGAGATCACCTCCCGCGTTCTGGGGAATACGTATTTCAGCGATTCTCTTTCCGTCTGTGCGCAACGGGTGGGAAAGGGAGAGAAGCTTTCCGGGGCGCTGAAAGAATACGCGCATCTGTACCCTGTCGCGGTTGTTCAGATGGTGGAGGTGGGAGAAGAGACCGGAGAAACGGGCAACATTCTTGCAAAACTCGCCGATTTTTATGAAGAAGAAGTGAATCAGGTCACCAAAAATTTAACTTCTGTTATTGAGCCTATCGTAATGCTTCTCATCGGAGCCGCAGTCGGATTTTTCGCAATTTCTATGATACAACCGATTTACGGCATGCTTTCAGCAATTCAATGACCCCGTTAGAAATCATCCTCACAAGCAATAGGATACTCCCACGACTACAGCACATGGGAAGGGGAATTTCTAACGGGGTGAAAGGGCTCACACTTGTTGAAATCCTCGTCGTATTTGCCATTTTTGGATTGTTATTGGGTTCATCCGTTGTTGGGCTCACAGTTCTGAGGGGTGGAGCTGATCTGGAGGCGGAAGCCCGAGGTCTTTCTCGTGTACTAGAGCTCGCGAGAAACAGAACGATTGCTTCTGAGGGGGCTGCAAGGTATGGAGTGTACGTGGATACGAGCGTCGCCCCTCACCGATATGTGCTGTTCCAGGGAGATGACTATCTTTCGCGTGTGAGCGAGGAAGTATACCAACTTCGCGACACGATTGAGTTTGGCGCCGTTTCTTTTGGGGGAGGGCAAGAAGTGGTGTTTAACCGGATTCAGGGCACCACGGGTAATCCGGGAAGCGCGATTTTGCGGGGGAAGGCAGATCCTGCCAACGCGAGGACTGTGTATGTGGGGAGCTCGGGCGCCGTGGAAATTGACAGCGGCGCTGCCCCGAACGACGACGACCGCGTCAAGGACTCCCGTCATGTGCATATTGACTACACGAGAAATCCGCCCATTGATACTGCGACCGAAGAACTAATTCTGGATTTTGGCACTGCTACAGAGGTGATCGCCATAAGCGATTATTTGGCCGGCGGTCAAATTGTGTGGGAAGGAACGATTGAGGTGGACGGGGAAGAACAGAAGCTTAAGATTCACACCCACGTGCTTAATAGCGGATTTGACAGTCAGTTTTCCGTGCATCGCAATCGTCGCCTCAATACAAAACCCCTTAGTATCACCCTGAGCGGGGATATCACGGGGAAACTTATTGAGTACGCCGCGGACGGAGAAATTATAAGCGGAGGAGAATCAATCTATGTTAGCGCAGTCATCCCTCAATAATAGAGGAGGATCGCTTGTGGAGATTGTCGTCATTGCAGGAATCATCGTGGGTTCGCTCGCGGTTATTCTTGGCCTGGCCGCATTTTTTTTGGCAACCTCGCAGGTTGTACAGCAGACAAGCCAAGCAACCGCCTTGGCGCAGGAGGCTTTGGAAATCGTGCGGAACATAAGAGACGGTACGGAGTGGTCAGTTGACGGGCTGGGGACGTTTACGCTTGGAGATCTGTATCACCCGGAACAGTTGGGCGGTCCTCCGCCCGAGTGGACTTTGGTTGCTGGTTCAGAGACTATAGATGAATTCGCAAGGCAAATCGTGTTTGAAGAGGTATATCGCGACGGGAGCGACAACATCTATCCAAGCGGCGGTAGCCTTGACCCAGACACCGTGAAGACAGTCGCAGTAGTTTCGTGGGAGGAAAGAGGAAGGACTCACCGAGTAGAATTGGTTGCTTACTTCACGAACTGGCGGTAATAAGAAAATGAAAAGAGAAAAGAAAAAAGAAAAAAAATTTGGCGGGTTCACTCTGATTGAAATGCTCATATATGTTGCTTCGCTCGTGCTGGTGATCGGAACGGTTGCCGCGATGTTGGTGTGGCTTGTGCGCGCAAGCAACGAGGTTCACGTGAAAAACGAGCTGGCCGCGAACATTGAGCATGCGCTCATCCTCATGAGCAATGAAATCAGAGAGGCCCAGAGCGTGTATGCGCCCACGAGCGTGTTTGAGAGCAGTCCGGGTCAACTTTCTCTTAAAACGAGAAACAGCGTTCCTGCCGACGAATCCTCCACGTATATTGATTTTTTCCTTTGCGGCACGCGGCTTTGCGTGAAACGAGAATCTCAGTTACCTCTTGCGATTACTACAGAAAAGATTGAGATTCAAAACCTTGAGTTTGCGCCCGTGCAGACGGGATCCGCTAGGTCAATTCAAATAACGCTGGGAGCCGCGTATCGGGCCGCCGTCCAAGAAATGCAAACAACGGTTTCTTTAAGGATGCATGAATAAGATGTTGAAAAAGATGCGCGAACGAGGATTTGTGGGCTTATACCTTGCTGTTGTGGTGCTCGTATTGATGCTGGGCATCATTACCAGCATTGCCTTTGGCGTGCTTGCTCAGCAGCGTATTATCAAAAATACCGTCCAATCCGCGCGGGCGTATGCCGCCGCCGAATCCGGCCTTGAAGACGGACTTTTGCGCTTGCATAATTCCCTGACGCTCCCCGGTGCGTATCCTTATTCGCTCGAAGTCGGATCTGCTCAAGCCCAAATTACTATTTCTCCTTTGTTCTTCGGTTCGCGCACCGTTACATCGTCTGGAAACTCACTCGGGCGCGTCAGGATCGCAGAAGCGGTATATGAAATTAAGGCAACAGATGCCGAATTCTTCTTCGGAGCTCATGTAGGTGAGGGCGGATTGGAACTGGGGAATCAAAGTGATGTATTGGGGAACGTGTTTTCAAATGGGGATGTATCGCTTGGGAATAATGCGGGCATAGGAACTATTTTTGGCGGAATTTCTGGTTCTGTGGAAATTGCAAAAGTAGGAGGAAGATTGTACTGCACAGCTGGTTGTGGAGGTGCCTCTCCGCCATTTGTCAATGGGAATGCCACTGTTGATATTTGTGAAGAGGTGCTTATTGTGAACGATTTAAATGCAAATACAAGCAATGGTTGCGGTGCCATCGATACGCCTCTTGGTGCGCCCCCAGCTTCCATTCCTTTGCCATTTGACGATCCAGCTCTCATCCAGGGATGGAAGGATACTGCAGCGGCCGGCGGGACAATTACTGGGGACTATACAGTGCCTGCATTTACAACCGTATCGCTTGGGCGAAAGAAAATCACTGGTAACCTTCTCGTAGATAACGGCGCAACATTGGTAGTCACCGGTACCTTATGGGTTGTTGGAAATATTGACGTGAAAAACGATGCAGATGTACACCTTGATGCCGGATATGGATCTACGAGCGGCATTATTGTTGCGGACGGGAAAATTCTTCTTGACAACAATAGCGTATCTTCGGGCTCTGGGCAGGCAGGAAGCTACCTTATGTATCTTTCAACTAGCACTGATGCAGGATCGGAAGCGATCGCCCTTAAAAACAATGCCCAGGCAGATATTTTGTACACCAATAATAGCACTATCTTAATTGATAACAACGCTCGGCTTCGCGAAGTGGCAGGGGATGGTATCCGTTTGGGAAATAATGCGCGCCTTGTGTATGAAATTGGGCTTCAGAACGTTACGTTTGTGAATGGCACGGGAGGAGGATGGGAAGTAACAAGTTGGAAAGAAATTGAATAAAGAGTACAATAGACAGTAATGATGGGATTTCTTACACTCCATCCGCGGGCTTTCGGATTGGATCTTTCCGACCTTTCGCTCAAAGTCGCCCAGCTTGAAAAGAAGCGGCAAGGATTTCGCTTGGTTTCCTATGGAGGAGGAGAGCTCGCAGAAGGGGTTATTGAGGGGGGCGAAATCAAAGATGAAGAGAAGCTCGCAGCTTCAATCCAAAAAGCGCTTAAGCAGGTAAAGGGCAAAAAAATTCACACCCGCTACGTGGTAGCCGCTCTTCCCGAAGAGAGGGCGTTTGTGCAGGTAATTCAGATTCCCCGCATGAAAAGAGAAGAAATGATGGTTGCCGTCCGTTTTCAGGCGGAAAACTTTATCCCATACCCGATTGATACGCTGTACATAGATTCTGCCGTTATTCCTCCCGTTCACAATCATCTTGATCATCTCGACGTGCTCGTTGCTTCTCTCCCCCGCGCAATAGTGGATTCGTATATGTCTGCGCTTGAGAAGGCGGGATTGGTACCTGCGGCGCTTGAGATTGACGCAATTGCGCTCACGCGGGCGGTCGTGGGAAAGGGGGTCTCCCCCATACCTATTTTGCTTGTGGATGTCGGGAAAGTGCGCACGAAATTGAGCATTTTTTCCGGGTACAGCGTGCGGTTCACCACATCTCTTTCGCTTTCCTCTCAACAGTTTACCGAGGCAGTCGCGCGTACCCTTCACGTGGACGAGGAAAAGGCAGAGGAATTTAAGCGTCAGTACGGCTTATACGTGCCCGAAGACGCGCTCGGGCAGGAAGTATTTCGGGCGATAGTTCCCGTGGCGAACGATTTTATTGAGCAAATAAGCAAGTACCTTGAGTACTACGAGACGCATCTCCCTCATCAGCATCTCGGG
This sequence comes from Candidatus Wildermuthbacteria bacterium RIFOXYD1_FULL_50_12, assembly GCA_001825035.1. Taxonomy (GTDB): domain Bacteria; phylum Patescibacteriota; class Minisyncoccia; order Minisyncoccales; family UBA10102; genus UBA10102. The sequence continues at coordinate 17,706 of MHUO01000008.1, read as the reverse complement.
AAATCTCAAACAACGATTAAGAAAGTTATGCTGTGCGGAGGAGGGGCAAATCTCAAGGGATTTCCAGAATTTTTGATGCGTTCTCTCAAGGTTGAGGTTGTGATAGGAGATCCTTGGGTGAATATCCTTCCTCGCAACGCTCAGGAGTTGCCCCTGCTTCCGTTCCAGGAATCGTTGAGTTACAGCTGCGCTCTCGGGCTGGCGCTTAGGGGAGCACAGCGCGGAAAGTCCTATGATTAATCTTTTGCCGCCGCAGCACAAAGAAGAATTGCGAGGGGGAGAGCGATTTCGCCTCGTGCTCATCTTGGGCATACTTCTTGGAGTATTCCTTGTTTGCTTGGCGCTGGCGCTCTTGTCCATTCGGGTGTATGTATGGGGCGAAATTAATGCGCAGCAAATTTTGGTGGAAGCACAGAGACAGGAAGGCGGAGAGTCGGACTCTGCCCGTATACGGGAACTTAACGCGGATGTTGCGGCGATCATGGATTTTTACACAGAGAGGGTGTCGTTTGCAGACGTCGTCGCCCGCGTTGAAGGCGCTTTGCCCGAGAACGTGTATCTTACTTCTCTTAGCTACGCGGCGGGATCTCCGAAGGCGAAAGTATCCTTAAAGGGATTTGCTCCTCTGACGGAAGATTTGGTTGCTTTCAGGGCAAATCTTGAGAGAGACCCCACTTTTGAGAATTTTTCTTTTCCTCAGTCAAACTGGATTCGCGCAGCAGATATAGATTTTTCTTTTGATTTTGAGCTATGAGGGCAAGACAAAAAATTATCGTCGCCGTTCTCTCTTTCGGAACTTTCAGCATACTATTTCTTGGCTTGGTGCTCTATCCGGTATTCCAGGGAGTAGTGAGAGACCATAAAGAGGTGCTGGCGTACAGACGCGAGCTTCTTCAGTTGCGGGCAGATCAGGAGGGTTCAAGCGAATTTGGAAAGATTGCTGGGCAATACGCTGGCGAATTTCAGAGAATGGAAAATCTTTTTGTGGACGGCGACGCACCCATTGCCCTCTTCCGGTTTCTTGACGAGGCGGCCGCCTCTTTTGGGTTGCGAGCAGAAAAAGCGCTGGGCTCTTTACAGCGCCTGCGAGGAGATCGTTGGTCCTCCCTCGAGGTTCGGCTGGCAGGAGACGGCTCGTATCCCGATATTATGGCTTTCCTGCAAAAGATTGAGAATGCCCCGTATCTTCTTGAAGTGAAGACCTTCAATATGTCTCAGAAGCGTGGGGTGCAGCAAAGTCAGGAGCGGATTGAATTTTCTCTTTCTATGAAAGTATTTATGAAATGAGCATGTTTCAACTTCGACTAAACAGCATTGTTCGATCCTTGCCCGGAATTCTGCGATGGATGGGAGAGCATCCCTTTTTGAGCTTTCTGATTTTGCTCTTCCTCGCGCTTCTCATTTCTGGCTTGGTGTTTTATCAATATGTGTTTACGGTGCAGGACGACATATCTTCCAATGAGATTGTTCAGACGCGCTTTAGTCAGCAAACATTCCAGCAGATTATGCAGATATGGCGGGAACGCGAAGAAATGCTCAATCAAGCGGGGGTTGCCCCCGGGAGAAACATCTTTGTCCCATCGGTTGACTGAACAGGCCTTTTCCTTTATAATAGGCCTGCCGGCGGAGGCAGGCGCGAAGTTCTCGTCCTTATAGCTCAATGGATAGATCCGCCAGCTGGCGGACTTCTAAGCCATAGATTGAGGCACGCCCCCACACTAACCGCCTCCTTGTAGCTCAACTGGATAGAGCGACTCCCTTCTAAGGAGTAGGTTGCAGGTTCGAGTCCTGCCAGGGAGACAATCGAGGGATAGGGTTGTTTGTGGTGGCTATGGTGTAATGGCAGCACAGGAGTTTGTGGAAAAGTTCCACAAATCAGTTCTTTGACATAAAGAGGTAGAGGATATAAGATAAAAACATAATGCCTCGTGTAGAATGTAAAATTTGCGGGAAGGATTTTTATGCCAAACCTAATTGGCTAAGAAGAGGGTGGGGCAAATATTGCTCAAGAGAGTGTAAGCACAAAGGGCAAAAGAATGGCAGATTCGCAAAGTGTTTTATTTGCCAGAAAGAAGTTTATAAGACAAGAAAAGAGTTGCGAGTATCGCAGAGTAAGAAATATTTTTGTTCGAAAAGATGCCAGACAATTTGGCGGAACTCAATTGTATACGTGGGAGAAAATCATTGGAATTGGAAAGGCGGCGAACATATAGAATATAGAGATCGCCTCCGGGGTAGCGGCATTAAGGAGTGGTGCCGAGTTTGCGGCACCAGTGATAAAAGGATACTTTGCGCGCACCATCTTGATAGGAATAGAAGAAATAATGCTCTGGAAAATTTAATATGGCTGTGCCACAATTGTCATTATTTGGTGCATCATTATGGTACTGCGATTCCGCAAAGAGATAAAAATATGGTGGACGTAGCTTAGCGGTTTAAAGCGTCGCTCTGTGGCAGCGAAGATCGCCGGTTCAAATCCGGTCGTCCACCCACCCGTCAAAAGTATCCGATATTCAGCATCGTGGAATCGTCTCTGTGGCGCCTTGACAAGGAGATACAAAACGCTATAATGAACTCACTATGAACACTACCCCTGCTTCGGCAAGGGTAGTTTTTCGTTTATTATTGTTCTATAATTCTTTGTATGAATAGGAGAATTGATAGAAAAGAAAGAGTTGCTGTTTATATTGATGGGAGTAATTTTTATGGTTATTTGAAAGATAAAGAAATAAATTTTTCGAGAGGAACAAAGTTTGATTTTAGAACGTTCGTTGATTTTTTAGCCGGGGATGAAAGAGATTGTATCTCAAAGAGATATTATACGGGAGTTTTCAGGAATCTGGACGGAAGCGAAAAGAGTAAAAAGCTTGTTATGGGTCAGCAAAAATTTTTCTCAAACCTCGAGAAAGATGGTTTCGCTATTAAGCGTGGGAGAATTATGCCGATCGATAAAGTGTATAAGGAGAAGGGAACAGATGTAAAAATCGCGGTGGATTTGATTGTTGGTGCAGTGGATGATTTATACGATACAGCTATTTTGGTAAGTTCAGATACAGACCTCATCCCTGCCATTCGTTATATAAAATATAAGAGTAAAAGATTTGAATATGTTGGATTTGCTCACGCTCCTTCTTTAGGAATGCAAAAATATGCCGATCTTTCGCGCCTTCTGCTCCCGCAGGATATAGAAAAGTTTCGTGAAAAGAGATTGATATAACTTGCGCACGGGTTCTAGTTCTAATGGCGTCCCATAGGCGACCCCAAGCTAAGCTTGGGTACAGGTGCGCTTAGCGCACCCCCAGAAAAACAAAATCCCGCTTCACAGCGGGATTTTGCAATGCTCAACTCAAAAAACGGAACGCGCTGAATTATGCCTCTTCTGTCCCCAAATCGTCTCCTTCTTCGCTTTCCTCTTTCTCGTCGTCCTCATCAACATCGTCACCCTCTACATCGTCATCGTCCATCAAATCGTCGTCCATTGTATCCTCCTCATCTCCTGTCGTGAACAAAAATGTGTCTGAAATCATTAATGTTTTGAGAAAAAATCTTTCGTAATTTGACCTTTGCTATTTACGCATAAACCCTATTATAAAAATCAGAAACTTCTTGTCAACCCCTTCTCTGGAAGTTATTAACAGATTGTGGTATAATCACCCTGCGCTTATTTTCTAACACGTCCCCGTAGTTCAACGGATAGAACAGGAGACTCCTAAGCTCCTGATGTAGGTTCAATTCCTGCCGGGGACACACTCCACTTCGTTCAGTGTAAACAGTTTACGTTGAGGAGCGGAGCGATGATGGGGGCCTATAGTAAATCGGCATTACGCCTCCATGGCATGGAGGAGGGCGGGGTTCAATTCCCCGTAGGTCCACAAAAGGAGATGTGCCGGAGCGGCCGAACGGGGCGGTCTCGAAAACCGCTATACCGCAAGGTATCGGAGGTTCGAATCCTCCCATCTCCGCCCCAAAAACATATGGGAATATTCAAACGGGAAAAACCAGCGGAGGTGAGCTCAAAGGAGCTTGTGAGGCGCGTGCTGGAACTGGAGGCCAAGCTTGAGCAGACGAACGAAGAGCTCAACGGCCTAAAGAAACATATGCAGGGCGCCTTGAGTAGAGTAGGAATCACAAGGTTTAATCCGTTTCGGGAAATTGGAGGCGATCAAAGCTTTTCTATCGCGTTGCTGGATGACAGACGCAACGGGGTGGTCATAACGAGCTATTACGGCAGGGAGCACCGGATATATGCCAAGGCAATCCAAAACGGCGTCTCTGAACACGAATTGACAGAAGAGGAGAAAGAAGCAGTCAACCAGGCCATAGGAAAAGCGAAGTAAGGTATGGTTACGCAAAACGCGGAAAAAATAATTGAAAAAAATGATACGATAACGCGGCCTCCGGTCGTGGTGGTGTTGGGGCATGTGGACCACGGGAAATCCTCTCTTTTGGAGGCAATCCGCGAGGACTTTCGCATTACCTCCCGGGAAGCAGGCGGCATTACCCAGCACATCGGTGCCTATCAAGTGGATCACGAAGGCAGGAAGATTACGTTTATTGATACGCCGGGCCACGAAATTTTTTCTGCAATGCGGTCCCGCGGAGCCAAGGTGGCGGACATTGCCGTTTTGGTGGTTGCGGCAGACGAAAGCGTAAAGCCCCAAACCATAGAGGCAATCGGGCAGATTAAGAAAGCGGGAATTCCCGTGGTGGTGGCGATTAACAAAATGGATAAGCCCGGAGCCAACGCCCAACGGGTAAGGCAGGAGTTGTCTCAGCACGGCGTGGTTGTGGAATCATACGGAGGGAAGGTACCTTCGGTGGAGACCTCGGCGACCACAAAACAAGGGATAAAAGATCTTTTGGAGATGATACTCTTGATGGCGGAAGTGGAAGATATCCGTGCGGATAAGAATGTGCGTGGACAGGGCGTGATCATTGAATCTTTTATGGACGCAAAGCGAGGCCCAACCGCTACCTTGCTGGTGCAGGCAGGCGAAGTGCGCGTCGGGGATGTTATCGGCACAAGAACCGCTGCGGGGAAAGTGCGCATCTTGGAAGATTTTCAGGGCAAAGATATTGAGACGGCGTCTCCCTCCATGCCGGCCTTGGTAATTGGATTTTTGGATGCGCCGCGCGTTGGCGAGCAATTCCGCGTGTTTGAAGACGAGGAGTCGCTCAGGACTCATTTTCCAGAAGAAACGCCGAAAGAAACGGAAAACGTGGTTACGCTTGATCCTGCTGCAAGGGTGGTGAACATTATCGTGAAGGCAGACGTCGCGGGCTCTCTGGAAGCATTAGAAGAGGTATTGCGGAATATCCCCCAAGAGGGTTCTGTGCTTCGCGTTATGCACTACGGAGTTGGCGAAGTGCAGGAGAGCAACATAAAGCTTGCGCGCTCGGCAAGCGCCCACATCTTTAGTTTTCGCACGAAGGCAAGCGCGGCAGCTCTGGATTTGGCGGAAAAAGAAGGCGTTTCCATTCAGCAGTTTGACATTATTTATGAGTTAATCCAGGCGGTCCGGGAGCTCTTGGAAACGTCGGCTAAAAAGGAAGAGGGAAGGAAAGAGGTGGGCTCCCTGCTTGTGTTGGCAGTGTTTCTCACCGATAAAAAACGCCAGGTCGTGGGTGGAAAGGTTCTGGAGGGAGAGGTTCGAAAGGGCGTTATGGTTGAGGTAATGCGCGAAGGGGAGATCGTGGGGCAAGGGGAAATCGCCAATGTCCAGCGAGACAAAAAGAACGTTTCTTTGGTAGGCAAAGGCCAAGAATGCGGGCTTGCCTATGAGGGGGCAGTAAGCATTCAAAGGGGAGATCGTCTGCAGTTTTTTACTGGATGAATCCCGTACGAAATCCCAAGAGGAAGGGCATTTCTGTCGGGTAATAAGAGAGGACTACAAACGAAATTTCGTACGGGATGAAGAACCGCCCAGTTCAGGTACAAGAGCTTATCAAACAGGAACTCGGCCAGATTATTCTGAGGGAGTTTGAGATGCCGGAGGACGCTCTGGTTACGCTTACACGCGTGGTGGCATCGGGCAACTTGCAAGAAGCAAAAGTTTTTATTAGTGTAGTGCCAGATGCGCGAGCTTCCGAAGTAATGAAGATGCTGGAACAAAACGTATACAATATTCAGCAGATGCTGAATGAACGCCTCAAGATGCGGCCGGTGCCGCGTATTCGCTGGATAGCAGAAACGGCGGGAGCCGAAGCCCAACGCATCGAAGGCCTTTTGGATCAGTTGAAAAAAGAGGGGTAAAATAGAAGTGCGGCACGGTAGGCAAGTGGCAAGCCAAGGGTCTGCAAAACCCTTATACGCGGGTTCGATTCCCGCCCGTGCCTCCCTCGGCCGTAGCCAGGCCACGGGCGAGGCATGCCCGGGTGGTGGAATTGGGATACACGGAAGGCTTAAAACTTTCTGCCGAAAGGCTTGTGGGTTCGAACCCCACCCCGGGCACAAACAAAAACCCGCCTCATGGGGCGGGTTTTTGTTTGCGTGTTAGCTTCAGTTTAGCTTTCCAAGACGACGATGCTTGTTTGCTTCACTCCGAAGATCTTAGCTTCTTGGCGGGAAGGAAACCAGATGTCCACCTTTCCATAGTTTTTTGGGTGCATACGGTCTTCTACTACGAAGATCTTGTCTCCAAAGAGCGCCGGGATTTTAATCTTGGTGCCCAAGGGCAGCATGTTCGCAGCTACAATTCCGTCACGAACTTTCTTTCCTGAAGCGGTAGTGAAGGGAGTGCCGTCCGTTTGTTCGGGTGTCGAAGAATACGCGGTAACAACCACTCGCATGGTATTCACAATTCGTTGGGGACCCAGGGGAGAGCTTACGGGAAGGAGAGTGTTGGCCTGAGTAAGCACCAACCTCTCCTCAATACTCGAAGGGTCTTCGTCTGGTTTTTGGGTAGAAGCGCCCAAGGTCGGCACGATTCCCAGCATGGGGACCATAACAGCAGTTAACACGGTATTATGAAGGTGTTTCATATGTTTTTCTATCAAAAATCCCCGTTTTGGGGATTGTGATAGTATAGCAGATCTGGCAAGAAAAGTCAATACCCCGGCCCTGGTTGGAGCAGGGAGGCGGAGTCAAGAGATAGCATAGGACAGGCGAATTTATCCACAGTACGCTGTTTGACAGCATCGGTTGGAATGATAAAATCTGAAGTGCATCAGCGGAGCTTTTGTACAAATTTCCTCCCTTTCTATACTATATATTGACGGTTTTAGCATATGCGCTGCCCCATCTGCCAGGCAGATACCAAGGTAACGAACTCCCGAAATGCCGATCAGGGCAGGACGATTAAGAGGCGTCGCTGGTGTACTTCCTGCGGGCGTCGCTTTACTACTTATGAGCGCCTTGAACTTCTCGGCATCGAAGTAGCAAAGCGCAACGGCTCCAGAGAGCCCTTTTTACGCCATAAACTGGAGGCTGGCATCAGAAAGGCGCTTGAAAAGCGGCCCTACACGGAAGAACAGCTTCAGAAGCTTATCTCCAGCATTGAAAACGACATCTTTAATCTCAACAAAGATGTTGTTGAGTCCTCGCACATCGGCCAAACGGTGCTCGCGCACTTGAAGCAATTCGATAAGGTCGCGTATTTAAGGTTCGCCTCGGTGTACCGGAATTTCCGGAGCCCCAAAGCGTTTGAAAAAGAAATTCAAAAACTTCAACAATAACACCATGCGGATTTCCCAAGAGCAAAAAGAGCGCATTAACAACTCTTTTTCAGAGAATTCTCTTAAAATGATGCAAAAGCGGTACTTGCTGCCGTATGATAACGGTGGCCAGGAAACGCCGGCCGATATGTTCGAGAGAGTGGCAAACGCCTTGGCTCAGGTAGAGAAACGATACGAGAAGAGCGGAGAGTTCGTAGAGCGGGTGGTAACAGATTTTTTTGACATAATGGCTGCCAAAGAATACGCGCCCGCAGGAAGGACCCTTACCAATGCCGGAGGAGCAACTCCGCTTATCGCAAACTGCATCGTTCTGCGCATTGAGGACTCCATGGAGAGTATTTTTCAGACACTGAAGGAAGCGGCGCTTCTTCAGCAGGCAGGGTGCGGGCTTGGATTTGATTTGTCTGAAATGCGCCCCGCTAACTCCCCCACGAAAAAGTCCCGAGGTAGGGCGTCAGGTCCCGTGACCTTTTTGAAAGTGTACGACGCCGCTTTTGGCACCATAAAGCAGCAAGGCAGGCACGGAGCGAATATGGCAATGATGCGGGTAGATCACCCCGATATACTTGATTTTATTGAATGCAAGACCGTGGAGGGAGAAATGCGGAATTTCAACATTTCCGTAACCGTGACCGACGAATTTATGCGTCAGCTTGAGGAGGATTCCAATGCCCAGTGGTATTGTCAGTTCAACGGGAAACAAACAAAGCCCCACAAGGTTCTCCGGCATCCAAACGGCGCGGTGTACGACGCGGTTGAAGTAGATATCACGGTGAAAGAGCTTTTTGACATGCTCGTGGAGCACGCCTGGCTTAATGGAGAGCCCGGCATTGCCTTTTTGGACACGATAAACCGAACAAATCCCCTGCCCGGATTGGGGCCCATTGCTGCTTCCAACCCCTGCGGCGAGCAATTTTTGCATGCTTACGACAACTGCAATTTGGGTTCCATCAATCTTGCTAAGTTCGTGAAGGAAAGAAAGATTGACTGGGAGCGCCTTCGATTTGTCACTAGGACAGCCATACGCTTAATGGACAATGTGATTGATACGTTTGATTTCCCTGTTCCGCAAGTTACGGAGCTTGCGCGGAAAAACCGCAGAATCGGCTTGGGAATCATGGGATTCGGGGACATGCTTTATCAGCTGGGTATTCGGTATGATTCTCCAAACGGCATTCGTACGGCAGAAGAACTCATGGGTTTTATCAATGAGGAGGCGCATAAAATGTCCGAGGAGCTGGCGCAGGAGAAGGGTGAATTTCCTAACTCGGACAAAAGCATTTTCCCGGCCCAAGGCATCCAGCGGCGCAACGCCGCCCTGACTACGGTGGCTCCGACAGGGTCAATTTCTATGATGTTTGATTGTTCTTCCGGGATAGAGCCGAATTTTGCGTTGGCTTACGTGAAGCAAGACAAAGATGGGCAGCAGTACCGCTACTTTAACCGATATTTCCAAGAGGCCCTGAATAAGCTTGAGCTTACTTCAGAGCAGCAAAAAGAAATTATGGATCAGGTTATGGAAAAAGGAAGCATTCAGGGCATTGAGCAGCTTCAAAAGGAGCTTCGCGATACGTTCGTGGTTGCTATGGATATCCCGGGCAAATCGCATATGGAGATGCAGGCGGCATTCCAGTGCCATGTGGATAACTCCATTTCCAAAACCATAAACTTCCCCAATTCTGCTACCAAAGAAGAGGTTGCCGAGAGCTTTATTGCGGCTTGGAAATTGGGGTGCAAATCGGCAACGGTATATCGCGACGGAAGCCGCACCATTCAGATTTTGAATGTTGGGAACGGCGACAACATGGTCTCCACCACAGAAAAACCCGGCGCTGTCTTGAAAACAAAACACCGGGTGGCGGTTCCGGTGCAAGGAAGCGCGCAATCTACGCAGGCAAGCCTGCCTCCTGTCCGCGCAGGCGGGGCGCAGGCAGGAGTTGTGCCGCGCAAGCGCCCGGAAGTAATGGTGGGGAAAACATATCGCATGAAAACGGGATACGGAAACCTGTATATTACGATTAACGATGACGAAGACGGCAAGCCCTTTGAGGTGTTTGCGACCATTGGCAAGAGTGGCGGGTTTTTCCAGGAACAATCAGAGGCAATCTGCAGGCTTTCTTCTCTTGCTATGAGGGCTGGCATCCGCGTGGAGGAAGTGATCAGCGACCTTAAAGGAATTCGGGGTCCCATGCCGATATTCACGGAAAAAGGCACAGTCCTTTCTCTTCCAGACGCCATCGGCAGAGTTCTTGAAGAACATGTCACGGGCGTGAAGCAGGTAGAAGATATTTTAAAGCGGCCCGAAAAGCAGGAGGTGTTCGCGTTTGCCAAAGAAGAAGACCTTTCCATGGCGGACTTTGGTTTTATGCCGGGGTGCCCGGACTGCGGCGCTCAGCTTGTAATGGCAGAAGGGTGCATTAGTTGTAAGGCCTGCGGATTTAGCCGATGTATGTAGTATGCCCTTGTTTTACACAGGGAAGGGAGACGCGGGGACTTCGCAGGTCGGGAAAAAGAAAGTTCCCAAGGATTCACCGCTGTTGGAGGCACTAGGAGATTTAGATGAGTTGAACAGCCTTATTGGTGTTGCGAGGAGCGGTTTGGAAGATAGTGAGCTGACCAAAAAATTAAAACAGGTTCAGGAAGCGTTATTTATTATCCAGGCACGGGTGGCCTGGATACTGTTTCCTGAACATAAAGCAAAAGAACTTGCACAAACACGTATTGAGGAGTTAGAAAAAGAGATTGATGTTGTCGAAGAGAAGATTAAGCCGGAGCGCGGGTTTATCATTCCTGGCGAGGAGCGAACTGCCGCCCAGTTGGATTATGTTCGCGCGGTTGCAAGGCGCGTGGAGCGCAGAATAGACACCGTGCACAAAAAGCACCCGCTCCCGCCCGAAATCCTCAAGTACATGAACCGCCTCTCCAGTTATTTGTATGCCCTCGCGCGGCATGAAGCATTTAAGGCAGAAGTCAAAGAACCAAAACCGAGATATGAATAAAAAATTTTTCCTTATTTTTCTGCTAACGGTTGTGGGAATAAGTATTGTGGCGCGGCTGCTGCCGCACCCTCCTAACTTTACTCCCATAGCAGCTGTGGCCTTGTTCGCTGGAGCGTACGCTTCCAAAATCTCAAAGTGGTATCTTCTTGCGCCTTTGGCCGCAATGCTGGTCTCAGACCTTTTTATCGGGCTCTACGAATGGGAAATAATGGCGGTGGTGTACGCAAGTTTCTTTGTCATCGGTTTATTCGGACTTTTAGTTCGAAAATACAAATCCGCCACTTGGCGGATCGGCGCCATCACCCTAGCAGCGCTCACAGGATCCATTCTTTTTTACCTTACCACCAACTTTGCCGTATGGGCTTTTTCTGGAATGTACGCCCCCACACTCGGGGGCCTCTTGCTCTCTTACTATATGGCCCTTCCCTTCTTTAAATTCACTCTCCTGGGAGATCTCTTCTATGTTGCCCTTTTCTTCGGCGCCTACGGACTCATTACAAGTTTGAGTTATAGATATCGCTATAAACCAGCAACAGCCGTTTACTCCCACTCGGTGGTGCCAGGAGGTTTGGGGGTGATGTCGTAGAGCACGCGGGTGATTTGCGGCACTTCTGAAGTAATGCGCCAAGAGAGGTGGGACAAAAAGTCATGGGGTAGGCGCGCCCAGTCAGATGTCATAATATCTGAGCTTACGACTGCCTTTACCACGACAGGATAGGCATAGGCGCGTTGGTCTCCTCTTACCCCCACTGTTTTATCATTTAAAAGAATGGCGAAGTATTGATAAAAGTCGCGGGCAAGCCCCGCGTTTTCGATTTCCTCCCGCACAATGGTATCTGCTTCGCGCAGAATATCGAGCTTTGGCTTGGTAACCTCGCCCACCACGCGGATCGCCAAACCGGGCCCCGGAAAGGGTTGGCGCCATAGGGCGTAGTCGGGCAAGCCGAGCGCTAAACCAAGTTGGCGAACCTCGTCTTTGAACAAATCACGCAAAGGCTCCAAAAGCCGGAGCCGGAGTTTTTTTGGCAGGCCTGCCACATTGTGATGGGATTTTATGGTTTGCGTTTTTCCCCCTGTGTCCGTCCTTGCCGACTCCACTACGTCTGAATGAATGGTGCCTTGGGCGAGAAAGGAGGGAGCAGGCTTGATTCCCCTTGCCGATTTATCAAACACGCGGATAAATTCCCTGCCAATGATTTTCCTTTTTGTTTCCCCGTATGACACTCCTTTTAAAGCGCGCAGAAATTGAGCTTCCGCGTTCACATATTTTACGTTGAGGTGGAGGGTGTCTTGTAAAAGTTTTCGCGCTTCCCGCGCTTCTCCTTTCCGTAGTGTGCCCGGATTCACAAATATGCAGGTGAGCTGATTGCCGATTGCTTTGGAGACGAGGGCCGCCGTCACTGAAGAGTCAACGCCGCCTGATGTAGCACAGATAACATGTTCTTTCCCCACGGCTTTTCTTATTTGCGCTATTTTTGAGTCAATGAGCTCTTCTACGCCATGTGACCTCTCGCACTTGCAGATACCAAACGCAAAATTTTGCAGAATCTCTTTCCCATATTGCGTATGTTCAACTTCCGGATGAAACTGAATGCCGTAAAGATTTCGCCGAGAATCCTCCATGGATGCGTTGTCTGAAGTTGAGGTTGCCGCCGTTCGCGAAAATCCTTTGGAGAGCCGCACGACCTGGTCGCCGTGGGACATCCAAACCGAAAAAGAAGAGGGCAGACCTAAAAACAGCTTGCTTTTTTGGCCGGGTGCGAGCTCGAGGACGGCGGGCCCGTATTCCTTCTTTTGCGATCGCTGTACCTTTCCTCCCGTGAGATGGGCCATCAGCTGCATGCCGTAACAAATGCCCAGTACTGGCACGCCCAAAGGGAAGATTTTTTTGGAAATGGTTGCGGCATTTCTTTCGTAAACCGAGTCCGGTCCCCCAGAGAGGATAATGCCCTTGGCGTCGCGTAATCTTTTCAGAGGGTATTGATGAGGAACGAGTTTGGCTTTCACCCCCAAGCTTCTCACGCGCCGGCAAATGAGCTGGGAATACTGGGAGCCAAAGTCAAATATGTAAAGCATGCCTTGGGGATTATTTGATAAAGGTGGCGCGAAAGGCGTTCTCAATAAGCCGGTTGAGTTCTTCCCGCGAGAAAATTTCGTTGTCGCGGAGGAAATTCAACTCTTTCCACAGATTGGTTCCGTGCATTTCCGGGCCGTCGGTGTTTATGGTCAAGGAAACCCCTGTCTCATGGAGCATGCGGTAAACGCGCTTCATGTCTGCCAAGTTTTTCAAAATTCGGACGTTCAGGTTGGAAGTTGGGCATAATTCGAGGACAATCCCCTTCTCAATAAGTTTTTGCATAAGTCGTTTGTCTTGCGCCGCGAGCACTCCATGGCCAATGCGATGGGGCTCAATTTCGTCTACGATGAGCCGCATTTCTTCCAGAAGCCCTTCTTCTCCGGTATGAAGGGTAAGCGCAAGCCCTTGCTGTTTTGCCTCGCAAAAGAGATCGATATAATCCTTGATCTGGAATTCCTGGACAAAGGGCCCCGCAAGGTCTATCCCCACGACGCCTCGGCTGTGATATCTCTTCGCTTTTTGGTAGATGATTTCGTTGAGCTTGAAAGGAAAGGTTCTATCCAAACACAAGATAATACCCGCTTTGATTTCCGGATATTCAAGCAGGGCTTTTTCCATGCCCCGTACGGTAGCCATAATGATGTGGTCGAGGTCCTGTTCTCCTCCGCGGTTTCGCTTCATTGGGTTATAGCGGATCTCGTGCAACACGATGTGGTTTGCGCGGTATGCTCCTCCGAGCGTTCCGTGCACGGCCGCCTCCATGGCAAGCGGAGAGGACTGAATGAGCTCTGTCCAGCGGTATTTTTCCTGATCAAGTTGCTGCACATTTTGGAGCGTGCCCGTGCCCTGTACCGTGACCATTCGCTCAAACTCCCAGTAATCTTTCGTGGGAAGCTTAATGCCTTGTTCGTGGGCGGTGGTCCAGAGGATGGCAGCATCAACTGCGCCGCCAAGATGGCTGTGCAATTCAGCTAAAGGAATGTGTTTGTGGTGGTAATGAATGTGTTGGTCGGGAGTGGGATTCATGTTTTCAAAACAATGGAATGGGGATGGCTTTCGATTCTGCCGGCCTCAGTAATGCGCACGAACTTCGCTTTTCGGTGTAGCTCCTCTATGGTTTTTGCGCCTGTGTATCCCATTCCGGCTTTTAGGCCTCCGAGCAGCTGGAATATAATTTCTTTCACGGATCCTTTATAGGGTATGAGCGCTTCCACGCCTTCTGCAACGTGTTTTTTAAGCTCCTCTTGACTGTAGCGGTCTGCCGTCTTGCCCTTCTGCATGGTGGCCAAAGAGCCCATTCCGCGATAGGATTTGTACTTCTTCCCCTCGATTGTCAGAACTTTTCCCGGCGTCTCGTCGGTGCCCGCAAACAGGGAGCCCAACATGACGGTGTTAGCTCCTGCGGCAAGAGCTTTTGTGATATCTCCGGAAAAACGAATGCCGCCGTCTGCAATCACGGGGATGTTTTTCATTCTCGCTACCTTTGCGACCGCAAGGATGGCGGAAAGCTGGGGCATTCCTACTCCGCTTACCACTCTTGTAGTGCAAATGGAGCCAGGCCCCACGCCCACCTTTAGAGCGTCCGCGAAAACAACAAGGGCACGCGCAGCTTCTGCAGTGGCTATGTTTCCGATAACAAGGTCTGCTTTTACGGCTCTTTTGATTTTCTTTGCGTCCGCAATAATCTGGGGTTTATGCGCGTGGGCACAGTCGATCGTAAGCACATCTGCCCCAGCTGCATCAAGGGCTTTTGCCCGCTCTATATCATGAGGGCCGATTCCGGCCCCCACCAATAAATGTTTGTTCTGCTTTTTCACCGCTTGTACCATTGCGACCTCTTCTGCAATGGAGCAGTTCCGGTGTAAAAAACCAATACCGCCCTCTTTTGCGAGGGCGATAGCCATTTTTGCTTCCGTGACCGTGTCCATGGCCGCTGCTACCAAGGGGGTTGCAAGAGCAATGCGCTTGGTCAGCCGCGTGCGCACCTGAACTTCAGACGGGCTGACGTCGGACCTCTGGGGAACCAAAAGCACGTCGTCGAATGTTAAAGCAAGAGGAATTCGCGCCATAGAGTATTGTGCTGATTATACAAACAAAAACACCGTTTTGCAACGGTGTTTTTGTTGTGAGCGGGCGAGGGGAATTGAACCCCCCTCTCGTCCTTGGCAAGGACGTATAATAGCCACTATACGACGCCCGCAAAAATTGCCATGAATTTTGTGCCGCGGGAGGGAATTGAACCCCCGACGCCATCCTCTTCAGGGATGCGCTCTACCACTGAGCTACCGCGGCATGCTGCTTTTCTACCACATTTTTAATAAGTTTGAAAGTACTTTTGTACTGTTTCCTTGTAGGTATTTTCAAACTTCAAGGCGTCCACTTCGTCTTCTGCGATCCAGCGGGAATCTATGTGCTCGGGACTTAACGTTATCTCCCCGCCTTTGTACACGCAACGAAACCCCACAAGAAAAATATAAAAATCCTTGTTCTTGTATTGTAGTTTTATATCCGTTAAGGGATCGGGTTTTCGTACCCAAGCGTGGAAGATCGTGCCGACTTCGTACTCAAATTGCGCGCTTAGCTCTTCTCCGGTTTCTCGGCGGAGAATTTTCTCGAGGCCGTTTGCAATTTCCGATTGTTCAATTCTGCCGCCGGGGAGCTCCCACAATCCTGCTTCGTCTTGAAGGACCAAAAGTTTGTCGCCGTCCGCAATAAAGGCCTTCAATCCTACGTGGAAATCTTGATGCTTTCGGATTTCTTCCATACAAAGAGTGGGCGGTGAAGGATTTGAACCCTCGACCTTCTCGGTGTAAACGAGACGCTCTAGCCAGCTGAGCTAACCGCCCTTCGACTTCGCTCAAGGCAAGCCCCATGTGTGCGCGGGAGAGGACTTGAACCTCCAAGCCTTGCGGCACTAGGCCCTCGACCTAGCGTGTTTACCAGTTTCACCACCCGCGCAATTTATGCTTCTTTTTTCTCCCCTGTCTGTTCTACTTGTTCTGCGGGAATTTGCTCAGGTTCCGTAACTTCTACGCCGAATTCCCTTGCCTTCAAGCGAGCTTTTTTGCCTTTCGCCTCCCGCAGATAATAGAGTTTCGCCCTCCGGGTTTTTGCCCTCTTTACAACTTCAATTTTTTGAACAAAAGGCGCGTGCAAAGGGAAGATGCGTTCCACGCCCACGCCTTGGCTTACCTTGCGCACTGTAATGGTGGCACTCAATCCTTTTCCGTGTTTTCTTGCGAGCACTACCCCCTCAAATACCTGAATGCGCTCTTTGTCTCCTTCTTTGACTTTTTGGTGTATGCGAACCGTATCTCCGGGCCTTGCATCCGTAACCCGATCTTTGAGCTGTTCGGTTACTATCGTTGTTTTAGTGAGTGTAGCCATTTGTTTCTGTAAGGTTATCTAATACCGTTTGTAAATCCGGCGGCAATTGAGAAGAACACTCTAGATTTCCGATTTTCAGATACGCAGCATGAAGGAATTGCCGAGTCAGGCCTCGGGGGATACGCTGGTTTTTAAATCCGTAGAGTTGGTCGCCGGCTACCGGATGGCCTAGTGAAGCCATGTGTGCTCGCACCTGATGCTTCCTGCCTGTTTTGGGAATTATTTCAAGGAGGGTGTAGCCTGCGTTGTTGGTAGACGGATCTTCAAATCGCTTAAGGACCTTCCATTCCGTAAGCGCTTCGCGCCTGCCCACCTTTGGTTCAGAAAGAGAGAAGGTGCGCTGTTTTCTCCGATCCGCGAGCGAGCGAGCGAGTAGGGTATGAATTGTCCCTGTGCTCGCCTTGAGATTTCCTTCTATGAGACAGATATAGCGTTTTACCACTTGTCTTTCCCGAAACTGCTTTCGAAACTCTTCGAGCGCTTCTGGGGTTTTAGCAACAAGCAGGACGCCTGACGTGTCTTTGTCCAGTCGATGAGCCGGCCCGCCTGCCGGCGAGGCAGGAGTATACCCAAGCTCTTTTTCGATCTGCTCAATAGTCAAGCCCGCCGGCTTATCTATAACCACTAGGGTAGCATCTTCGTGAAGAATTTTCAAGGGCATTTAGAAGGTGAGTTTCCAAGGGAGGAGGTATTTTGGATCAAGGGACAATCCGGGCCTGAGAATACGCTTTTGTTCAAGGGCGTAGAGAAGATTGTTGAGGAGAACGTAGCTTACCGCAATGCCGAGGGCGAACAGCAAGCGTTCTGCGATTACAATGGGGATCAAAGAATTCCATACCGTAGCCGGAAGCGAGAAAGCCCAAATCCACGAGGCGCCGCCTACCGCGTGGCTGGAAAACGTGGCTCCCAGCGCGCGTGCGAACAAAAATCGATCCCGCAGAAAATAGGAGATTATAGGAATGGTCCAAAAAAGCGAGAAGTACCAGACCTGGCGCCCAATAGGATGCGCTAAGAACACCGCAATTGCGGCAAGCGGAACAATGATGTTGAGCCGTCCTTTTCTTGCAAAATACAACACCGCAAACAGCATGGGAAAGAATCTGATAATGGTGCCTGCGTCCTGGACTTGCGCCCCATGAAAGAGAAAGTTTACCGTATGCATAAGCAGTACGGCGGCAATCCCGGGAATGCTTCCGATGAAAGCGCCGGTAATGGGGGCAAAAGCGTCAAATACCGTAAACTTTGCTTGAGATCCCGCGAGTTGCGTTACGGGAATTTGGAGCGCCGCAAATCCGACAACTGCGAATACCGCAATGAAAAGAACAGTACGCTTTGTGAAGTATTGGTGAATGTTTTTCATAGGTTTACCCTAAATTATTATTGAAGGGTGGGCTCAGGAGGAATTGAACCTCCCACCTCTTCGATGTCAACGAAGCGTTCTGCCACTGAACTATGAGCCCCTTAGTGTGTGTTTATACAATTCCGCTCGAACCTATTTTATCAAAAATTCCTGAAAAAATCCAATCGCTCCGCTCCGCCGCCGTGCCGCAAAACGGCACTGCCTCGCAA
>MHUO01000007.1:20401-20617 GCA_001825035.1 Candidatus Wildermuthbacteria bacterium RIFOXYD1_FULL_50_12 | reverse complement strand
GGGATACATTTGTTGCAACCCCGCTTGCGCGGGGCAGTCCTTATCGCGAACTTACGGACACTTTTTTGCCTAGTTCCTTCAGGAGCTTTCACCCGTTCACCTTAGTACATTGATACTAACCCACCTGTGTCGGTTTTCGGTACGGACCCACACTCATTAACCCTCCGAGCTTTTCTGGGCAGTCTGTTCATTTAGGTCGCAAGAACCGTAGTTCTC
>MHUO01000007.1:20035-20354 GCA_001825035.1 Candidatus Wildermuthbacteria bacterium RIFOXYD1_FULL_50_12 | reverse complement strand
AAACTGCGTCACTCTTCGGAAGAGTGCGGGGGGCCGGAATATGAACCGGCTGTCCATCATCAAACACCATTTGATGTTTGACTAAGGCCCGCCTAACCCTTGGATGATCATCATTGCCAAGGAAACCTCGGGTTTTCGGTGCCAGGGGCTCTCACCCTGGTTGCGGTTACTCATCCCAGCATTCTCACTCCTCATCGCTCCACCAAAGCTTACGCTTTGGCTTCGTTGCAATGAAGACGCTCCCCTACCACGCCGCCTTGCGGCGGCATCCTTATCTTCGGTATTCAACTTAGCCCCGATAAATTTTCGGCGCAGAATC
>MHUO01000007.1:13156-20028 GCA_001825035.1 Candidatus Wildermuthbacteria bacterium RIFOXYD1_FULL_50_12 | reverse complement strand
TAGTAAGCTGTTACGCACTTTTTAAAGGATAGCTGCTTCTGAGCGAACCTCCTAGCTATCTGTGGAACTCCACTTCCTTGATTTGCACTTAGCTGAATTTAGGGACCTTAGATGAAGGTCTGGGCTGTTTCCCTTTCGAGCGCGGAGCTTAGCCCCCGCGTTCTAACTCTCTATCTTTTTCGCTTTGGCATTCGAAGTTTGGTAAGAATACCTGACTTGCGTCAAGGACATTCTTTCCAGCGCTCTACCTCCAAAGCGTTTGATAAAGGCTAGCCCTAAAGCTATTTCGGGGAGAACCAGCTATTACCAGGCTCGGTTAGCTTTTCACTTCTTACCACAACTCATCCCAGAGTGTTGAACAGCTCACGGGTTCGGGCCTCCCCCCGACTTTCGTCGGGGTTCACCCTGGTCATGGTAAGCTCGCCTGGCTTCGGGTCTTACGAATGATGCATCCGCCTTGCGGCGGGTCGCGCTATTAACACTTGGTTGCCCTATGCCTTCGCGGCAAAACCGCTTAGACTGCACCATACGTAAACTCGCTGGGTCGTTCTGCAAAAAGCACGCCGTCATCCGCCAGCTGGCGGACTCCGACTCTTTGTAAGCAAAATGGTTTCAGGTTCTATTTCACCGCCCTCAACGGGCTGCTTTTCACCTTTCCCTCACGGTACTGGTTCACTATCGGTGATATGAAGTATTTAGCCTTTCCCGGCAGTCCGGGATGGTTCCCTCGGGACTTTCGTTTCCCAAGGTACTTAAGTAAAACAGCAAGGAGCACAAAGGAATTTTCAAATACGGGGCTTTTACCCTCTTTGGCGCTCCGTTCCAGGAAGCTTCTTTTAACCAACCCTTGTTTTTTGGACTCCCTCGGTCAAGCGCTACTCTGAACACCAGAACTTCTTGGTTCAGAGCAGGGCTCCCGACGCTATTTCCTTGCAACCCCACTTTTTCTCTTGCGAGAAAAAGTGGTTTGGGCTCTTCCCTTTTCGCTCGCCGCTACTAAGGGAATAAACATTTGTTCTCTTTTCCTCCGCTTACTGAGATGTTTCACTTCAGCGGGTTCGCTCCCAATTCTTGCGAATTGGATCATTCGCCTTTCGGCGAACGGGGTTTCCCCATTCGGACATCCCCGGATCGCAGGTTGCTAACCACCTCCCCGAGGCTTTTCGCAGGCACGCCACGTCCTTCATCGCCTTCATATCCCAAGGCATCCACCATTTGCTTGTAACCTATGCAATACCCTAGCTAGCAATTACTAATTGCTTTGCTTTCAATTGTTTGTCTATTCAATTGTCAAAGTTCTCGCATGCTTTGCCCGTCGTAGCCAGATACAATCCTGTATCTGGCGAAGTCGGGATTCGCGCAATCAAAAACCGCTTTTGAAAGCGGCTTCCCTCAACCATAGAAAATCCTCTGGCCCTTAGCCGCTTTGTTTAGATTGGTCTCGTTGCACGTTCTCTATCATGCACTTACAGTATAGCCGACCCTCAACCTACTGTCAAGGATACAAAAACCCGCCGCAGCGGGTGGCTGCTTTTGGCAAAAATGACCCTGCCTCTATCTCTCGAATTTGCCGTTTACGGAAGGTTGTCGGAATCAGACCAGAATACATCAACAACACCGTTTGCTTCTAGATGACCGTAGAATATTCTCTTGCCTTCGTGCGACACAGTGAAGTAAACACCCTTGGGAATCTTTGTGGCGTTAGGCGCTTGATCCTCAAAAACTCTTGTCAGGGCATTTTTTATTTCTTCCTTATCCAGAGAAGAAACATTTTCGGTTTTCGGCCCTACCATCGCCCAGAAAGTACGTCCTGTTGTACCTTCTACTACTGTTGGACTAAGTTCAGATAGATAAATTTCAATTTGTTCCATGACTCTTCTCTACGTTTTTCCCGTAGCCATTTTTATTTCTCTCAAGCTTTTTGATATTTTTCTCCTTTATCTGGTACACAATAATGCCGCCAATTAACGGACCAAGCATTGCAAACCAAAACAGTCCAAGTAAACCGTTTAACGCATAGTACCATTTACCGGAAAATTTATAAGCATAATAACCAAGCAAGAACATCATTGAGATAACCAAAATTCCTTGAAGAAGAAGCAAAAGACCAATGAGCATTGCATTATCGCCTTCCAGTGCCGATGGAAGAAATCCATAGCGAACGGCGAGCTTGCTTATAAACACAACGGCAAATGCCTTATGAAAACTCTTAGAAGCTTTGTTTATACTTTCCTCCGTCATACTTTCACCCTAATACAAAAACTGCCGGGGGGCAAGCTCTGCTCGACTATTGACAATAGTACGAGGCGGAGTGTATAATAGAATTGTATTTCTAGGAAAAAGTACTGTCTAAGGTTCCGTCCTTAAGCGGTGCTTTTTCTTTTATATTCCAATTTCCCTCGCAATTCATTCATAAACCATATCCTTTCTTTTGCTGTCTGCTTAAGAAGATTTGAACAGTTTTTAATGTCCGGACTCAATACGACTTTTAGTTTGTTACTTTCATAAAGATGCTGCACAAGTGAGTAAAAGTCTCCGTCGCTGGAAACGATAATCGCTTTATCGTATTCATGCAATTCAAGAGCGGCCCGCAGGACGAGGTCCGCGTCTATATTGCCCTTAATTTTACCGTCAGCGTCCGGTATTGTGGGCTTGAATTTCAATATAAAATCTGCTTCTTGCAAACGATCATACAGTGACTGGTTCAACGCCACGAAACCGATAAAAATGTAGGCTTTTTTGACGCCGTATTTTTCGGCAAGATAAACCCTGAATTTTCGGTAATCTAACCTCCATCCAAGTTTCTGGATACCCAGATTTAAGTTTTGGCTGTCGATAAACGCGTAGTTATTTTCTCGCGAATGCATAAGATGGATTACTTTAACTTAATACAAGAACTGCCGGGCGGCAAGCCCCGTAGTAGATTTTTGACCAAACTCTGTTTGCGGAAGCAAAGTCAAAAATTCACTACGGGGCAAGGCCGAGTGATAGGACACGCTACTTTGGATGGAGCATGATGTTCGACGAATTAGTTATTTTCGCGGAGAGTGCGCACCGCTTCTTTTGCATTTTTAAACGGCCCGATGACTCGCCCTGCCTTAATGTCTCCGAGTCCCTCGGCAAGTCTCTTTTTCTGCGTGAGAGTAAGTCCGATTTCGGGAATTCTTTCCAAACGAAGGCGTAAAAACTCCTCGTATTCTTTCCGAGGAATAGCTACAAGATCTTCACTCGCTCTTGTCAATTTTTTCGGAAGAGTAATAGTAGTCATGAACTTATACTATCAAAACTGTATTTGAGGTCAAGAGTAACGAAAACCCCCGCCATAGATTGACGGGGGCAAAAGGAAATTCCATCCTTTCTTTTCTCTTGTCCTATCTTTGCAGCTTGCTGCGCAGATCTCGTAAGATCTCGGCTGCTTGATCTTTTCCTCCCAAGCCAAACGCAATGGCGACCGCCAAAGCGATTCCGTATCCAATGCCTTGGATAAATGTTTGGATCAATGCCTGTACCGGAAGAACGGCGATATTGAGCTGAAGCAAAGCTGAAAAAATCGCAAAAATCCAGATAAACCATTTCACCACGGACCCAACGAACTGCGCGTGTCCTATCCTTGCACCCTCAATTCCCGCGCGTATCACCTTTTCCACGATATCAGCCACGATGATTGCCACCACAAGAATGAGGGCAGCCACCACCACATTCGGCAGGTATGCGAGCACGTCCCGCAGGAAACCGGCAAACTCGCCAAATCCGAGAACTTCCACCGCGGCAAGCAAAAAGACAATCACCAGCACCCATTTGAAAATGGCGCCCACAAACCCGGCCGGATCAACTTTCAAATCCGCTTTTTCCAGCGCTTCTTTCCAATTGCCACGCTCAAACATCTGGTTGAACTTAACGCGCACCAAAATATCCGCAACAAACTTCCCCACTGCCACAGAAATAAACCAGCCGATCAAAAGAATGAGAATTGCCAAGATCAGAAGAGGCACAAAGGAGACTACTCCCGCGAGCAGGTCTCGAAAGGCCTCATTTAATGCTTCTGTGGTAATTTGAACAAAGTTCATACTGTACAATTTCCCTATATCCTTAAAAGCTCGACCTTTCCTACTAATTCTTTTATCATACCACCACCAGGAAGGCCGCAACATGCCTCCTGTGGAAAACTTCGAGGCCTCTCCCAAGAGGCCGAAGACCCCGTACCAAGCTTCGCTCCAATGCGGGGACCACCGATTATTAATGCCTTGCCCAAAATCATTTCCTTCGGAACCCACCCGAAACTTCTGCTGTCCGAACTTCCCTCTTTATTCAATCCCTCCACCCAGTAAAGGAGCCTGCCGTCTTCCACTCTTTCACTCATAATATATTTGAGAATCAGCCGATCTTCTTGGGGATGACGGAGTACTACAATGTCCCCCGCTTTCGGACGAAATATATGGTAGGACAATTTATCGAGTAGGACAAAATCCCCTTCTTTGCACAAAGGTTCCATGCTCCTACCCCTCACGCGGAAATAGGAAATCATGTTTTCTTGGCAGCTTCTGCTTTCAGAAACATTTCTGCGATTCCTTCTACTGCCTGCAACAATTCCTGCGCCGCTTCTTTGCTCACCTCCTGCTTGTTTTTTGAGCAAAGTTTTGCCGCTTTCCAAAATGTTTCGTGGAGGTTCGGAAACATTTCCAAATGCTCTGGCTTGAAATAATCGGTCCACAGAATAAGGAGTTGTTCTTTGCAAATCTGCGCGTGCTCTTCTTTCACCTGCACCATGCGCACAAAAGAGTTTCTCGTCTGCATGCTCCGCGGCGCATCTTGAGGAAGAGCCTCAATCTTCTCTACCATCTTAACGACTGTTTTTGCTGCCGTGAGCGCGGGCTCTGCCGTATAAATGCCGCAGGGAATATCACAGTGTGCCCACACCGATTTTGCGGGCAAAATTGTGTTGAGCAGTAAAAGAAGTTTGTACATCATATACTTTCAGTGTACTCACTTTACCGCCCGCGTCAACATCTACAAAGCAGCGGAATCCGATCCTTCCCACTCTTTTGCCTGGCGGTGCATACCGTCTTCACAATGGCATTCCTGCAGGGGTTGACCGTGCTTTGAGCAATCGGTTGCCTGACAGGTGCCCGGTTTGTCTGCCACTCCCCCGCACTCGCCCGTACATATATAATGAGTAGCCATAGTATTTATATAGTTTTAATATTGATGTATTTTATCCTCCCGACCTTGGTTTATTGTACCTCTTGCAGAACTTCGCACCTTTCTTAACCGCCTCCTCGATATCGTACCAGAGACGGAACCAACTCATGACGTTTTCGTCAGTAAGAGGTGTAATCGCCTCTTCTCCTACTAGTTTCCCTCCGCACTCACAGACTTCGAAGGTAGCCATAGCTTCCCTTCTCTTCTTTTTGTGTACGGTGGACCGTGCCGGATTCGAACCGGCGACCTCGTCATTGCAAATGACGCGCTCTACCAGCTAAGCTAACGGCCCAAACGCCAAACGAAGCGCGGGCGTTTGCTCGCCGTAATGACAATGTAGGCGAGCTATCTGATATTCCTTCGATCCAACCACTCTCTCCCAGCTCCTGATTTTAAATATCTCTCCCTTCTTTCTGCTTTCTCTTTCAAATCGTATCGTTCCGTATAGAGTACCGTAAGCGGTCTTCTCATTCTTGTCGACGCAACCCTTCCAGTTGCGTGCTCCCGCAATCTTCTTTCCAAGTCGCGCGTCACGCCTATATATCGTTTCCTGTCCCTCTGACTTTGCAATACATAGACCACATACATAATGTAACTGCCCGCCTCCGTATCCATCTACGGCGGGCACTGATTTTTGTTGCTGAATCAAAGATTCAGACAAAAATCGTGTGCGCGAGGGAGGGATCGGACCTCCGACTTCGTCATTATCAGTGACGCGTTCTACCACTGAACTACTCGCGCGCATGAGCGAGGCATAGCGCCTTCGCCCTTTACCTTTGAGAAAGTACTATGGGAAATTGTATAACAAAACAAACCCTTCTGCAAGGATTTGTTCCAAGTGCGATACCAACGTTCTATTCCTCTGAGTTGCCCCGACTGATCGAGGTTTCAAGGCCCTTCGATCAACGCCTTGGCGTTAGTTAGAGAATTCTCACTAACCAACCCCAGCCGACACTCCCCAGTAAAACTGGGTAAAATGTAGTGATCCACCGACAGGTTCCCCTACCGGTGCCTTGTTACGACTTCGTTCCTCTCACTGAGCCTAGCTTGAATCCGCCTATGGCGGACCTTCGGCTATTCCCAGCTTGCTTAACGTGACGGGCGGTGAGTACAAGGCCCAGGAACATATTCATCGCGCCATAGCTGATACGCGATTACTAGCGATTCCGGCTTCATGAGGTCGAGTTGCAGACCTCAATCCGAACTGAGACGAGGTTTAAGGGATTAGCTTCGCGTTGCCGCGTTGCTACCCGCTGTCCTCGCCATTGTATCATGCGTGCAGCCCAGGACATCAAAGGGACACGCTGACTTGGCGTCATCCTCACCTTCCTCCTGATTGTCTCAGGCAGTTCCCTGTGACACATAAAACACAGGGTAAGGGTTGCGCATGTTACCCGATTTAACGGAGCGTCTCAAGATACATGCTGACGACAGCCGTGCATCACCTGAACTCGAGTCCTTGCGGAAGTCCGCCATTTCTGACGGATTTCACGAGTGTTTCCAGCCCTGGTAAGGTTCCTCGGTTGTTGACGAATTAAGCCGCATGATCCACCGCTTGTGTGGGCCCCCGTCTATTCCTTTGAGTTTTAGCCTTGCGGCCGTACTTCCCAGGCGGGATACTTAACGCGTTAGCTTCGCCACGTGAAGGGTCGACACTTCACATAGCCAGTATC
>MHUO01000007.1:0-13138 GCA_001825035.1 Candidatus Wildermuthbacteria bacterium RIFOXYD1_FULL_50_12 | reverse complement strand
ACGTGAAGGGTCGACACTTCACATAGCCAGTATCCATAGTTTACGGCGTGGACTACAAGGGTATCTAATCCTTTTTGCTCCCCACGCTTTCGTGCCTCACCGTCAGGGTCGCCCCAGCTGAATGCCTTCGCTTTTGGTGTTCCTCTTGATATCAACGGATTTCACCCCTCCACCAAGAGTTCCATCAGCCCCTAACGCCCTCAAGTCTGGCAGTTTCGCGGGCAGCTCAAAGGTTGAGCCTTCGAGATTTAACCCGCGACTTGCCAAACCGGCTACGCACACTTTACGCCCAATAAATTCGGGTAACGCTTGGGGGTTCTGTTTTACCGCGGCTGCTGGCACAGAATTAGCACCCCCTTATTCAATCGGTACCGTCATCCGCCTTGCGGCGGATTCTTCCCAATTAAAAGCGGTTTACAACCCAAGGGCTGTCATCCCGCACGCGGCGTCGCTGGATCAGAGTTTCCTCCATTGTCCAATATTCTCGACTGCTGCCTCCCGTAGGAGTATGGGCCGTATCTCAGTCCCATCGTTGGGGAACACGCTCTCACGTCCCCTACCCGTCAAAGCCTTGGTAGGCCGTTACCCCACCAACAAGCTGATAGGACGCAGGCACTTCCACCACCATCCGCCGGTTGGCGGACTTTACTCTCGCGAGACCATCGGGAATTACCCAGCCTTTCGGCTGGCTATGCCCGTGTGATGGGTAGTTACCTACGTGTTACTAACTCGTTTGCCGGTTTCCGCCCGAAGGCGGACCCCTTGACTTGCATGCCTTATCCACGCCGCCAGCGTTCACCCTGAGCTAGGATCAAACTCTCAAATAAAAGTTTGAAAGTCGAAGCAACTCATAAGAATTAACGTTGGTTTTGTATTCAATTTTCAAGGTTCCCTCCCTGCAATCCCTTCTGCAAAACAAATCCCGAAGACACATGAATCTTCATATACCTTCGGGGTTTGTTTTGTTGCCGGAACGAACGCTGTTGTGGAATTGCCTAATTCATAAACAGTACCCCTTGTATCTGCCATTCTACTCCCCTCTCCCGTCAATGTCAAGTCCCTTCACAAACAAGGCGGCGGGATGAGAGCGATGCCGAGGATAAAAGAGCCGACTGTCGGATTCGGACCGACGACCTACAGTTTACAAAACTGTTGCTCTACCGCTGAGCTAAGCCGGCATCTATTGCTTTTTTGATTTCCCGCGGAGCTTCTCCCAGTACGATGCTTGAAATTCCTCTTTCCGCTCCTCGGATTGTTTCCGGAGTTTCTCCAGCCAATCTGCGGTTTTAACTTCTGTTCTGGAGGCGATGCCGCGCATTTTTGACAATGTGGCGCCAAGAAGCTTTCCGCCCCTTATGGGCTGGAGGCGAGCAATGTTTTTGATCCTCTGCCCTACTGCCCCGACCGCATTTCTCTCTGCCGGAGGAAGTTCAAGCAACGAAGGAATCTTTCGGTACAGAATGAATGTAATGCCCCCCAAGCTCGCCAGCGCGATGAGAAGCAAAATGAGTTGCTCCATAGGTAAAGTTAGATGTGAAATCGCACGAATTTCTCAACCGCGATATTTTCGCCTAATTTTGCTATCGCCTCTTCAATGACGTTTCTCACCGTTTTCCCGGGATCCCGAATGTATTGCTGTAAAAGAAGTTCTTCAACGTTTTCTGCCTCCAAAGACGCTATTTGCAAGGCCAGCTCGTGGCAGAGATTTTTGAAATCGTCGGAGCGAGCCACAAAATCGGTTTCGCATCGCACCGCTACCAGAGACCCAATCTTCCCGTTGCCGTGCACGTACGAAGCCACCAATCCTTCCCCAACCTGGCGCTCTTGCTTCTTTACCGCCACTTCCCTGCCCCATTCTTTCAGCAACGCTTTCGCCCTCTCCATATCCCCTCCCGTCTCCTCAAGCGCTTTTTTGCATTCCGAAATAGAAATGCCGGTCACCTCTCTTAATTCTTTGATTTGCTCAACGGAAATCATACAAAATTCTTATTGGACTGCCGCCCGACTTTTTGCCGAGAGAATCGTGTCGCGCACTTTCTCAATAATGTAGCTGAGCGAACTTACCGCGTCGTTGTTCGCGGGAATCGCGTAGTCCACGCTTGCGGGGTCGCAATCGGTGTCCACAATCGCAAACACCTTTACACCCTTTTGCCTTGCCTCCCGCAGGGCAATCTGATTTTTCTCAAGGTCAAATATAAACATGGCGTCGGGCAGTTTCTGCAAATTCTTCACTCCCCCAAACTTGGCCTCCAATCTCTTTATCTCTTCTTCCATCTCATGTTGCTCCCATTTCGTGTATTTCTGAAATTCCTCTCCTCCTTTCTTCTGTTCCAGGTCTTTTAGGTGGACAATGCGCTTTCCAACTGTCTCAAAGTTGGTGAGCAATCCTCCGATCCAGCGATCCGTCACGTGGGGAAGCCCTGTTTCTTGACCCAGTTCGCGCACCAGATCTTTTGCCTGCACTTTGGTGCCAACCAAAAGGATGGTCTTTCCTTCCATCGCCAAATCGGCAAGTGCCGCCAGCGCCGCGGCAAGATTTTCCCTCGTCTTCTCCAAATTAATGATGTGAATGCCGTTCCTGACGCCGGTAATAGAGGGCTTCATGCGGGGATGCGTTTTTGAGGTCTTGTGTCCAAAATGCAACCCGGCCCCCATCATTTCCTCAATGCCAAACTTTTCTTTGTTTTCTGCTTTTTGCTTCACCTGAGCCGCGTCGGAGGGTTCTTCTATCGTCTGTTCTGTCATATACATCTTCTTTTAGCATAAAAAGGATGGGGAGGCAAGGGCGGTCTCCCGCATTGATTTTGCCAAGGTCCTATGCTACACTATCTTTAACTCCTTATGAAGAAAGATATACATCCAACATACTACCCAAAAGCGAAAGTTGCGTGCGCCTGCGGGAACACGTTTATTGTGGGATCCACCCAGCCGACTCTTGAGGTTGAGGTGTGTTCCGCATGCCATCCTTTTTATACCGGCCAAGATAAAGTTATGGACAAAGTGGGCCGCATCCAGAAATTTAGGGAGCGGCTCGCTCAAAAAAGAGAGGCGCCAAAAACTCGTACTCGAGGCAAGGCGCGAGTAATCACCAAGAAACCCGTTCGACAAGCTCAGGGTAAAAAGGCATAGGTGGATCTCCAACGGCTCAAAAAAGAATATCAAGAATTGTCAGAAAAACTCACCGATCCTGAGCTGATTTCGCGGTGGGAAGAATTTCAAGAGCTTTCTCGGCGCAGGGGCCGACTTGAAAAAATCGTACAGAAAGCGCAGGAGCTTGAGGAGCTAAAGAACAAAATAGAAGAAAACAATCAAATCGTGACCGCCCAAGAAGACGAACTGGTTTCGCTTGCGCAGGAAGAACTTGATTCCTTGCTGAAACAAAAGAAAATCGTGGAGGGAGAACTCCAGGAGCTTCTTTCAGAGGAGTCCGATCCCCAAGCAAGCGGACCCGACGCCATCATTATGGAGATACGGCCGGGCGCAGGCGGTGAGGAGGCCTCGCTGTTCGCCGGAGATCTGTTCCGCATGTACACAAAGTATGCCGAGCAGAAAGGATGGGGATACAAACTCTTGGATCTGAATGAAACCGAGCTCGACGGAGTGCGGGAAGCTTCTATTGAATTTCAGGGGAAAGAGGCCGTCAAGAAGCTCTCCCAGGAAGCCGGGGTGCACCGAGTGCAGCGCATTCCGGCAACAGAGAAAGCCGACCGCATTCATACCTCCACCGCATCGGTTGCCATTCTGCCAAAAGCCAAAAAAGCGCAGATACAAATAAATCCCGCCGAGCTGAAAATTGATATTTATAACTCCTCGGGGCCGGGCGGACAGAATGTAAATAAGCGGAAGACCGCCGTTCGCGTCACGCACCTGCCCACGGGGATTGTCGTGGCGAGCCAAGCATCGCGCAATCAGCAGCAAAACCGCGAGTTTGCCCTCACGCTTTTGGCGGCCAAACTCCTCCAGCAAAAAGAAGCCACAGAGGGAGAAAAAATTGCGAGCGCGCGCAAGGGCCAAATCGGCTCTGCCCAGCGCGCGGAAAAAATCCGCACGTACAACGTCCCCCAGGATCGTGTAACTGACCACCGCATAAAAAAATCCTGGCACGGAATAGAGCGGATCCTGGGAGGAGATATAGAAGAAATTGTTACCTCACTGCTTCCAACGTCTTAATATCCTGCTCGTAGCGCGCAGCCAAATTCATAACAGAGTCCCCGTAAAAACGATATGTTGTGCTGCAACGGCCCGAGAAGTAGCGCTGTGCCGCGCACCATTCTGCGTTGTACGACTGCGTGGTAGCTCCGGAGTCGGAAAGATACAAAGCAGAAGCTAAAAAGGCGTCTCTGATATTCCAAGGATCCGCTGTTTTTCCGACAATACCATCCAAACGCCCCTTATACAGCATCCATGTGGAGGGGATAAACTGCGCGGGTCCCATTGCCCCTCCGTATCCTCCCACGCCAGGGATTGGGCAGGAAACGGGAGTCGCGAGAGGATCTCTCCCAAGCTCTTGGGTAATAGCGAGAAACGGCGGAAGATCGCGGGTACGATGCATGCCGTTTGTAAAACGGGTTCCGCTCCGTATTCCCACAGAAGCCCCGCTCGCGGTATCTGCAATGTAGCATTGACCGACATTCTTCCCCAAATTTGATTCTTGCGTGAGAATGGCGAGCAGCAACGCCGGCCTTACTCCCGCTTGAGCTCCGGCCCATTTCGCTATTTCCACCGCCTCCCCAAACGTGGGAGCTTCGGGCACACCGATAAGCTCAAAAATGCGGCTGCGGATCTCCTGAGCTTGCCTCTGGGTATCGGCAAGCAACCGCTGATATTCTGCCTCTTTCCCCTGTGTTTGCTGAAGCAGCTGCTGGGTTTGTGCCTGAAGACCCTGGCTCTCCTGTTTCTGCAGGAACTGTATCTTCACGAAGCTCTCTTCCGCCTCTTTTTCCGATTCCAGCGCCATGTGCTGTTTATTCAGAGAATCCTGTAGCTCCACCATATTGGAGAGAAGTTCGTCCAAACGCACATTCAAAGAAGCAAGCGCCGCCATATTGGTAAAGAAATCGGAAAGCGTAGCGGAGGTCAGCAGAATCTCCACCTGCGATTTTTGATTTTCCTGGTAGACGTGGCGAAGCACCTCTGCCATCTGATCTTTCGTTTGCTCAATTTCAGCTGAAATTCTCTCTATGGAAGCTGAGGTATCGCCTATCTGCAGACGCAAATCGCCAATTAAAATATTACTCTGCTCTATCTGTAAATCCAGCCGGCGGATTTGATTCCGCAAAATGGAGATCCGATTCGTGAGGGTGTCTTTCTCTTGTTGGGTCTTGGTAATATCGTTTTCAATAGCTGTAATCTGGGCTTCCAATTCCTTCAGCTGAGCTTCAAGCTGCGCGCGCTCCTGCTCGGCGCTGGACTGAGCGGTTGCCCCGAAATTTCCGGAAAGAAAAAAAGACAGCCCAAATGCCGCCAAAACCACTGCCGCAGAAAAAATGATAGTGCGAATGTGAATCATCATGGACTCCCTGCCTCGCCGGCAGGCAGGCCGAACAAAGCCCGACGCAAGCAAACTCTACTTTGCCTTCTCTCCCTGTTTCTGGTTTTGAGAAGCTCCTTCTGCCCCTCCCTCTCCTGTTCCTCCTTCCTCTGCCTCCTGACCGGCTGGATGCTCGGGCTTCACCTGCTCCACGCCCCCCACATCTTCCACCACTGGCTGTTCCAGTTCCGCCTCAATATCTTGAGTTTCTACAACCTGCGCCACAACTTCTTCTGAATCGCGCAAAATCTCCACGCGATCATCGTGCATCAAATCGCTGATAACAATTTTATCTTCAAAAGTGGCGAGCTCGGACACATCTACCACTATTTCGTGAGGCAAATGCTGAGGAAGAGCCCTCACATCCACCTCCTGAATATTCTTCAAAAGCGTCCCACCCAAATCGCGCACCGCCGGGGCCTCTCCTTCAAATATCAGCGGTACCCGAACCTCGGTTTTCTCATCCAAGGGCGGCTGGTAAAAATCCACATGAATGATCTCACCCCGCAGAGGATCCTTCTGGATTTCCCTGATCAAAACGGGCCTGGAGCCGTCCGAGGACTCCAGCTGAATAAGTGAGCTCTCGCCCGCTTCCTCATATACTTTTTGGAATTCTTTCCCATTTACCTTCAAAATCGCGGGCTTGACTTTCGGCCCATATAAAACTCCCGGGATCGCCCCTCCCTTCCTTACCGATTGCGCTTTTTCTTCCTTATTCCGTTTTTGGACAGCTAAACCCAACATCAAAAAAATTATACCTATTCCCCTACATTTTGCAAGACGCGCATGCTACACAAGAAAGCGAGCAATCAAGATAGCAATAATGTTCACAACCTTAATAACGGGATTAATAGCAGGGCCTGCAGTATCTTTATAGGGATCGCCAACAGTATCGCCGGTTACTGCTGCCTTATGAATATCAGTACCCTTGCCGCCACGATCGCTCTCAATATATTTTTTTGCATTATCCCAGGCAGCACCGCCTGAAGTCATAGAAATTGCAACAAATAAACCTGTAATAATCGTCCCAATCAAAAATCCGCCAAGAGCTTCGGGACCCAAAAACCAACCTACTGCAATGGGAGCCGCTACAACAATAAACGTCGGCACAATCATCTCTTTAATCGCTGCCTTTGTCACAATATCCACCGCCGCTCCATAATCTGGTTTTGCGGTTCTCTCCATAATTCCTTTAATTTCCCGGAACTGCCGACGCACCTCTTCAACTACAGCACCTGCTGACTTCCCTACTGCGCGCATAGCAATGGAGCCAAAAAGATAAGGCAATGCAGCCCCCAGCAGCAAACCCGCCAATACGTTTGGATCTCCCAATTCAAATATAAATGTTTTTCCTGCCACATTCGAAAGCTCTTGGGTATACGACACAAAAAGCACCAGCGCGGCTAAACCAGCAGAAGCGATAGCATACGCTTTCGTTACTGCTTTAGTAGTATTCCCTACGGCGTCTAAAGGATCCGTAACGTTTCGCACGGATTCTGGAAGATTTGCCATTTCTGCGATGCCGCCTGCATTGTCAGTAATGGGACCAAAAGCATCAATTGCAATAACGATTCCAGCTAAAGAAAGCATAGCAACTGCGGCAAGAGCCACGCCATACAATCCTGCAAAAGAATACGCAAGCAATGCTCCAGCAACAATGACAATGATGGGTGCAGCCGTAGACTCCATTCCCATTGCCAATCCCATAATCACATTTGTTCCAGATCCAGTTTTTGATGCATTCGCGATCGCTTGTACTGGCCTAAATTTTTTGGAAGTATAATATTCGGTAATTGCTACCATGAGAAGAGTGACTATAATGCCCACGCTCGCAGCTCCTATCCAAATTTCAGCGCGTCCCCCAAGAATATAAGCAAACGCGGCAACTGCAAGAATAGCACTTACGATAAGCCCTTGATAGAGAGCCCTCATAATTCCATTTCCAAAGAGTCGAACGGCAAAACTCCCTAAAATAGAAGCGATAACCGCCACCGCTCCCATATAAAGAGGAATTTCAACAACAGGCTCAGAGAAAATCAGCGATCCCAAAAACATTGCTGCTACCATGGTAACAGCATATGTTTCAA
The DNA here is from genome assembly GCA_001825035.1 of Candidatus Wildermuthbacteria bacterium RIFOXYD1_FULL_50_12. Taxonomy (GTDB): domain Bacteria; phylum Patescibacteriota; class Minisyncoccia; order Minisyncoccales; family UBA10102; genus UBA10102. Next base: position 5,521 of record MHUO01000007.1, on the reverse strand, counting down.
AGAGGTCAGCTGCCATTCCTGCGTCATCTCCCACATTATCTCCCACGTTATCTGCAATAACTGCCGGATTTCGCAAGTCATCTTCTGGGATTCCAGCTTCTACTTTTCCCACAATATCAGCGCCTACATCTGCTGCTTTGGTATAAATTCCTCCGCCAAGTCTTGCAAAAACAGAGACGAGAGAACCCCCGAAACCAAGCCCGATTAAGGCAGTAAGATTGTTTGTTAAAGCGTAAAAAGTAGAAACTGCGAACAACGCTAAACCTACCACAAAAAATCCGGTAACGGCACCGCCTTTAAAAGCCACAGAAAATGCTTTGGAAAGCCCGCTTTTTGCGGCTTCAGTAACTCTCACGTTTGCTCTCACCGCAACCATCATGCCTAAAAATCCTGCGAGAGCCGAAGCTGCGGCTCCCACTAAAAATCCAACTGCGATCCATGGGTTATCTTGAAAGAGGAGCCAGAGGGCAATAAAAACTGGCAGAGCAACAATCGCTATGGTTCGATATTGCCTTTTTAAATACGCAGAAGCTCCTTCCTGAATTGCACTTGAGATATCCTGCATCTGCTGATCCCCTTTTGGCTGCTTTAAAACCTGCCAGGTCAAAAATGCAGCATAACCGATGGATAAAAGCGAAGCGGTAATGGGGAAGATTAACATAAGAGATAGTATATCAAATTAAGCCAAACTGCACAACCAAAAAACAGAAGGAGGCAACCATCGGGAGCAACGGTTGCCTCCTGCTCTCCCCTCCCTGCTCGACTTACGCAGCCCTGGCACTTCTGCACCGCAGCTGCGCAGCGAATCCCTCCCGATAGAACGCATGCATTTTCCCGCACTGGCATCGGAAGAGGAATACCGTGATGGGGGCACTCCAGTCCGGGAGGCGATAAAGCCCCAGGGATACGCGTCCCCAGAGCCGAAACCAGAATCGCCCCCACAGGGACAGCCCTCGGTACGCCTCCACGGGGTCCGGGAGGCGATTCAAAGGAAGGTACTTCATGGCAAACCTCCTTCGTAAGCTTTTCAGTATCTTATCGCACCAAAGTAAAAAGGGCAAGTGGTGGTTTAAAACAAAACGAGAGAATATGCTTTTCAAAGACCCCCACAGGCACCCTTGCTTGGTGTCGTTGGAGGCGACAATGGTGCCGAGGATGGAGCTCGCTTGCCGCTGGAGCAAGCGAGCGCGGTCACGAAAAGCATATTCTCTCGTTTATCCAAGCGTTTTTGCCGCCTCGGTAACGTGGCGCACGAGCGTTGCCACGTACCCCCACTCGTTGTCGTACCACGAAAGCACCTTCACGAGATCACCGTCCACCACGCGTGTTAAGGCCAAATCCACAATCGCCCCGTAGGGCTGGCGCAATATATCAGAAGATACGACAGGATCCTCGGTAACCTGCAGAACATTCTTAAATCTCGGCTGCGCGGCGGCTTTCTTCAGTATCTTATTCACCTCTTCTACGGACGTTTTTCGCTTTGCCAAAAACGTGACGTCGGCAATGGAGCCCGCCGCCACCGGAACGCGCAGAGCAATACCGTCAAACTTTTTTTCCATGGAACGCACGGCGCGCGCAACGGCAATCGCGGCTCCGGTGCTGGAAGGAATGATATTCTGCGCGGCCGCTCTCCCCCGCCGCATATCCTTTCCTTTTGCGGGGCCGTCCACCAGTCCTTGCGTGGCGGTATATCCGTGCGCAGTGTTCAAGAGAGCTTTGGCAACGCCAATCTCTTCGTCCAGTACCTGAATGACGGGCGCTATGGAATTAGTGGTGCAGGAGCCATTGGAGCTAATCTTGCAGCCGGCTAAATCTTTCTCATTCACTCCCATCAGCACCGTTCTCCCCAAGGGGCCGTCTTCGTCTTTCGCGGGAGCTGTAATCACCACGCGCTTGGCTCCGGCTTTCAAATGCGCCTGCGCTTCTTTATACGAATCAAACCCGCCCGTCGCCTCCACCACGATATCAATGCCGAGTTTTTCCCACGGAAGATTCGCGGGATCTTTTTCTTGCAAAATATGAGAGGGCAGTTTCCCTTCGAAGCGTCCGTATACGGTGTCGTACTTCAGCAAATACTCTAAATTCTCCCGACTCCCTAAATCGTTAATCGCCACTACTTCTATATCCTTTGCGTCGGTCGCCTGCCGATAAAACAATCGACCAATTCTCCCAAATCCATTAATCGCAACTTTCGCCATACAAGTTTATGAGATTATATGCGGAATTTCTTCTATGATATCGGTGGCAATGAGGCCGTCTTTGAATTTTTTGGTCGCCAGCTCCCCTGCTTTTCCGTTTATGTACGCGGCCGCGGCGGCCGCTTCCAAAGGAGCTATGCCCCGCGCAAGCAAAGCACCGAGGATTCCAGCCAAAGAGTCGCCCGCGCCCCCAACAGTCATATATGGAGTTCCAGTTTTGCTGAGTATCACTTCTGATCCATTTGAAACAATATCAATATGAGATTTCAGGAGAAGCGTTGTCTGCAATCGCGCAGCCTCCTGCTTTACCAATTCAATTTTTTCTTCCTGGGGCAACCCATGAACATTTTTACCCGTAAGCTCAAAAAATTCGTAACTGTGGGGCGTAAAAACGAAAGGTTTGCCAACGATTATTTCGGGACGTTCTGCCACTGCGTAAATCGCGTCTGCGTCAATCACGCAAGGAAGGTCAATTGCAGCAAGATATTCTTTAATCGCCTCCTGCGTTTCTTCATCTCTCCCCAGTCCGTTTCCAATGAGAATCGAAACGTTCCCCCGCGCGATTTCTTTTGCCGCCATGGTGCGGGAAATCAAAAACGAAACGTCCTTTTTCTCAATGTGACTGCCGTCTAATCCGTATGCGGCGAGTACAGGCGAGAAAGAAGCAATGATATCTGCGGCTCTCTTGGGAGCCAAAATCCGCACCATATCCAAGCCCGCACGAAATCCCGCAAAAGCGGCTATGGCCGGAGCTCCGGTATAATACTCAGACCCTCCTATCACCAGCATCAAGCCGTGATCGTATTTCCGGGATTGAACAGGCCTGGGAGGATACATTTTTTTTACTTCCTGTGCGGTGATCGTTCGCATATTACGTAAGCTTTTCATCTTTGATGAACTTTCTTATCTCTTTCCCGAATTGGGGATGCGTTGCGGCAAAATACACAAAGGATTTTAACCAACCTTCTTTATTTCCGCACTCCCACCACCGCCCCTCGCACTGATAGCCATATATAATCTTACCATCTTTCACCATTTGGCCAAAGGTCTCCGTAAGCGATACCTCCCCTTTCTTATTTGGTTTTGCTTTCTTCAAGTAATCAAACACTTCGGGCGTAATGATGCTCCTCCCCGCAATCGCAAGGCGCGAAGGCGCCGCAGTTTTCGAGGGTTTTTCCGTGATATGCTTTATTTTATACAGTCGGCTCGCGATTTTTTCCGGAGTCACTATGCCGTAAAGAGCAAGCTTTTCTGGAGGCATTTCAAACAGTGCGAGTATGGGTTTTCCCGCAGTGCGGAACACTTGTGCGAGTTGCGCGAGGCAGGGCGTGCGCGACTCAATGACATCGTCCGGATACAGAACGAAACAGGGCTCCTCTCCCGCGAGTTTTCGCGCCTGCAAAACCGCATGCCCATCGCCCAAAGGCTTGTCAAGCGCATAGGAAAATGTCAAACCGGCCGCCAGTTTCTCGGCCTCCGCGAGCGAATTCAAAAGATCTTCCTGTTTTTTTTCTTCCAGCGCCTTTTCCAGCTGCGGAACTTTTTTGAAATAATCCGCGGCAATCTTCTTTTGCGCGTTTACCACAAAGATAATATCTTTGACGCCCGCGTTCTTTGCTTCCTGAACCGCGTAGTGCAAAAGGGGCTTATCGGCCAAGGGCAAAAATTCCTTTGAAAGCACTTTGGAAAGAGGCAGATGCCTCGTGGCTAAACCCGCAAGGGGAATAATTACTTTGGTAATCATGCTTTATTGCGGAGAAAAGCGGGAATATCCCATTCTCGCTCCCTCTCCTCAAGCTCCTTTAGCTCTTCGTCCACCGCCTTTTTCAGGTCCAAGGCGTTGCGCCTCACTTTGCTCTTTTGCGCGTGACCTTTTTTATGCGGGGCAGGCGAGGCGCTTTGCCTTTGTGGGCGCTTCTTTCCCTTGGCCGCCGTTTTCGCTTGACCGCGCTCCGCGTCCCGGGAACGAAGCCCTGCCTGTTTTCCTTTCAAAGATTGTTCTGGTCGGGAAGATTGCCTTGCCGCCTGCTGGCCTGCTCGGCCGGGCACCGCATCCTTCCCTTCTGCGCCTTTGGCAGCCAAGATCCCTTCCTGCATCTGTTCTCTGTGTTTCTCGCCCGCGCCCCCTCTCTTGCGCTGTCTTGCTTTTTTTTGCGGTTTCCCAGATTCATCGCATCCGATCGCAAAAAGTGTTACCTTCAGTCGGTCTTTCGCCCGCGCACTGCACGACATACCAAAAATGACGCGGGCCCTTGGATTGTAAGCAGAAATGGCAGAACTGATATGCGCCACTTCCTGCATCTTCATATTTCGATCTCCGCCCACATTAAAAAGCACGCGGTCCGCGCCCGCAATGGTGTAGGTATAGAGCGGATTTTCCAATATTCCCTGCACCACCTCCTGCGCCTTGGCGGCTCCCGCTCCATCCGCGCTGTTAATGAAGGCGAGGCGCCCCCTTCCTTCAAGAATGGAGCGCACGTCGGCAAAGTCAATGTTGATGAGACCCGGTAGAGAAAGCATATCCATGAAGCCCTGCAGAGTTGCCGCAAGCTTTTTGTTAACCACGGAAAGGGCTTCTTTGAGCGGCGTTTTCTCATCAATCACCTGAAAAATGTGCTCGTTTGGAATGACCACATACGCATTCACGAGGGGCTTAATTGTCTCTAAGGCAGTTTGAGCAATCTGCTTTCGCCGTTCTCCCTCAAACGCAAAGGGCAGGGTAAAAATGCCGAGGCACAAGATGTGTAACTCCTGCGCAACTTCAGCAAACGTGGCAGTGGCGCCCGAACCCGTTCCTCCTCCGAGCGACGCTATGAGAATGCATATATCGCTTCCCTCCAGAAGCCGCTTGATCCTGTCTTTTTCCGCTTTGGCGGCGCGCTCCCCCAACTCCGCGTTCATGCCGCAGCCGAGTCCGCCCGTAAGATCCTGCCCGAAAGGAAAACTTTTCACCTTGCGGGACAATTCTTTTAACGCCTGGCTATCTGTGTTGGCACCTACAAAATCAAACCTCTGCGCGCGGGAAGCAATTTCAGAGGCGATATTTCCGCCCCCGCCTCCAATCCCGATGAGCTTGATTTTCGCGCGATGAACATTCTCAAACAAAGAAAGGGTTTCCCGCGCCAGCGCCTTTTTGGAAACGCTTTTCACGGGCTTGCGAGAGCCCTTCTTTGCAGCTTTTTCTGATGCCCGCGGGGACACCCGGGCCTTTTTCTTCGTGGCCATGTTATCCCAGTTTACCCCTCCCGCCCCTGGATTGCAAGGGACTGAAAGGCGCGCTCAAGCGTGATTTTGAACCATTTCGTGTAGCTATCGGGGTGCAC
>MHUO01000006.1:19443-75582 GCA_001825035.1 Candidatus Wildermuthbacteria bacterium RIFOXYD1_FULL_50_12 | reverse complement strand
GGTAGGATTCGAACCTACGACCAAGGGATTACATCAGACCTCTATTTTCATAAAGGGATGGACTATTTCATCATCCTTCCGCCAGATGGCGGATTAGGATGCGAGGCGCTTCCCATCCACCTGTTGGTGGACAGTACTCCTTTATAGGATAGTCTCTGAACCTTCCCTTTCTCGCATAAAACTAGGAAAGGGCTTGGCTGCGGATTACCTTATTCTCCAGCGGAGTAACTTAGGTTTCCCGCAATTCACCTCGTTTTTCATCCAAGATTTCTCTTGGAAGCTGCACTATGCCAGCATGTATTTCCCTGTGACAGTTGGCGCATACAAGTATGCACTTATCTGCTTCCTCTCTAGTCTTTTCCCACGAACGAGTAAGACCATCGGCAGACAACCCAAACCCTTTGTCTTCACCATGTATATGATGAAGATCAAATGCCCAATTACATTTACTATATCCACAGAGAATACATTCCCCGCCCTTGTATTTGATGGCCATTTCCCGAAGCTTTCTCCTTCTTTTTGCAACAGCTCTCTTCAAATACTCAGCGCGGTCGGCATATTTGCGTTTGTCTGGCATACACATATAAGTATACCATACGAACGGCTTTTAATGTACAGTCCCCTGCGCTACCGCTGCGCTACACCGGAATACACGAACAGTATAGCAAGCTGAGAAGAGGAATTCAAGAGAGGGGTGTTGCCCTGGAGAACTTCGGGCGACTTGTTTTTTATTCTCGAGATGTGCTAAAATAAAATAGTCGCACCATGAACCCGGTCAAGAAAGTTAGCAGGTATTACCATACAAAGCTGCGAGCTCGGCTTGCCCGCATCATTTTCGGAATTCATTTTTTGATAGGCGCTCTTTGGGTTGGCCTCTTTTTCGTGCCCCCCACTCTTTGGACGAGCAAGATTTCCTTCCATTTTTTCTTTACGTGGGGAGTCGTAATCCACCAGATGATTTGGGGAGCGATTTTAATGCTGTTTACCAAGCGGTACGAATTGGTCTGCATTCTCACCACTCTTGAGCAGATTGCGAAAGGAGAGAAGCTGAGTGAAGCAAGAAAGTATCGGCACATGATAATCAAAAAATTCTTTGAAAAAGCCGGCTGGGGCATGCCCCAGAGAGGGGCAACGGTTCTCACGCTTTTCGCTCTTTTGCTGGTGACGTTTCAGTATCTTTTTCTCTCCTGAAACTCCTTTTCATTGCGTTATGATTGACGAAAGCATTCTTGAGGCGAACCGTTGAAACGGCAGGGGCTCTTCCATTTTTGGAAAGCTCTGTTAGAATGACGTATCTATGGACGAGACATCGGTAGAACGCATTGTCGTTGCGGTGAGTGGGGGGTTTGACCCTTTGCACATTGGTCACGTGCGGCTTTTCCAGGAAGCCAAGGCATTGGGCGACGAGCTTATCGTTATTTTGAACAACGACAACTGGCTCTTGAAGAAAAAGGGTTATGTGTTTATGCCCCAAGAAGAACGGGCGGAGATTTTGCAGTCCCTGACCGTGGTGGATCGCGTCGTGATCACCAAACATCCGCAAGACCCCGCGGATATGAGCGTGTATCAGGAGCTTTCGGAGCTCCGTCCGCACATTTTTGCCAACGGCGGCGACCGGAAGGAAGACAATATTCCCGAAGTTGCCTTATGCAACGAAATCGGATGCAAAATGGTGTTTAACGTGGGACGCGGGGGGAAGGTGCAGTCGAGCTCGTGGCTTTCGGAAAATTTTATAGGAGGCGTGCCCTGCCACTGCGGTTCGGGCAAAAAGTATAGGGATTGTCATGGAGCGGCTCAAGTTAGATGAGGGGGCGCGGGTGCTTGTAATCGTGGCGCATCCTGACGACGAAACGATTTGGATGGGCGGCACTATAGCGCGGCACAAAAAAGTACAATGGACCTTAGTTGCGCTTTGCCTGAAATCGGATCCGGACCGTATGCCAAAATTTAAGCGCGTGGCAAAGCACTATGGCGCAAGCGGTTTGATTTGCGATCTGGAGGACGAGGGGGTTATGAGTATTCAAGAGAGCATCTCCGCGATACAAAACATTCTCCGAAAAGAACTTCCTGAAAAAAAGTGGGACGTTGTTTTTACACACGGGGCGAATGGCGAATACGGCCATCCTCGGCACAAGGGAACACACCACGCGGTTAAAGAAATGCTCAAGACAGGGGAGCTGAAAGCCAGAACAGCATTCTTTTTCGCTTACCGCCTTGATGAAAAGAAAAAGGTTGCCATACCGCAAGAAAATGTTCCGCGCGCAGTGGAGCTATCGGCAAAAGAATGGCGGGCAAAGAGAGGTATCATGAAGGAGCTTTATGGATTTGAAGCGCAGAGCTTTGAAAACCGCAGCTGTGCTCCAATAGAGACGTTTTCCAAATACGTATGAAATCGGCGGTGTTGTATGCGCATCCTGTTGAGACCGACGGCTTAAGCTTGCAGGGCGATATGCTATATCGCGCCCTGAAGAAGAACGGCGAAGAGGTGATGCCTTGCCACTGGCGGTCTGACGTACAGAAGGAATGGCTTTATAAAACATTTCGGCCGGATGTGGCTATAGGCGTCGGCTTTTGGGGATATGCGCCAGAGCTCATTTTACATCCGCAAAAATTCGGAATAACCCCTGTGCCTTGGCTGGTGGCGGACGGGTGGGTTGCCAACTACCACGATTTAATCGGGGGCCTGCCTCTTGCGTTTGTAACGTCCGACTGGGTGCGCCAGACCTACGCGAGAGACGGCGTGGACACGAAAAATTTTGCGGTGGCCCACATAGGAGTAGAGCCGGATTTTTTCAGACCCATTTCCAAGAGTGATCCGCGCGTTTCCCATATACGGAAGATGCTCGGGGTGGCAGAAGACGAGAAAATGATTCTGACCGTTGGGGGAGACGTAACTTCAAAAGGCGCGCAGGAAGTATTTCGGGCTTTGGCAAAAATAGACCGGGAGTTTGCCAAATGGAAATATGTTTGCAAGTCCTGGGAAGAAGAAAATGAGCGCGACCACTCAGACGAGGAGGTGGAGCTCATTGAAGAGCTCGGCTTGGACAGAAAGAAAATTGTGTTTGCGGCGGGCTCTTATTCGCGCGAGTTTATGCCGTTTTTGCTGAACGCGGCAGATATTTACGCGGCGCCCAGTCGGCTTGAGGGATACGGCATGATTCAGGTGGAAGCTCAGGCGTGCGGTATTCCGGTGGTGTCCATTGACGCTATGGGGCCGAAAGAAACAATCGTGCACGGAAAAACCGGGTTTTTAGCGCGCGTCGCAGAGACGGTTGATTTGGAAAGCGAGATCATTTATCCCGATATGGGGTTCAAAAAGCAGGGACGCATTGTGTTTGATGAACCCAAGACCTTCGCCTACCGGGCGGACGTAGACGAGCTGGCAGAATATCTGTTTTTGCTGCTGACGAATACGGAAAGGAGAGCTGAAATGGGCCGCCTCGCCCGCGAGCGCGCCGTGCAGAACTTTGATTACCGCAAGCTCGCCGCCCAAATGACTGCTACGATCAAAGATCGCCTACAGCTTTCGTAGAAGAGAGGCGAGTACATGCCTCTCAAAAGTAGGGGACGGATTGGTGAGAGACGCATTCTGCGGCAAACAAGTACATGCCTGCGGACCACGCTTGGTAGGGCTCTGAATTGCCTATGGCTTCACCGGTTTTGCCGTGCAGCCACTCCTGAAAACCCCATTCTCCCTTGTCTTTCCGTTTTCGATTTGCTTCTGCCAGCAGTTCCAGCTCCTGCGAAGCTTTTTTGTGTTGCCCTGCCCTTACGAGGGCCGCGGCATAAAAGCCGCCGATGAACGGCCAAACTCCGGCATTTGAATAGTGGTAAGGAGTTTTTGCGTCGCACTTTTCAAAATAGGAATGCCATTCTTTACCGCCGGGTTCCAGCGGAGGATCAATGGCGCGGCAGGGATAGGGCTTGTTGATTTGTTTTTCTTCCACATGCCGCAGGATAGATTGGGCGATTTCGCTCGTGGCAAGGCCGGTTACGATTGCCAAAAGATTGCCGAGCGTGTCAAACCATTCTCCCTGTTCGCGGTCCCCGTTGTGATTTTTCCAAATCCACGGCAGATAATATCCGAGTTTTTTGTCGTATAGGGAAAGATATTGCTCAATTTCCCCGTTGACCACGCCTCGTATGCGACCAGCCAGTTCCGTTTTGCCATACAGTTGTAGCACCGCATAATAAAGCGCTTGGGCATTGAGAACTCTTCCATATTTGTGGGGAAACGCGTCCTGCCAGTCCATCGTGGGTTGCTGCACCAAAAGCTTGTCTTCGTTCGGGTCTTGATATTGCAGCCAAAGGAGTGCTTTTTCAATATTCTTTTTTTGTTTTTGAAGAAGCGATTGGCCCTTGTACGCTTTTGCATATACCTGATGCCCGATCAGGTACCAAAGCGAAGAGTCAATGGAGTTAAAGGTAACATCTGATTTGCGTTCTCTATTATAGCTGCCTACGGCATTGGGGATTTGGCCGAGCTCGGATTGGTGTTCGCTCAAAAGTTTTAAGCTTTTTTGGAAAGGCGCCTGAAATATCGTCCCCATCAGTGAAGCGCCGAGCGAGGTTACCATGCTGTCGCGCGCCCACAGGGCTTGGTACCCTCTGGGCAATCCAGAAGCGTAGAAACCTTTGGGCTTGGCGCAGCGCTTCAGTACTTCAATTGCCTTTTCTTTTGCCTGTTCAATCATAGTTCTTCTATTGCGAGGCGGGCCAAAAGATACGAAATGGTGGACTCGGCTCCTTGATTGAGGTTGAGCGTGTGCTGGCCGAGGCCGTCGTAGCAGCCGCCCGTTACTTCATCGTACACCATTTGATTTAAATGGTTTTTCCCCAAAAACCATTGAAAAGTGTCCAGTGCGAGTTTGCGATATTTCGTTTTGCCCGTAATGCGCCAAGCGACAGCCAGCGTTTGCACCATGGAAGAGGCGTCTTCCGGCTGCTGGTCAAAGTACGCGCGCTTTCCGCTCCGGAGATACCAGCCGTTTTGTCCGATGGGAGCAAAGTACCCTTTCTCAAACGTAATATCAATGAGGAAATCCAAAGTTTTTTCCGCAACTTGGAGGTATGACTTTTTCTTGGTCGCGAGATACGCGTAAAAGAGGGATTCGGGAAGCTTGCTGTTAGAATATGTAAGAGCTTGTTCAAACCAAAGCCAATCCTCTCCCGCGGCTTGCAGGTAGCTGGCAATTTGTTTGTCCGCAAGTTCGCGCAGCAGACGAGTGTGGCGCACGCTCGCCTTTGATTTCGTGTACCAGAAGAAACCGAGGATCGCAAAGGCAATTGCACGCGGGGAAGCGAGTTCGCGAATGGCTGGGGTCGCCTTGCGGAACATCCGTTCGGCCTCTTTTCGCATCTCGCGGGGAAGGGTGTCTTGACTTATAAGATAGCCGAGCGCCCACAGTGCTCGCCCCTGCGCGTCTTCGCTCGGCTGCTGGCGCATAATTTTGCGTTTGCCGTTCACGAGATTGGCGAAGGTTCCGCTCGGACGTTGCATGCGCGAGATGAATTTGAGGTAGCGCTTGGCGAGCGCAAGGATTTCTGAATTCTCTCCAAGATGCGCGAGCGCCTGGGTTGTTACGATAAGCGCTCTCGCGTTGTCGTCCGTTGCGTATCCATAGTGCAGGTCGGGCTTCGTGTGCTTCGCAAATTGGATAATGCCAAAGTCGTCGGTGAGCTTTTTGAGGTGTCGCAGGGAGAGTTCGGGAACCTTTTGCTCGTCCTCCAGGCGGACAAATTTTTGATAGAGGTTGAAATGGCCGAGGGCCACGTTCGGCCACGTCATATGCCGCGTTTGCGCGAACGCGGTTTTGCCCATTTCGGCTATGCGTTGGGGGTCGCGGCACAGCTCCATGAGTGCCTCGGTAATGGCCTTTGGTTTTTTGGGCTTCACGAGCACGCCCATCTCGGGCGTGACCAAACTGCGGGCGTAGAGGGAGTCGGTGCTGATTACGGGTGTGCCGCAGCCCAAAGCGTAAGAAAGGGTGCCGCTTGAGGATTGATTGCGGTCAATGGAGGGGGAAAGATAAATGTCCGTGCTCCTCAAGAGACCGGTAATTTCTTCTTCCGTAAGATACTTATTGTAAAATCGCACATGGGAAGAAAGACCCAGCCGTTTGACTTCGTGCTGGAGAAAATTGCGATATGTTTCGCCCGCCGCTTTCCGGACGATGGGGTGGGTAACTCCGATAATGAGATAGAGTAAGTTTGGGTGGCGTTTTGCAACCGGAGGGAGTGCGCGCAAAGCGTATTCAATGCCCTTTCCCGGGCTCAAAAGGCCAAAGGTGGAAAGCACCAGATGATTTTCCAGGCCTATGCGCTGCTTTTCCTGCCGGCCGTTGGGAGATGAAACGTAAGGGATGCCGTGCGGAATCACCGCGATGCGTTCTTCTGAAGCTCCGTATTCTTTTATGAGTATCTGACGGGCAAATTCGTTCATCACGATAACCGCTTGACAGTGCTGGAGCATGAATCTGACCACCCGCAGGAGAGTTTTGTCGGGTTTGGGAAGGACGGTATGGAGGGTAATGATGACGGGTTTTTGAATCGTCTGGAAAAAAGGAATGAGGTAGTCGCTCCAGTTACCGCCGAAAATGCCGAATTCGTGCTGAATATGGACAAGCTTTACCTCGGACGTCTCGTTGAGCTCTTGCGCCAAGGCGGTGTAGTCCTCAATGTTTCCCGCGTACATCTGCCGTGCGACATGCCGGTCGTAGGCGAAGATGTCGGTAATATCGTTGTTTATGGCAAGAATTCTGGGTTTTAACGCCGGATTGTACTTTCGCTGAACCGCTTCAGCCAAATCTTTGGTAAACGTGGCAATGCCGCATTCGCGGGGAGGGTAGGTGGAGAGATAGAGAATGAAGCGCGATCTATTGGGGATCATGAGCCGTGGTGTCTTTTCGTGGGATCTTTCATTTCGGTCAGAAGCTCAGAAAGGCTAAGAGAAGCAACGGCAATTCTCGCGTCCGCCGCCCCGTAATATACGTAAAGCGTGTCTTCAAAAAGGGCGGTACCGGTGGGGAAGACAACATTTGAAACAAATCCTTCTTTCTCCCATTCTTCCGTGGGCGAGAATAAGGGTTCGTGGAGTCGGCCAATTACCTTTAAAGGATTTTCCTTGTCTAAAAGCGCGGCGCACGCATGATACACTCTTCCTTCGTTTCTCGCTTCTACCGTATGGAAGATAATAACCCAGCCCTCATCCGTTTCTATGGGGGTGCATCCCCCTCCGATGCTTCGCGATTCAAACCAGTGCTTATTCTCCAAAATAACGTGCTCCGGAAGTTTCCTGAGTTCTTCCCGCCAATATTCCTCTTGCTGGAGCTGTTCAAAGTTGTCACAGAACGCAATTTGAATGTCGGGCAGGATTCGGTGCATCAAGACGTATTTCCCCCGGATTTTGCGCGGAAAGGGGAACACGTCTTTATGCCACAGGAGAACGTCTATGCCCGCTTCTTCTTGGTAGTAGGAAGCGAAAAAAGAGTAGGCGTCTTTGAGCTGAAGCTCGTCGTTGAGCGCGTCAAACTCGCGGTAAGCGATCTTGGGGCTGATGATTCCCTTTTTCTCAAAGGAGCGTAGGTCCTTGCTCGTCGCGTACGCGGTCACAGCATTTTTTCCGTCGTGCGCGACATAAAACAGGTAGAAGGTATTTTCTATTTTCACGATGCGCGGATCTTCCATCCCTTTATGTTCATAAGGATGCGTGCCCAGTAGGATGGGTTTCTCCCAGCGTTCCACCACATTCATGGGCCCTTCGAGTTTGGCGTATCCGACGGTGGAACAGTGGTCTTCATCCAGCGCGCGGTAAAACATGTGAGTGGTGTTCCCCTCCTGCCACGTGCCCGGATTGAGCACGGCAAGACGTTCAAAGAGATGTTCGGTCGGCTCCAGCACAACGCCGAGTTTTTGCACCTGAACCATATTGTCGTATTGTAGCATAATGAGTTATAAAGGAAAGTATGGATACCTCAATTTTTGCGCGGCAAGGGAAATATTTGATGCTTGCCTTGGATCATCGGGGGAGTTTAAAGAAACTGCTCAATCCCGGAGATCCCGGCGCGGTGCAGGACGTTCAAGTAATCGGGCTGAAGGAGCGCATTTTAAGATCGCTCAAAGACCAGTTCAGCGGAGTTTTATTGGATCCCATTTTCGGCCTGCCCGCATATAAAAAAGCGCTTGGAGAGCAGGATGGCACTCCGTATATCTTGTCTCTTGAAGAATCAGGGTACGAGGAGCGGGAGGGAGATCGCTATTCAAAACTGCAGTATGAAGCAAAACAGCTCAAAGAGTGGGGAGCTTCGGGGACGAAACTGCTTTTGTATTTTGATCCTCAAGGCAAATCGGCAGAACATCAAATAGATGTGGCGAAAACGGCGCTGGAGGCCAGCCGCGGCCAAAATATCCCCTTATTTTTGGAAGTTGTCACTTATGGGAAAACGAGAGATTCCGCGAGCGCGGGAGAGGCAACGCTTCAGGCAATGCGCATGTTGTTGGCGAGGGGCGTGAAGCCCGACGTATGGAAGTTGGAATTTCCGGGAAGCGCGGAGCTCGCGAAAGAGATAACCGAGCTTGCGGCAGATACTCCGTGGATTCTCCTGACGCGCGGCGTCTCATTTGAGCAATTCGCAAAAGAACTGCAAACGTCTGTCGAAAACGGAGCTCGCGGCTTTTTGGCCGGCCGCGCTGTGTGGCAGGAAGTTATGGAGTTTCGAGGCGAGGAGCAAGAGAAGTTTTTAAACGAGACCGTCCCTTCTCGTTTCCGTAAAATCTCCCAGATCGCTTTTCGTGTTTGACAATTGTGGCAAATAACAAGCGTAGGATATTCAACGTATGAATGTATTTCTCTATACCATAGCGAGCGCCGCGTTTATAAGCGCGCTTTCGTTTTCCGGCGCCCTGCTTTTGCTTACGAGGGATCGCTTTCTGCGCAACCTCACCATTTTTTTGGTCGCCTTGGCAGCGGCAACTCTCTTGGGAACCGCGTTTTTGCACTTTCTTCCGGAAGCACTGGAAGAAGAACTTCCTGAGAGCGCGTTTTTGTTCCCAATAATCGGCTTTGCGTTGCTTTACGCGGGCGAAAAACTCCTTCACCTTCATCACGCCACCGAGCGCGATACCGGACACAATCCGCAAGAACTGGGTATTTTGAGTTTGGCGGGAGATTTCGTGCACAATTTCATTGACGGCATTATTCTCGTGGCCGCTTTTCTGGTGGACGCAAAGTTAGGATTTATCACGGCAGCGGCAATAGCTCTGCACGAAATCCCGGAGGAAATAGCTGAGTTTGGCGTTTTGCTGTACGCCGGATTTTCCAGGACGCGGGCGCTTATTTTGAACTTTCTTTCCGCAACCTCCATACTTTTGGGAGTGATTGCGGGGTTCTTGGTTCAAGATCTGTTCATCCAGTGGATTCCGTTCGTCCTGCTTTTTGCCGTCGGAATTTTTCTCTACATCGGGGCTTCTGATTTTGTTCCGGAATTCAGAAAAGAGCGCGACCCCGCAAAAACCGTTGCTCTCTTCCTCGTGTTCTTTGGCGGTTTGGTCGTCATGTGGCTGTTTGCCTTTCTTGAATAGGAATTTTGCTCAACGGCCGCTCTTCAGTTATAATGAAAGTGCATAATAAACATAATGTATTCATTCTATGAACAGTCGTTTCAAAGATCTCATCGGAGTGGCCGTGATTGTGGGCGTTGCGTTCTTCGCCTACGCCACATTGGTATATGTATCTGCATATTCAAAATCGGTGGGGCCGGGAGCTTACCGAACATTTTCGGTTTCTGCGGAAGGAGAGGCAGTGGCGATTCCGGATATCGCCCAGTTTAGTTTTAGCGTGATTACGCAGGGCGGCATGAATATCGCGACCTTGCAAACGCAAAACGTGGAAAAAGTAAACAGCGCCATCGCTTTCCTCAAGAAGCAGGGCGTGGAAGACAAGGATATAAAGACCCAACAATTTTCGCTTGAGCCGCGCTATCAGTCGTTTTCCTGCCCTCGGTCCCTCGGAGGAGAGGCGGTCGCGTGTCCGCCCTCCGAAATCGTTGGGTACGCGATTCGGCAAACCGTGCAGGTGAAAGCGCGCGACTTTTCCAAAGTCGGCGCGCTCTTGTCGGGTGTCGTGGAACAGGGAGCAAATTCGGTGTCTCAGCTCTTCTTTACCGTTGACGATCCTGAAGCGGTGCAGCAGGAAGCCCGCAGCCAAGCCATTCAGAAGGCGCAGGAAAAGGCGAGGGCGATGGCAAGGGCGGGTGGTTTCCGACTCGGCCGTCTTATTTCTCTGCAGGAAGGCGAGTCTTATCCCTATTATCCGGTATACGAACGGGCCGATTTGGGTTTGGGTGGAACCACTCCTGCCCCGGCGCCCGTTCCAACTATAGAACCCGGCTCCCAAGACGTGAAGATCTCCGTAACGCTCACTTACGAAATTAGGTAGGCGGTATGAATCCCGTACGAAGCCGCGATCGCTTCTTGGGGGATAGTAGTATCCAATAGATAATCAGGCGATGATAAACAACAATAACTCGCAGAATCGCGCTGATCGCGATCTGCTTCGTACGGGATGAAAAATTACGCGAAGGTGGGGAATAAAAAGGGAAGGCCGGCGTATCGCACGCCCTCTTCTTTTATCGCTCGCAAAGTGGTGCGCAACCAGCATTTGGCAAAGCGCGCAGAGCACCTCACCCCAAAATCTTAAATACATAGTCCTATTCTATGAAGTTTGTCGCTGTTTTTGTGCTGGTGAGCGCGGCGGCGGGATTTTTTGTGTTTTTCGCGCCGGACTGGATTGGGGCGCAAGGAGAGAGCGGGGCTGGAAGATAGTGGCGGAAGGCGAGGTGGTGGATCAGGATTACGGCGCCGTAGCCGAAGTGGTAAGAATTTCCGGCACTGTGCTGGGCGATGTGTACGCGGTTGGTGGACAGGTTTTCATTGACGGCCGCGTGGAGGGCGATCTGCTCGCGCTCGGCGGCGTTGTGCATATTGCAGGAGAAGTTACGCAAAACGTGCGCGCGGCCGGAGGAGAAGTGGTAGTGTCTGGCACCATTGGGCGGAACGCCACGATAGCTGGTGTGAATGTAACGTTCACGGATGAGGCGCGGGTGCAGGGCGGGGTGGTTATTGGAGGAGCGAATGTGTTTCTTTCCTCGCCCGTTGGCAAAGAGGTGCGCGTCGCTGGAAGAAACTTCACGCTCGCAAACGTCGTAGCGGGCGACGTGGAGGCCGCGGTAGAGAATATCGGCCTCACTGGGAGAGCGCGCATTGAAGGCGATTTTACCTATTGGAGCAACAAAGAGGCGCAGATTGATGAAGGAGCTGTGGTGCTCGGTGTGCAGGAGCGAAAATCGCCCCAGCAACTTACGGGCAGAGTTGGCAAAATCATAGAGCCCGCAACGCGCTGGGTGAAACCGGTTCTCGGCCTTTCAAGCTTTTTCACCACGCTTTTGCTCGGCTTTCTGCTCATTCGGTTTTTCCCCGGCTTTTCGCGGGCCACGGTTCACACACTTCAAGCTGCCAAATGGCGCTCGCTTACCACGGGGATCACTGCTTTACTGTTTATTCCTCTGCTGTTTGGCATTTTGATTATTACCATTGTGGGCATTCCGCTCGGCTTTTTGCTGTTGTTCGTGTCTTCGCTTCTGCTGTACACTTCGAGGATCTTTGTGATGCTCTTTCTCGGGCAATTTTTGTTGGACCGGTTCTCTGTCCGTAAGAATAGAGAAGAGAGGCAGGGGCTGGCATTCGTGCTCGGCCTCGCTGTCTATTCTTTGCTCATTCTTATTCCTGTGGTAGGATGGCTTGTGTCGTTTGGAGCCATGCTTTTTGGATTGGGGGCCGCGGCAGAAACGGTAAAAGAAATCTATGTCAAGCCAAAACCAAAAAAAGAAACCGCAGCTCAAGCGTAAATCAAATCAGATTTGCTTTACGGGTCCGCGCATTGAAGAGGCGCTGGAGGCAGTGCCGGAAGGCATTGAGCATGAACGCATGCAAAAGATCGTAGAAGAGTTCCAGCGCGGGTTTCATTTTCTGCGCGATTTTGGTTTGGCCGTCAGCGTGTTCGGGAGTTCCCGCGCAAAGCCGAGCGACCGGATGTATAAAGAAGCGGTTCTGCTTGCCTCTCTGCTCGCCAAAGACGGATTTGCCGTTATTACGGGCGGGGGGCCGGGCATTATGGAGGCGGCAAACAAGGGAGCCGTGGAGGCGGGTGGGAGGTCGGCGGCCATAAATATTCAATTGCCCCGCGAACAGCAGACGAATCCGTACGTGAAAGAATCGGTCGCTCTGTACTACTTTTTTATTCGCAAAGTGATGCTCGCCTTTGCCTCGGACGTGTATATTTTTTTCCCGGGGGGATTTGGCACGCTGGACGAAATGTTTGAACTTGTCACGCTTGTGCAGACAAAAAAGATAAAGCCCATTCCCATTATTCTCGTGGACAGAGAATACTGGACTCCTTTGCTCTTGTGGATTGAACACGAACTCTATACCAGACGGGGAGCGGTGGGCAAGCAGGATTTGGAGATTTACCACTTGGTGGACAACGCGCAAGAAGCGTTTGAACTCATCTCGCGCATGGTCGTGCGTCCGTGAGGGGAGAAGCGCGCCAGTTTGCGCGTATACTCTTTTCTCGTTGACAGAGGGGCTTTTTTGTTGTACAAGGCAGGTGCGATCTCTTAAGAGGAGGGGTCAGATGTTCTTTCAAAGGAAGGCGGTCTTGGTGGCTCTGGTTGTGGTGGTAGTTCTCATTCTCGGAGTGGTGAGCAGAGCGGGACTGACGCTCCGCGACAAGTTCCAGGAACTCCGTCAGCAGAACTTGGAGCTTCGTCAGGAGCTTTCCTCACTCTCGGACACCGTGGTTTCGAGAGACGAGGGACAAGACCGCGCGACGGCGGCGCTGTGGCGCCAAACCGAGACGCGACTCACGAACGCGGAGAACGTTCTCCGCGGAGAGATTCTGGAACTCCGCAAAGAAAACCTGCATCTCGAGCAGGAGAACCAAAAGCCCAAGGCAGATTTGGCTCTCTTAGCTCTGGACTTGCAGAGAGCGGTTGCTTCGCAAGATGCGGGACTGGAGCAGATGGCACGGAATAGTAATCAGCGCGATGATAACTTGGAGCGTAGAATGTCCGTGCTCGCCAAGCGCATGGATGGGTTCGGGGAGGAGAATGCCGAGAATCTTCGGGAGGTTCGCGGCGAGATGCAGCGGACGCAGGAGAATCTCGGCGAGACCAATCGACGGCTCGGCGCGCTAACCCAGCAGATCCTTGAGGGGGCGAGTGATCTCTATGCTAAAACTGTGCCGAGTGTCGTTACGGTCTTTGGCGCAGGAACTATGGGAGCTGGCTTCCTCTACGGCGCGGAGCGTCGGTATATCATTACTGTTTACCACGCCGCCGCGGGCGACGTCTCGGTTAGAACGTTAGAGGGTCAAGTCGTCAGAGGGAAGGTTGTTCTGGAAAATCAAGACCAGGATTTCGCTCTCGTATGGCTTGAGCGGCCACTCGAGGCAGAACCGTTACTCCTTGCGGAGCCGTCAGATCTCCGCAGGGGTCAAGATATTTTGGTCATCGGCCACCCGCTTGGTTATGAGCGAAGCATATCCAAAGGAATTATCAGCGGGTTAAGCCGCAACAATTTAAGCTTGGATCCTTGGGCTTTCTGTCGCCGTTGCACAAACTTGCTGCAACTCGACGCCCCAATTAACAGCGGGAACTCAGGGGGACCGGTCCTCACTCTCGATGGGAAGGTTGCTGGCATTGCATCTTGGAAGACGGCCGAAGGACTTGGCTTTGCAGTGTCCTCGGCCACGATACAAAAAATCCTTTCCACCGCTTCGATACCATAGCGACTTTGTTAGCCCGCCCCGCGTTACCTCGCGATCAAGCATGGCTTGGTTCTGCGAGGTCCGCGGGGCTTTGTGCTGGCCAGAATCGAAAAGTGGTACAATACGGCAATGAAGGAAATTCTGAAACTTGTTTTTGCGATTGGAGTGTGCCAGAGCGCGGGGCTTATCGGCTCCGTTTTTACGGCGCCCGCTATCCCCGGATGGTATGAACAGCTTGCCAAGTCCGCTTTGACTCCGCCCGGTTGGGTGTTTGGTCCGGTGTGGTTTGTGCTCTATACCTTGATGGGCATTTCTCTGTATCTTGTGTGGAGAAAGCGGACGAAAGAAGAATGCCAATGCGCGACGCTCGGTGTGTTTTTCTTTCAGTTGACACTGAACGTTTTGTGGTCGTACCTATTTTTTGGCCTGAGAGAACCGTTGCTTGGGCTTGTGGGAATTGCCGCACTGTTTCTTGCGATTTTGGCGACCGTGTGGCAATTTTGGAACGTGAGCAGGGCGGCCGCGTACTTGCTGGTGCCGTATATCCTTTGGGCGGGATTTGCCGCGTATCTTAATCTCGCAATCTGGCAGTTGAATTCTTAGCCTTCTCGTCCCTTTTGGCAGGAAGTCGGCAGGTGTGATACACTATGCCTATGGCGTTTACGCGAGAAGAAGTGAAAAATCTTTCAAACGGCATCGCGGCAATTTCAGTGCTCCTCTTACTTGCGTTTGGCGCGTATTATTATGTGGTGGTGCGCACGGAATTTGAGCAAACCCGCCTGAAATTAGCAGAGTCGGAAAGCCGCGTTGAAGAGCTGGAGCAGCAGCTGGCCTCAGCAAAGCAGGAGAATAGCGTGCTCTTGGATGCATTCTATTCAGAGCAAGCGAAAATGGACGCGTTCAGCCGGCAGATTGAAGAAATCACCGGCGTTGTTGGTATACTCCAGCAGTTGCAAGGTACGGATCGGGAACTTTTGCAAAAGTATTCGCGCACGTATTTTTTGAGCGAGAACTACGTGCCTTCTAACCTTGCGCCCATTCAGGAGAGATATCTCTATAACTCAAACGACCAGCAGCTTATTCACGCGGACGTGCAGCCGCATTTGGAGAATATGATAAACACGGCGGCTTCCGCCAACGTGGATTTAAAGATCGTGAGCGCGTATCGCTCCGCATACGAGCAGTCACGAGTAAACTCGCAATATAATGTCGTATTCGGCAGGGGAGCGAACCAATTTTCCGCTGAGCAGGGGTACTCAGAACACCAGCTCGGCACAACAGCTGATTTTACGACGCCGGAAATAGGAGCCGTGTTTTTGGGGTTTGAAGATACGAGGGCTTACGAGTGGCTCTCGCAAAACGCCTACCAGTACGGATTCGTGCTTTCGTATCCCGAAGGCAATCCCTACTATATCTTTGAGCCGTGGCACTGGCGGTTCGTGGGGGTGCGGCTTGCCGCGTTTCTCCATGAGCAAGGCAAGCATTTTTACGATCTGGGGCAAGAAGCAATCAACCAGTATCTTTTGTATATATTTGATTAACGCGTTCTTCCTGATGTATACTGAGCATATTATAGTATGATAGATACGCTTGTCCGGGAAGATATTTTCTTTTTCATTACTTCTGTCGCGGTGGTGATTATTACCGTGGCGCTTGTGGCGGCGCTTTTTCAATTTATTCTGATTCTCCGGGATGTGCGCCACGTGAGCAGATGCCTCCGGGAAGAGGCAGATCGCATTCTTGCGGACGCAGAAGACCTGCGCCGTTTCGTGAAAAAAGAGGGCAGGCGGGTGATTGACTTCAAAGATCTCATTAGCGGAGTTATTGGCGCGTTTCTTCCCAAGCGAAAATCTCGACGACGGGCCGTAAAGCCGCAAACAGAAGCATTGTAGACGCAAGCGATGTACGGGCTTATTATTATATTCGCGATTCTCATATTTTTGGGAGCTGCCGCCTTTGCAGCCCATACCATTTCGCAGGAATTCCTGTCCCGGAAAGATAACGATGCCTGATGTATGGAATCCGATTTCTCTTTCCTCTTTGCTTACGACCGGTGGATTCGGTTTTTTCATATAGCAGGTGCAATTGTGGCAGTGGGTGCTGTAACGGCAATCGATATTCTTCTCGCGTGGCTTAAGTTTCATCCAAAAGCCGCTCCTCTCGTTGCGCGCGTGGCTCCGCTGCTTTCTCTGCAAGTATGGATAGGGTTTATGATGCTCTCCGGAAGCGGCCTCCTTCTTTTTCTTCCCAGGTGGAGGTTGGAGAGCGTCTTTGTCTTTCAGCTCAAAATGGGATTGGTGTTTGTGGTGTTTCTCAACGGAATATTTCTTAATATGTGGGTTACCCCAAAGTTTAAAGCGTTAGCTTCAGAATGGTACCAACGCACGGAACGAATGCGGAAGTTCACGAAAATAGCTGGAATTGCGGCTGCCATTTCTTTCTTTGGCTGGTGGGGCATTGTTTTTCTTATGCTTGTGTTGTATTGATTAAGGGGGTATAATAATAAATTCATCAGATAACGCTTATATGATAAAAGTGCTTAAAAAAGATTTTCTGTTGTTTCTCCTGCGTATCTCGATAGGGTGGCTGCTGTTTTACGCGGGCATCACAAAAGTGCTTAATCCTGCATGGTCGGCTGGCGGCTATCTGCAGAACGCAAAGACATTTTCCGGTTTCTACCAATGGCTGGCGACGCCAGAGATGCTTCCCATTACCAATTTCTTAAACGAGTGGGGGCTTACGCTTCTGGGAGCCGCATTGCTGCTTGGGGTGTTTGTGAGATGGGCGGGAATTTTGGGAGCCCTGATGATGGTTTTATACTATCTTCCTATACTTGAATTCCCCAACGTTGGAGAACACAGCTACATCGTAGACGAGCACATCATCTACGCTCTCGCGTTGCTGCTGCTGGCCGCCAGCGACGCAGGGAAGATATTCGGCCTTGGCAAAAAATTCCCCCGGCTCGCATGAAAACTGCAATGGTCAAACGGGTATTCGTAACATTTATCGTCATTGGGTTCGTATTTTTGGCACTTTTTGGATTTACGAAAGTAACCGGAGCAGAACCCTCCCACGCAGAATCCACGGGTGAGAATGTTTGTGTTGCCTTTCTTTCGTTTGGAGTTCCCTGTCCGGCTCTCCAAGATCTCGCCGCCTTTATCGCTTTTCACATGGGAAGCTTAAAATTCCTCTTGGCAGCAACCATAACGATAAAGGTTGCTTCTGCGTTTTTGGTGCTTGCGGTGTTCGTAATTGCCTCGTCTGCAGGTTTCGCATTTGCTCCCTCCCTGGTTGCCGTTCAGCGATGTCGGAGCCAGCAATGTTCTGGCGCAAGATGGCTTTTGCATTGGTTCTCTCTGAAGCGGCACAGTCCTCCTTTGTGAAAAGAGTGCAGGGAGATTACCGCTCGGTCAGCGGCTTTGTTCTTGCGCTCTTCTCGCGCTTCTCTTTGGAGGCGTTCTTGGTATATCCATAACATAATTATATGAAACGAAACATTATTACTGGGGGCATTGTTCTCTTGGTCGTGGTTGCGGGAGTGTATGTTTTTACTACCGGTAGCTCAAAGCCCGCTCTCGTTCAAGATGCGCAGGCGACTGTTCTGTACGATCCCACGTGCGGCTGCTGCGGGAACCATGCTGCGTATCTTGAGCGCTCAGGATTTCAGGTAGAGCGCGAGAGGGTCCTCGATATATCTGCCGTGAAAGCGGAATATGGAATTCCGCAGGACTTGAGAAGTTGTCACACAACACTTGTTGAGGGCTACGTCGTGGAAGGCCATATGCCAGTTGAAGCGATTGCAAAACTGCTCAAGTAACGTCCCAATATTAAGGGAATTGCGCTCCCTGGCATGCCGCAGGGAAGCCCGGGCATGGGGGGGAACAAAATTGAAACTTGGACCGTGTACGCCCTAGAGAAAGACGGATCGTACAGCGTCTTTATGGAGATGTAGCACCATGAAAAATGTTATTGTTGCGATGCTTGCGTTGGGTTTTATGGTAGCTCCCGCGGGGGCAGCGGCGCACTGCCCTTTGTGCACCGCGGGAGCCGCGGCGGCAGGAGGGATTGCCGCATGGCTGGGAGTGAGCTCAATCGTCATCGGCATTTTCTTGGGAGCCGCCGCTCTTTCTATGGGCTGGTGGCTTGCGAGGAATATCCGGAGGAGCTTTATTCCTCTGCAAACGCAGATTATCGCAGGAGGAATATTCGCCTCCACGATCATTCCGCTTCTTCCGTTGTTCCAGGAGTATACCTCTTGGTACGTTGCCTTTGCGGGTGAGTACGGAACGCTGCTGCACAACGTCTATTTGCTCAATCTTTTCCTGCTGGGAAGCATTGCGGGAGCTTTCATCGTGCTTGTTTCCCCTGAGGTAAGCAAAAGAGTTACTGCTCTCCGCAGAGGGAAGGCAATGCCTTATCAAGGCCTCGCGATTACGTTTTTTCTGCTTCTCGTGGCTTCCCTTGTCGCGGAACTTGCCTTATGAATTCTCTCTTTATCGCGTTCGCTGCAATCGTAAGTTTGTTCGCATCCCTGCTGGTCCTAAAGGGGTTGATTAGGAAGGATTTCTGCGTTATCTGCGCGAGCGTGAGCGTAACATGGTTGGGCTTGCTGGTGCTGTATTGGCTGGGGGCGTTTAAGGAGTCCTTGCTCATCGCCTTGCTTATGGGGCAGAGCGTTGTGGGCGGGTACTACCTGCTGGAAAAGAGGGTTCCGGAACGTTTTCTTGCGTTCCGGCTTCCGTTTCTTCTTTCAGCTACCTTCGGGGCATATCTCCTTGTTGCCGGCGCGTCCGAGTTTCTCTATCCCTTTCTGTTTCTTCTCGCGCTCTGGCTGGCATTCGGCGCGCTGTTTCTCTCCCGCGCAAACAAAAAAGCAGGAGAGATATTTGGTCGCCTCCTTGCCTGCTGCAAAAAGTGGTAATATCAAAGTAACGCATTGGGTATGGAAGAAAATAAAGAAGAATCCAAGAAACACAGCGCCGGCCGGACGTGGCAGGTTGTTGCCTTGTTTCTAGCGGGATTCCTCATAACGGGGGCGCTGGTCAGTTCGCCTGATTCCAAAAATGACAGTTTGGAGCCGGGAGAAGTTGTTTTGGAGGAAGCTGTGCTTCCTTCAGACGGAGTCGTGCTTCCGGTTGTGTGGGGTCGTTTGGGTTCGCAGATGACAGAAGCCGGAGTAATAGAAAAAGAAAAGTTCCTCGCGCTCTATGGGCAGAGAGGGGGGTTGACAGACGAAGAGCGGGCTCTCCTGGAGGGCAAGGACAACGGGTACTTGACTATCAACAGCCAAAATGCGGGCGCGCTTTTGAATCTTCTCTGGGCGCTTGGATTGGCAAACGACAACCCAATTCTTAAAGAAGGGCCGATGGTAAGTCCGCAATACGGCGGGGACGCTGGCAGATTCGCCTCTACGGGCGGATGGACGTTGTCTCGGGGGGATGCGATGGATCACTATAGCAAGCATGCGTTTGTTGTTTTGTCGAGAGAACAGCAGGCGCTTGTGGAGCGCGTGGCAAACAACATCTATCGCCCCTGCTGCGGGAACTCAACCTATTTCCCCGACTGCAACCATGGCATGGCAATGCTTGGGCTTCTTGAATTGATGGCTTCGCAGGGAGTTTCAGAAGAAGAAATGTATCGGGCTGCGCTTCAGGTAAATTCGTACTGGTTTCCCGATACCTACCTTACGATCGCGCAATACTTTGCAAACCGTGGCATCGCGTGGGACAAGGTAAGCGCAAGAGAAGTGTTGGGAGCTGCGTACTCAAGCGCGCAGGGTTATCAACGGATTCTTGCCGAAGTACAGCCGATCCAATTTCAGGGAGGCGGCAGCTGCGGAGTGTAGGGGTTGACAGGAATACCCCCTGGGGGTATACTGGAGATAGTATGAAGCAAAACTTGAAGCAAAAAGCTATCCGGCGATTAAAAATTCTGGAGGGCCAGATTCGTGGTCTCCAGAGAATGATAGAAGAGGACGAATATTGCATAGACATATTGCGACAGTCGCTTGCGGTGAAACAGGCGCTTTCGAGCGTGGAAGACCTCATTTTAGAAAACCATCTCTCCACCCATGTTGTCGAGCAGATAAAATCCGGCAAGGAATCAAAATCAACAAAAGAGATCCTGGAAATTTATAAGTTGTCGAAAAGGTCAAAAATATAAGGTATTTCCATACGATATAATATGAAAAAATCATCAGCCATGCATTTCCTGGGTGGAGCATTCGGTATTTTGGGCGGGCTTGCGCTCGTTGGAGCGTGGGTTGCCGGTGAAAACGGGGCTGTTTTGGGATTTTCCCAGCAACACCTCTACTTTGACGCAGTAGTGCTTACGCTCATTGGTATCTCCGCTCTTGTATGCACTCTTGTGTATCTAAAGCAGGAGAGAAAGTAGCCCTCATATAGATCATGTTCAATATTTTCAAGAAAAAATGTCCTATTTGTAAGATGGAACTCGACAGAGAGAAAGAATATCTTGAAGGATACGGCAAAGAATTTTGCTCCGAAAACTGTAAAGAAGAATATCGCAAGAGCTTGGCAAAAGAGCAGTCAAAACCGCGGGGAGGAAGTTGTCATTAGATCATGGTTTTTAGAGCCACAATCAATGGGGTGATTGGCGCGGCTGCTTTGCTGGTCGTGTATTTCTCCGTGGTTAGTTTCATTTCCGGTCGACCCTTTGCCCTGAGCCAGTTTAGCAGATTCTGGTACTTTATCGTTCCTCTGGCGGCTGGTTTTGGAGTTCAAATCGGACTTTATACTTACCTTAGAAACGCTGTTCATCAGAAAAATAGTTCTGGTAGCGTTCTGGCTGTTTCTGGGACTACTTCCACCGCGGCTATGCTTTCTTGCTGCGGGCATTATCTCGTGAATATCCTGCCCATTATTGGGATCACCGGAATTGTCAGTTTGGTGGGTCAGTATCAAATTCAGTTGTTTTGGATTGGGTTGATTTTTAACATCGCGGGCATAATTTACATCGGCCGGAAGGTCATTATATTCCAACGCCTATGAGATTCTACCTGTCGATAATTATCCTTGGAGGGGTTTTAGTCATCGGACTGTGGTTCCTAAATAATAAACCGAATAAAGAACAAGAAACGCAATCGCCGGCACCAGCCGAATCTGCAACTCAAATTTCTAACTTGGAACCGCAAACAAATAGTGAGGGCGTTGTAAACATTACGGTAACGCCCCAGGATTTTTCTAATAGGGAATGGAATTTTACTATCGTTCTGGATACTCACTCTGAAGAACTGACTGCCGACCTCACAAAAACTGCAGTCCTCCTCGACGATAAAGGAAATGAATATATGCCGATTGCCTGGGAGGAGGGATTCCTGCCTGCCGGCAGGCAGGCGCCCGGGGGGCATCATCGGAGCGGAATACTGAGATTCAATCCCGTATCGCCCTTGTCAGAATCAATAACGCTCAAGATTTTTGGGGTGGGCGGCATTCAAGAACGAAATTTTACTTGGCTGATTCAATAACATGGAATTGCTATTAAGTGCATCATTAATCGCGGCGTTCGTAGCCGGAGTTGCGGCTCTTTTTGCCCCCTGTTGTATCACCGTTCTTCTGCCGACGTATTTCGCTTCCATCTTTCGGGAAAGGTATAAAGTGTTCTTGATGACATTTATATTTTTCTTGGGGATTCTTGCGGTGTTTCTTCCGATAGGATTAGGGGCCGCGGCGCTCGGCAGGATATTCAGCCAGTATCATAATGCCATCTTCCTTGTCGGCGCCGCCTTTCTGGTTTTGTTGGGGTTCATTCTTCTCACCGGCAAGCATTTTTCTCTGCCCTACAGAGTTAATCCGTCATTGAAAAGGCATAATGCTCTTTCTGTGTTTGTCCTTGGATTTTTTTCGGGAATAGCGACGACTTGCTGCGCACCGGTATTGGCCGGCGTCCTGACCCTGGCGGCGCTGCCAGGGTCAATGGCGTGGGGAGGGCTTTACACTTTAAGCTATGTATTTGGTATGGTCGCGCCGTTGTTCCTCATTTCCTTCTTTTTGGATAAGATCAATTTTACGCAGAAATTCAATAAGACGTTTCAGAGGCCGATTGGATACTCGCTGGGAAGCAAAAAAATCAGCATCACGATTTCCGAGGCCATCTCTGGTATCACTTTTCTCGCAATGGGAACGCTGATTGGGTACTTGGCGATCACCAACCGCCTTTTCGTTCATTCCGAATACCAGGTAAACATCAATATCTTTCTGACAAAAGTTTTAAATTCGGCAAGCGCTTTTATAAAGGTTGTGCCTGAATATGTGTGGGCAGCGTTACTTATCGTAGCGATTGTCCTCATTGGTAGGTCATTCATTAATCAATTAAAAAAAGAAAAACATGAAGAAAAATAATGCAAAGACAATTCTATCAATCGTAGGAGTCATCGCGCTTGTGGCTGCGCTGCTTTACTTCGGCGGCAAGAACAGAGAGGACGCTCCAGACAATATCGCGGCCGACCCCCATCATCCGAATGCGGGACAAAATGTTTCGCTTGAATATCTTGAGAGCTTGGTGAATGAACAGACGCCCGATTTTTCTCTCGTTGATCGCGATGGCAATGCCTATTCACCGGACGGTCTGCGCGGCAAAAACGTCATCCTCTTTTTTAATGAAGGATTGATGTGCTACCCGGCGTGCTGGAATCAAATTGTTGCCTTTAGCCAAGACAATCGGTTCAAAAGCGATGACATCGTGGTTCTTTCCGTGGTTATTGACTCGCCGCGAGATTGGCAGCAAGCAGTCAGTAAAATGCCAGAGCTGGCAGAAGCGTTGGTGGTTTTTGACAGCGGAGCTTCCGTCTCAAAGAAATTCGGCGCTCTTTCAGTTCCCTCTTCCATGCACCCCGGCGTCTATCCCGGGCATACCTATGTCGTGATCGACAAAGAAGGGACTGTGAGATATGTTTCTGATGATTCCTATATGGGAATCCACAACGACCAATTATGGACAGAAATTGCAAAGCTAACCGTACAAAACAACGATACACTGTAAATGGCATGAAATAATGAAAAAAGTATGAACTGTTGTAAGGGCCATAAAAATCACGGCGATAATCGTGGGGGTCAAGTTGGGGTCGTCTATACGTGTCCGATGCATCCTGAAGTGCGTAGGGAAAGCCCCGGGATGTGCCCGGAGTGCGGGATGAATTTAGTGCCGGGTGAAAAGAGTAAAGAGAAAAATCACGAGACGCACGACCCCGTAAAGTCGGCTCACGCCGACCACGGGGCAGGTAAACACGAGGGGCATTCCACTCAGATGTTTTTCCGCAAATTCTGGGTGAGTTTGGCTTTGACCGTTCCTATTCTCGCGTATTCTGAATTGCCCAAACTCTTTTTGGGATGGGAAGCCCCGCGTTTTTTCGGATCCGGGTACCTTCAATTACTTCTGGGATCTGCCGTGTTTTTCTACGGGGGATGGGTGTTTTTGATGGGAGCTGCCAGAGAACTCAAGGCGCGCCTGCCTGGTATGATGACGCTCATTGCGCTTGCTGTTACCGCTGCCTATCTCTGGAGCGTCTACGCCGTCTTCGCGAACGCAAAACCGCTTTTTTGGGAACTTGCGACATTGGTGACGATTATGCTTTTGGGCCATTGGCTTGAAATGAAAGCAGTGCAAGGGGCGCGGGGAGCGCTGCGGGAGCTGGCAAAGCTCCTGCCTGATACTGCAGAACTTGTGGTTGAAAACGGAACGAAGACGGTCCAAATATCCGAGCTCAAGGTAGGGGATGTGATGTTGGTAAAGCCGGGAGCAAAAGTTCCTGCGGACGGGAAGGTTCTTAAGGGTAAGTCAGAACTCAATGAATCCATCGTTACCGGAGAGTCAAAGCTCGTGGCCAAGAATCCGGGCGCCGAAGTGATTGCGGGAACCAGTAACGGAGACGGAAGTTTGGAGGTAGAAGTGCTCAAAATAGGGGAAAACACCTTTCTGGCTGGAGTGATGCGCTTGGTGCAAGAAGCTGCAGCGTCCAAGTCACGCCTTCAGATGCTTTCTGACCGCGCCGCGTTCTATCTTACGGTTGTCGCCGTGACCGGTGGAGTCAGTACTCTTCTTGCTTGGCTGCTGTTTAGCGATCAAGAGGCGGCATTTGCAGTAGCGCGTCTTGTCGCGGTGCTCGTGATTGCCTGTCCGCATGCGTTGGGTTTAGCAGTGCCTCTTGTAGCTTCCATTTCTACCAATCTTGCGGCTCAGAATGGATTTCTCGTAAAGCAGCGGCTAGCCTTGGAGGCCGCGCGCAACGTTGACGTTGTGCTATTTGATAAGACAGGCACGCTTACCAAGGGTGAGTTTGGAGTAGACGCGGTTCTCCAGTCACAGGGCTTCAAGGAGGATGAGATTTTGCGGCTGGGAGCTTCGGTGAATCGGCATTCAGAACATGCTATAGCAAAAGCAATCGTGAGCCATGCGCAGGACAAGAAAATTCAATTGGTGAACGCGCAGGACTTTCAGCGCATACCCGGGAAAGGCGCAAAGGGTTCTGTTGACGGGCAAGAAGTGCTGGTGGGAAGCGATGTATTGCTCAGGGAACGGGGCGCGCGCCTTGAAGAAATTCTCGCTTCCAAAATTGCCGAGTTGGAAGCTCAGGGCAAAACAGTCGTATATGTTCTCGCAGGGAATCGGCTGGCAGGAGCCATCGCTTTAGCCGATGTTATTCGAGAGGAATCAAGGGAGGCAGCAGACATGCTCCACGCGCAGGGCATGAGAGTTGCTATGGTTACCGGCGATTCGGAAGATGTTGCCAAATGGGTCGCCGGAGAACTCGGGATTGATGAGTATTTTGCGAGAGTTTTGCCGGACCAAAAAGCTGAAAAAGTAAAAGCGCTGCAAGCGCGGGGAGTGCGCGTTGCTTTCGTGGGCGATGGCGTAAACGACGCCCCAGCTTTAACGCAGGCGGACTTGGGCATTGCTATTGGAGCCGGCACCAACGTGGCAATTGAATCAGCTGGGATTATTCTGGTAAAAAACGACCCGCGCGACATTCCTAAAATCATTCACTTGTCGAAACTCACGTTTAGTAAAATGCTGCAGAATCTGTTTTGGGCAACGGGATACAATCTGGTGGCTCTGCCCCTGGCCGCAGGAGTCCTTTACTTTAAAGGAATTGTTTTGGAGCCGGCGCTTGCCGCCATTTTTATGTCTGCCTCCACCGTAATTGTCGCCGTCAACGCCACTCTCCTCCGCCGCAAGAAACTCTAATCGTCTTCTGAATTCACCACACATAGTTTAAATAAACTCACCACGAGTGGTTTTTCGAGTTGAAAGTTGGTAGAATCTACCAATATTTATGAGTAGTATTTTCAAGATAATTAAGCTTTCAAAGCCGCAGCACAAGTGGATTGCGATAGCTTGTGTATTGATTACGATTCAGGCGATTCTGCAGCAAGCCACGCCCGTAACGCTGAAGTTTGTGGTTGATGAGTTGGCCCAGCAGATAAGTGGGGGCACGGGAAATTACGAGCGGCTACTGTTTTTGTTTGCGTTGATTCTCGCGATTAACATTGGTTTGGTAGCCATCAATACCGTCAGCCAGCGTTTGGGGGATCATATCGCTTCACGTCTTGGCCGATACCTGACTGAGATTTACTACCGGAAAATTTTTACGCTACCTCAACGGTACTTTGATTCTGAAATTTCAGGGAAAATCGTAAACCAGCTCAATCGGGGCATTATCTCCATTCGTGAGTTTGTCGGGGGAGCGACAAACTTTATTATGCCTTCCCTGTTGCAGGCGGTGTTTGCAATTGCGGTGCTCGCGTATTTTGACTGGGGGATTGCCTTGCTGGCTCTGGCAGTGTTCCCCGTGTACATTGGCATCTCAAGTTATTCCTCACACAAGTGGGGCAAGATTCAAGCAGAGAAAAATGTTCATGAAGATGCCAGCCGCGGTCGCACTCAGGAAGTGATCAGCAATATCAAACTGGTAAAAACCTATAATACGCAAAAGCGAGAGTGGGGTTATGTTTCTGATGAATATAAAACTATTAATACGCTGTACGACCGGCAATCAACCCAATACCACATTCTTAATTTTATCCGAGAGTTTGGGTTGGAGATTGCCGTCGTGACGATTCTCTTCATTGTTTTTCGGAAAACGTTTTTGGGAGAGTTGTCACTGGGAGAGATGGTGTTGGTTATTCAGCTGTTGAATCAGCTGCGGTGGCCGCTCTTTGGGATGAGCTATATTTTGGAGCAGATACAGCGTGCTGAGGCAGATTCCAAAGCATTCTTTGAGGTGCTGGAGCTTTCGGGCTCTGAGGTTTTTCAAACGCAGGAGGGCCTGCCATTACTAAGAGAACCGAAAATCCAGCTTGATCACATTACGTTCGCCTATGAGGACGGCCCGTCTGTACTGACAGACGTGAACCTTATCTTAGACAAACAAGAGGTTGTTGCTTTGGTAGGGCACTCGGGAGCCGGCAAAACAACTCTGGTGAACCTTATTCTTAAGCTCTATGAGCCGACGAGCGGGCAATTGCTACTGTCGGACAAAAGCTATACAGAGGCCGATCACTCTTGGGTACGAGCGCATATGGCGTTGGTGTTCCAAGATACGGAACTGTTTTCCTCAACGATTCGAGAGAACGTTGCCTATGGGGCGAAAGATGCTCCCGAAGAACATATTATTGAGGCGCTCAAACAGGCGAATGCGTACGAGTTTGTGTCAATGTTTAAGGGCGGATTGGATGCACGAGTAGGCGAGCGCGGAGTAAAACTGTCGGGCGGGCAAAAACAGCGTATTCAGATCGCGCGGGCAATTTTGCACGATAAGCCAATTTTGATTTTAGACGAAGCGACGAGCAGTTTGGATTCCAAATCCGAGCGTTTAGTTCAGGATGCCTTAGAGAAGCTTTTTGAGGATCGGTTGGTTATTATCATCGCCCACCGTTTTTCAACTATTCAGAATGTTGATCGTATCGTGGTGTTGGACGACGGAAAGATTGTCGACCAAGGAAACCCGAAAGAATTGGCGCGCCGGCCAGGTTTGTATGCCGAATTGCTGCGATATCAGATTGAAGGGAACAGAAAACTTCTCAGCGAGTACGAGCTTCATTAACGGGAAAATGGCCCGAAAGGATTGCTTTGAAGCTGACATTTTGATATTCGGAATTCGGATATAATGAAGAACGAGTAGCTAGAATAGACGCCATGGAAAAAATGGGAGTTTGTGGTAGAATTAAACCGCGTATGTTTCGAAAAACATGGCAGAAAATTAAAAAGCGAAAGGGCGTTGTTTTGTTGCTGGTTTTGGTCGGATTAGCTGCTGGATTTTTTATATTGCAGCGAGGCGGGAGCGCGCCCGATTATGATTTTACCGTGGCTGAACGTAAAAACCTTGCGCAGGAGGTGATAGTTACGGGAAGCGTGAAGCCCGCTGAGCGCGTGGAACTCGCGTTTGAGAGGACTGGAACGGTCAGCAGAATTCTGACAGATGTTGGTGAGCGGGTAAGGGCCGGGGAGCTTCTGGCGCAGTTGGACACGAAAGACGCACAAACAGAAGTTCGTAACGCGGAGGTGCAGCTGGAAATTGCGAGGGTGAATTTAGAAAAAACACAGCTCGAGTACGCGCAGTTTCTGCGTGGAGATACGCTCAACGAAAGCCTTGAAGACGGCCTCGCTATTTTGGCGAATTTCTACGATGAATATCAAACTCTACTGGATGATCTGGACAGTATTTATTTTGGTACTAGCCTTGCGGGTGAGAGTGAGAACAACATCCGATACTATGCTGACTATACCGATAAATCTGCCGTTGCGTCGCGCCTCGAACGTATGTACGAAACGGCAGAAACGCTGTATCAACAAGGGTTCTCCGAGTATCAGGCAGCTCAACGGGGAACAGGAGAGGCACGCCAGAAAGCAATCCAGTCTGGCTATGCTCTCGCCGTCCACACCGCAGATATGGTGAAAGTGGGGAGAGATGTGATCCGTTCTTTTCAGAATGAGATTCTTGTAGACAGCACCGTCCACAGCAAACAAGCAGCTATTGATGAACATATCGCCAGCCTCACCACTCACAGCGCCACCATCAGTGGTTACGTTACTGATTTACTTGCCGTTACCACTGCAATAAACAGCCAGCAAGATTCACAGGAGAATTATCCGCTCTCCATTGCTTCCCAAGAATTGACGGTGCGACAGCGAGAAATTGACTTGCAAGAGGCGCAAGATAATCTTGCCAGGTATTCTATTGTGGCCCCCATGGACGCTGTGTTGGCAAAACGTGATATCAGGGTAGGGGAAACCGTGTTGGCAAACAGTTCTGTTCTTACGATAATCTCGGAAGCTGAATATGAGGTTGAGGCAAACGTGCCTGAGGCCGACATTGCGAAATTGCAAAGAGGGAATTCGGCTCTGTTGACTCTCGACGCCTACGGGCACGACGAAGTATTCCAAACCACGGTTACAAAGGTTGATCCTGCGGAAATTGTTATTGAAGGTGTTCCTACCTATAAAATAACCCTGCAATTCACGAAAGCAGATCCACGTATTCACTCTGGCATGACCGCAAACATCAATATTCAGAGCGCCAAAAAAGATAATGTGATTGCCTTACCGCAGCGAGCGCTTATACGAGAAGACGGAAAAAAATACGTGAGAGTTTTACGCGGAGAGGCCATAGAGCGCGTTGAAGTGGAAACTGGTTTGCAGGGTTCGGACGGGAACATCGAAATTCTTAGCGGAATAGAAGAGGGCGATAAAGTTATCGTTTTCTTGCAGGAAGGCAGTTAGTATATGGCGCTTATTGAACTGGAAAACGTGGAAAAAACGTACGACGACGGCACGCAGGCGCTTCGTGGTATATCATTTCGTATTGAAAAAGGAGATTTCGTAGCCATTATGGGGCCGTCGGGTTCGGGGAAATCCACCGTCCTTCATATATTGGGATTCCTCGACCGGCACACCAAAGGAACCTACCGATTCGAAGGGAAAACCATCGACGATTATTCAGACGAAGAATTAGCCCATATCAGAAACCAAAAGATGGGCTTTGTTTTTCAGGCCTTTAATTTACTGCCGCGCGCGACCGTGCTGGAAAATGTTATGCTCCCTTTGCTGTATTCGAGCACGAGACCATCCCTACGCGAACAAATGGCAAAAGAGGCAATTGAAGCCGTAGGGTTATCCCACCGGCTTGGCCACCTTTCTTCCGAACTGTCGGGAGGCGAGAAGCAACGTGTTGCCATTGCCCGGGCTCTGGTGAACAAGCCCGAGGTTATTTTCGCAGACGAACCAACAGGAAACCTCGACTCCGCGTCGGGGAAAATCATTATGGAAATTTTGGAAGATTTAAACGAAAAACACGGTCATACCATTTTGCTTATTACGCACGAAACCTACACGGCAGAAACCGCAAAGCGCATTGTGCATATTCTCGATGGGAAAGTTGAGGGCGACAACGGCGTGAATCAGAGAAGGCGAGCGCATGATTCCTTCGTAAAATAGTACCACATGGTGAACAATGTTGAACTATGACACTTCAAGACAGCATTACAACCGCCCTTAAGGGATTGCAGGCGACGAAATCGCGTTCAGCACTCACCGTGTTAGGAATTGTTATTGGGATTTCTGCCATCATCTTAATGATGGCGCTGGGGAGTGGCGCAGAATCTCTTATTTTGAACCAAATAGGCGGGTTAGGTGCCGAAACCATTGTTATTCGACCGGGAAAAGAACCTTCCGGCCCCAGCGATTTTGGGAGCACGTTGTTCGCCAATTCTCTGAAAAATCGCGATGTGGAAGCGTTAAGCCGAAAAGAAAACGCACCCCATATCGTGGAAGTGATGCCAACCTTGGTTGTGCCTGGGAGCGTTTCTTATGAGGGAGAAACATATCAGCCCAGCATTATCGGGGGATCGGTGGATTTTTTCAGCGAGGCGTTTCAGGTGTATGTGCAGGATGGAGTTACGTTTGATGATGCGGATATCCGGCAGAATGCGAATGTGGCTGTGATAGGGGCGAAGGTAAAAGAGGAATTGTTCGGGCTTTCAGACGCGCTCGGCCAGAACATCGCTATCAAGAATAGAAAGTTTCGTGTGGTTGGAGTATTCCCCAAAAAGGGGCAAGTCGGGTTTTTTAATTTTGACGAGCTCGTTATTGTTCCTTATACCACAGCACAATTGTACCTGTTGGGAATTGACTATTACCACGAGATTATTGTAAAGGCGGAAAGTCCAGGAGTAGTTCCGCGCACGGTGAACGATATTGAAGCGACGCTACGCGAGACGCACAATATCGCAGATCCAAAAGACGACGACTTTTTTGTGGTTACCCAGCAGGCACTGGTGGAGCAAGTGCAAGTTATCATCGGGGCGCTTACGTTGTTTCTGTCTTCGGTTGTTGCTATTGCGTTAGTAGTGGGAGGGATAGGGGTTATGAATATTATGCTGGTTTCCGTAACGGAACGCACCAGAGA
The DNA here is from genome assembly GCA_001825035.1 of Candidatus Wildermuthbacteria bacterium RIFOXYD1_FULL_50_12. Taxonomy (GTDB): domain Bacteria; phylum Patescibacteriota; class Minisyncoccia; order Minisyncoccales; family UBA10102; genus UBA10102. The sequence goes on along the minus strand of MHUO01000006.1, from coordinate 45,340 downwards.
AATTGGATTGCGTAAAGCGTTGGGCGCCACGCAAAAAGATATTTTGTTGCAATTTCTTTTAGAAGCTATAATTCTCACCGGCATCGGTGGCGTTATCGGCATTACCATCGGGGGAGTGCTTGCCTTCGGAGCCTCTCTTATTGTGCAAGCTACCTTTTCGTCCGACTGGACATTTGTGTTCCCGATTTCCGCGGTGGTGCTTGGCGTGGGAGTGTCAACTGCTGTGGGATTTGTGTTTGGTATCTACCCAGCGCGCCAAGCTTCAAAGAAAAGCCCTATTGAAGCTCTGCGATATGAGTAGGTGAATTGGCGCCTAGAAAGAAGTTGGATATAATGGGGAAATGGCCGAGTTTCTCTGATTCAAAGTTGGAGTGGGACGATGAGAAGGAATTTACAAAACGAAATTCGGTGGCTTTTGGAGGAGAAACATGGAGGGAAGAGGACGGAAGCGGCGGAGAAAGATATAGCTCGCCTTGAGAAGGGTGAGCATATTGACTACGTGATTGGGTGGGTGGAATTTTTGGGTTGCAAAATTGATTTGTCGCAAAAGCCCTTGATTCCGCGTCCCGAAACCGAGTACTGGACCGAAAAATTTCTTCAAGATGCTCGTGCCGCGACTTTTCCTGGCGCTTTACCCCTCCTCCGGAGTGGACCCTCGCGTCTGCGGAAAAGTCGCGGCACTCACACGAGATGCCTTGATCTATTTGCTGGTTCTGGTTGCGTCGGAATTGCAGTTTTAAAACATATGCCGTGGGCGACGGTTGATTTTGCGGAAAAAGAAAAAAAGTTTCTCAAACAAATTCAAATAAATGCGAAATTGAATGAAATTTCTAATCAGCGATACCGGGTGATTCAGTCCAATATTTTTTCAAAGGTGCGAGATAAATACGACTACATTCTTGCGAACCCGCCGTATGTGGCAGAGGAGAGAAGGGCGTGCGTGCAAAAGTCGGTATTGGAACACGAACCCGCAAGCGCTGTGTTCGGCGGAAAAGACGGCTTACTCTATATTCGCCCGTTTCTCCAGCAAGCAAAAAACTATCTTAAGGAAGGAGGAGAACTCTGGATGGAGTTTGACTCTCCGCAAAAAACCGCGGTAGAAAAACTACTGAAGCAATATAGATATAGAAAATGGCGTTTTGAAAAAGACCAGTACGCCAGATGGCGGTATTTCGTAGTGCAGAATTGAATTGTTTGACCAATAAAGTACAATGAAGCAATGATATTGCGGGAAGAACTGCAAAAATTGGTAAAAGGTGAAGTTCGGGACGACGACAAAACGCTCAAGGATTACAGTAGGGATTACAGTATTTTTGAATTGCGGCCGCGGGCAGTGGTATTCCCCAAGGACGCACAGGATGTAAAAAAGCTCGTTGCGTTTGCGGCAAGAGAACGCGCCCGTGGCCGCGACGTTTCCCTGACTGCTCGTTCGGCCGGCACCTGTATGTCGGGCGGGCCTCTGTCAGAGTCAATCGTGGTGGTGTTCACTAAGCATTTCAATAAACTCAAAGAACTCAAAAAACTGAACAGCGAGGAGGGGTACGCTGTGGCGCAGCCAGGAATGTATTACCGCGATTTTGAGAAAAAGACCCTTCAGAAAGGATTGATTTTGCCGTCTTATCCCGCCTCCCGCGAGATATGCGCGCTCGGCGGCATGGTGGCAAACAGTGGAGGGGGAGAAAACAGTTTGCGGTACGGAAAAACGGAAAAATTCGTGCAGGAGCTGAAAGTAATGCTTCGGGACGGCAACGAGTACACGCTAAAACCCCTTCAGAAAGCTGAGTTCAAAAAGAAAATGACGCTCAAAGGACTGGAGGGCGAGATATACCGGAAGATGTTCGCGATTATAGATAAGAATTTTGCTCTCTTGCAGAGGGCAAGGCCGCGCGTCTCCAAAAATTCTGCGGGGTATGCCTTATGGGATGTGTGGGATAGAGAGAAGGAAATATTTGATCTCACGAAAGTGCTTGTCGGCTCTCAAGGCACGCTCGGCATTATTACCGAAATTACGTTCCGCCTCGTACGCCCGCATCCTTATTCGACACTTCTCGTGATATTCCTCAAGGATCTGAAACCTTTACCGACTATCGTGGAGCGGATACTGGAATGTGGGCCGGAAAGTTTTGAATCGTACGACGACGAAACGCTCAAACTCGCCCTACGCTTTTTACCGGGATTTATCCGCTTGCTTAAGGGTAATATACTTTCTCTCGCGTGGCAGTTTTTGCCCGAGTTCAAGATGTTTATTACGGGGGGAATGCCCAAGCTTGTCCTTTTTGCCGAGTTTGCCGGAGACGATGAGAAGGAAACGAGAAAGCAGGCCGTCGAGGCCGAGGCAACTTTACAGGACCTTGGGTTGGACACTCGCATCACAAGGAGCCAGAAAGAAGTGCAGAAATACTTTACGGTGAGGCGCGAGAGCTTTAAGCTCCTCCATGAGCATGCGAAGAACAGGCGCACCGTGCCTTTTATCGATGACTTTGCCGTTGCGCCAGAATATTTGCCTGAGTTTTTCCCTCGGCTCCAGGAGATTCTCAAACCCTACGCAAAATATATGACGTACACCGTAGCGGGCCACGTGGGAGACGGAAACTTCCACATCATCCCTTTGATGGATATGCGCGAGCCCAAAATCAAAGAAATTATCCCCGAATTGATGGAGAAGGTGCACCCGCTGATTTTCAAGTACAAGGGCTCTTTCACCGGCGAGCATAACGACGGCCTTATTCGCAGCCCGTACCTTAAAGATATGTATGGAGCCAAAGTGTATAAACTCTTTGAGGAAACGAAGAAGGTGTTTGATCCCGAAGGCATATTCAATCCGGGCAAGAAAGTCGGGGCAAGTATGCGATACGCACTTGAGCACATTATTTCCGAAAATTAACGTGCCAGGAAACGTAGTGCCTTCTTGGAACCTTGTGGATAAAAGAACTATTGGGTAAACGTTTGTTTTCCTGTACTATAGAGAAAAGACATGGAGAATTTTTTCGGCACCTTTCCTTCTCAGACATTTCTTCAGCTTCTTTTGGCCGTTTTGCTTGGAGCGTTCGTGGGATTGGAAAGAGAGCTGCGGCGTAAGGAAGCCGGCATGAGAACGTACGCGCTCGTCTCGCTGGGAGCTGCGCTTTTCGTGGTGGTAGCAGCACAGGTAATGGAACAGTTTTCGGCAATGGGTTATACTACTTTCGACCCCACCCGCATTTTGCAAGCGGTGGCAATGGGTATTGGCTTTTTGGGCACGGGCATTATTATTTTTCGTGATCCATACGTAGCAGGAGCGACCACGGCAGCCGGCGTGTGGGTGGCAGCTGGCATTGGAGCCGCAGTCGGCTTCCAGCTTTACTGGATTGCCGTAATCGCTTCTTTCCTTGCTCTCTTTGTCTTGGCGAGTTTACGCAAAGCAGAAGAGCAATGGATACGGAAAAGACAAGAGCAGGATGGCGAGCAAAAGAAATCCACAAGAGGCCAGATATAGTATGCTTGACTGAGGGGCAGAGGGAAGATACAAAGAATTATAACGTTCTTCCAAAACGATAATCGTGAGAGGAAACAGGCGTAAATCCTGTGCTCCCCCGGAACGGTTAAAGCCCGGTCGACTCACCATTACCTTATAGCCATTGAATTATCGCTTCTCGAGAGGGGGAGCGGGGTTCACGCTAGCTTTAACCGCATGCCGAATTTTGCGAAGCGTGCATCTCCTGCCCCCAGGAGATTTTTGTTTCTCTATGAAAACGCGAAAGTTTCTTATTATTTTGCTTGCGACAGGAGGATCTTTTGGCTTTGCGCTGGGTGCAGCGTCGTTTTTAAGCGGAAATACTATACCCCCCGTTGTCCATGAAGAAAGTGAGACGTTTCGCTTGGTTGCCGGCGATGATAGAGAAGAGAAAACTGCAGAATTCGTAGATAAGACAGAGGCGCCTGAGCAAGCCGTTTTTGCGGAGGATGGAAGCAGGACTGAAGAACTTGCGCAAGAGAAGCTCGGCCCGGTCTACACAATGCTTGTTGTGGCTGGACACGAGTATGAAGCGTGGGTTTCGGAGGGCACCACGGCCCTGGAGCTTATGAAGTTCCTGCAGGATAGCCGCGGTTTTTCTTTTAAGGGGAAACAGTTTCCTGGGCTGGGATTTTTCGTGGAAGAGATAAACGGTCTTGTCCAAAATCCCAAAGAGAGGACGTATTGGATTTATTATATAAACGGCGAGACAGCTTCGGTCGGCGCTTCGCAATACATAGTACAACCTAACGATATTATTGAATGGAGATATGAAAAAGCAAACTAATTTGCGCAAACGCTTTTTCGTATGTACCTGTACCGCAATCTTTGTGCTTTTACTTTCCAGCGGCGGGGCATACGCGGAAGAGTCGGTCTGCGAGCCGAACTCTATTGAAATCAACACAGCGAGCAAGGAAGATCTCAAACTATTGCCGGGAGTGGGTCCGACTATCGCTGAGAGGATTATTGAAGGAAGACCCTTTGGGTCGGTCGATGACTTGATTAGCGTATCTGGCATCGGCCAGAAGCGATTGCAAGACATTAAAGAACAGGGATGCGCGTGGGTCAATGTTGAGCTTTTGGAAGAGGATGAGGAAGAGGTAGTAGAAGAAGGACAGGAGGAGTTGGAGGAGGAAGAGCAGGAGAATCAAGAGGAAGAGGGAGTGGGAGAGTCCGAAGAGGAGGGAGAGGGCATTCAGGATGATGAGAGCGACGATGCAAACGAGGATGAAGACAGCGAGGAAGCCGGTGGGAGTGGGGGAAACGGCAGCGGCGGCTCGGGAGGGAGTGATCCTGCGCCGGTTGTTGATATAAATGTGGTTCTCGTAAAAGCAGTAGCGTTTCTTCAGAATCAGGAACTCTCGCCAGATATTGTAATGGCGTTCATAGCTGTGGGACAAAGCGCAGACATCTCTTTTCTCAAGACGTTTTTTGGCGACAGCGCCATTTCCTACGCAAAGCCGATACTCGCGATAACGGCAACTGGCCAGGATCCGCGAACCTTTCCTGAAGAGGATTTTGTGGAGAAACTGAAGAGTTTTACTGACGATACGCAGCTCGGCGACCCCTCGCTTTTGAACGACGATATCTGGGGGATTCTCGCGTTGCGGTCCGCTGGAGTGCCCGCAAGCGATCCTGTTATCCAAAATTCAAAAGCGTTCCTTTTGCAGGATCAGAATGCGGATGGCGGCTGGGCATGGGACGCGGGAGGCACGAGCGACACAAACGACACGGCAGCCGCCATTATGGCTTTGCTGGAGACCGGTATGACGGAAACCGACAACGCTATACAGCTGGCAAGGCAGTATTTGAAAGAAGCGCAGAATCTGGACGGCGGGTTTCCCTACGACCCTCAAAGCCCATTCGGTACGGACTCGGATGGCAATAGCGATGCATGGGTTATCATGGCGATTCATAAGCTTGGGGAGGATCCGACAGCTTGGACAAAGAGCCCAGAAAATCCGATTGAGCACCTTCTTTCACTGCAGGACGAGGACGGCGGGTTCTGGTGGGTAGCGCCCGGGACTTCCGAGTGGAACAACAAAGGCGCCACCCCAGACGCGGTGATTGCCTTGAGCGGTAAGAGTTTTCCGGTTTATTCAATTTCAGTTTTTCAGGACCAAGAGTCGGCGCAGGAGCAGACGGAGAGCACAGTCGGAAGTAACATGAGCAACGTGAGTTCGTCTCCGCAGATGGTTGGGGAAGAAGAGATTTTCACGGAAGGGCAGAGAGAGGGGGCGTCTCGCCAAGAGCTTCTGCGGGAGATTCAAGCGGAACTTTTGCGCGTTGAGGAAGAAGCGAGAGAAATTGAGCGCCAGCTTGCTTCGCTTGCCGCACAGCAAGCGCAAGACGAGCTCGCCCGCGCAGGCGGACAAATTCAGGAAGCGCTTGCGCAAGAAACGGAAGAGCAGGGCGAAAATGAGCCTGCCCGCGCAGGCGGGCAAACCGAGTTCGCTGCTTCGCTTGTTGTCGGTGTTGAAGAGACCAGGTCGCAAGCGCTTCGGGCGGAAGTCGCGGCAGGCCTGCCTGCGCAGGCAGGAGCTAATACCCTCGGTTTTATCCGAAGCAATATGCTTCTCCTCTTTGCCGCTGCGCTTATTTTTGGATTTGGGATATACAGGTTTTTGCGCTTTTCTCGATAGAGGTCTTCGGGAAGAATGCATAAAAGGGAAGGCGCCAGCACGCAGTGCCGGCGCCTTTATCGTCGGCGGATAAACCACCGAATGGTACGGTAGAGTAGATATGCAGGGATCACCATAAGGGAGACCGCGCTTGCCACGTAGAGCGTAAAAATGAGGATATCAAGAATGCTTAAAATGAGGAAGAGGATGAGCACCGTTAGGAAAATGGTCCAAAAAATCCTCACCATATCACTCGCCCCCTTTCTGCTTGTTTAACTTAAGCATTTTAGCTATGCTTTTGCAAGAATTTCGGATATAATGGGGGAATGAAAATTTATCTTGCATCTGATCATGCCGGATTTGAGCTAAAAGAACAGATTAAGGCATATTTGAAAGAGCGAGATTTTGAGATAGAAGATATAGGATCTTTTGCGTATGAGCCAGACGACGACTATCCGGATTTCGTGATTCCCGCAGCCCGAAAAGTAGCGGAAGACCCGGAACGCAATCGCGGCATCGTATTGGGGGGTTCTGGGCAAGGAGAGGCAATTGTCGCAAACAAGGTGAAAGGGGTGTACGCCGCCCACTATTACGGAGGATCTCTTGAGATCATAGAGCTTTCGCGACGGCATAACGATTCCAATCTGCTTTCTCTCGGCGCGCGTTTTCTCAGCAAGGAGTTAGCTCTGAGGGCCGTTGATCTATGGCTTCGTACGTCCTTTGACGGAGGCCGTCACGAGCGGCGGCTTAAGAAAATAAAAGATATGGAAGAACAAGCTTGATATGCAGAGGATTATTCCTGCCATCCTGACCGCAAATCCCGAAGAGCTTCGCGAAAACATGGAGATTCTCAAGGGGCACACAAAATGGCTGCACATTGATATTATGGACGGGAAATTCGTGCCCAATACCTCAGCGAACTTATTTGAATTGGGGGAAGCTGCCCAATTTTTTCATCTGGAAATCCACCTGATGGTGGAGCATCCCGAAAAATATTTGGAGGATTGCAGCGGCATCGGAGCCAAGCGCGTCATCTTTCATGCGGAGGCAGTCGATAGCCCCGAAGTCGTTCTCCAAAAAATGGAAGAGTACGGTTTTCAAAAAGAAATTGCCGTGAATCCGCCAACCCCGGCTTTAAAACTTGCGTCCTACATTGAAAAGCTCGATGCGTTGCTCGTGATGGGCGTGAATCCTGGATTTCAGCAGCAGGAATTTATTCCAGACGTCCTTTCAAAAGTTTCTGAAATTCGGCGACTCAAACAAGATGTTTTGATAGGTATCGATGGGGGGATCAATGAACAGACAGTGAAACAAGCGTTTGGTGCCGGCGTTGATTACGCGTGTGCCGGCAGCGCCGTGATGAAAACTTCAGATCCCGTGGCCGCCCTCAAGCATCTAGAAGAGATGATTTCATAATCATGTTTCACGACTTCAAATTCGAAATCAAATTATTCTTCATCGTGGCACTCGTTGCCGTTATCCTCGTTGCCGGGGTCTTGTTGTTGAAGACCATGCAGCCAGAACCAGTCGCTCAAACTCCTCCAGTCGCTCTAACACCCGCTCCTACGTCCGCTGTTTTGCCCGGCCAAGGTATTGTCGAAGGCAACGTAACCTATAAAAACGACATTGCGACGATTCCCGACTTTCCGCAAACACAAGGCGCTCTTGTGACATTCCCAGCAAATCGCCTCGCGTCTTTTCTTCAGGAATTTGAGCTACCGACTCCGGAGGAGAGCGTTGGGTATCTCCAGGGAGGTATTTCAGAAGAAGTCGCCTCCCAATATATTATTGCGTCTTCTTCTTTAAATTCATCTGGAAGGTTCTCGATCATTTCGGAAGAAGGAGAGTTTATGCTCTGTCTCACAAATGCCACGCAGCAGCAGGCTGGCGAAGCTCCGGTTCGTTTCTTTGGATGCGTTCCCATTTCAATAAAGGAAGGAGAGAAACTGAAAGTTGAGATCAATTTCGTGGAAGGCGGTATTGCAATTGCGAATCAAAACACTGAGAAGATCTCTATCGATACCTCCACCTGGCAAACCTACCGCAATGAGGAGTACGGGTTTGAGGTGAGGTATCCGAAAGATTGGAAGATTACTCGTGATTATGATTTCGCTTTTGGGAAAGATACTCCTGTCACAGAGATCGCCACTGTTGATAAATCTGAGTATATTCCAGGAATTATTGGCTCGATTCCAGGTACCAGCGTTGGCGGAATTCCTCCAAAAGGTAATGCATGGGTTACTTTTGCTCGAGCATCAGAGCCTAAGAGTTTTGAGGGGAAAACAACCATTCAGCTTGCGAACAATATTAATATTGTCTACACCACAAAGAGATTTAGCTATCCCACAGGTGGCTTTGTAAAAGTTTTTGGTGCATATTGGGAAAATGATCCAAAAGCTGCTTCTTTTGACCAAATTTTTGAACGGATCATTTCCTCATTCCAATTTATAGATAAGATCGGAGTTTGTTCACCGACAGATTTCTTTGGCTACGAACTTGCCAAAAACGATTGGGGAGGGAATGAGCAAGCTTACAATCTGGAATTCGAAATCGATCTGAATAAAGACCAAACAAGTGAAATCGTTGGAATCTACAGAGAAATTAGTAGCGTTGGAGAAAGATCCAAGCCAATTATGCTAAAAGTTTTTTCTGGTACCGAAGATTGCCTCCAAGAAGAGTTTGGCTACACTTTTGCTGGTCGGAATGAAGTTGATTCCGCTAGATTCGTATCTGATTTTTGGGGCGACGGAAGAAACGCAATTGCTATAACCGGCATATCTTATGCCATGGGCTCAGGTTATACGGAACAGCTATATCTTCTTGTTTGGCAAGTCGATAGATTTTCGATAATAGAAGGGCCCTTGATGATTGCTTCAGGCTGTCAGGGTTGGCCATTTAAATTTGCCGGAGAAAATGGCTCGGCCACTAGAATTATCACGGTAGATAGTCGCTGGTCAGAAAATCCTTCAGATTATTGTTGCGGCTGTGCGCGTAGGTTACAGTTCTATCTCTATGATTGGAATGGAGAGGAATACGTAAAGATTCCGGCGGGAGTTACTCAAAATAAATATCTTTCAGAAAGTATTGATGAAATTTTACAGAAAGAGCCAGGCGTATTAAATGTTCAGTAACTAGAAGACGCTATGGATCTCTCCGCCAAAACAAACTGGAAATTTCTTGCAATTGTAATTGCTCTAGTTGTTATCGTCGGAGGAGGGGTTTTACTGTCCTTGCAAGATGAAAGTGCAAATCTACCTAAATTAGATATTCAAAACGAAGCAAAAAATGAGATTAAAATAGGCCAGGTGGAAATAAACTATAACTTGATAAGCGGAATTCAATCTTCGGTAGACGAAGGTCATCAGCCATGGAGATTAAATCCGATTATGGTTTTAAGAGCTGAAATCGCGCAGTATGGATTTGATCCTGAAAAAGACCTTGAAACTTTAGATACTCCCGATACCTCCATCCAAGCAGAATTCGGCAAAAGCATAAATGAATTTTCTACTGACGTAAAGCATGAGGATAAAACGTATGTCGTGACTTTAATCCAGCCAATTCCTGGTGAAGGAAAAATCTGGACTATTTCAGAAGTTGAATTAAAAACAGCCGAAACTATAAACTGGCAGACCTACCGCAACGAGGACTTCGGCTTTGAGGTGAAATTTCCATCTGTTCTGGTTTTGCAAAAGAATACGGGAGAAGCGTATACTTCTTTTTTGGGCAAGCTGACAGGGGAGAGTTATTTTTTACAGTTTGGATATATTTCACAAAGTACGCTCGATGCAAGAGGAATAAGTTATTGCGAAGCGTATCCAAACGATTCTCGTTGCGAGAGATTCACCTTTGATAATGTAGAATTTCTCATTGACTGGGATATTGAAACGGAAGGCGCTCTCACTAGATCGAGAGCCGAAATTCTGAAATCAGAAGGCGGGATGGTTGTAATTGATATTTTACATTCGCCAAGCCGGGATGTGAAATCATTTTTCCGCCAAATCCTTTCCACTTTTCGGTTTATAGAATCAGAGGGGATGCAAGATAGGCAAACAGAAGTCCAAACTCTTTCGCAGGAGACAAATAATGTCAAAAAGCAGAACTCCCAAGAAGAGGAACGGGAGCCGGTTGTTACTCAAATCGAGGAGCCGATGGTTTTTATCGTGAAGCCATACTTGGTGTATCCGGCGGACAAAGCAATGATTCCCTTGTATGAAACCGCGGTGCAAGGATACCTTGCGGAACTTCGGCAGTGGTATTTTGACCAGGTAGGCGCTACCTTTCAGATGGTTCCGCTTGAGGTAATACGTCATCCATTTCGGAATTATCTTGAAATGCGTTGCGGAGAGAATCCCCGTCAGGAATGCATAAACAATCTTTCTCTGTTTGAAGGCAACTGGGCCCAGTACATGAATGAAGCTATTTATGGTGGAGCGGCGGCGTATTACGCGGGGGGACCTTGCTGGGCGGCAGATACGGCGTATCTGGTTTTTGGCGCAGGAGGCGGAGGATACGCGGGCGCGAATTCAGACGGAAACAGTTGCGGATGGGCGGTGGTGAGCGATTGGGTGTTGGAACCGATTTCCGGCGTTCCTAATGAGTGGGGTATTCCCTGTGTGTATAGTTCAGGATGGCAGTGCGGCGGAGGAGTCCCGAAGGGAACCCCTGCCCATGAACTCGGCCATGCATTCGGGCTTCCCCATCCCGGAGAGCAATATGCTGACCAAAGCATTATGCAATGGCACGGGAATTACCCGGGAGTTGGATTGCTGCCGCAAGAGATAGAATTTTTGCGCGATTCCCCATTCTTTAATCTGTAGTACATACATCTTGCTCGTCATTCTCTCCGCATTTCGGTTTACAGAATAAGGGGGGGGGATTGACTAAAGTTTATCTTAAGGTAAACTTAAAGTATATGGAACATATTATTGGTTTAAAAGAATTGCGGCAGAACATTGAGAAATATACAGCCCGGGTGAAACGGGGGGAAAGTTTGGTTGTGATGCGGCGCTCCAAACCGCTTTTTCGTATTTCTCCTGTCGAGGGAGGAGAATGGGAAGAAGTAGTTGATTTCACCAAGATCCGGAAGGGCGGGGTGCCGATAAAGGAACTGCTCTCTCGCCTTTGATTTTTATGGACAAGACTGAAAAGGCGTTGCGGAAACTCACGCCAAAAGAACGCAAGGCAACGCGAGCGATTTTAAGGAAAATTACACAAGAGCAATTTGAGGGTTTGGATATAAAGAGACTAAAAGAACGAGATGATATTTTTCGTGTCCGCAAAGGCGACATCCGCATTATCTATCGCAAGACCGATGCGGATATTTTTATTTTAGCAATCGAGCGTCGTTCAGAGAAAACGTATAAAAAGTTCTAAGGCATGCTTTTATTCAATCCTTTTGTAAAGATAAATTGGAAAGTTGCGGTACTCGGAGGAATCTCGCTTCTTATCCTTGTTTTGGGATGGGTTATATATAGACAAGAAGTGCATCCAGGAGAGCCACTTATCCCATTCCAAGAAGAATGGACATACGAAAAAGCATTTGCAAGAGCTATCGAAACAAATAATCCAGAACTCTGTAATAAAATCAACAAAGACCATACCATTCAGGATTTTGGGGTGAGACCTAACCAAGCCCGCGAATACTGCAAAATAGATTATGCGGTTGCGAAAAGCGATGTCGACTACTGCCTTACCCTATCGGAAGAACATTTTCCGAGCGGTGTAAGTCCTAAAGATGGATGCTTGCGAGAGCTTGCCAAAAAGCTCAAACGTCCTGATCTTTGCGATTCAATGCCTAGTCGAAACGATCCAGAATACGGATCTCTATTTGTCCAGTCCTGCAAACAACAGGCCCTTGAAATTGATATTTCCACCTGGCAAACCTACCGCAACGAGGAGTTTGGGTTTGAGGTGAGGTATCCGGAAGATTGGAAGATTGAAAGTAGTTTCCCGGGTAGATTAGGGCCGGGACAAACAGAATTTCGCGCTGGCGCTAATCCCCAGATTTTTGCTTTTGGCTCCGAAGGGGTCGACCTAACTAGAGAGGAGGGCGAAATGAACATGTACGTTGCTCCTGACGGATATTTTGATTGCTCTAACTACACGAATCTTAGTGGCGATGATGTAAAGTTATTTTTTGAACGAAACAGCGAAAAAGATGAACTTGAATTCTGTCGGTCGGATGTATACTTTCGTTTTTCTAGAATTACTGTCTCAAGAGAAATCTTTAACCAAATCCTCTCCACGTTTCGGTTTGTGGAACTAACTTCTCAAGCTCAATGGAATTGGGAAGTTCTAGGATGTGGTAGTAATGTGCCATGCTCGTATAAGGTTTGTTCGTCTCCTGATCCAATCATCTGTTATAGTTGCGTTGGAAAGTACGATAATGTGACCAGGGGTGAAAAAACTCCCAGTTCGACGACCGATCCTCGTACGACTACGGATTTTGTTTGTGCGAAAGAAGTGCAAAACCCTAGAATATGAATCCATTCCAAGACTTTAAACCCGAAATCAAACTGCTTCTTATCGTGATGCTTGTCGCCGGTACCGTCACGATTGGCGGGATTTTGCTGTTGAAAATTGCGAATGCACCCAGAGAAGAATTACAACAAGCGAACAAAAAGATAGAACCTACTGATGCAATAGAATGCGGAGGCATCGAAGATATGCAATGTTCAGATAATTCTGAATGCGTAAAAATTGATCCTCTTCCTGGCGCAAGAGGTATATGCGTGCCAAAAGAATCTCGAACAAACGAAACAGCAACCTGGCAAACCTACCGCAATGAGGAGTTTGGGTTTGAATTTGATTATCCTGATAAGTGGGACACGATTGAATTTGAGGATCGTACTACAGTTAACGATGAGAAAGGAGAGCCGTTTATGACGCTTACGTTTGCAAACCGCGCAGTCCTGGGCGTGTCTTTCTGCGGCGCCTATCGCGAGAATGAAAGATGTGAGATTTTAGAAGGAGACGAAATTAATTTTATTATCGATTGGGGAAAAGGCCAAAAGGCGATAGCTGAAGCCGACATTAAAGACGGTACGGTAGCAATGTTTGTGACTCTTTCTGAAAGCACAGAATCCTCAAGGAAACTATTCCGCCAGATCCTCTCCACATTTCGGTTTGTGAGTACATTCGATTCCGTCTGCCGAGAGAACCCTCAGTATAGCTTAGCTTGGACCGCTCCAATACAGCTTGTTGATGCGCAGGGCAAGGGGACGCTGGTGGTATGTGATCAAAAATACCCCGGAGAAAGCCATACCGTTTATATTTTGGATAAAGAGAAACATCAGGTGTGGAATGACGGATTTTCTGGTCATATTTACGAGAAACCCAAAATTATAGATATCGATAAGGATGGAATAGACGAAGTATACTGGGCTTCATCTGGGTGTGGGGGAACGTGCACCGGATGCAGAATAGAATTTTACATATACAGCCAGAAATACGATGAGAGATTTTTCAGAACAAATTGGTCTGTACCAAAATCACCCCAAGAATGTGGTATGCTGATTGACCAACCACCTGTCTTTTCTCCAAACTTGGAAGAACCAAGATATGAAATATTCAGAAATTACTTAGGGGATAAGAAATTTGAGGGTGAAAATGTGTGGGGTCCAGGATAGAAAGTCAATCTAAGAGACGAATATCTGTTAATATCTAACCTCCCCCAAAATGGGGAGATTTGGTATAATAGGAGAACTTATTCCATTTATGGCAAAAAAGCAGTATTCGCTACAGGAGTTAGACAAAATCGCAAATGAGATACGGCAGGATATCATAAGGATGCTCTTAGAGGCAGGGTCTGGGCATTCAGCTGGGCCTTTGGGCATGGCAGATGTATTTACTGCGCTGTATTTCGCGGTAATGAACCACGACCCGAAAAACCCTGATTGGGAGGAGCGGGATCGCCTGATTTTGTCGAATGGGCACATTTGTCCTGTCCGATATGCTGCGATGGCAAGGGCTGGTTACTTTCCGCTTGAGGAGTTAAAAACCTTGAGAAAATTTGGGTCTCGATTGCAAGGACACCCGGAAAGAAAAAAATTGCCCGGAGTTGAAACTACATCCGGGCCCTTGGGCTCTGGTTTGTCGCAGGCCGCAGGCATGGCGTATGTGGCAAAGTATATTGATAAGAAAAATTGGAGAGTGTTTTGCGCGATGTCAGACGGAGAGCAGGAAGCGGGGCAGACGTGGGAAGCCGCGATGTTCGCGGGGAAAAACAAGCTCAACAATCTCACGGGAATCATTGACCGCAATAATATTCAGATTGATGGGTATGTGGAGGATATAATGCCTTTGGAACCCTTGCGAGCAAAGTACGAAGCATTCAACTGGAATGTGATAGAAATTGACGGGCATAACATTGAAGAAATCATTGACGCCTGCTCGCAGGCAAAGGCGACCCAGGAAAAGCCGACTTGCATTATCGCGCATACCATTCCAGGCAAGGGAGTGAGTTTTATGGAGAACAAATTTGAATGGCATGGAAAGCCGCCAAAACCCGAAGAAGCAAAAACCGCCCTTCGCGAATTAAGGGCGATAGGCGTAAAGATCACAGGGATACGAGAATAAATATGGTCAACCCCAAAGCATATTTGGCGCCAGAGGTTTTTGCAAAAGACGTTAAAAAAACCCCGACAAGAAACGGTTATGGGGAAGGTTTGGTTATTGCGGGAGAAAAGAATCCTAATGTGGTGGTGCTGTGCGCGGATTTGTCAGAGTCAACGAGGTCAGAATACTTCCAGAAGAAATTTCCGGAAAGATTCGTTGAGGTTGGCGTGGCAGAACAGAATATGGCGTCTTTGGCTGCCGGCATGGCTTTGGCTGGAAAAGTCCCGTTTATTTCTTCTTACGCAACATTTTCCCCGGGGCGCAACAATGAGCAGATTCGAACGACTATTGCCCTGAACGACGTCAATGTGAAAATCGGAGGAGCTCACGCCGGAATTTCTGTGGGCCCGGATGGCGCCACTCATCAGGCGTTGGAAGACATTGCTTTAATGCGCGTAATGCCGAATATGCGAGTGATATATCCTTGCGACGCGATTGAAGCAAAGAAAGCAACCGCCGCCGCGGCAGAGATTGAATGGCCCGTGTACATTCGTCTTGCCAGAGAAGCCACGCCAGTAATCACCACAGAAAAAACGCCGTTCAAATTCGGAAAAGCAGAGATATTCTGGCAAGGGAAAGACCTGCCTGCGCAGGCAGGTGTAACAATTATTGCAAGCGGCCCCTTGCTCTACGAGGCATTACTCGCCGCAAGTAAACTCCAAAAACAGGGGATTTCGGCGGAAGTGATTAACAATCACACCATAAAACCCTTGGATCAAAAAACGATTCTTGCCTCGGTGCGCAAAACCAGAGTGGTAGTAACCGTGGAGGAACATCAGGTTGCCGGTGGCATGGGAAGCGCGGTGGTTGAAATGTTGGCAAAGAATTTCCCCGTGCCAGTAGAAATGATCGGTGTCCAAGATCGCTACGGCGAGTCGGGAAAACCCGATGAGCTTTTAGAAGCGTTTGGTCTCACTGCAAAGTATATTATTCAAGCAGTAAAAAGGGCCTTGCGCCGTAAGAGATGAGTTAACGTATGTTTGACGTAATCACAATAGGGTCTGCGGTGAGAGATGTGTTTGTGCAGAGTCGGGATTTCAAAGTGCTGAAAACCAAGGTGTTTAAGACCGGCGAGGCGCTCGCGATGTCCTTGGGATCCAAGCTGTATATTGAGGATCTCAAATCTTTCACCGGCGGGGGAGCGGTGAACACGGCAATCACTTTTGCAAACCAAGGATTGAAAGTGGGAGCGCTCACGGTGGTGGGTGATGATTCTGCAGGTCACTCTCTCCGCGATTATTTTCAAGAAAAGGGTATTGCTCGCGATTTTTTGATTGTTGACAAGAAAGGCAATACCGCCTGTTCAATTATTCTCACGACCGGAAAAAGGGGGAGAACGATTCTATCTTACGGGGGCGCCGAATGGCATTTGCGCAAGTCCGATATTCCATGGAAGAAATTGGCAGAGACCAAGTGGATATATCTTAATCATTTGGGAGGAGAATCGGCAGATCTTGTTCCCGAAATCATTGGATATGCCGACCGCAACAACATAAAAGTCGCGTGGAATCCGGGCAAGACCCAGCTTGAAGACAAAAAGCGGATTTTGCCCTATTTGTATGATATCGATGTGTTTATCGTCAATCAGGAGGAGGCCAGTTACGTAACGGGAGAACTGTATGAGGAACGGGAAAAGATTTTTTCAAAATTGGACAAATGGGTGAGGGGTTTGGTGATTATGACGCGGGGAGCGAAGGGAGTGGAAGTTTCCGACGGGAAAACGAGATGGTCCTCGGGTGTGCTGCCCTTAAAGCGCGTGGTGGATCGCACGGGAGCGGGCGACGCTTTTGGTTCCGGCCTTGTCGCGGCGCTCATCAAAAAGCCGGGAGACATTGAATACGCCATTCAATTCGCTTCGGCAAACGCGACCGGAGTTCTCACGCAATGGGGCGCCAGCAAAGGTTTGCTTAAAAAATCCGATTCTCCCACAAAATACGGCACATTGCAGATAAAGAAAACTATGCTATAATTGAGCTATGGCAAAGAATTTCGATGTAAAAGACGCGGTTGTGGTCCCCAAAGAGGAGATCCAGAAAAGGGGAGGGGTTGTGGTTTTGAGCTTAAAGGAATATAAAAAGCTCTGTGAGCAGGCAGTGCCTACTTACTATTTGAGCGGTAAAGAGGCGGAAGAAGTGGACGAATTGTTCCGAGAAGGAATGCGAGAATATAAGGCAGGAAAGACCACAAGAATAAGGTCGCTGAGCGATTTGGATTAAGGCATGGAAATTCAGGTTTCGGAACGCTTCAAGAGAAGCTATCGCAAGCTTCCCAAGAGAATAAAGGATCGGGCAAAGGAGAAGGAAGCGATTTTCCGAACCAACCCTTTCGACTTGAGTCTAAAGACCCACAAACTTTCCGGAAAAGACGCAGGCGTTTGGGCGTTTTGGGTCAGCGATTCTTACCGTATAAAATTCATGTTTCTTCCCAGCCGGGAAGTTTTATTTTTAGACATTGGCACGCATAAGATTTATAAATAAGGCATGAGCAAAACGTTAGTTATTGGTATAGTAGTGGTTGTGGCCATCTTCGCCTTCGGCGGGCTTTTCCTGTGGCAGATGCAGTCCGCTTTAGCGCCGAGACAACAGCAAACGCCGCCGCCAGTTCCAGCGCTCCAATCAGAAAGTATTAACATTCAGCAACCTAATTTTGATACTTCGGAGTGGCAGACTTATCACAATGATGAGTATGGGTTTGAGGCGATGTATCCGAACGATTTGCTGCTTGAGACTAGTATAGATTCTTTGGGTCGTTCCCTAACTTTTCTTACATTTCCAGAAGCATATTTATCCAATACCCCACTTACTGCGGCACAGATTTTTCTATTCGCATATTCAACAAAAGAGGGATCTTGCAGACGTTTTGAGAGTCCGGAAGATACATATCGGTTTCAAGAAAATGTACAAAATGACGGCATCTCTTTTCAGGTAGGAACATGGTCGTATACGCCCCCGTCTTTTGGTTATGAGTATCGTACAGAAAAAGACAATAATTGCTATGTTATAACTTTGATATTGGACGGCAAAGATCAGAAATTATTTTACGATTTTATTACTTCAGATGATCATCGGCTAGACATCTTCTTTAATGCCCATGCCCAAGCCGTCTCCACGTTTCGGTTTGTGGAGAAACAAACAGTAGATATCGAGAGAATTGAGACGCAGCTTCGGTTGCATCTCTCGAATACTAATGAATTTGGATACGGTGTCGAATGGATGGGGGAATTCGAGCAGATTGAGGATGTAAATAACGATGGGCATGAAGAGTTTTTCCTTGCAGCTGGGGGAGCGGGCGGCACTTGTGTCGGTGGAACTAGTTATAAAATTTTGTATTCCCCAGAAGGTCAGGAATACTTTATAGCAGCAAAATCATTTTTGCCGTCACCTCGGCCAATCCTAAACGGAACTCACGCATTTTGTACAATACTCAAGGAGGACGAGGTTTGGGAGGGTTGCGGGGATGGATATTTGGAGTACGTTTGTTTTTCGAATAATTTAAAAGAAGAAAATGCAGTATTCAAGGGATATTTAGAAAGTACTTTGGGGGATAGGGTAAATTAAGATGATATAGACTATGGAAAAAGTTGCGGAGATTTTGGGAATATCGAAAGGGAATTTGGAAGAGTTGGAGAGGGCGATGCAGAAAGCGGGGTTTGAGCCGGCTTTGGAGAAGGTGGAGCAGCAGAATGAAGAGTTGATCGCGCGGGCGCTGGACGACCTCGGATTGGGCAGAGGCGCGACGGCAGAGGAAGTAGTTGAGGCACTCGGCAAAAAAGCGGAAGAAAGCGACAGAGAACTCTACGAGTTTCTCGGCATTGATCGCGGCAGCATTGATTTTGAGAAGGTGGCGGATGCCGCGCGCACTATTGCAAAGGAAAGCGAGGGTTTTTTTCTGAAAAAAGAATACGGCGAGCAGATTTTGCGCGAGCGCGAGCCAGAAGCAATCCTCAGGTATCTCGGGTATAAAGATATAGACGAATTGCTGAAGAGAGAAGACATTACCGAGATTTTTTCCGCTTTGCGCTTCACGGAAACCGACGAGTGGATGCATAAGACCTTTGAGGTTGCCTATACTAAGTTTACGTCAAACGATTTTGAGCGCCGTCCCATTGAGCTGAAAGTGCTGGGACCGCAATGGGAGGAAGTTGCGAAAAAATACGTTGCCAAGAAACACCACAACGTGAGCCACTTAAAGGAGTTTGGCGTTATATTTCTCAACCCTATTGCGCAGTCGGGCAAGGGCAAGTTTGTGAGGGATTTCGCTTTGTTGCTTCATTATTTTCACGAGATTGCTTTTTACAGCACATTATTCCAAAAATATGCAAAACTGCCCGATTTTAATCAAAAGTTTATCTCTCTCCTGCGCGGCGACGTGCCCGAAGCGGGCGAACCCTTCGACTCCGCTCAGGGTAAATGGCTTATTATCCAGCGTTATCTATGGAAAGAAAATCCCGAAGATCCGCGGCTGTTCCTGCCGCACGTGAACCCGGAAGCCATGCACTGGAGAAAAGCAGAAGAAGATATTGTGGCCTTTGGCAAAAAACACGAGGAAGTCAGCCTTGAATTTTGGGACAATTTTTGGTCCGTAGCTGGATTCTTTCCCCTTCGACAAGCTAGGGGCAAGCCAAACGGCAACAGGCAACTTGTGAGCTTTGACTTGGAAGACAATGCGATGATAGTGGCGCATAAGACAGAAGGCAAGGAGGCGCGCCTTACCTACCACCAGCACGAGGCCTTGTGGAATCGGCTGTTCGCCGAGTATGTGGACGGCTATCCAAAGCTTGAACAGCACATTCTGGAGGGCATGGAAAAAGGTGTAATTCGATTCTAAAAAGAGTATAGTATAATAGGAAACAAAGGTTGAACGTATAATAATATAACTCATATTTTCGCACTATGCGTTTAACGCTTAACGACCCTGAAACGAACTGGAAGTTCGTGGGCATCGTGCTCGTGGTAGGATTGGCTACGGCGGGGTGGATACTTTTCTACCTATAACCAAAAATATAATGGAGGAGGCGATTCGCAATTTTCCCAAGCAGTTCGCGTGGGAGCCCAAAATCGCAAATTTCGAGAAATGGAAGGCCTTGGGCAAATATATTTTGTGCGGCATGGGCGGCTCTCACTTGCCGGGAGACATCTTTCAGAATGTCGTGCCCGGTTTTGATCTTACGGTGCATCAGGATTACGGCTTGCCGCGATGGCGCGACGACGTCCTTAGACGGACGCTTATTATCGTGAGTTCGTATTCGGGCAACACGGAGGAGGCGCTGAGCTCTTTTGAAGAGGCGCTAAAAAACGGCTATCCCATAGCCGCCATTTCAACGGGCGGCGATCTGCTTATACGCGCGAATCAGCATGGGGTGCCGTACATTGAAATTCCGGATACTGACATTCAGCCGCGTTCCGCTCTTGGATTTACGTTTAAAGCATTGGCAAAGATGGTAGGAAGGGATGATGTTGCAGAGGAAGCGACAGTGGTGGGCGAACAGCTCGCAGAAACAGCAGGGATGTTTGAGCAGAGAGGAAGGGAACTGGCTGTAATGCTGCGTGGGAAAGTACCCATCATATACGCCTCAAACAAAAATTACTCAATTGCTTATAACTGGAAGATTAGGTTCAACGAGACGGCAAAGATCCCTGCGTTCTTTAACACATTCCCGGAGCTGAACCATAACGAGATGAGTGCTTTCGACGCGACCGATCCCACGAAAGAGCTCTGCGACAAATTTCACTTCATATTTCTTGTAGACACCGTGGACCACGTGCGAATTCGCAGGAGGATGGATATTTTGGAACAGCAGCTTGTAGAGAGAGGGTTTGAGGTAGAGATTGTTTCGCTGGGAGTGGGATCCATGCTGGATAAAATCTTTAGTTCCATTCTCACGGCCGACTGGGCAGCGTTTTACACCGCAAAGATGTACGATCGCGACCCAGAACAGGTTCCGATGATTGAAGAGTTTAAGAAATTAATTGGCTAATTTGCTTAGGTGCTGAGGGAACATCTCCAGAAAATTTTTATTGAGGAGAGCGATTCCAAAAAATTCTGGATTGTCAATAATTTCCTTGCGATTGTTATTATTGCTTCGGTTGTTTTGGTTTTGCTCGAGACAAATCCAGCGCTTCACGAGCGGTACCAAGGAATTTTTACATTGCTTGAATACTTGATCGGCGCCGTATTCACCATTGAGTACCTGATTTACATCTATCTGGCGCCGAGCAAACGCGCCTATATCTTTAGCTTTTACGGGATTATCGATCTTCTTGCCATCCTTCCTACCTTTCTCGCTTTGGCCAATTTGCAGTTTCTTAAAACCTTGCGAATCGTGCGGTTGCTCAGATTGTTTCGTTTATTTCGACTGCTGAAAATTTTGCGCGTAATCAAACACCGTTACGGAAGAGAAAAAGCCGCTCGGGAACTTCTCAAGATTAATCTTCAGATTTATTTCGTTGCGTTTATCCTGCTGACCATTGTTTTTTCTATTATTCTATTCCACATTGAAGAAGGAGTTCCAGGAACTCAGATTCGAACGATTCAAGATGCAATGTGGTCGGTGATGTCCGCGCTTTCTTCCGTTGGATTCGGCAATGCGTTTCCTGCTTCTTTCGTCGGGAAGCTCTTTTTGGGATTTGTGATGATCGTTGGAGTTGGCTTTCTGAGTTTTGCAATTTTAACACTCGGACGTTTTTTCCAGATGCTTATATTTGGGGAAGAGATAGCGCAAGAGCTCGAGGAATTTAAGTCCTCCAAGAGAAGATTTGCGAAAAAACACAGACATCTTTTGGAAGAAGAAAAGCATCGATAAATGCGGATGCATACGTTCCAATAACGATATGAAGATTCTTTTGGTGCAAGATCCTACTCGGCTTCACCACGTTATTACCCAAAAACATGTACAGCAGATACAAAGCATAGTTCCTCAAGGCGAGGTTGTTTTGGTTTCTTCAGATGACGAGGAGAAAGTCAATCGTCATCTTGAAGGAGCGGATGTGCTTGCGGGAACACTTTGGTCTTTGCCTGAAATACGGGACACGAAAAATCTTAAGTGGATTCATTCTTTTTCTGCGGGAGTGGAGCACGTTTTAACGCCTGAGGTGAGAAATTCAGATGTAATCGTGGGAAACGTTGCCGGCATTCACGCAACGCCGATCGCCGAACACATTATTGCCTTTCTTCTCATTTTCACGAGGCGACTGCGTGACTCTTTTATCAGCCAGCAAAGAAAAATCTGGCAGAAGGACAACAAACTCACGGAGCTCAAGGATAAAACGGTGCTCATCGTAGGACTAGGGCACATTGGCTCTGAAACCGCGCGACTGGCAAGCGCTTTTGGCGCTCGCGTTATCGCGGTGGATCGCGCCGGGAAAGAAAAGCCAGATTTTGTTTCCGAGCTTTACCCCTCAGGAGATCTTAAAAAAGCGCTCCCGCAGGCAGATTTTGTGGTGCTTACCTTGCCCTATACCGAGGAGACCCATCATTTGTTTGATATGGAAAAATTTCGTATAATGAAGCAATCGGCGGTATTGCTCAATGTCGGCCGTGGCAAAGTGGTGCATGAACAGGAACTTATTGATGCTCTGAGACAGAAAATGATAGCCGGAGCCGCGCTTGATGTTTTCCAAGAGGAACCCCTGTCCCAGGAGAGCTCTCTATGGGGAATGGAGAACGTGGTGATTACTCCCCACCAATCCGGAATCTCGGAGAAATATATGGACAGGGCAGTTGAGGTATTTTGTGAAAACTTGAGGGCGTATCT
Organism: Candidatus Wildermuthbacteria bacterium RIFOXYD1_FULL_50_12; assembly: GCA_001825035.1. Taxonomy (GTDB): domain Bacteria; phylum Patescibacteriota; class Minisyncoccia; order Minisyncoccales; family UBA10102; genus UBA10102. The sequence goes on along the minus strand of MHUO01000006.1, from coordinate 22,857 downwards.
TGCAGGTGAGCGCCTTCCCAATTTAGTCGATAAGCAAAGAGGTTACTAACTTCTTTTAAAATATATATGAGCAACGAACTTTATGCATTTGTAAAAGAAGCGTTGGGAAAGGGTCAGGAGCGTGCTTTAATAGAGCGGGCGCTTTTGGATGCCGGATGGCAGGCAGAAGAAGTGCAAAAAGCGTTAGCCGCATTTGCCGAGGTTTCTTTCCCGGTTCCGGTGCCCAAGCCCAAACCCTATCTGCAGGCGCGGGAGGCCTTCCTTTACCTAATTTCTTTTATTACCCTGTATATTTCCGCGTTCAGTTTCGGCGTTTTGGTATTCGCGTTTATTGACAAATTCCTGCCCGATCTTCTCCAATACGGCGGATTCTTCCCGCGCGGCCTCACCACGGCGCTCGCCTCTTTGATTATTGCCTTCCCCCTGTATCTGTTTATGATGTGGCGATTGGCGAAAGCTGCCGCAAAAGATCCGGAGCGGCGCCAGTCAAAGGTGGCAAAATGGCTCACCTACATTACCTTGGTGATTGCGGCCGGTATTATTATTGGCGACTTGATTGCGGTGCTTGCAAGTTTATTGTCGGGTGAACTCACCACGAGGTTTTTGCTTAAGGCCTTTACGATTTTGGCAATTACCGGGAGTATTTTCGGGTATTATTTGTGGAGTTTGCAAAGGGAAGAAAAAGAAAAGGGGGAACTTGCCGCAAGCGCCCCGCGCGCGCAGGCGGGAGAGAAACCGATGGCCGCGAAAATTTTCACCGGCGCTGTGGTTGTTTCCGTTGCCTTAACGGTGCTCTACGGGCTGATGTTGGTTGGCACGCCGGCTCAACAGCGGCTTTTGCAGTTTGACGAGCGGAGAATTTCCGACCTCCAGCAGATTACCTTTGCCATAGACAGCTATTGGGAGCGCAGCAAAGAGCTTCCCGAGGTTCTGGAGGATTTGCGCGACGCCAGATACTATGTGCAGTCAATTACCGATCCCAAAACCGGAGAACCCTATGAGTATATCATTCTTACAGAAGATACGTATCAGCTTTGCGCAATATTTGAAACCGATACCGCTTCGTCGCAATATCAAGAAAAGCCGCGTGCGTTTTCTGAAGAACTGTGGAACCACGGCATCGGCCGCGCCTGCTTCACTCTCGAAGTCAGAAAACCCCAAGCAGAACCGATCCCCGCGCGATTATAAAAATAACAAATACTTAGGTTAAGCAAATAATAAATTAATAAATAAAAACGCTATGAGAACATTTCTCGCTTCATTTCTTATCCTTTCTTTCCTTGGGGTCGGAACTGCGCTTGCCCAAGAAGCCGAACTCACTACAGAAGCCGTTGTGGAGGCAGAAACGGTGACAAACGCGGATTTGGGAGTGGAGGATCCCGGATTGCTCCCGACAAACCCGTTTTATTTCTTCAAAGAAATCGGCCGCGGCTTGCAGCGCGCGTTTACCTTTAATACGGTCGCGAAGACAGAGCTGGAATTGAAAATCGCAAGCGAAAAAGCGGCGGAAGCAAAAAAAGTTGCCCAAGAAGATCCTGCGAATGAACGAGGCATTGCCCGGGCAATGCTCAATTATGAGCGCGCGCAGGAGCGACTGCGCGCGCGCCTCGAAAGTTTGCGGGAGACGTCGGAGAACCCCAACATTGACCGTCTGCTTGACGCTATCGCCCAGAGGCAGATTGTTCATGAAAAGCTCCTTGAGGGGCTGGAGGCAAAGCACGATGCGCAAAAAAGCATCATTCAAAACATCAGGGTAAAAGTGCAGGAGACGCTGGGAGAGGTTGCCAAGAAAGACGCGCCGGAGAGATTTCAGGAACGGCTCAAAATCGCTTTTGAGCAGGGAAAGGGGAGTACGTTACAATACGTGCGATCACTCGAGATACTTGATCGTCTCCAGCAGAGCGGGAACATACCGGAACAGACAAAGGAACGGCTTGAAGAATTGCGCATAAATCTTTCGGAACACGCCCAAGAGAGCATTGAGCGGTTTGCCGAGCAGGGAGAGGAGGGGGTTGAGCGATTAAAAGAAGCTCTGCGGCAGATTCCGGGCAACGCGCTCGGCCGCACGAGAATTTTAGAAGAAATACGGGTGCGGGTTTCCGAGCGAACCGCAGACGTTTTGGAGGAAGCTCGTGAGGAATTGGAAGAAACCGTGGAAGAGGGGAAAGAGTTTGAAGCAGAGGCAAGGGAACAGATTGCGAGGGCCGAAGAGCGCATCCAAAAAATTGAAGAACGCATTGAAGAGCTCGGAGACGCAACTCCCCAAGCGGTACGGACTCTGCTTGAAAATGCCAAGCGCCATCTTGAGGGTGCAAAAATCGCCCTTGGAGAAGGAAACCCGAGAAACGCTTTCGGGTTGTCGAGGGCGGCGGAAGCTATTACGACGAATATTCTTCGCATTTTGGAGCATGGAATTGATGTCGTAAGAGATGTGCCGCAAGTTCTTGAACGAATCAGAACTCGAATTGAGGCCTTGCCGCTTCCTTTGAGGCCGCGCGAAGGGGCGGTTGCGTGCACCATGGAATATGCGCCCGTATGCGGGGAGGACGGAAAAACATATTCCAATCGCTGCATGGCAGAGCGAGGCGCGGAAGTGCGGGTTGCGTATGAAGGCAGGTGCAGAGAATATAAGTTTATTGGAGAGGAATGTACGCGCGCTGATTTTTCTTGCGATTCTGGGTTTAAACATTTTACCGACGCGGTAGGTTGCGGATGTGAGGAAGGCAGAAGATATCAGAGCAGAGATCGCGAGGAGTGTTCGCGGTTAAGGTTTGATTGTATCCCGGGATATCAGGAATTTAACGATGAGAATGGATGCGGCTGTGAGCCGATTCAAGAACAAGTCCGACAACAAATGCAACAGTAGGTTTCCACAATGGAAAACAACTTCGCAGTTCGCAAGCGAAGAGCCCTGCGAATAGTGAGGAAGCTTTGGGAGCTGTTCCCCCGCGCCAAAATCGTTCTCAAGTATTCCAATGCTTGGGAACTTTTGGTTGCGGTGCGCTTGTCCGCCCAGTGCACCGACAAAAAAGTGAACGAAGTTACCGAAAAGCTCTTTCGAAAGTACCGCACATTGGAGGATTATATGAAAACATCCGCCAGCCGGCGGACCAGAGAAGAGTTTGAGCAGGATGTGAGGCAAACTGGATTTTACAAGGCAAAGGCAAAGAGTATTTTGGAAGCGGCGAAAATTATCAAAGAGAAGTTCCGGGACAGAGTGCCAGATACGATGGAGGACTTACTTTTACTGCCCGGCATCGGGCGCAAGTCAGCCGTTATCATTTTGGGAAACGCTTACGGCAAGAAAGAAGAGGGGATAGCCGCGGACACCCATGTGATGCGACTTTCTCAAAAGCTCGGCTTGACCGCCCATAAAGACCCCATAAAAATCGAACAGGACTTAATGAAGCTTGT
>MHUO01000006.1:15207-19324 GCA_001825035.1 Candidatus Wildermuthbacteria bacterium RIFOXYD1_FULL_50_12 | reverse complement strand
TATAATGGATGTATGGGAAATTTGGCTGCGAAAAAATGCGTGCCGTGCGAGGGTGGAACGCCGCCGCTTGAGGCAGAAAAAGTGCAGGAATACCTTAAGGAGGTTGAGGGGTGGGAGGTCCAGGAGAATAAACTCATTGGGAAAATCTTCAAATTCAAGACCTTTCGCGAAGCGATTTCTTTTGTGAATCGAGTGGCCAATTTGGCAGAGGAAGAACAGCACCATCCCGATATTATCATCCGATACCGCAAAGTAACGTTTGAGCTTACCACTCACGCCATCAAAGGCCTTTCGGAAAACGATTTTATTATGGCAAGCAAGATTGACTGGCTGTATAAATGGGAGGAGAAAGTAGAAAAAGCGGTGCTGCCGAAAATCTTCTCGATAAAAGTTTTGTTAGCGGTTGTGACGCTGCTGTTTCTCCTTTTGCTCTGGCAAAAATTCTTTAGGTAAAACTATGTACAGAGGCGTTGCGACATTTACGTTAGATACGGGAAAGTGCCCGCGATGGCTGTTTGAAAGAATGGTTCGATTGGGTCGCGAGATGACGCGCGTATTGGTGGAGGAATACGGGCCGGATGAGTATATTAAGCGCATCGCAGATCCCGTGTGGTTTCAGTCGCTGGGCACCGTGCTCGCGTTTGACTGGAACGCGTCGGGCTTAACGACTATTTTGACCGCCGCCCTCAAGGAAGGCATTCGGGGACAGGAGCGGGAGCTTGGCATTTTTATCGCAGGCGGCAAAGGGAAAACATCACGCAAGACCCCGGAGCAAATCCATGAATGGGGAGAACGATTGTGTCTGGCGCCCTCGTATGTGCATAATCTTGAATATAATTCCCGCATGGCAGCAAAGGTGGATTCAGCTTTGGTGCAGGATGGTTACCAAATTTACCATCACAGCTTCTTCTTTTCGCGCAACGGTGCTTGGGCAGTTGTCCAGCAGGGGATGAATACGCAAAACTCCACCGCCCGGCGCTATCACTGGTTTTCAGAAAGCGCCAAGGATTTGGTGGAGGAACCGCATTCTGGCATCGCTTCGCAATTATTCGGAAGGCGCGTCATGAACTTGGTTTCCAAGAACAGCGCAAAAACCCGTGCCGTTTCCACGGAACTCGTGCGAGGGAGCTACAATACCCTCATAAAAGACATTCAGCTTTTGCGCAAACACTATACTCCCGTATCTCGTGTCGCTTCGTTCAGAAGAGATAAAGATACACTTACTCTTATGGCACTGGACGGCGTTGAGTTTAAGCACCATTCGGTTGAATGGGAAGATTTTTCCAAGAGCAAATATTTGGAGAAGATTTTGGCAAAAGTATCCTACGAACAGCCAAACACGTATGAAAAACTGCTCGCCACAGAAGGCGTAGGTCCTAAAACAATGCGGGCGCTGGCCTTGGTTTCGGAAATCATTTACGGAGCCGAGCCCTCATATGAAGACCCTGCACGCTACAGTTTCGCGCATGGGGGTAAGGACGCCACGCCTTATCCCGTGGATCGGGAAACGTATGATCAAACCATCGATATGCTCCAAAAGGCGGTGTGGCGCACGCGCATTTCGCCCATGGAGAAAGATAAAGCGTTGACGCGGCTATTAAAATCATGAAACTCATACTTCAAGAAAACAATATCTCTATTTTGAAAATTAATCACCGGGAAGGAATATTTGAAGAGCTTACCAAGTGGGCGCGGGAGCATAACGTGCGAGCGGCAACGTTCTTTTTCCTCGGCGCAGCAGATGAAGTTGAGCTTTGGTGGTATAACACCCCAGAAAAGAAATACTACAAAAAAACGTTCAAAGAGCAGTGGGAGATAACAAGCGGAATCGGTAATATTGCTAGGAAGGGTGGGGAAGTGTTGATACATATGCATGGCACGTTTTCAGACAAGGAATATCGCGTGTACGGAGGGCATATCAACAAAATGGTGGTTTCTGGCGCGCTTGAACTGCGCATGGAAGTATTCCAAGGAAGCATTGAGAAGGCGTATGACGAGGAAACAGGCCTCAATCTTATGCAATGAATAGGTTTGAGATTTTGGAGCATACTGGGGATGTGAAAATAAGGGTGTGCGGGCGCACGCAAGAGGAATTGTTCCAAAATGCAATGGAGGGGATGTTCCATATTTTAAATCCAGAGCCCAATTCGCCAGCTGGCGGGAAAAATCTAAAGAAGAGAACAATAAAAATTCAGGCGTTAGATATCAATGCGTTGCTCGTAGATTTCTTGAATGAAGTAAATTATCTACGGCAGGTACATGGAGAAACGTATGGGAAAGTATATTTCCAACAATTTTCTGATACAGCATTGGAAGTTGAGTTGGAGGGGGACGAAGTTCGGGAGTTTGGAGAAGATATTAAAGCCGCCACTTTTCACGATTTGGATATCCATCAAAATAAAAAAGGCGAATGGGAAACAGACATTGTGTTTGATGTATGAGATTTTGGAGAAACACATTTGCCGGCCCTTTGCTTTTCTTTCTTTTGGCATTGGTTTTGGATACGGCAGTAACAGCTTTGGGCACTGATTATTTTTCTGCAATTGAAAGGGAAGGGAACCCAATTGTGCGGTGGCTGTGGGAGATATTCGGGGAGGCGAGGATTCTCTTGCCTCTTCTGTGGGCTGGTGTCATAAGTGGAGCCGCATATTTTTTGCTGAAAAGAGTGAAACCGTTTCTCGGCGTTTGGCTGTTGTATGGCATTGGCGTCGGCCATTTTCTTGGATTTTTGAGCTGGACGCCGCTACAAACGTTCGTGTACAGCGGCAATAGCAGCAGTGTTTTCTATAATTTGGGCGCGCAGGTTATTATTTCGGCGGTACTGGGTTTTTTATTTGCAAAAATTCAGCTCCGCATTTCTGAAAAAATATGAACATCTCAAACCTGCAAAAAATCAATGACTTTTTATGGGAAATTTCGAAGAGCTATCGGAGAGATATGCGGGTTCCTGCTCGGATATATGTTTCAGAGCAAATGCTTGGAGATGTGTTTAAGGATAAATCAGTTGAACAGGTAGTCAATCTTACGACGCTTCCCGGAATTCAAAAATACAGCATTGGAATGCCTGACATTCATGAGGGATATGGTTCGCCGATTGGCGGAGTATTCGCCATTGATGTTGAAAGCGAAGAGGGAATTATTTCCCCTGGAGCGATTGGTTACGACATTAACTGCGGCATGCGGCTGTTGACGTCTGAGCTTACTGCGCAAGATATCAAACCGTATTTGGAGAAAGTTGCTGTCGCAATTCAAAAAGCAGTGCCTTCGGGCCTTGGCGTGGGACGGAAGCTCAAATTCGACATCAGGCAGATGGATATGATTATTGAGGGAGGGGCAGAATATTTGGTTAAGCAAGGATACGGAGAGAAAGAGGATTTGGAACTGTGCGAGGAAGGCGGGAGGACGAAAGACGCAGATGCCTCGCTGATTTCAGAGAAAGCGAAAAAACGTGGACAGGATCAAGCGGGCACCTTGGGAAGCGGAAATCACTTTTTGGAAATTCAACGCGTTGCCGAAATCTTTGACGAAACGGCGGCGCGTTCGTTTGGATTGTTTGAGAATCAAGTGGTGGTGATGGTGCATACGGGTTCCCGCGGCTTCGGGCATCAAACGGCAACCGATTACATCCGTATGATGATGGGAGCGATGAGAAAATACGGTATTGAACTGCCGGATCGCGAGTTGGCTTCCGCTCCTTTTCAATCAAGCGAGGGCCAGCAGTATTTCGGAGCTTTGGCAGGCGGGATGAACTTTGCTTTTGCCAACCGCCACATGATAACGCACTTTGTGCGGGAGGCATGGCTTGCCGCGCTTGGGAATTCCGGAGGAAAACTTTCCATGGTGTATGATGTTGCGCACAACACCGCAAAACTTGAAACGCACGATATTAACGGAGTGCAAAAACGCCTTTTGGTGCATCGAAAAGGAAGTACGAGGGCGTTTCCGCCAGGGCATCAAGATATCGTTGAAAAATATCGCTCGGTCGGCCAGCCCGTGTTTATTCCGGGGAGCATGGGTACAGCTTCCTACGTTCTTGTGGGTACTCCAGAAGGCAAAGAAGCATTTTATACCACTTGTCATGGCGCAGGAAGAATGATGTCGCGGCATGCGGCAATCC
>MHUO01000006.1:2832-15199 GCA_001825035.1 Candidatus Wildermuthbacteria bacterium RIFOXYD1_FULL_50_12 | reverse complement strand
AGAAGCTCCGCAAGCGTACAAAAACATTGACGATGTTATTGAAGTAGTACACAATGCCGGCATTTCAAGGAAGGTTGCCCGACTTGCGCCTTTGGCCGTTATCAAGGGGGAGTAACGACGAAAATGAATTCGGCAAATGGAAATCATTGACATACCTTAAAATATGGGTATAATCATTTCCGAGAGGAGAAATCCAGAGATCTCCTTGAGTACCCGGCGCTTTCCTGAAAAGGAGCAGGGAGGCGCGAAATCTATCTAAAAAGGAGGAGTGATGATAATTCCACGGCTTCTTCTCTTCGACAACGACGGCTACCTTTTCACGGGGGTCCTCCCGTTTCTAGGGCCCGCCGGAGTAGTGGTGGCCGCCGTGGTGGTGAGCATCCTGGTCGGGATCGCCGTCTGGGGCTTTTTCCACTAGTTCCCAGACGGCGCGGACGGAGGCCCGTGGAGTGCAAGGCACTCCACGGGCCACTTTTTTTCATACATTTTTTCTGCTACACTAAGGTATATGGCAGAAGAACTCATCATACGCACCAAAAAAGAAAGGGAAGTTCTTGACATCACTCAGCAGGTCCAAGCACTTCTTGTGGAAAATAGCTTCCGAAAGGGGGTATGCCATTTGTTTCTTTTGCACACGTCAGCCGCAATTGCGACCGCGGACTTGGACGAAGGCACGGATTTGGATATGCTGGATGCTTTTGAGTTAGTGGTGCCGGCCTTAAAGTACCGCCACAAGCATAATCCAGAGCACGTGAAGTATCATATTTTAGTTTCTCTTATCGGGCCCTCGTTGACAGTTCCGGTCGAGAATGGCGAACTTGTGCTCGGCGCGTGGCAAAAAATTGTGTTGATTGAATTTGGCGGTCCGAGAGAGCGCAACATTGTCGTTTCTTTCTCAGCCGTGGTAGAATAGGGGCACCTCTTAAGTGCCTCTATGAGTCAATATTATTCTGGCAAACGAGCGAAAAACGTATTTGATCCTGCCTCAAAGGAACCCTTTTTGCTAAGCCGCTCCAAATTAGACAGTTTTCTCAACTGCCGCAGGTGTTTTTATTTGGATAGACGTCTTGGAGTCGCCCAGCCGCCGGGCTACCCTTTTAGTTTAAACTCGGCAGTGGATGCTCTGCTCAAAAAAGAATTCGATATTCACCGGACAGAAAAAAGTCCGCACCCATTGTTTGCCACATATGGTATTGATGCCTTGCCGTTTCAGCACGAGAAGATGCAAGAGTGGAGAGATGCGAGAAGGGGCGTGCAATACCTGCATGAGCCGAGCAATTTCTTGGTGTCTGGCGCTATTGATGACATTTGGGTAAATCCGCAAGGGGAACTTCACGTGGTGGATTATAAAGCCACGAGCAAGAACGGAGAGGTGAACATTGACGCCGACTGGCAAATTGGATACAAGCGCCAGATGGAGATATATCAGTGGCTGTTTCGAAAAAATGGATTTCAGGTCTCAAATGTTGGGTACTTCGTGTACGTAAACGCGCACACGGATCGCAAGGCGTTCGACGGGAAGCTGGAGTTTGACGTGAAAATAATTCCCTACGAAGGAAGCGACGTTTGGATAGAAAGTGCGTTGTTGGAAGCCCGCAAAACGCTGGAAGCAGATACTCTGCCCGAAGCCAATATGGACTGCGACTTTTGTTTGTACCGCAAGTCCGTCCAAGACGCCCTCGCCCCTTTTCAGAAGAAAGAATGAAGGCGGTGGTATTGAAAATTTCTTGGAATATGAGAGAGTAAATAAGTAAATGTGGAGCAAAGGAGGGAGAGATGGCGACCACATTAGAGCGCTGTTCTCGTTGTGGTTCGAATAACGCCGTTGCTTCTCAGCGAGATGGGTACGGTGTTCATAAAGTTTGCCTGATATGTGCGTGGGACGATAACGATGTACAGCTCGGATTTGAGGATCCTCTGGCCGATTCGGCCGAAAAGTTCCTGGAGGAAGTGAAGTCCAATCCTCCGAAAGAGCAAACTTTGACGCTGGAGCAATTCCGGCTCAAAGTACAAAGTACTCATCGGGTAGCTCCCGGAAGCCGCAGAAGGAGGCGAGCATAACGCCTCCTTCTTTTGTTTTTCGCACGTTAGCTTCTCGGAAATGAGTTTTCTGATACAATGAGCAAATGCTATGAAGCAAATGAGTTATAGCCAATTGATGACGTATGTGCGATGTCCCGAGCACTGGCTATTCCGTTATAAACTGGGGATTAAGCGTCAACCTCGCAAGGTCTTTAAGCACGGCTTTGCGCTTCATGAAACTCTCCAGTATCATTTTGAGCAGAAGAAAGAAGACGGCAAGGGAATTCAATTGGGCGAAGCGAAAGAATTCTTCGTGAATTCGTTCGCAAGCGCGCTTGAGGACTACCGGCAGGAGCTTGCGGAAGCCCGGCCGTTTCTCACAAGGGAGTATCTCTCCAAGGAGCGGAGCATACGGATTGAGGACCTGGTTGATACGGGATTGAGGGGCTTGGAAGTGTATTTTAAGCATCTCAACAGGTATATTGATCCCGATCTGGTTGAAGAACCCTTCAGTTTCTTAGCGCGGCCTGCCTGCGCAGGCAGGCTCGGTCTTGAGGTGACAGGACGGATTGATCTTGCCGACAAAAAAGGCGTCATCCACGAGTTAAAGACCACAAGGGTAACTCCTAACAAGCAAGACATTCGCTCGGATGCCCAGTTGGCGATCTACCAGATTGGATATGAAGCAGTAAGCGGGCGCGCGCCTTCGGGCATTTCCAAGGACTACATTGTGCTTTCCAAAAATAATTCAAAGATTGTGAGATTCCGCGTGGCGCGCCCGTTCATTGACAAGCGCACCGTATTGCGGAATATCGCAACCATCGCAGACGCGATCCAGAATAATATCTTTTATTGCATTCATCCTACCGAATCTTGGCTCTGTTCAAAAGAATGGTGCGGCTATTACAAGCTCCATCAAGAGGTCAAAAAGCTCGGCCTTCCCGCGTTCCTTGAGAAATACGCTCCTCCGTCCAGGCGGTATTTCAAAAAGAGCCGGAAAAGGGTATGATGGTTCAGATGAAATCATTTACGCTTATCAAGCTGGGGGGCTCTATTATTGTTCCGCATTTGACGGACGCAGACGGCATTGACGTGCCGTTTTTGAACGCCTTTCGGAAACTCTTGCTGCGGGAATTAAGGAAGGAGAAAAAAATTGTGCTGGTAGCCGGAGGCGGAAGAACCGCCCGTGTATATCAGAAAGCGGCGCGCGAACTTGCCAAATCAGGGAATGATTCTTTGGACTGGATTGGTATTCACGCGATTTATCTTAATGCATACTTACTGAAAGCACTTTTTGGGGAAAATTCCTATGAAGAAATTCTTACAAGCGATCTCTCGTCGCGAAAAGTGGCAAGTATGAAAATGAGCAGCAAAGGTATTGTGGTTTCGAGCGGCTGGATGCCGGGCTGGTCCACCGATTACGTGGCGGTGCGCCTCGCGCAAAAATTCGGCGCAAAAGAATTTATTGACGCGGGCGATATTGATTTTGTGTACGATAAAGATCCCAAGGTTTTTAAAGACGCAAAGCCAATTAAGGAGCTTTCGTGGGCAGAGTACCGCAAACTCATTCCTGCAAAGTGGACACCGGGGTTAGCTTCGCCTATTGATCCAGTCGCCGCAAAACTTGCGCAAAAAGCAAACATAACCGCAAAAATATTGAAAGGAACCGATCTTGAGAATTTGAAAAAAGCCATTGAAGGCAAAGAATTTACCGGAACTCTCATATCATGAGCTTATCTGTAGGTATGGTCAGAACACAACCCGATACGGTGAGCTTAAACTGATACCATTTTCTTCTGTCAATTGCTTTCTTAACTGGATTCTGTTAATGAAGAAGCAGAGTCGCACATTCCCAACTTAATAAGACGGAGAAGAAGAACGTGGACAAACTACGTATTGCTATGCTCGTTTCAGGCGGTGGAACGACTATGCGTGAGATTCTCCGGGCAGTAGAGTCCGGGCTTCTCTCGAGAGTCGAACCGGTGCTCGTCATCGCGTCAAAACCGGATGCGGGTGGCATTGAGAAAGCCCTTGCCGAAGGCATGCTGAAGGAGAACGTTTTGGTTCTGCGTCCGAAAGCATACTCGTCGCCAGAGACGTTCGGAGAGGCAATACTCCTCGAATGTCGAAAGCGCGGAGTAGACTTTATCGGTCAGTATGGCTGGCTTCCAAAAACGCCAGCGAATGTGGTTGAAGCATACCAAGGGATGATGACCAATCAGCATCCAGGTCCGCTGGATCCAGGAAGACCAGATTTTGGCGGTCCTGGAATGTACGGTCGGCGCGTCCATTGCGCCCGCCTCTACTTTGTTCGTCGAGCGGAACGTGATTTCTGCACTGAAGCGACTGTCCAGCGAGTGGCTCCCGAGTTCGACAAGGGGGCGATCCTCGGGCGGATCACAATCCCTATCAATCCTGGCGACGATGTAGCAACACTTCAGGAGAAAGTTCTTCCCCAAGAACACAGGCTACAAATTGAGACGCTCCTCGCGTTCTCAGAAGGCCGAGTTCGCGAACTGATACGTTCCGAGCCCCTCGTGCGCGAGGGAGAGCATACCATTCTCGCGGAAGCAAAACAGGTCGCGGGGATACTTTTCCCACGCGGCTAAACGAAAGAAGGAGAAGCCATGATCTATCGCATGTACCGCCAGATCAATGACGGTTTGGATCTTGGTTTCTACATCGAGACCATAGACCAGTTGTCCGAGCCGGAGCTCAAGCAGATCCAATGGCTCATCGCAGAAACGTTCGAGCCCGGCAACACCGGAATCGAACCTCACATCACAGCTTCAGAAGCTGTGGAAATCGGACCGAGGCTTTCGATCGAGACTCCGTTCTCGTCGAACGCCGTATCGATTTGTCAGGCCATGGGACTTCGGCAGATCATCCGCATTGAGCGCACTCACCGATACGCTGTCGGCAACGACCGATCGGCCGACATCCTCAAGACTCGTCTTGACCGGATGACCGAACAGCACTACCCGAACGGGATCGAGAGCTTTGACACCGGCACCACGCCGGAAGATGTCCGAGTGATTGACCTCGCGGGTCGCGGAAAAACTGCGCTCGAGGAGATGAACAATGCGCTTGGCCTAGGCATGGATGCCCAGGACCTTGAGTACTATCAGCATCTCTTTGTGGAAGTCCTTCGCAGAAATCCTACCGATGTCGAATTGTTCCAGCTGGGCAATGCCAACAGCGAGCACAGCCGGCATTGGTACTTCAAGGGCCAACTCGTCATCGACGGAACACCAATGCAGGAGACGTTGTTTGAGATCGTTCAGCGACCGCTGAAAAGTCTCGGCAGTGACAACTGCAGCCTCGTTGCCTTCAAAGACAACGCCGGCGTGATCAAGGGATTCGGCACACGCCTGATCCTCCCAGTCACTCCGGGCAAGCCTTCGGAAATGCGAATTCTCGATAAGGTGGTTCACATCACCTGCACCGCGGAAACGCATAACCATCCGACCTTCGTCGCGCCTTTCCCTGGAGCCCAAACGGGTTCCGGCGGACGGATACGCGACAATAGTGCGGTCGGACGCGGAGGCATCGTTGGCATCGGCGTCGCCGGTTACTTTGTCGGGAACCTTTTCATTCCTGGATATCAAATTCCGGGCGAGGTTGTCGGCAAGGACAAGCCGTCGAAGTACGCTTCGCCGCTTTCGATTCTCATCGAGGGCAGCAACGGTGTATCGAGCTACGGCAATCAGTTCGGCGAACCCCTCACAATGGGCTTTACCCGAACTTTCGGTCAGACAGTCGGAAGCGAATGGCGCGAGCCACGTAAGCCGATCCTTTACAGCGGTGGCGTCGGACATCTGTTCGACGGACATACTGCGAAGGAGAAGTCTGAAGTTGGAATGCTCATCGTGCGCATCGGCGGTCCCGCTTATCCCATCGGGGTCGGCGGAGGCTCAGCCTCAAGCATGATGCAAGGTCAGAACACCGAGTCGCTCGATTTCAACTCCGTTCAACGCGGCAACGCAGAGATGGAGAATCGGGCAAATCGGGTCATTCGGGCCTGTGTCGAAATGGGAGACAGCAATCCCATATCGAGCATTCACGATCAAGGTGCCGGCGGTCCGAGCAATGTCCTTACGGAGTTGCTTGAGCCACTTGGCGGCAAGATCGGCATTCGCGGTATCGTGCTTGGCGATAAGACGATGTCTGTCCTCGAAATCTGGAGCGCCGAATTCCAAGAAGGATACGGACTCCTGATCAGGCCGGAACAGATCGAGCTTTTCAAGTCGGTCTGCAAACGCGAGCGTGTCAACTGCGAAGTCCTCGGAGAAATCGACGGTAGCGGAAACGTTGTCGTTCTCGACTCCCAAAACGGGACAACGCCCGTTGAACTGAACCTGGAGCAGATTCTCACGAATATGCCTCAGAAGACGTTCGAGTCAAATCGGCGGACCGAAGACCTCAAGCCTCTGAACCTGCCGGATGTCACTGTCGGCAAAGCAATCCAGGCGGTGTTCAAACTCCCTGGCGTGGGCTCGAAAGGGTTCCTCGTTCACAAGGTGGACCGAAGTGTCACTGGGCTCGTAGCGCAGCAGCAATGTTGCGGGATCGCCCAGATTCCGATCGGGAACGTGAGTGTCAATGCGCAAAGTCATTTCGGTCTAACCGGAGCGGCGAGCGCAGTCGGCGAACAGCCGATCAAGATGCTCATCAATCCGAAAGCCGGAGCCCGAATGGCGGTGGCAGAAATGCTGACCAACATAGCCTCGGCGCGGATCAGCGGTATCGGAGAAATCCGGTGCCGTGCTAACTGGATGTGGCCTGCGAAGCTGCCTCGCGAAGGCGCCCTCCTCTATGATGCTGCGGTTGCTATGTCTGATCTCATGGTCAAGCTTGGAATTGCAGTTGATGGCGGAAAGGATAGCCTTTCAATGGCTGCGACGATTTCGGGAGAGCTTGTAAAGGCTCCCGGAAGTTTGGTGATACTCGGATACGCACCCGTACCTGACATCACGAAGAAGGTCACGCCGGACATTAAGAAACCCGGCGAGAGTGCTTTGGCACTCATCGATCTTGGGCAGGGTAAAAATCGCCTCGGCGGTTCAGCTCTGGTTCAAGCGTTCGACCAGCTCGGCGATGAGTCGCCTGACGTTGAAAATCCCAAGCTCCTCAAGAACGCGTTTCTTGCGGTGCAGCAGATGATCGATGAAGGGTTGATTCTTTCTCTGCATGATCGAAGCGACGGCGGCCTCATAACCGCAGTTGCCGAGATGTGTATGGCGAGTCGGTGTGGATTCAGCGTGAGCATCCCTCACGCTGCTGAAGCTCTGGCAAGTCTGTTTGGCGAGGAACTCGGGTTCGTCATTGAACTCGGGACCGAGAACGAAAAGCGGATTTTTGAGATCTGCGAATCGCTCGGAGTGCAGATCTCGATGATTGGAATCACCCTCGACAGCACAACGTGCAGCGTCGATGCAAAAGATACCGGAGAACTGTTCAGAAGTACGACGATGGAACTCCGGTGCTGGTGGGAGGCGACAAGCGCCAAGATTGAAGGACTGCAGATGAACTCTGCGTGTGCCGAGGAAGAACATTCTGGTCACGAGGACCAACTTCCCGGCATCGGTACAACTCCGTCGTATCAGCTCTCGTTTACTCCAACGGCAACGCCTCCGGAAGTTCTGGAGGCGGACAACAAACCTTGCGTGGCAGTATTGCGCGAGGAAGGCACGAACGGCGACAGAGAAATGCAGGCTGCATGTGCGGCTGCCGGTTTTGCTCCATGGGATGTCACGATGAGTGATCTCCTTGAGGGCAGGACGAGGCTCGATCAGTTCCAGGGCGTCATCTTTGCCGGCGGCTTCTCCTACATGGACGTGTTCGATAGCGCAAAAGGTTGGGCAGGGACGATCCTTTTCAACGAGAAGTTGAGGGAGATGTTCGACCGCTTCTATGCCCGCGAGGATACGTTCTCGCTCGGCGTGTGCAACGGCTGTCAGCTAATGGCGCTACTCGGATGGGTTCCGTGGAAAGGGATCGCCGGTGAAAAGCAGCCGAGATTCGTTTACAACACGTCGGGTCGGTTTGAGTCTCGATGGGTGCAGGTGGAAATTCTGCCAAGCCCGTCGGTGCTTCTTGCCGGCATGGAAGGATCGAAGCTCGGTATATGGGTCGCTCATGGTGAAGGCTTGCTGGTCTATCCGGATCAGTCGGTCGCGCAGGAGGTTTCGGAGCGCAAGCTCTCGCCTCTCGCATTCATCGATCCATGCGGTGGTCGAACGGAAGTGTATCCGTACAATCCGAATGGTTCGCCCCTCGGGATTACGGCTCTGTGCTCTCCGAACGGACGCCATCTTGCGATGATGCCTCATCCAGAACGTTGCTTCCGTTTGTGGCAATGGCCCTGGATGCCAGAGGAATGGCGGAGAATGGAGGTAAGCCCTTGGCTCAAAATGTTCAGCAATGCTTACGAGTGGTGTGCTAGGTAGCAACCACAAGTGGTATTGCTGAGCAAAGCCCTCTGTCCTGGTTTTATACCGGGGCAGAGGGTCTTTTCTTTTGATCTTTTGAGAAAGAGAATTTTATGATACGATGTTCTCGTTATGTCTCTTTCTGTTGGCATTGTCGGGCTTCCAAATGTAGGGAAGTCCACGCTGTTTCAGGCGTTGACGAAAAAGAAGGTGGATATTGCAAACTACCCTTTTTGCACGATTGATCCTAATGTGGGTATCGTGAAGGTGCCAGACGAGCGGCTTTTGAAGCTGGCTGATTTTTTCCAATCAAAAAAAGTTATTCCAACCATTATTGAGTTCGTAGATATCGCAGGCCTCGTGCGCGGAGCGAACAAAGGGGAGGGTTTAGGAAATCAATTTCTCGCGAGCATTCGCGAGGTGGACGCTATCTGCCAAGTGGTCAGATGCTTTAAAGAAACGAACGTGGCGCACGTGGACAACACCATTGATCCCTTGCGTGACATCACAACCGTAAACACCGAGCTCATCCTAAAGGATATTGAGACCGTCCGGAAGCGCTTGGAAACTCTTGAGAAAAACGCGAGGGGGCAGGATAAAAAAGCGCAAGTTCAACAGGCAGTGGTGCAGGGATTGCTGCGCTCGCTCAATCAGGAGATTCCGGCGCTGCAGTTTATCAAAGAGAATCCTGGTTCTGAAGAAATTGTGCGCGATTTGTTTCTGCTTTCTGCAAAACCGGTGATCTATGTTTTCAACGCCAATCGCGGAAAAGAAGCCGCAACCGCAAAGGAATACGCAAAAAAACTCGGAGCTCCATATGCAATAATGAACATCAAAGAAGAAGAGGAGAAAGTCGGCTTGAGCGGAGAAGAACTGCGGGAGCTCGGCTTGTCTGAGCCGCGCCTCCCCGAGCTTATCAAGAAGACGTATGAGGCGCTCGGGTTGATTACATTTTTTTCCACCGGCCCCGTCGAAACGCGTGCATGGACCATTGTGCGGGGCACGAAAGCCCCCGACGCGGGAGGCGTTATCCACAGCGACTTTAAGGAAAAATTTATTCGAGCCGCGGTGATTCAGTGGAATACATTGTTGGAAGCCGGCGGCCTCGCAGAAGCTATGACTAAAGGATTGATCCGAACCGAGGGGAAGGAATACGTCGTGAAAGACGGCGATGTAATAGAAATCAAGCACGGATGAATTCATTTGGCCAGCAGGAAGCGCATGACTTTTTTCCAAATTGAGCGAAGAAGCAAAAAAACAAGGGCGAGGTTGGGGAAAATTACGACTCCGCGCGGGGAGATTTTGACGCCTGCATTTGTGCCGGTTGCGACAAAAGGTACGCTTAAGGCAATTCCGCCCAAAGACATCAAGGAGCTTGGTGTGCAAGTTGCGTTCGTGAATACATTTCATTTAGTGGATGATCCCGGACTCGAGGTTATTGAAAAATTTGGCGGCATACACAAATACGCAAAACTCGACATTCCTTTGATGAGTGATTCTGGCGGATTTCAGGTGTTTTCTCTAGGCGGGAAAAAAATAGGCGTGCCCCGGAGTGAAGAAAAAGGAACGCCTGTCTTGGAGATTGACGAGCAAGGGGTATGTTTTCGTTCTCCTAAAAACGGCGAGGAAGTGTTGTTCACCCCAGAATTTTCCATACAAGCACAGAAAGACATAGGCGCCGATATCATTATGGCATTCGACGAGTGCATTTTTTACGGGGCTGATAAAAAATACACTGAAAAAGCGACCGAGCGTACCCATCGATGGCTTTTGCGATGCATTAAAGCAAAAAAACGAAAAGACCAAACTCTTTATGGTATTATTCAGGGCGGAGTATTTAAGGATTTGCGAATTGATTCAGCAAAATTTGTTGCTAAGCAAAATATCGATGGCATTGCAATCGGAGGTGTCTCGGTAGGGGAAACACACAAAGAATTAAGAGATCAAGTCAAGTGGGTGGCTCTGTATCTTCCGGAACATCTTCCTTGTCATCTTCTGGGCGTCGGCCGCATTGAGGATATCACCGAATTTATCAAACTTGGCATTGACACATTTGATTGCGCTGAACCCACAAGGATTGCGCGCCACGGACAAGTATTCAGAAGGCAAGGGCAGAAGATTATGCGACTGGATGCGATGAAAGGAAGTTTGCGTGGCGATAAGAATCCCATAGATAAAAACTGCGTCTGCTACACATGCCAGAATTTTTCACTTTCCTTTTTGCATCACCTTTTTCAAGAACGGGAGCTCATCGCATATTATCTTGCTTCGTATCACAATCTTTTCTTTTTCGAGCAGATCTTCCGTGAACTCAGAAGGCAGATTGCCACAGGGAAGATTTAATCGCTGAGGTTGCGGAGAGGGCTATCCGGACCAGCGGGAGCGCCGAGAAACTGCCGTATATTAAGTCCGTCTTTTCCCATAGCGGGAAGCGAGAGATTGAGATTTTTGAAAATGTCTCCGCTTTCGTAGATACCCACGAGCAGAGCGATAATGAGAAGGGGAATAATGAGGACGTGCATATACCTATATAATACAGGAAATATAAATATTTGTCAAATATGTGGTCTTTAGGTAAGATAGCGTAATGATTATAAAACCAGTTAAAACTCACAAGGTGAGGCCTGGAAAAGATGGCGATCTCCGTGCGATTCTAGACAGGTACCTGTCCTCATTACAGGAGGGATCGGTGGTGGCAATTACTTCCAAAATCGTGGCGATTTGCGAAGGCAGGTTTGTGAGGGTCGGAAGCACAGACAAGGACGCGCTTATTCGGCAGGAATCAGAATATTATTTGCCGCGCAAGCTCAACAAATACGGAGTGATGCTGACGATAAAACGGAACATTCTCGCCCCTTCCGCAGGCATAGACGAGTCAAACGCGGAGGGGCATTACATATTGTGGCCCAAAGATCCGCAGAAGACCGCAAACGAAATCAGAGCGTATTTGCGCAAAAAATATCGCCTCAAAAAACTCGGAATTATTATCACGGACAGCAGAACGTTGCCGCTTCGCTGGGGAACGATTGGCGTTTGCTTGGCGTACAGCGGGTTTAAGTCCCTCAATAATTATATCGGGAAAAAAGATTTATTCGGACGAAAACTGAACGTCACGCAATCTAACGTTGCCGATTCTCTGGCGGTTGCGGCTGTCCTTGCGATGGGCGAGGGAGACGAACGGACTCCTCTTGCTCTTCTTGAGGATCTGCCGTTTGTGCAGTTCAGAGAAGCGGATCCGCCCATAAGCGAGCTCAAAATGTTCAACGTCGATATGCAAAAAGACGATATGTACGCCCCGGTTTTGCAGGCAGTAGAGTGGCGAAAAGGCAAAAGTGGCGAGAAATAATATGAAAAAAAGGGTAGCAGTGTTTGGCATTTTCGACGGAGTGCACGAGGGGCATCGGGCATTGTTTGTGCAGGCGCGAGAGCACGGAGAAGAACTTATCGCCATTGTGGGGCGAGACAAAGTATGCGAAGAATTAAAACACAAAACCCCCAGACATACGGAAACAGAGCGCGTGAAATTGGTGCAGGCAGAACCTTTGGTAGATCGGGCGGTGCTTGGCGACAAGTACATCTCAACCTATGAAGTGTTGAGAGCGTGGAGTCCTCGCGTTGTATGCTTGGGGTATGACCAGCAGGCGCTCTCCGACGACCTTTCTGCGTGGCTCAAGAAGAATTCCCTGGATATCCAGCTCGTAACTGCAAAGCCCTTTAAGCCCGAGATATACCAAAATTCCCTTATTCAGAGGGGTTGAACATATATTTACAAAAAAGCGATTTTCGTGTATACTAGGGAGATATGGAAAGCATCCATATAAGTTTGCGCGCAGAAACGATAGGATATGTGTTTGGATTGCCCATTACGAATAGTTTGGTGCTTTCTTTGTTGACCGCTGTCTTGCTCGTGGGAG
>MHUO01000006.1:0-2775 GCA_001825035.1 Candidatus Wildermuthbacteria bacterium RIFOXYD1_FULL_50_12 | reverse complement strand
ATTCGTGCCGTTTCTTCGCCCCGCAGCAGCCGATTTGAATACCACTTTGGCATTGGCGATTATCGCGGTGCTCGCGGTTCAGCTGTACGCGGTGCAAAAACTCGGTTTTTTCGTACAAGTCGGTAAATACATCAATTTCAGACACGGGCCCATTCACTTTTTCGTTGGTTTACTGGAGCTGGTTGGCGAATTTGCCCGCGTGCTGTCGTTCTCTTTTCGTCTGTTCGGCAATATGTTCGCAGGAGAAGTGCTCCTTATTATTATGATGGCGCTCCTGCCTGTGTTCGCTGCGTTCGGAGCCCTTCCTTTCTTTTTTCTGGAATATTTCGTAGGATTTATTCAGGCGCTGGTATTCGCGATGCTTACATTGGTATTTTTGAAGGTTGCCACCATGGAGGTGGAGCATTAAAACGGTCGTGAGTCATAAGTTATAAGTCATTTATCGGACACACATATGGAAGGAGAAGCATTGCAAACATTGGCTCCAGCTCTGGCGATCGGAATAGGAGGAGTTGCTCCCGCCATTGCGATTGGATGGATGGCTTCAAAGGCAATGGAGGCCATTGGAAGAAACCCGGAAGCCGCGCCCAAGATTCAGACGGCAATGATTTTGGCAATTGCCTTTGCCGAAGCCATCGCGATTTACTCATTGGTGGTCGCGCTCATCATTAAATTCGTGTAATGAGCGAGTTATTCAGCAATTTAGGCATAGATTGGCGGTTATTGCTCGCGCAGGCAATTAATTTCCTGCTTGTGTTGTATTTGTTGAATAGGTTCGTATTCAAAAGGATAATTCGGTATTTGGAGGAACGGAGAAAGAGAATTGAGGAGGGGCTCGAGCTTACCGAAAAAGCGAATCGTGAGATAGAGCGGATTGACGAAGCCCGGCACCGAGAACTTGAAAGGGCGCGTAAAGACGCGGAAAAAGTGCTCGCAGACGCGCGGAGTTCAGCAACCGCGAAAGAGAAGGCAACTTTGCTTTTGGCCCGCCAAGAGGCAGAAAAAATATTCCTCAAGGCAAAGGACGAGGCAGAAAGAAGAAAGCTTGATACCGTTCGGGCGGCGCAAGGCGATATCAAAAGCTTAGCCGTGCTTATGGCAGAAAAAGTGCTTTCGAGGAGCGTAACCAAAGAAGACCAAGAGCGCGCAGCAAAGGAGGTAATGGATTTCTTTGAAAAGAACTATGCAAAGTAAGATAAGAACATATGCGGATGTAATGGTGCAATTGTTTGATGGTTTGTCGGAGACGGAAGCAAGAGAGAAGGTTAAGCGGCTAAAGCTTGTTTTGCGCAAGCGCGGCGACGCAAAACGAATAAGCGAAATTCTCCGAGAATTCGCGCGCGCATGGAAGCAGAGAAAAGGACCGATTGCGCGCGTGGTTTCAGCAGAACCCTTGCTCAAGGAAACGCGCATGCATATGGAGCAATCGCTTGCGAAGAAAAACTATGTAATGGAAGAAAAAGTGGATCCCGCTGTAATCGGAGGAGTTGCGCTGTTTCTTGGAAATGAGTACGTGGTTGACGGAACAGCCAGGGGGAAATTGCAAAGAATAGCAACATTGCTCGAGAAAAGTTCGTGATACTATGGCAAAGGATTTTCTTTTCGACATATTACAAAAAGAGCTTCAGGGGATAGAGGCGGGCCCAAAGGGAGAGGAAATCGGGAGAGTGGTGAGCGTAGGCGATGGGGTCGCGCAGATTGAGGGTTTACCAAATGCGATGTTTTCTGAAATGGTGGAGATTGGTGAGAAATCGGTTCCCGCCATAGTGCTTAACCTGGAAGAATATATCGTAGGGGCTGTTGTGTTGGGCGAGGACAAGGTTATTCGAGAAGGCGATGTTGTGAAAAGAACCAAGAGAGTGCTTTCGGTTCCGGTGGGCGAGAGCTTGCTGGGCCGCGTAGTTAATCCCCTCGGTGTACCCCTGGACGGCAAAGGGGGTTTGGGAGAAAAAGTGGAAATGTTGCCAATTGAACGGCCGGTCCCCTCGGTGATAGAGAGAGAGCCGGTAAACACTCCTTTGGCAACCGGCATTAAGGTCATTGATGCTACCATTCCTATCGGCCGAGGGCAGCGCGAACTTGTTATTGGCGACCGACAAATCGGGAAAACCGCCTTTGTTCAGGATACGATTTTAAATCAACTGCACGAACCCGAAGAAAACAGGCCCATTTGTATTTATGTAGCCATCGGGCAAAAAGCATCAAAGGTAGCGCAGTTTGTGAAAGAACTCGATGAGCGGGGAGCAATGGATTACACCATTGTGGTTTTAGCGTCTGCTTCAGAGCCCGCCCCGCTGTGGTATATCGCCCCTTACGCGGGATGCTCCATGGGCGAATATTTCAGAGATAAGGGTAAAGATGCGCTTATTATTTACGACGACTTATCCAAACATGCGTGGGCGTGGCGTCAGCTTGCTCTCTTGCTTCGCCGGCCGCCGGGCCGAGAGGCGTATCCTGGCGACGTATTCTATTTGCACTCTCGTCTTTTGGAACGCGCGGCAAAACTCTCCAAAGAAAAGGGTGGCGGTTCTTTGACGGCACTCCCACTTATTGAAACCCAATTGGGAGATGTGTCTGCGTATATTCCCACAAACGTTATTTCCATTACCGACGGCCAGATTTATTTGGAGTCAGATTTGTTTTCAAAAGGTCAACGTCCGGCAGTGAACATTGGGCTTTCCGTGTCGCGAGTAGGGTCTGCCGCGCAGACGAAAGCAATGAAAAAGGTGGCTGCGCAACTCAAGTTGGACTTGGCGCAGTTTCAGGAATTGGCTG
>MHUO01000005.1:1018-14194 GCA_001825035.1 Candidatus Wildermuthbacteria bacterium RIFOXYD1_FULL_50_12 | reverse complement strand
TTCCAGTGTCAGCAGTTCTACTGCTGCAACTGCTTCCTTCACTCACAGCTCTGCTCTTACTGATGAAACCACCTGGTACTTCAGGGTGAGAGCCTTGGACGCAGTCAACAACGAATCTGCATATTCTTCCAACGCTTCTGTGGTTGTCGACACCACTCCTCCTCCTGGCCCAGGTGCAAGCAGGGCAGGAGGATCTTCTGCAGCAGGAACAGTCTTTCTCCAGCAGCAAGGTTTTCTACCTTCTCCCGAACCCCCTGTGCCGTCTCCTCTAGCGCCGTCTCCACCTCCTCCAAGAATCCCCGAGATTTTTGAGCCCCTCATACCTTCCTCCTTGCGACCAGCACCTCCTCCGCCAGAACCCATAGGAGAAGAACTCATTCCCCAGGAAGCTCCTCTGGTTCTCCAGGGCCAGTGGCAGCTCCTTCCTTCCCAGCCCATCGGAGAGTTTGTGTTAGCTCCCCTGCCCAGCGCAATCCGCGAGCTTACCCAGAAGTTCCCGGGGCTTGACATAACCTTTGAGCGGGTAGGCATTAAAAAGATCACGGATCTCCCAAGATTGCGCACAGCCCCTCTTTTCCTCCCCGGGCTCACCCAAACTGCGCAATTGCCCAAAGGAGTTCTCCTTGCCTCCTTGTCTCCGGAAGAAAAGGAGGACATCCCGTGCGACGTTATCTTTGCCCAGGCAGGAGACGGGCTTATTGATTTTTCCATCGTCCTATCAATCGGGGAAAGGGGTGAAGTCGAGCAGAAAATCCGCACCATTGCCGGGAAGCCCCTGGAGCTTATGCTTAGGCCTTGCGCGCCCCAAGTTGCATCGGGAGAGCCGGGCGAGACAAGCCAGGTCGTGAAAGGATATTTTGTTTTTAAATCGAAAAACCCTCGTGCAGATTCTCTGCAGTTTCCTTCCAGCTCCATTTTGGCTTCCGCGGCGTTCGCCTATCCTGCATTCGCTCAAAATCAAGAACAATCGGTTAGGATTGAAGAAGCGCTGGTGCTGTTTGAGTTTGTGTATGCCGATCCCGACGGAGACGGAATTTACACCGCAGACATCACCGCCCCCGTGGTGAATGGCGAATACGAGATCGTCACCGTAGTAGAATATGAAGATCTTGAAGCTGGCGCGCGGGTTATGCGCTTGGTTACCGTGGTGGATCCCGAAGGTTATGTATATGAAAGAATAGGAAACAAAAGAGCGTGGGTTTCTGGAGCCAGTGTCTCTCTCTTCTGGTTCAACTCCCAACTCAAGCAATACCAGCTATGGCCAGCGGGAGAATATCAGCAGGAAAACCCGCAGACGACCGACGCCACCGGCAGATACTCATTCCTGGTGCCCGAAGGATCCTATTATCTTCAGGCGGAAACGCCGGGATACTTGCCGTATCAAGGCGAGGTGTTCTGGGTTAGGGAAGGCAGTCCCGTGCACGCAAACATTGAGCTTAAGACCAGATACTGGTGGCTCACCATCGTGGATTGGAGGACGGCTGTGCTTATAGGGGTAGTTCTATTGTTGCTGTTGAACTTCTGGCGTGATAAAATCTTTAGAAGGAGATTGTTAAAGAAGAGTCAATCCGCCCATGAGCAATCTGTTTAGTTCAAAAGCATTTGTCATAGTCGTTATTTTTTTGTTGCTTGCCTCCGACGTTTTTTTTGCCGCGCAGTACGTGAACGCCCAGAGACAACTTAGAGAAACCCAGGTTCAGTTGGAAGATCAGAGAATCAACGAGCGTACCCTCGCCTTTACTCAGCTTTTTATTGAGAAAGTTCTTAAATCGGAGACCGAGATTGACTTTGAAACGCGTCTCCAGCTGGAAAACGCGGTGAGGGGCATAGGCGACGAGGAAATTTTGGCTCAATGGCAGAGGTTTACCGAAAGCGTCAATGAGAAAGACGCACAGCAGGAAGTGAAGAATCTGCTTTCCCTGCTCGTGCGGAAAGTCGGAATGTAGTATACTGGATAGTAATAATATAATAATTCATAAGACATGAAACACATTGTGCTTTTCCTGGCGGCGACGCTTCTCGTTCCCTCCTTCCTGTTCGCCGGTGAGGGAGAGGATCGTATTTTTGTTTCTCCGACCGCCCTGCCTTACGAGGCCGGAGGCAAAGTTTCTGTGGAGGTATGGCTCAATGTGTCAGAACCGGTTACTTCTTTCCGTGTTCATCTCAAATACGACCCCTCCATGATTGAAGTGCGGGAAATCAGGCCGAACGAGGAGACGTTTCCTTTTTGGTGGAAGCAGGAAGCGGCCGATGGCGTGGTTGTGCTTGAGGCCTCTTTGCCCAATCCCGGATTTGAAGGTGAAGATCTCGCCGCTGTTGTGGTGGCGTCGGCAAGGCAAGCTGGGAATCGCCTGTTTGAGGTTGACAAAGCGGCTTCTCTACTTTTGAGCGCGCAAGACGAGAACATTCTTGCTCCTCAAGAGAGCGTAGCGCAGAGAGGGGCGATTGCCGCGGGTTTTGGTCCGCCAGCTGGTGGAGGAGGGACAGGTGTTTTGCTCGGCATTCTTATACTTGGCGGATTGGCAGTGGGGGCTGTAGTGCTCTTACGCAGCCGCAAGAAATGATGCGAACCTGCCGGTAGGCAGGATTATGCTTTTATGCGAGAGCGCTTTTTCATTGGATTTGCCATATTGTTTGTCATTCTGCTCGTAGCCGGAATGCGGGTCGTAAACGACTCTCTTGAGGGGGGAGGCATTTTGCCTCGCCTTTTCCTTTCTCAAGTTGTACCCGGCCCAAATGAGGCCCTGTATGGCGTTACTCCTTCCTCGGGCACCTTTAACGTGAACGACACCTTTCAGGTGGATCTTCGCGTCTCGTCGTCTGAAGGCGTCACTTCCATTAAGGCGTATCTTGATTACGATCCCTCCCTGATTGCTGTTACCAGCATGGGAAGCTCCTCGAGCGCGTTTCCGACTTGGTGGGAAGATACGTTTGACAATACCGCCGGGAAGCTGAAGTTTCTTGCGTCTGCCCCGACCCCGGGCTTTATCGGGAATAACGGCTTGATTGCACAGATTACATTTCGGGCGATGGGCGAGGGGACGGCGAGTCTTATGTACGATGCAACCTCTCTCGCGTTAAAACCCAACGATACAAATATTCTGAATATCGCGGGCTCCACAACCGGAACTTATACCATTGTCGGATTGCCTGATGCCGATCCGCCTGTTCGTTCAAACGGAGTGCCGAACGGCACGCTCCCCGCGGGAACCATATCTACTTCTATTTCTCTTGCGACGGATGAGAATGCGGTGTGTCGGTACGCCCTTACCGCGGGCGTTGCATATGGCTCAATGACCAATACCTTAAGCACGACCGGCGGGACTTCGCATTCTGCCACCGTAACCGGGTTGAGCGATGGCGGCACGTTTTCCTACTTTGTGCGCTGTCAGGATGAGGTAGGGAATGCCAACACCACGGATTTTCTCATAGAGTTTAGCGTGGCCGAAGCGGGCCAACCTTCTGATACAACTCCACCCTCCCGCGCAGACGGCGCTCCTACGGGGACACTCGCCTCGGGAACCACCTTAAGCTCAGTTTCCCTTACCACCGACGAGAATGCCACGTGCAGATACGCCACGGGCGCGGGAGTGAGTTACGGTTTGATGACGAACTTCTTTTCTGTTACAGGCGGCACTTCTCATTCCAATACGGTCTCCGGACTTTCAGACGGGAACATCTTTTCTTACTATGTGCGTTGTCAGGACGGGACAGGCAACGCAAATGCAACAGATTTTTTGATTGAATTCAGAATCGCAAGCCCTCCGCCTCCTCCGTCTGGCGGAGGCGGCGGAGGCGGTGGTGGCGGAGGAGGCGGCGGAAGCACTGCTTCTGGCGGCGGCACATTGAAAGGCGACTGCAACCGAGACAGCAAAGTCAACATTTTTGATTTGAGCATTTTGCTTTCAAGCTGGCAAAGAGTCGCAAGCGCGTGCGATCTGAATGGAGATGGAACAGCGAATATCTTTGACTTGAGCATTCTGCTCTCCAATTGGACCAGATAGTTGCTGCGTTGAAGAAAATGAGTTATATTAAAATAATGCAAAAAATCCTTATCGTTCTTCTGCTCGTTTTTGTCGGTATCTTTGGCTTGGCAGAGGACGTATTTGCGCAACAAACAGCGACGCTTTTCTTTTCTCCTTCTTCGCAAAGTATACAAGCCGGATCCACGTTTACGGTTACCGTTATGGTAAATACCGGTGGACAACAGGTGAACGCGGTGGCAGCTTATTTCTCCTATCCTGTCGATAAACTCCAAGCGCTTCAAGTCACTACCACGGGCTCGGTGCTCCAATTCGTGGCAGAGAGCACGGCGGGTGGAGGTCAGGTGCGCATTGCCGGAGGAAGTCCCACGCCGGGATTCTTGGGTACGCAGCGGATTGGTCAGGTACAATTCCGTGCCATGAGCACTCTGGGTTCAGCCCAACTTTCGTGGAGTTCTGATTCAGCAGTGTTGACCGATCAGGGCAACCAAAACATTTTGAACATCGCCGCCTCTCCTTCCGCGACATTTCAAATCACAGCTTCACAAGGAGATGGTTCGTTGCTTCCGCCGCCTCCGCCAACCGGTGGATCAACGCCTCCATCTTCGCCTCAGAACGAAGAGCTTGCCATTTCTGATATTAGAGCTGAGCGAGTTTCAGGGCAGAGCGTGCTACTTTCTTGGAAAACAAATGAGGAAACGAAAGGTCAGGTGAACTATGGCCCAACCCGACAGCTCGCGGAACAGGATGAGTACCCCTTTTCCATGCTTGATGGGATCTTTGCCCTTGAGCACTCTTTTTCGCTTTCTCGCGTAGAGCCCCCGGAAGATTATTCATTGGAAATCGTCGCGACAGATGAATCTGGGAATCAGGCGAAAACGGGTCGTTTGGTCCTGTCGGAACTTTTGACAGAAGAGACAACGTCTCCCGGAACTCAAGAGGCGGGAAGGGGCTTTGAGATTGCAGGATTTACGATTTCCTCCCCTCTCTTTCTCGCGATTCTCCTTCCGATCGGAGCTGTTGTTCTGCTGGCTGTTTTTTTGTTGGTGAGACGCAAGAGATAGGGAAGCCCGCCCGCAACGCCTGAGCAAACTCATGCTTGCGATGGCGGGCGGGGGGCTTGACTGTATTTGAGAGACAGTATATACTAGTCCTAACGCCGTTTTTCATATTTTCAATTGACGCCCTCACCCTTTATACATAAAAAAAGCACTTTTTGAGGGTGCCCTTCGCAGTTGGTAAGGGTCATTTTTGTTGTTTGCATGGCCTCTTCAACTTTGCAAATTAAAGATTTCAGGAAATCAGCCATTCATCTTGAGCTGCCGTATTTGCTTAACGTTCAGCATGAGAGCTGGAACCTTTTTTGGGCTCGTCAACTCAAAGAATTGCTCTCCGAAATCTCTCCGATTCGCGACTACACAAAAAAAGAGTTTGAGCTTTGGTTTTTGGACTATAAGCTCGGAGAACCCAATTACCCGACGGAACTTGCGGCAAAGAAAAACGACGATTCCTTTGAGGCCTCTCTTCGAGTTCGCGTTCGCTTGATAAATCTCAAAACAAAGGAAGTGAAGGAGCAGGAAGTGTTTCTCTGCGATTTTCCCCTTATGACCGAAAGGGGAACTTTTGTGTTGAACGGCGTGGAACGCGTGGCCATCTCCCAGCTTATCCGTTCTCCGGGCGCGTTCTTTACCGCTCAATCTATCGGAAGGAGAAATTACTTTGGAGCGAAGATTATTCCCAACAGAGGCGCGTGGCTTGAGTTTGAAACCGAGAGTTCAGGATTCATCGGCGTGCGCATCGACAGGAAGCGAAAAGCGGCCGCCACAACTCTTCTTCGGGCTTTCGGTCTTGCGACTGACGAAGAGATCAAGCGTCTCTTTGAGGATGTGGATACTGGATCCGCTTTCTCTGGCGGACTCAAGTATATAGAAGAAACCCTGAAAAAAGACGGAAGCAAGAACCAAGATGAGGCGTTGGCCGAGATTTACCGAAGATTGCGGCCGGGAGATTATGTAACCGCAGATACGGCCCGTGAGCTTATTTGGAATATGTTTTTCAATTTTGAGCGGTATGATTTGTCGCGCGTGGGAAGATGGAAAACGTTGCAAAGATTGCCATCTTTGCAAAAATCAAAAATCAAAAATCAAAAGTCAAAAGTTGATGATGAGATAACCATTGAAGACCGCGTGCTCAAGCTGGAGGATGTTATTGAGGTGCTGCGCGAGGTTATTCGTTTGAACAACACGCCGGGCGCCGAGCCCGACCAGATTGACCATTTGGGGAATCGTCGGGTGCGCACGTTTACGGAATTCTTGCAGAACCGCATGCGCGTGGGGTTTATGCGTATGGAGCGCATTGTGAAGGATCGCATGTCAACTCTGGATCCGGCTACCATCACCCCTGCGCAGCTGATTAACCCTCGGCCCGTTATGGCTGTTGTGAAAGAATTCTTTACTTCTTCCCAGATAACGCAGTTTATGGATAACGAGAATCCTTTGGCAGAGCTGGAGCACAAGCGCCGTGTTTCGGCAACGGGTCCCGGCGGATTGACCCGCGAGCGTGCAGGATTTGAGGTGCGCGATGTGCAGCCGAGCCACTACGGAAGGATTTGCCCCATTCAGACCCCAGAAGGGCCGAATATTGGACTCGTGGGACATTTGGCTTCGTATGCCAGAATAAATGAATACGGTTTTCTGGAAACGCCCTACTTTAAGGTAGGGAAGGGAGCAGTGACCAAAGAGCTCCGATATCTCACTGCTTATGAGGAGGAACAGTTTACGATTGCCCCTGCGGGAATTGGGATAGATAAAGAAGGGAAAATTCTCTCTGAAAAAGTGGAAGCAAGGATTAAAGGGGAGCCGGGCGTGGCAACAAGAGATAAGGTTGATTTCATTGATGTTTCGCCTCAGCAGTTTATTTCCGTAGCTACGGCCCTCATTCCCTTTCTCCGACACGATGACGCGAACCGCGCCTTGATGGGCTCCAATATGCAGCGGCAGGCAGTGCCATTGATAAAACCGCAGGCGCCGCTTGTCGGCACCGGATACGAAACTCGGGTCGCACAGGATTCAGGATTAGCGGTGCTGGCGCAAGAAGATGGAGAGGTTGTGGAGGTGGACGCAAGGCACATCGTAGTAAAATCAAAAAGCAAAGATCAAAAATCAAAAACTAGGACGTATGAGACGTATGAGTTGAAGAATTTTGTGCGCACGAACCAGTATACCTGTTTCCATCAAAAACCCATTGTGGAGAAGGGTGAAAAAGTAAAGAAGGGCCAGGTTATTGCAGATGGAGGCGCGATTGACCATGGACGACTCGCCCTGGGCGCCAATCTCTTGGTGGCGTTTATGTCTTGGCGAGGCGGAAATTACGAAGACGCCATTATCATTTCAGAGCGCGTGGCACGGGATGATGTGTACACGTCCGTGCATTTGGAAGATTTTATTTGCGACGTACGGGAGACCAAATTGGGTCCCGAGGTTACCACCTCCGATATCCCCAACGTGGGCGAAGAAAAACTTAAGGATTTGGACGAAGAGGGAATCGTGCGTGTTGGCGCTCAGGTGGGGCCAAACGACATTCTGGTCGGGAAGATTTCACCCAAAGGAGAGGCCGATCTTACGGCAGAAGAACGCCTCCTGCGGGCGATCTTTGGAGCAAAGGCTCGCGATGTAAAAGACAGTTCCCTTTTGATGCCCCATGGAAAGCGAGGGCGAGTCGTGGAGGTGAAAGTTTTTTCAAGGGAAGAGGGGCATACGCTGGAGCCCGGCGTAATCAAACGCATTCATGTGGAGGTGGCAGAGCTCAGAAAAGTTCAGCGCGGTGACAAACTGGCCGGCCGCCACGGAAATAAGGGAGTGATCTCTTTAGTGCTTCCGGAGGCCGACATGCCTCATATGGAAGACGGAACGCCCGTAGACGTTATCTTGAATCCTCTCGGCGTTGCTTCCCGTATGAATATCGGGCAGATTTTGGAGACCCATCTTGGCTGGGCCGCCCACACGTTAGGATACATCGCGCAAACCCCGGGCTTGGCAGGAGCAGACGAACAGGATATCCGCGCGGAATTGGAAAAAGCGGGCCTTCCGGCAGACGGAAAGATCACGCTCTACGACGGCCGAGACGGAGCTCCGTTCTCACAGAAGATTACGGTGGGATATATTTATATGATGAAATTGATTCATATGGTCCAAGACAAGATTCATATGCGTTCCATCGGCCCCTATTCTTTGATTACCCAGCAACCCTTGGGAGGGAAGGCGCAGTTCGGGGGACAGCGCTTCGGGGAAATGGAGGTATGGGCGCTGGAGGGGTATGGGGCGGCTCATACGCTTCAGGAAATGCTTACCATTAAGTCAGACGACGTGCCGGGGCGTGCTGCCACCTATGAGTCGATCCTGCGGGGCCAGCCCATTCAGACGCCAAACCTTCCCGCCTCATTTAATCTGCTTTTGAATGAGCTGCGTTCGTTAGCCCTGCACATTGAACTAAAAGGGAAGGTGCAGAGAGAAGAAAAAATATGAGAGTCGTTGATTTGGAGGCCATTCGAATAAAGCTTGCTTCTCCAGAGGACATCCTTTCTTGGTCGCACGGAGAGGTTACGAAACCAGAAACCATCAACTATCGCACCCAGCGCGCGGAAAAAGATGGTTTGTTTGACGAGCGCATTTTTGGTCCGGAAAAGGACTACGAATGCTACTGCGGCAAATATCGGAAAATTCGATACAAGGGGATCATCTGCGATCGCTGCGGCGTAGAAGTTACCAAGTCCTCTGTGAGGCGAGAGCGCATGGGGCATTTGAAGCTCGCCACTCCCTGTTCTCACATCTGGTTTTTACGCGGAGTTCCTTCCCGCATGGGACTGCTTTTGGATATTCCCGCCCAGGGGCTTGAAAAGGTAATTTACTTCGTGGCCTACATTATAACCTCGGTGAACGAAGCGGCGCGGCAGAAGGCCCTGGACGAAATTGACGTTGAGTGGAAGCAGAGATCAAAAGGGAAAGAAGGAGAAGAAAAAAACAAATTGAAGGAAGCACGGGACAGGGCAAGGCAGGAGGTGCAATCGCTGGCTCCCCTGCGCATTATCGGGGAAATGGAGTATCAGACGCTCGCGCTTAAATACGGACAGGTTTTTGAGGCCGGTACGGGCTCTGAGACGCTTCGTGCGCTGTTTGAACGCATTGATTTGAAGAAACGCGCAAAAGAACTGGAGGGTAATCTTGATAAAGCCACCCCTCAGAACAGGAAAAAGCTTTTAGTCCGCCTCCGACTGTGTCAGGGGATATTGCAGGCTGGCGTTCGCCCGGAATGGATGTTTCTGACGATGATTCCCGTTCTGCCGCCGGATCTCAGGCCCATGGTGCAGCTTGATGGCGGCCGATACGCTTCTTCCGATTTGAATGATTTATACCGCCGCGTTATCAACAGGAACAATCGGTTAAAGTACCTTTTGGAAATTGGCGCTCCGGATGTCATCGTGCGCAACGAAAAACGCATGCTCCAAGAGGCGGTGGACGCCCTTATAGACAACAACATGCGCAAGGGCACTATGACAAGCGCCACTACCGGAGGCAAGCGTCTGCTTAAATCCGTGGCCGATATGCTGAAAGGCAAGCAGGGAAGATTCCGGCAAAATCTTTTGGGCAAGCGCGTGGACTACTCGGGTCGCTCCGTTATTGTCGTCGGGCCTGCCCTGAAACTTCATGAATGCGGAGTGCCAAAGCGTATGGCCTTGGAGTTGTTTAAACCCTTTGTTATTCGCCAGATTTTAGAGCATGAGCTTGCGTATAATGTGAGGGGCGCCACTCGGCTTATTGAACAGGAAACCGATGAAGTATGGGCTATTTTGGAAGATGTCACAAAGGATCGGCTGGTGCTTCTGAACCGCGCGCCCACCCTTCACCGCTTAGGCATTCAGGCCTTTTATCCAGTGCTGGTGGAGGGGGAGGCGATTCAGCTGCACCCCCTGGTATGCGAAGCATTCAATGCCGACTTTGACGGAGATCAGATGGCGGTGCACGTGCCTCTCTCCCAGGAAGCGCAGGAGGAAGCCAAATCGTTAATGCTTTCTGCGACCAATCTGCTGAAACCCGCTACCGGCAATCCCAGCGTGGGGCCTCGTCAGGACATGGTGCTTGGTTGTTATTACCTTACGGGGGTGGAGGAAGGGAAAGAACAGCCCGCAAAGAGATTTTCTTCCAAAGAGGAAGCATTTCTTGCGCTCGAGAAAGGGATTATTGGGCTTCGAGAGACGGTGATGATTTTGTTGGAGGGAACCTTGGTGGAAACCACGGTGGGAAGAATTATTTTCCAGGAAACGCTCCCCAAAGATTATCCTCTGGTGAATGACCAGATGACGTCCAGGAAGCTCGGAGCCATAATCGGGAATATTGTGCGGAGATATAGCCAGGAGGAAGTTGAGGGAATTCTTGATCGCATCAAAGAGCTGGGCTTTGAGTATGCGACGAGGTCTGCCGTCACTTGGGGAATGGATGACCTCGTTGTCCCGGCGGAAAAAGAGCAGCTCATGGCAGAAGCGGAAAAGGAGATTGAGCAGATTGACGCGCACTGGCGAGCGGGCTTGCTTTCTCGAGAAGAGCGATCGGCAAAAGTAATTGAAATATGGCAGCGCGTCAAGAGCACCATTGAGAAATTGGTGCCCCAAAGCCTCGTGAGGGTCGAAGGGAGATCCGTGTTTTCTATTATTGATTCCGGCTCCAGGGGGTCTTGGTCTCAGCCCGTGCAGATGTCCGGCATGAAGGGATTGGTGATTAATCCCGCGGGCCGTATCATTGAACTTCCCGTAAAACACTCCTTTAAGGAGGGGTTCGGCGTATTGGAGTATTTTATTTCCACGCACGGAGCAAGAAAGGGTACCGCAGATACCGCCTTAAGAACATCCACGGCAGGATATCTGACGCGCCGCTTGATTGACGTTGCCCACGACGTGCTTATTGTTGAGGAGGACTGCAAAGATCCGAAGGGGATCCTCGTTTCCAAGAAAGACGCCGAGGACTTAGGCCAAGGCCTCGCTTTCAAGATTGGAGGAAGGATGGCCGCAGAGTCCATTGAGGGATACGTGAAGAAAGGAGCGCTCATTGACTGGGCCCTTGCTCAAAAGATCGGCGAGGATGAAAAGATTACGGAAATTCGCGTCCGTTCACCCATTTCCTGCAAAACGCCGCGAGGTCTCTGCCAGAAATGTTATGGGTGGGATTTGGGATCTGGCACCATGATCGCATTGGGTTCTGCCGTAGGCATTGTGGCCGCCCAGTCCATTGGGGAGCCGGGCACCCAGCTTACCATGCGTACCTTCCATACGGGAGGCGTGGCTTCCGGAGGAGACATTACTCAAGGACTCCCCCGTGTGGAGGAAATTTTTGAAGGCAGGGAGCCGGGCGGGAAAGCAGTGCTTTCCCAAGTTGACGGCGTAGTGGAAGAAGTAACCGCAGACGGACGCGTGCAGATTCGGGCCATAGCAAAAGAGGGGAAAGCCAATGGTGAAAAGAGCGAGCTTGTGGAATATGAAATTCCGCCCAAGCGCGCTCTGTGGGTGCAAAAAGGCGCGCACGTGCGGAAAGGACAGCAGCTCTGCGAAGGAAACTTGGATCTAAACGAGCTTTTCAAGAGCACCAGCAAGGAAGAAGCACAGCGATACATTGCAAAAGAGGTTCAGCGCATTTATACTTCCCAGGGCGCTTCCATTCACGACAAGCATATCGAGGTTATCACCCGCCAGATGTTTTCTCGTGTGCGCGTGAAAGACCGCGGGGACAGCAGATTTTCAGAAGGCGAGATCGTGGACCGGGGGAGTTTTCTGGAAGAGAAAGCGCGCTTGGAAGCCGCGGGGAAAGCCGCGCCGGTTGCCTCTGACCTTTTGCTCGGCATTTCAAAGGTCGCCCTTACCACCGAAAGTTTTCTGTCGGCTGCTTCCTTCCAGGAGACATCTCGCGTGCTCATTCAGGCGGCTCTGGAGGGGAGAGAAGACCGCCTGCGCGGACTCAAAGAGAACGTGATTATCGGCAAACTCATTCCGGCCGGCACCGGTTTTCAAAAGCCGGTTGAGAAATAGAAATGCGGGAGAGTACAGCTCTTCCGCATTTCATTTGTATTGAAGCTGAGAATCTCCTATAATAGGAATATTGTGGGAAGAAGAAAAAAGAAAAACGGAGGGTTTTTTCACCTTCCTCTGCCGAGTTTCTCCTTTGAGATTCCAGAGCGCGCCAAGCGCATGGTGCTGAGCATAGCGATGTTCGCTTTGGCCCTCATTTTTGTGTTTGCGTTTTTCGGAAGGGCGGGGGTCGCGGGCAATTGGCTGTTTAACGGGGCTTATTTTTTCATCGGGAGAACCGTTTTTGCACTCCCTTTGCTTTTTGCCCTCACGGGCTTGGTGCTTTGGTGCATGAAGAAATACAGCGCTTTTCTCGCTTTCCTGGGGCTATTTTTGCTCATCTTGAGCGCGAGCGGAATGTTGGCCACCCTTGCACGGGGGCGGGGGGAAGACATTGCTTCCATGGGAGGGTGGATGGGTTCTTTGATTTCTCTGCCGGCATTCACGGCATTTGGCTTTTGGGTGGGAGAGATTATTCTTTTGTCGCTTGGAGCCACGGGAGGCGTAATTTTATGGCAATTGCTTCCACATGAAAAACAAGAAAAGCCCTCGTTTGGAGAAGTCGCAAAAGAAACCGTAAAGAAGATCTTTGAGCCCAAGTTTAAAGTTTCCGAGGTGGAGCCCGAGCCCACGGTACGCATGTCCGGCTCCTCTGAATCTGAAAAAGAAGAAAGTTCCTCGCCGACCGGCGGCGCTTCAAAAGAGGGGAAGAAGGGAAAGCGCAAAGAAGCGGTATTCGCGCCCCTGGGGGACTATACGGCTCCTCCGCTTGAGCTCTTGGATCAGGAAAATGGAGTGCCAAACGCCGGAGACGTTAAATCGTATTCCGCGATTATCAAGAAAACCCTTCAGAATTTTGATATTCCCGTGGAGATTTCGGAAGTAAACGTAGGGCCTGCCGTAACCCAGTACGCGTTCAAGCCCGCGGAGGGGATTAAGCTTTCTCGGATTACCGCCTTGCAAAATGACTTGGCGCTGGCGTTGGCAGCTCACCCTCTGCGCATTGAAGCTCCCATTCCTAAGCGGGCTCTCGTGGGCGTCGAAATCCCGAATAAAACGCGAGCTGTCGTGCGGCTGCGAACT
>MHUO01000005.1:0-980 GCA_001825035.1 Candidatus Wildermuthbacteria bacterium RIFOXYD1_FULL_50_12 | reverse complement strand
TCTGCCGCTTGCGCTTGGAAAAGATGTTGCGGGAAATGCCGTGTACGCGGATCTCACAAGGATGCCCCATTTGCTGCTCGCGGGCGCCACGGGCTCTGGGAAAACGATTGGGCTTTCTCAGATTATTATAAGCTTGCTGTATAAAAATCCGCCCTCGCGCCTGCGCTTCGTGCTCGTGGATCCCAAACGGGTAGAGTTTCCCTCGTATAACGACCTTCCCCACTTGCTCACTCCCGTCATTTTCGACACCCAGCGCACCCTCCACGCTTTAAAATGGCTTATCAAAGAAATGGAGCGTCGGTTCTCCGTGTTTTCAGAAGTGCGCGTGCGCGATATAAAAGGGTATCACGCCCTTTCTGCAGATCGGCGGGACATGGAAGAAATTCCGTATATCATAACGGTCATAGACGAACTCGCTGATTTGATGGCCGCGCGCGGAAAAGAATTGGAAGGAACGGTTGTCCGGCTGGCGCAGATGTCCCGCGCCGTAGGAATTCACTTGGTGTTGGCGACACAAAGGCCGTCTGTGGAGGTTATCACCGGCCTCATTAAGGCAAACATTACTTCGCGGATTGCTTTCCAGGTCGCCTCGCAGGTGGATTCCCGCACGATTTTAGATGTTTCTGGAGCAGAGAAGCTTCTGGGGCAGGGCGATATGCTTTTTATGAGCGCGGAATTCACCAAGCCTCGGAGAATTCAGGGGGCGTATATTTCAGAGAAAGAGGCAAAGAGAGTGGTAGAGTGGGTGAGCCGGGAGAACAGTAAGGCGGCGAGGGAGGATATGGATCAGAATGATCTGGCGCAGAGGGTTGAAGATGCGCTTGGAGGCGAGATTGAAGATGTTAATGAGGACCCTCTTTACGAGGAAGCAAAGCGGGTGGTCATAGAGTCGGGCAGGGCTTCCGCTTCCCTGCTCCAGCGCCGCTTGAAATTGGGATACGCAAGGGCGGCTCGATTGATTGACGTCTTGGAGGAGCGAG
>MHUO01000004.1:151543-225551 GCA_001825035.1 Candidatus Wildermuthbacteria bacterium RIFOXYD1_FULL_50_12 | reverse complement strand
TCTTCCAAAAGAGCCGATCTTTCCACCCACGCAAAGTCGGAGGCCTCGTTTGGATCGGGCGACACTTTTCCGTCGTATGTTCCCGCAAACGCGTGATCAAGCTCGTACTCTAAAAGATCATGGTCAAGTTTGACTCTGTAGGTGAACTGGAAGATTTCTACGAGCTCGCAATCAAAGCCCATTTCTTCTTTCAGGCGGCGCCGCGCCGCTTGCATAATCCCCTCGCCCGGCCTCGGGTGCCCGCAGCACGCGTTCGTCCACAGGCCGCCTGAATGATATTTTCCCGCGGCGCGGCGCTGCAACAGCATCTCTCCTTGCGAATTGAATATAAAAATAGAAAAGCTCCTATGCAGCTTCCCTGCTTTGTGCGCCTCCAT
Source organism: Candidatus Wildermuthbacteria bacterium RIFOXYD1_FULL_50_12 (assembly GCA_001825035.1). Taxonomy (GTDB): domain Bacteria; phylum Patescibacteriota; class Minisyncoccia; order Minisyncoccales; family UBA10102; genus UBA10102. The sequence goes on along the minus strand of MHUO01000004.1, from coordinate 225,174 downwards.
CTTTTCTGCCTCGCCAACCTCTCGATCGTTTTCGTCCACCAAAATGAGTTTTTCTTCCATAAAACAAAGTATACCAAACCCACCCAATATTTGACAAAAAAATATTTCTGTGATAGGAAAAAAATACGTGCTCTCCTCCTTTGAGATCCTCCAAAGGGTTTCAAATGAGGAGGGCACCAGTTCCTTACAGAGGAACGGCGGGACCGGTCAGCCCGCTCCTAAGATCCCCTCCTTGCCAAGGATCTATGGGAGCAGCAATCGGGCTCGCCTTCATCCTCATCGTAGTAGGAATTTTCCTTCCCAACGTTCTCGACGCAATGGAGGAATTCCTACTTACCCTTCTCGCAAAAGCGACCTCGTTCTTGGACGCCCTTCAGGTGCCCACGAACTAGTCGCTCTCCACACAAACAAGAGTCCCCCCCCGGGACTCCTGTTTTTTTTCACTACGCAATCCATTTGATGGAACAACCCATGGATGGCTTAAACTCATCACCGATTTCCTCGCCGCCCAGAAGTTTCTCTATGACATCTGCCATGGTATGCTCTGAAACCGGATCGCCTGGCTCCATCTCGTCGTTAATTCTGCCGTGAAATACGAGCTTGTGCTCCTTGTCAAACAAAAAAGGATCGGGCGTGCAGGTAGCTCCGTATGCTCTCGCGACTTCCTGCGTATCGTCCAGTACGTACGGAAACTCAATACTTCTCTCTTTTGCAAACGCTTTCATATTTTCCATTCCCTCACCAGGATACGCAGGGTCGTTGCTATTGATACCAATTACGCCAATGTTGTCTCCGTATTTCTTATATAACTCAATAATCGCCTCAATCTTCGCCTTCACATACGGACAATGGTTGCACATAAAGATGATAAGCAGTCCTTCCTTCCCCGCAAAATCCGCAAGCGAATACGTGTTGCCACCTGCCTGCGCAGGCAGGTCTATCCCCTGCAGCTTAAAATTGGGGACCTGGTCTCCCCTTTTCAATTTTTGTGCCGATTTTGTCAAAACCATCATCCCCTAAGAACCCTTTGCCGTTTCGTGCTTTCTCCAGGCCTCTGCCGCCGCAGGCTCTTTCGCTTCCAGCTCGCGAAGAATAGCTTCCCGCAGTTCTGAAGTCGCAACTTCCTCTCTTGCCGCGGCTACCGTCAGCACTGAGGGCAAAACTTGATTTACGATCTCCGCAGTTCTTTCAGGAGAAATGCCCGCATCTTGACAAGCGAGCTGAATTGACCCCTTAATCTTTCCTTCGTCAAAGGACTGCTTGGAACCGTCTTTCTTTGTGACGCTTGTTGCCATAAAAACATCTTTGCACTTCTATCTTCCCGACCTTTGATGTTCTCATTTTACCACAAAATACCTGCCTGACACCACCAAACGCACAGTGCTGCCTCTCCTGATGAAGTTCGAACAAGGGTTAGGCTATCGCCTTCTTCTTTGGTGAAATCTGGGCCGGGTGCCAACAGAAGTTTGAGGCGTACTCTCCCGCATAAGCTTTGGAAGTTCAGATACCGGCAGAGGTTTTCTAATGAGGCGCTCAATGGACCGCACTTCTCTCCGCTCTTGAGGCATGGCAAAGGTTGCGGCGTGTCCTGTCGCTCCCGCCCTTGCCGTTCTCCCTATCCGGTGGACATAGTCCTCAGAAGTTGCAGGAAGATCGTAGTTCACGACCAATTCTATACCGGCTACATCGATTCCCCTGGAGGCGATATCGGTTGCGACCAGCACGCGGTACTTTCCTCTCCTGAATCCTTCCAACGCTTCTTTCCGCTGGCCCTGGGTTCGGTTGGAGTGCAGCTCGGCAGCATTCAAGCCAGAATTCCTGATTAACCTGGCTACCTTTTGGGCACCGTGTTTGGTTCTTGAAAAAACGAGAGCGGAGCCTTTGTGATCTTGCAAAAGAGTTAACAGGAGAGCGGTTTTCTGCTCTCTGGGAACGATGAAAAGCTCCTGCGTCACATTCTCCACCGTAGTGCCGGTTGGAGCGATTTCCACCCGCACCGGAAGCCGCATGTATGAGGAAGCTATCCTCATTATCTCATCTGGCATAGTAGCGGAAAACAGCATGGTTTGCCGTTCTCTGGGCAAAACGTTCAATATCTTTTGGATTTGTGGTAAAAATCCCATGTCCAGCATGCGATCCGCTTCGTCTAACACGACGATTCTGGCATCTTGCAGGCGAAGAGTCCGTTGATTCAGGTGGTCAAGGATTCTTCCCGGAGTTCCGACAATCACGTGCGGATTCTGCCTTAGTTCCCGAATCTGGGGCCCCATGGCGGCCCCTCCTATGAGCACAGCTGTTCTCAAGCCCAGGCCCTTGCCGAGCTTCCTTAAGGATTCCTCCACCTGGAGAGCAAGCTCTCTCGTTGGCAGGACCACAAGGCCTCTTGTCTTCGCCTGAGACAAACGCTGGAGCATGGGAATTCCGAACGCCAACGTCTTTCCGGTCCCGGTCTGCGCAATACCTACGATATCCTTTCCTTCGATGGCAATGGGTATTGCCTGGATCTGGATCGGAGTGGGGGTTGTGAAACGCAGCCGATGGAGCACTTCCAAAAGAGCCGGGGCAATGCGCAGGCCGTAGAAATTTGGTGATCGTGGAGATGTTTGTTGCATAAGATTACATGAGCCAATCGGATGAACCATCGGGCTGCGGGTCAGGGACTCGAACCCCAATACCATCCTCCAGAGGGATGTGTCCTACCATTAGACGAACCCGCAAAAAAATCCTTTCGCACAGGGCAGTATACCAAACTTTCCCCGCTTTTTCAACTTGGATTACACCCGCAAATATCTGCGGATGGCAATGGCGGCAGACAACACGCCCAAACCAATACCCGCAGCGAGGCAAAGAAGCAAAAGTGAAAAGAAATGCCCGAGTAAAAACGCGAATACATCAAATCCACTAAATGAGTAAAGCGGCTTTGATCCAAAAAATCCGATCGCAAGGAGAAACAGCAGCGTCAAGAAACTTGCAGTAGCTCCCACGAGCGCTCCCTGCACGAGAAACGGCCCTCTGATGAACCAGCTTGACGCCCCTACCAAACGCATAATTTCAATCTCTTCTTTGGAGTTGTAAATGGTTAAACGAATCGTGTTGAAAGCCACAAGCACCGCTATAATCGACAGGATGGCGCTGACAGCAAGCACTCCACCCCGTATGCCGGAAGTAATGAGGGAGAGCCGCTCAATTAAAGGCGCGCGATCGTAAAAATCAATGCTCGCTATGGCGGAAGCGAACGCTTCCCCAGCAAGAAATTCCGCAATCTGATCATACTGCTTTGGATCGCGCGCCTTCACGTTGAGATGCGCATACAGCGGATTTCTCCCAATGGCCTCCAAAGGAGCCAAAATCTCTTCTTGTCCGCGATAGGCATCCACAAACCGGCGCAGCGCCTCTTCCCGAGAAATATATTCCGCTTCCTTCACTTCCTGCAGAGAAAGGAGCTGGGAGCGGACCTCAAAAATTTCTTCCTCGCTCACCGTATCTTTAAAATACGCGCTCACGTCCACTCCCCCTTCGAGACGTTCCACGAGAAATGTGCTCATCCCCTGGAGGAGAAACAAGGAGCTCACGACAAAAAGCACGACGGTCATAACCACGAGCGCGGCTCCCGTGGAGCTCCGATCGCGCGAAAACTTTTCCCATCCCGAGCGCAGAATTCGTTTGACGCTTATCATCATAAAACTACACCACAATAAACTTGCCTTGTTTTTCGTCGCGCACAAGCCTGCCTTCCACAAGCGTGAGAACCCGGCGCTCCAGCCGATTCACGATTTCTTTATTGTGCGTAGCCAATATAACCGTGGTGCCAAGCTCATTAATCCTCAAAAGCAGGCGGATAATATCTCGCGTATGATAGGGGTCCAAATTCCCGGTTGGTTCGTCTGCCACAATTACGCGCGGTCGGTGAATCAGAGCCCTCGCAATTGCCACTCGCTGTTTCTCCCCTCCCGAAAGCTGCAGGGGGTAGTGATGGACGCGATCCTCCAGCCCCACAATCTCCAATACTTCTTGCACATCCCGCGCGATTGTTTCTTCGTCCAAACCCATCACCTCCATCACGTATGCCACGTTTTCATAAGCAGTTTTTGAGTTCAGGAGTTTATAATCCTGAAATACCATGCCAATGTTTCTCCGCAGCTGGGGAAGGTCGGAAGGACGAAGCTGGTGCACGGAAAGTTCTTCAAACAGCACTTCGCCCTTCGTGGGGCGCTCTTCGGCGAGTAGAAGTTTTAAAAGCGTGGTCTTGCCGGCTCCCGATTTTCCCACCACAGAGACGAACTCTCCATGTTGCACGTCAAAACTCACATCCCGCAGGGCCACGCTGTTGTCCGGATAAATTTTAGTAACATTGCGATACCTTATCATTGCCTTGCCTCTATGAATATATCAAGATCTCCGTCCAAAACCGACTCTACATCCGCGGTTTCAACGTTGGTCCGCACGTCTTTTACTAATTTGTAAGGATGCAGGACGTACGAGCGAATTTGACTCCCCCACTCAATGGCGGCTTGTTTTCCGCGCATGTCTGCGAACTCCTTTTCTTGTTCCTGCTCTCGCATGGAATAGAGTTTGGAGGCCAGCACCTGCATCGCTTTTTCTCTATTCTGCTGCTGGGAGCGCGACGCTTGAGAAGTAACCACGATGCCTGTTGGCTCGTGCACCAAGCGCACTGCCGTTTCCCTCTTATTCACATTTTGTCCGCCAGGGCCGGAAGCATTAAAGAACTCAACCCTCACATCCTCTGGTTTTATCTCAATGTCTTTTTCCTGCTTCACGTCAACTTCGGGCGTTACTTCCACTGCGGCAAATGAGGTATGGCGAAGCTGTTTTGCGGAAAAAGGCGACATTCGGACCAAACGGTGCACCCCTGTTTCGCGCTTGAGCAGACCGTAAGCGAAAGGTCCGCTCGCCTGGAAAGAGGCCTGCTTCACTCCGATTCTGCCTTCTGCCCCCGGCTCGCCAAACGACCGGTGAATAGCTTCCACGCGCCATCCTTTCTTTTCGCAATAGCGCTCGTACATTCTCTGGAGCATCGCGGCCCAATCCTGCGCATCCTGGCCGCCTGCACCCGCGCTAATGCCCAAGATGGCGTTTGCCCGGTCGTATTTTCCGGAAAGAAATGTTTGGACCTCCTGCTTCTCCAGGCGCTTCTGCAGCGCTTCAAGGACGCCAGGAAGTTCTGCTCCCGCACCTGCCTGCGCAGGCAGGTCTTCATCTGTTTTGGAAAGCTCCGCGAGCTCTTTGAGGTCGGCGAATTCCTGCTGCAGCTCCTCAAATTCTCCTACCTCTTCCTTTAAATCCGCTAGCTCCTTGCTAAGCTTTCCCGACGTTTCGGGATTTTGCCAAAATTCCGGTTTTTCTGACTCTTTCTGAAGAGCAACGATTTTATCCTTCTTTTGAGCAATGTCAAAGACAGTCCGCCAAGCGGCGGAGTTTCATTTCTATATCCTCGAGTTGTACTGCAACATCTGCCATATATCCACTATACAGAAATTTCCGAAAAATTCAATCGCGGGGACGGAGTTCGTAGGCTGCCCTATCAAACGAAAAGGGATTGAGCGCTTCTTGGGTGTACCAGTTCGTGGGAGCCCACAGAAGAAATCCTGTAAATTCGTCGCCGAGGGCATCTTTGGTCGCCTGCACCTGCGCCTGTACCATAAGAGGATCATACGTCGCGCCTAAATGAAAATCCTGCAGCCAAGGGCGGAGTTTGGCAAACTGACGTTCCGGTCTGGCGGCGCGCAGCGCCGCCAGACGCACCTGCGCGCTCGCGAGAGAAAAATGCACTACCTCATAAGGATATTCTGCGGGGTTCCAGTATCCTCGGTATCCGTCAGCGTAATGGGAAGGATATACCATAGGATACACATAATCAAAGTACTCAAAAGCATCTTCAATTATCTGCCCGATGCCAAGATCGTCTCTGCTGGACGTTGACAGGCCGAACAAATCCGCGGAAATCGTTACGTCTGACAGATGTTCCCGCAAGTAAGCGAAAAATTCCCGTATAATCTGCTGTTGTGGCATCCGTCCGTCCCAGACAGGGAAACGCATGTCCTGCAGATTGCCGTCCGAAGGAAAACGCACGTAGTCAAAATTTATTTCGTCAAACCCCCTGCTTGCCGCATCCCTTGTGATGGACACAATATAGTTCCAAACTTGGCGAGACGCGGGATCCACCCATGCTAACCCTTTGTAGTCGGCCCAGACGCCTTCTTTTGCGATGCTCTGCACCGCAAGATCGGGCCGCGCCCTCGCCAGCACCGGGTCTTGGAACACCGTAACGCGCGCAATAACGTATAACCCCTCCTCGTGCAGCCGCTTCAGCAGGGCTTCAATATCCCCTATCTTTATTCGATGAGCGCCGTATGTGAAAGCTTCCGGCACATTGGTAAAATACGCGATCTCGCCCGAAAAGTCCTTAATGTCAATAACGACGGCGTTGAGTTCCGTGGTCTTGGCAAGATTAGCCACATAATCAATCCTCGCTGAAGTTCCCGCAGACCAGCTCGTAAGATACACCGCCTTGATGATTTCGGGGGGATTTGCCAGCCCGTCTTGGAGCAAAGGCTGAGACGGCTCCTCCGGCAAATCTTGGACGACCGGCCCTATCACCGACAAGGCGCGTGCGGGCGCTGGCGCTTGAGGAAAATTCGCGATCTCAGCAATTTCTTCAGCTTCTTCCAAAACGAAAATCATCCCATACGCGATGAAAATCTCAAGAACCAGAACTGCTGATAATTTGAAAAAATCGCGAGCCGTCACAATATCCGAACACCTAATGATACGGAGCCGATGGTCGGATTTGAACCGACGGCCTACTCTTTACGAAAGAGTTGCTCTGCCACTGAGCTACATCGGCGTCGCCCTCTGGAGCGGGATACCGGAATTGAACCGGCGCTTCAACCTTGGGAAGGTTACGTACTACCACTATACGAATCCCGCAGCCTACTCACGTTCAAACCACGTCCAGGGTTTCCACCACACACGCTCTTTTATATTTTCTTCCTGGGATATTGTTTCGGAAGTGATTTCGGGCGGCAAAACAGTTACCACCTGTTCCCCTTCTTTCTTATACAGCCCCTGCTCACGCAGCATGCGCTCTTGATATTCTTCGGTCTGGGTATCTGCAACGGCTGCCTCCAGCATCTCCTTCTGCAGGGCGAGATCAATCGCCTGTGCTTGAAGCTCCTGCAATCTGTTTTCGAGCCCAGCGCGTTTCTGATAGGTGCTCACGTTCTGGTACACGAAAAATCCCATAATGCTCGCAAGTACAATCACAAATGCCGCAGCCGCAACCATGCCCTCAAGCACCTGCCTTTTTTGTTTGTCGAACCTGGAAATTTTTGCTACCATAAACCAATCATGAAATCAAAACAAATAATTCGCGGGGTGTGGATTGTTGTTGTCTTCCTTATCGTACTCTCAATGTTTGTGTTTCTCTTGGCTCCTCTCTTTTAACAATCCTCTCCGCACGCGCATTATACCCGCTTTTGCCTAAAAAGTGAAGGGCGGTTTCAGATGAAACCGCCCTTGCGTTCTCGTCTCCCTTTTACTTGCTTCGTCCTGCGAAAGCTTTCGTTCGCCTCATTGCCTCGTAGATACGATAGAAAATCCCACTTGACTCATTTTCCTCCCATTCGTAATTTGCGATTAACACAGCGCCTGTCTTAAATATCACGTGGAGCACCCGCTGATGACTCAGCTCAAGTGTTTTTCCCGTCTCTCTCACACAAACGCCAAAGCGGTAGTCGTGGGGAATATGCGACTCTGCCGAACCTGAACAAGCTACAACTTTAGGGTATTGGGGCAATTCAAGGTCCAACGGCCAGTTGTAGGTTAAGCAATCCAGGCCGTACTTCTGAGTAATCCTGGGGTATTCACTCAGAATTTGATTCCTCAGTACTTGGGCTATCCTTGAATAGTGCCCAGGCAGCCCCGCATCGTCCAGACCAGCGGCAACGGGATCGTTCTCTGCGCAAAAGAGAACGATGTCCACCAAACGATCGAGAGGCTGTGTGACAATAAGGCTGTTCTCCTTCTCCTGCGACCAAACCTCTATCTCGTGGTAGCCGAACCCCCTATGCCTTGCCTCGTAGTGATCGCGCAAGACCCCCCAGCCGCTCTCAGCTACCCAATCTCGCCCACAAATTCCGAGTTCGTAATTCCTTTTTGCAACCAGCTCGGGGATATGGCGAGCTCGCATAAACACGCCGCGAAAAAGTGGCTCCTTGCCCGCACCACCGTTCCATTCGTAGACGTACTTTGCTACGTATTTTATCCAAAGGTCTGCTCCGAAGCTCTCCCTTAAAAGATTATCGGCAGCTCCTACTGCGCGCGCTAAATTACGCCCCTTCGGGAATGCTATCTTAATCACCGTTCTTTTCTCTCCTTTTCTATCTTCTTATATCGCAGCTGCTTATTCCCACTCTTGGAAAAACTATATGGCATTCTTCCCTTTCACCGATAGGAGGTGGACGCGGAAACCCAACGAAAAGCGCGATGCTTATAAGGACAAGCCATATGATCACGACGAGAATAAAACCTCTCCTATCACTCACTTCTCTCCCCCTTTTTATGAAAGATCTATTCTTCTCAGAAAAGAAAACTCCCTTCTAAGAAGGGAGCGAGTGTGATTAAAATATCAAAAATAAAGCAATCACAATCATTCCCTTCTCACGAGGGTCAGATTGCGATGATGATCGTTTACAAGGCGCTTAATCATAAGTTCGTAGCCACCCATGCCTTTATTCAGCCAGCGGGAAATACGGGCAATAGTGGTAGAGCTCAGCCCCGTTTCTTTCGCGATCTTGGAATAAGGCACATTTTTGCTAAGCATGCGCGCTGTTTTCCATCGTTTGCCAAATTCAATAATCTCCTGCTCGGTCAGCAAGTCGCGCAAAAACTTCTTTGCTTCTGATCTATTTTTCAGAGAGACAAACGCTTCTAGCAATTCTTCAGTTGTTCTATTATCCCATCTTGCCATACCATCTGCTTTATCCTACTAAAGCACTTTAATTGACTAAAGTATAGCAAGGGCAAGCAATCTTGTCAATACCTTCAACTCCGGAACACATCAAGAAACACTTTGGAGGGAATGTGCACGCGGGTTTTTGCGGCGAGTTCTTTTTTGCCTTTTTTCTGTTTCTCAAGCAATTTCCGCTTGCGCGTTACATCTCCGCCGTACAAAGGAGCGGTCACGTCGCGGCGGCGTGCCTTTATGGTTTCTCGCGCAATGACCTTGCCTTCTGACACGGCTTGAATGGGCATCGCGAATAATTGCGGCGGCAGCAGTTCTTTCAGTTTTTCCGCGACCGCCTTTCCTTCCCGATACGCCTTGCCGCGGGAAACGACCTGCGAAAACGCCTCCTCCACTTGCCCTGCAATGTGAATTTCAAGCTTCACCAAGTTTGCCGGCCTCCAGTCCGCAATTTGATAATCCATGGAGGCCATGCCCTGCGTGGCGCTTTTGAGTTTGTCGTAAAAGTCAATCACAATTTCTCGCAGGGGTGTTTCAAAAATAACCGAGAGTGCGTGCTGTGAAATAGTATTGGTTTCCAGCAGCTGCCCTTCGAGCTGGGAGAGCAGTTGTACCATTTGTGAATAGTAGGAGGATGGCGTGACAATTTCCAGCCACACCCAGGGCTCTTTTGCCGACTGAATCTGATGCTCCTCTGGCCACTCTGCCGCGGTCTTTATGGAAAATTCCTTACCTTTCAGATCCGTAACTTTGAACTCAACCGACGGCCGCGAAATAACCAGCTGAATTCCATATTCTCTCTGCAGGCGCTCTGAAATAATTTCAGAATGAAGCACGCCCAAAAATCCACACCTGAATCCCCTGCCGAGCGCCTCGTGCGACTCTGGCTCATATTCAAAGGAAGGATCGTTCAACCTAAGTTTAGAAAGCGCGTCTTTGAGCACGTCAAAATCCTGGGGATCTTGCGGATAAAAACTCACAAACACCACGGGTTTTGGCCTTTTATATCCTTCCAAGGGCGCAATCTGAGCGCTCTGACTAAGCGTGATGGTGTCTCCGATACGCACGAGTTCCGATTCCTTGAGTCCGGTTGCAATATAGCCAATGTGCCCTGCGCGCACTTCCGGGTCTGGCGCCTCCTCGGGCGTAAAATGCCCTACCTCTTTTGCCGTACTCTCGGCGCGCGATGCCATAAGAAAAAGCGCGTCGTTTGTCTTCACCATACCCTCCACCACGCGCACGTACGCCACCACTCCTTTGAAAGCGTCGAAATGCGAATCAAATACGAGCGCGCGGAGTGGCTTCTCTGTTTCTTCCCTGGCCGAGGGCACCCGTGCCACCACCGCTTCCAAAAGTTCTTTCACGCCCTCCCCCGTCTTTGCTGAAATGCGCAGAATGTCGCGTTCCTCAATGGTAAGCAAATCCGCAATGGATCTCGACACTTCCTCCACTCGCGCTGAGGGCAAATCAATTTTGTTTATGGCGGGCACAATAGTAAGTCCTTCCTCTCTTGCAAGTTTCAGATTCGCCAAAGTCTGCGCCTGCACGCCCTTGGTGGCATCCACCAGCAGAATTGCTCCTTCCACCGCGGCAAGCGAGCGCGATACCTCATAGCTGAAATCCGCATGCCCGGGAGTATCGATCAGATTGAGAATGTAATCTTTATACTTTAAGCGAACGGGCTGAAGTTTAATGGTGATTCCTTTCTCCCGCTCCAGCTCCATTTGATCCAAAAATTGCTCTTTCATGTGCCGCTTTTCCACGGCTCCGGTCAATTCCAAAAACCGGTCCGCCAACGTGGACTTTCCATGGTCAATATGCGCAATGATGACAAAATTCCGAATTTTCCCCTCCATACCCTCCCATCTTATCCTAAAATCCCCCGCAATGTTAGGGCCGAATCTTCTTGAGAAGTTTGCGCAGTTCTTCTGCGACAAGCACCGTTGACCCCATGCCAAACGCCAACAACCAGTCGGACCACTCAAGAGGGGCTGTGCGCAGAATCTTATTCATAAAGGGCGCGTACACCGCCATCATCTGCAAGCTCACAACGAGCACGGTAGCGAGGAGCAGCCAACGGTTGGAAAACGGGCTGATTCGAAACAGCGAAGAATCCCCCGCCCTCGCGCTCCACGCGCGGAACCATTGATAGCAAGCCATAGTAGTCAACACCATAGTTTGCATAACGACCACTCCTTCCTGCAGATAATGGGAAAATACGAGTACGCTTCCCACCGCGATGGTCAATCCAATGAACAAGCTAACTCCGAGGAGAGGTGCGTCCACCAGATACTTCCCCGGCTTTTTCTGAAATCCGTTCAACAAATTCTTTTCCTTGGGCTCCATGGCAAGCGCCGTCATCAGAAACCCATCGGTCACGAAATTCATCCACAAAATCTGGACTGCTATTAAAGGCAGAGGGTGTTCGGGAAACAAAAAGAGCACCGCAGCAATCGTCAACACCTCCCCCGTATTCGTGGAGAGCACATACTGCAATATCTTCCGGATGGTGCGATAGATACTCCTCCCTTCTTCTGCCGCAGAAACGATGCTCCCAAAATCATCGTCGAGAAGCACGATATCCGATGCTTCTTTTGCCACCTCCGTGCCAACGCGTCCCATGCTCACCCCCAAATCTGCGGCAACCAAAGACGGAGCGTCGTTTACGCCGTCCCCCGTCATTGCAATAATCTCTCCTCGGCGACGAAATCCTTGAATAATGCGGAGCTTATGCTCGGGCGCAACGCGGGCAAACACGCTTACCTTTCCAAGACGCGCGTCCAGCTCCTCATCGCTCAAGGTGCCGATGTCATATCCCGTGAGGACATCGTCCCCCTCCTGCCAAATGCCTACTTCCCGGGCAATGGCCTGCGCCGTAAGCTTGTGATCTCCCGTCACCATCACCACGCGCATGCCGGCTTCCCTCGCGCGCGTCAAAGCCGCCCTTGCCTCGGGGCGCACGGTGTCTTGCATACCCCAAAATCCGCAAAAGGCAAGTTTTGGCATGGAGTTTAACTGAATCCAGTCAAACGGGTTTGCGGCTTCTGTTCTGCGCCTCGGCTTCACCACTGCCGTCGCAAACGCAACCACGCGCAGACCCTCCCGCGTCATCCCGTGAAATACCGCCTCAAGCTGTGTCCGCTCCTTTTCTGTCATGCGGGACTGCCGACCAGAGGGCATCCAGATCATGCCGCATAATGCCATCACGTGCTCCGGCGCGCCCGTAACAAACACTCGGTATTCATTCCCGTCTTCCCGCACCACGAGGCGCACTTTATGCGTAAAATCAAATGGCAGTTCATACACAAGCGGGAATTGTTCCTCCCACTTCTCTCCTTGGTATCCGAGCTTTTGCCCAAACACGAGGATGGCGGCTTCCGTGGGATCTCCGGTTACGTTCCAGCGTTTTGCTTTTTCGTCGAACGACACATTCGCGCTGGCGGAAAACGCCGCCGCCTTCCCGGCAAACTGAAGTTCGGGAAAATCTTGCGGATGCACGAGTTCCTCGTAGAGAAAGAAATTGCCCTCGGGATTATATCCGTCCCCCGTCGCATGAAACACCCTGCCTGCGATATACGCTTTCCGTGTTACCAGTTCGTTTGTGGTAACGGTGCCGGTTTTGTCCACCGCTATCACCTGTGCCTGCCCGAGGGCTTCTACCGCCTGCAGGCGCTTCACCAATGCGTTCCGCTTTGCCATGCGCCACACGCCGGCAACCAGCACAAGCGTTAATGCGACCGGCAACCCTTCGGGGATAAAGGAAACTGCGAGAGCCACAATGAGCTTAAACATTTCCAGCAGATCTTTTCCGAAAACGAACACGCCCGTCAGAAACAAGAAGGCGGAGATGCTGAAAGTCGCCCCGACGATAAACCGAGAGAGCAACTGTATGTTCGCCTTCAAGGGAACATCCGTGCTGATTGCTCCAATCTCCTGGGAAATTTTCCCTATGATGGTGCGCACGCCCGTTGCCGTGACAATTGCTTTTCCGTTGCCGGCCACAATCATAGTCCCCTTGAATACCATAGTGCGCTGTTCTGAAACCGGAATGCCCTCTCCCAACTCCAACACTTCAGACGGCATCTCTACCATCTTGTGCACGGGAGTGGATTCTCCCGTAAAGCCGGACTCGTCCGCACGAAGGTTATTGGAAACGAAAACCCGACCGTCGGCAGGCACTTTCTCCCCTTCCTGCAAAATAATAACATCCCCCGGCACCAATTCTCTATCTCGCACGATATATTCCTTCCCGCCACGCACCACCGTTGATTTGGTTTCCGCGAATTTCTTAAGAGCGAGCAAGGTGTTCTGCGCCCTTCCCTCCTGATACGTCCCGATGGTGGCGTTGAGCGCGAGCACCGTCGCAATGATCAAGGCGTCCACGTAATCTCCCATCGCAAACACAAGGACAGCGGCCCCCAAGAGGATGTAAATAAGCGGGCTTTTGAATTGACGGAGAAAAATAATCAATACGCTGTCTGTCTTGGGTTCTGGCAGGATGTTCTGCCCCTCGCTCTCCAAGCGCTTCTTTGCTTCCTGCTCGCTCAAGCCCTGCTCAGTTCCACGCAGTTCTCCAAGCACCTCAAAAACGTCTTTTGCGTACCAATGGTTTGGCGTAAACATTACTCCATCATACCAAAAAGCCGCCCTCGGGGCGACTTTCAAAGCACGCTCCTTTACTTTTTAAGAAAGGACCGGAAGCGAACGAAAAGAGAAAGTATTTCAGAGGAACGGAGCAGAAAGGCGGTAGCTACAAACGCAAGAGCGCCGATGGCTCCCGCGAGCAAAAATTGCGTGAGCACGCGTGCGTATGTTTCCAACGGAAAAGGCCTTCCGTACAACTGCAACATTCCGTAGGTCACGACGCCAGAAGCCAAGGTTGCAATTGCCGTTTTGGCCGCAGAGGAAAGAAAATCCTTTTTACCTACCCCTTTTGTTTTGCGCGCAAGGAGCAACAAAAGCAAGCTTGCCTGAAATATGCCGGCTAACACAAAAGCCAAGGGCAGAGCGAGAATGCGTATATCTTCAATGCCTTCCAACCGCAGAGCAGAAACAAAGAACTGCGAAAACGTGTTCGGGGCAGCGAATGCGCCAATAAAGAAGACAGCAGAGACAATGTTTAACACAACCGCAGACACGCTCGCAAAGGTTGGGGTTTTGGTGTCTTGCAAAGCAAAGAATAAGCGCGTGAACAAGGGAATGAGCGCGTAAAAAACAATGCCAAAAGCAAATATGCCGAGCGCCGCCGCGGTAAGGCGCGTTTCATCCCAGCCAAAGTGCGGTCCCGCTCCGTAAATAAGGCGCACTATTTGTGCGCGCAAAAGAAATATGAGAGCAGATAACGGCAAAACAAAGAACAAAACGTTAGAAGCCGTCCGCGAAAATGCCTGGCGCATTTTCGCGGAATTCTGCTCTACGGCAAAGCGTGAGAGCGCGGGAAAGGCCGCGAGCGCAAAAGACACCCCAATCAAACCCACGGGCAGCTGCTGAATATGATTTGCGTATTCAAATATGGTAATGCTTCCTTCTGCAATAAGGGAAGCAAGCGCCGTCATCACTATGATGTTAACGTAGAAGGCGGCCGTCGCAATAGTGCGGGGAAAGGCAAGAACGGCGGCTTTTCTCACCGAGGCGTCTTTGAGATTCCACAGGGGCTGCCACGAAAACCCTTCCTTGCAGGCAACCGGCGCCTGAATGAGCACGTGAAGCAGAGCCCCCAGAATCACGCCGACAGCGACTCCCCAAATGCCCCATAAGGGAGCAAGAAACAAAATGCCCAAAATGATGCCGAGGTTGTACAGCACCGGAGCCAAGGCATACGCGAAAAATCTCTGGTAATAATGGAGGACTCCGGAGAGCACGGCAGATATTCCGAATAGAATGGGACTCAAGAGCATAAGGCGCGTAAGATTCGCGCTCGTCTCAATTTGCGCGGCTGAGAATCCGGGAGCCACAAGAGGGATGAGTTGGGGCGCGAATAGAAACACCAAAGCGGCGAACACGGCCAATGAGCCAATAATAATATTAAGAAGATTGCTCGCAAACTTCCACGCCTCCTCTCTGCCCTGCGCCATGCGCTCAGAAAACAGCGGAAGAAAGACCGCTGAAATGCCTCCCATAATGAGTATTCCGTAGAGGAAATCTGGAATGCGAAAAGCGGCGAAATACATATCGGTTGCTTCTCCGGCTCCGAAGCGCCATGAGAGCAAGCCGTTCCTTGCAAAGCCCAAAAGTCCGCTCACGAGCGAAGAGACAAAAAGAATACCTGCCGCCGCCCCTATGGTGCCGGTTTTGCCGTTGAGCAATGCAGAAACAGTCATCTGTCTATTATACGCAAATTTCTCATCTTGACAAATCCAAAGCACGTTGGTAGAATAACGGCGTCGGAGGAAGCTGGGCAATTGCCCCGCCAGTTGGCGGGGAGGAAAGTCCGAACACTCTCCGCCAGTTGGCGGATCAACTACTCCGGGTAACACCCGGCCGCCGTAAGGCGAGCGGTGCGAACAGAGACGAGCCCCGAAGGCAACTTCGGGGGTGAAACGGCTAAATCCGTGTAGAGTGCAAGAGTGGATCAGAAGAGCTGCTTTCATGCGGAGCTTCTGTGAAAAACAACTCGCTTGATCCGTGCAGTAATGTACGAGACAGATAGATGATTGCCCATTCCGCGAAAGCGGGAGGACAGAATTCGGCTTATAGGTTTCCTCCGACACGAAAAGCCGTCCATTCGACTACGCTCAGGGCGGTTTTTCGTTAGAAAAGTTTTTGGGGTCGGATTTTCTCGTCAAGCGCGGCGTTCACCAATCGATCGGCCTCTCTGTTTTGCGCCCGGGGTACCGCCTCAAATGTTGCCTTACCAAAATCTATTTTCAAATTCCAAAGCTCCAAGAAAAACTTCTGGATATTCGCGTTATCAATTTTATAATGGCCGTTCATTTGCTGAACAAGCAATTCAGAATCTGCATATATCCACACGTGCGCTTTCTTTGCTTCTGCTTTTCCAATGAGTGCCTTGAGCTTTTTGAGAGCTGTAATAACGGCCCGATATTCTGCTTCGTTATTCGTGGTCTCGCCAATGTACTCTGAAATCTCTTTTAGAACTTTTCCCTTTTCGTCTTCGATGACGGCGCCGATGGCCGCAGGGCCGGGATTTCCTCTCGCTCCGCCGTCTGCATGAATGACAAATATCCTCATATCACTTATTCTTTTGGAAATATTGAGTGAGGCAAGCTCGCAAATCTTTTTCCTTGTCCGCAGTTGTCTGGAATCCGGATGCTTGGGGATGACCGCCGTACGTATCCAAAAATTCGCGGCATGACTGCATCGCTTTTACCGTGTCATGCCCTGAGGGCGCGCGAACGCTGCCCAGGAGAGTCGTTTTGCTTTTTGTGTAAATGAAGGCCGGCTTTTGGGTTTCTTGCGATATGATGGAAGCCAGCGCACCCAGCAGCACATATTCAAACGCCGCGTCCCCTTCAAACACCCAGGGATCCGCTTTTTTGTGGAATATGCGCATACGAATCTCATCTGCGGCGCGATCAACCCGCTCTCTCCGAAGTTTGTGCTTTTCCACAAAATCGTCAATCGTCCGCTTTGCTTTGGGCAGAGAAGGGCAGGAAAGCAAGCGGAATGCACCGGGCCGCCGGTTTTTGGTGTCGCGCACGTTGAGTATGGCAATCATATGCTGAACTTTTTGCTCCAAGGACGCGTCGTCCCCGAAGATATCGGACTCCAAAAATGCCCGGATGCCGGGCCGCCAAGAATACGGAAGCGCGTCCAGGCCATCCTGAATAATCTGCGAGTTGTCCTGTTCGCGCGCCATCATGTCCGCTATCGTGCCCACTGCCGCTAATTCTACCATGCTTTGGTATAAGGTGTCTGACATTTTTTTGCCGAGGAGCGCTTTTGCGAGCTGCAAAGATAAGCCGCACGCCGCGAATTCCTTAAACGGATACTTTTCGCCAGGTTGCTTGGGGTCTACAATAATATCTGCTTTGGGCAACTTTCCCAGGGCCTTGTGATGATCCATCACAATCACGCTAAAGCCGAGTTTTTTTGCCAAAGGAATTTCCTCAAAATTGGAAATTCCCAAGTCAAAAGTAATCAGCAGGCCGGGGGCATACTGCTTGAGATGTTTCAGCGCTTTTCGTGTTACTCCATACCCTTCTTTTTCACGCTCTGGAAAATAGTATGCCGCCACCTTTCCCCCCAAGCTCTTGATAGCTTCGTCTGCTATGAGCACGGCAGTAACGCCGTCCAAGTCCGCGTCGCCATATAAAATAATGCGCTCTTCTTGAGCGATCGCCTTTTGAACCCTATTGGCGGCCTTTGTTAAGTTTTTGATTTTCATTGTTCCAATGCCTCCAAACCCGGAAGTTTTTCGCCGGCTAAAAAGGCGAGCATGGCTCCCCCGCCCGTAGACACATGGTCGAATTTCTCCCGAAGATTGTGTTTATTCAAGAATGCTCCTAAATCTCCTCCTCCTGCCACTGCAAACGCGCCGCTTTTGAGAATGGCCTCTGCGACTGCAAGCGATCCTTTTTCATACTTCTCCTCTTCTATCTTACCCAAAGGTCCCGCCCAAAAAATCGTTCTTGCCCCTTTCATTTTTCCGATGAAGCGCTGAACGGTGTCCGGACCGAGATCAAAGCCGCCATCCACCCCGTCTGTCGCATATACCAGCTCCGCATCCTCGACAACCTGCAGTCCCTGCCTACCGGCAGGCAGGCCTTTTTCTTTGATTTCTTCTGAAATGAGGTTGCCCAGGAGAATCACATCGGCATGCTTTGATATTGCTGTCAAAAAAGCGGCTTTTGTTTCCACTTTCGCTCCACCCACCACAACAACCATCGGTTTTTCGGGCCTCTCTCGAATTTTCCCCAACACGCTCACCTCTTTTTCCAAAAGCAGACCCATGGCAGAAGGAAGCAAAGGAGGGAGCCCCACAACAGAAGCATGCGCCCGATGGCAAACGGCAAACGCGTCATTGACATACAAATCTCCCAATGCCGCAAGGTGCTTGGCAAAAACAGGATCATTCTCCTTCTCTCCGTAGTAAAAGCGAATATTCTCGAGCAGCGCAACATCTCCGAATTGCACCGCCTCAATGCGTTTTCGCACCCCTTCTCCGATGGGATCTGCAAGAAACTTTACCTCTTTCCCTAAAAGCTCCTCCATCCGCTTTGCAATCGGCGAGAGGCTGAGTTCTTTTGGATCTGCCCCGTCATGCGACGGGGCACCCTGTCGGATGACGGGGTGGATTTCCCAGATTGGTGCTGGTCTCCCCAAATGCCCAAACACCACGCATTTGGCGTTGCGTTCCGTAAGGAAACGGATGGTTGCCGTACTTTCCCGCAGGCGAAAATCATCTTGGATTACTCCATTCTCCACGGGGACATTCAAGCTTGCGCGAACCAGAACTCGCCTCCCTTGAATTTCAACATCTTTAAGCGTAGGGATCATTGGTCAAAACGCACGGTTTCCCCGGGTTTTAATACTCCTTCTTTGCCGCCGAGTTCTTCTTTCAGATTCAAAGCTGGAGAGCCCTGATTGACCTTGCGCAAGGCCTCCTGCAGCACTTGCTTTAATCCTTGCGTATCCCTCTTTTTCTTGACTCCTTGTTCCTCGGGCGTGCGCGGACGATCGCTTTCTCCTTTCCGCTTCAATTTTTTCCGGCAGGACTTGCAGTACACCGGCCTCTTGCCGTCGGGAGGAAATACCACCTTGGTATCCTTACCGCACTTTGAGCATCTTGCATCGTACAGCACCTGCGGCTGGACTGAAGCAAGAGCAACGGGCATCGCCCCCATCGCCCCCACGCCAGTCCATTCCATAATACCTTGCTCTACTTTGGAAGCCGCGCTCGCATACTGTTCCCGCGAAAACTGAATGACTTCTTGACGCCAGGAACGTTCGAGCGGCGAAGGTGGCGGAAGAGTGTTTGCGGAAAAGGGCCGAGATGCCACCCCCTCAATCATCAGTTTTACATATATGGTATATTTACCGAGGTTCATAAAGTCAATTGCCGTGAACTCGGGGAAGAATTCTTTCTCTAAGGCCTCGGCATCCTCTGCTCCGATGCGAAAGGACACAATGGTTCCCACGTTCCCAAACACCGCATCTCTCACCTTTGCCTCCGTTCCTACTCCAAGCTGGGCAATATACTGATGGCTCAAAATTAAGGAAAGGCGGTATTTCCTTGCTTCAGAGAGAATGTTTACGAAACTCTCCGTGGCAAAATGCTGAAACTCGTCAATGTACAGAAAGAAATCCTCTCGTTCCTCTTCTGGAATATCCACGCGAGACATTGCGGCTAACTGAAGTTTGGTAATCAAAAGCCCACCGATAAGTCGGGAGGTATCTTCGCCGATGCGTCCCTTTGAAATATTCACGAGAAGAATTTTCTTTTCATCCATTACCTTGCGCATATCAATGGAGGATCGCGTCTGCCCTACGATATTTCTGATTAAGGGGTTGGACGTGAGCTGCCCAACCTTATTCTGCACGGCGGCCGTTGCTTCCACTTCGTAACGCTGGGTGTATCTCGCATATTCCTGCAACCAAAACGTCTTTACCACGGGGTCTTTCACATAGTCCACCACTTTCTGGCGGTATTCGGGGTCGGCCAGCATTCGATTGATGCCCAAAAGCGTGGAGTCCGGATACTCCAGGAGCGCAAGCACCACATTATTCAAAATATACTCCATGCGGGCGGACCACACGTCGGGCCAAATTTTCTTGAACACCGACATCAATCCTGAAGCCACCATGTGCCGCTTGTCTGGATCCACCTGTTCCATGACGTTAAAAGCGATCGGATGCTCGGTATCCGCAGGATTAAAATAGACAACGTCTTTCACGCGCGCTTCGGGAACGAAATCCAGAAGTTCTTCCACCGCTTCTCCGTGCGGATCCACAAAACCGATTCCGTGGCCCAACTTTATATCCTGTACGGCCATGTTTTTCAGCATTTCAGTTTTGCCCATGCCGGTTTTCCCAATCACGTAAAAATGGCGGCGCCGGTCGTCAACCTTAATGCCGAATTTCCGCCGCATATTCCGAAAATTTGTTTCTCCGAAAAAATTGATTTCTTCCATATCGCATTACTCAAAGGGCAATCCGGAAGGCGCCTCTCCTTTTTTGGTCTCCACGCGCGGCACGGCTTCTGAAGGAACCGCACCCCTGCTCGGGAAATGCAACATAGTCGCCAGCTCGTCTATAGTCATCATAAACATCCCCCCTCCTCTGGGCCAGTAGAAGTTATCGCGCGAGCAGTACAGCCGAAACAGACGCCTCCGCCTGATGTATCGTCTCCGTTCGTCCCAGAAAAACGTTCTTACCGTGTACACCTTGGTGGTTTGCAGAGCTCGGATAAAATTGAGGTTTGCCGTGTTGAACTGCTGGAAGTACTGAAACGGAAGTACCTTAGTAACGCCTTGATATTTCTCGGTTCTCGCAAGGTAAATATATCGCAGGGTCGTCCTGAAAGTTTGTTTGCTGGTTTTTTCTTCAATAGCAGACACCACTTCCCGCTCCCCTGTCGTTAAGCGGAGTTCGGGGGCCATTAACCCCCGCTCCTCTTCTATTCCTCCGACCATCTGCCGCTCGGTATCCTCGCCGGTCGCGAGCATATGACCCACGGCGCGAATGTCCTCGGAAATAGGGATGGTGGGTTTCTTTCCGGTTTCGGCCACGCGATGCACGAGCTTATCAACTTCTGCCTTGCCCCGCTCCACAAAATCCGTCTCGTTGGGGGCGCGGGGAGTCAGCAGAAACTGCAGCCACAAATGCTCTCCTTCGCCGAGCTTTGCCATTCCTTCCACCAATTGAGCCACCGGATCCACCCGCTGTTCCGGCCGTATATCTTCCCGCTCTTCAAAAAAGTGTTTATACGTGCGAAGCGGATAAACGTCCGACTTTGCAAGCTTAATAGTTGCCCCCCACATGCGCCAATCCTTATTGGGCACGTTCTGGGGAACCGCTTTTGTGTAATCGTCTACCTCTATGAGCTCGGCGTCCGGAAACTGGGCGTAGAGCGCGGCTTCCATAATCCTGCGCGACTCGTCGGGTATGCGCATGTAAAAATGCACGGCGCCCTCGGTGGAAACGACTTCCAAGCTGAATCCAAGCTGATACTCTCCGTCCAGCCATATTTCCCGGAAGTTGGGGGGATCGTGTATCTGCCACCAGCCCGCAAACACGCTCTCCATTGCTTTGATGGGCTTTTCCACGTCAGGAGGCAATTTAATCTCCAGCACAATCCTTCTCAAAGTCAGTTCAAACCGATACGTGCGCCACCAACGCCAAAAGTACTTGGCTTGAGACAAAAGCACAAAGGGAGCAAACACCCACCACCACGTTTTTAAAAACTGCCAAAAAAATTGGAAAATTGGCAGGAAAATTTGCCAAATCGTCTCCATTTCCCTATTATACTACACTTTCTCGCTTATAAAAATAAAGCCCTGTTCTTCGCAGGGCTTCCTATTCCCCAATGCAGATATAGCCGCCGCCTTCGCGGACAAAGCAGGTCTTGTCCTGGAGAGCCAAGAGAATGGTACTCTCCTTTACTTGGCGCTGGCTCAGTGTTTTCTCTATGATTTCTTCCTTGGGCAGTGCCTGTCCGCTTTCCCGCAAAATGCTCATAATCACATCTTTCACGGTTCCCGGCCTGTATCCCCAATCCTGGAGCGCGTATGTTCCCCTTCCCACAAGCACAAAGCGGGGATCCTTGATGAGCTCGTTGTGAACGGTCTGGGGGAGCACCGCCCTTTTCCTCCAATTGCCCAATTGCTCATCAAGCGATTCTTGCAACTGCTCTATGTGTTTTGCCACTTCAATAAAATGCAGGGGCTTGCCCGCGTCGCAAAGCGCGACATAGGCCTTATCGCGCATCCCCCTCGGGTATACTTCGGGCCACTCCAGCAGTCCCCATTTTCCGTTGTGCGTCCTGCCGATGAACTTGGAGATCTCAAGCAAGGAAGCTAACGTGCGCGGAGAAAGCTTCTCGCCATCATGGGAACTATGCGCTTGCACCAAATGCTCAAATTCAAGCACCTCTCCCCGCTCTCGCAAATATGCGCAGATTGCTTCCAAAAGCCGAGGACTGATTTCCACGAGCTCTTTTTTGCTTGCCCAAAACGGATGCGCGTATTCGGTTTCTTTGTGCCTATAAAACCTGTCTCCCAAATGCAAAAGGAAAATGATGGAGTTTGCGGCTTCCGGAGCTCCCGCTTCCCGCACGAGAAGATCCTGCCGTTTCACATAACCTGACTTCCCAAGGATCGCGCCAAGTTGCTCATAAATTTCCTCCAACTTCTCTCGCTCCCTCCTGCGGGCAGCCGCCTCTTTCACCTGAGCCAAACCGTCTTCCACGATTTGGCGCACCCGCTCTCTCGTTATGCCGTGGCTCTGACCGATTGCCTCCAGCGTTTCCGATTCCTCAGCTTGCAACCCAAATCTCCTCATTAGCACATCTTGCGTCCGAGGATGCAAATCGGCGACAAGGGCGGCAGTTAATCTTTCGTATGGAATAGCCATTCCTAGATTAAACCAAACTTTCCTTTTCTCGTCAAGACAAAGGGAGCAACAAACAAAGAAGACCATACCCCTGCTCCCATGCCTATTGCCAAAGTAAGCGCGAAAAGCCGGAGCGTTTCTCCTCCGAAGAATACAATGGCAAGCACCACAAGCAACGTGGTAAGGGAAGTATTCACGGAGCGGACGAGCGTCTGCTCCAAGCCCTTACGAACCGTGTCTGCAAAATCAGTCCCCGTTTTTTTAAGGAAATTCTCTCGTATGCGGTCAAATATCACCACCGTGTCGTTTACGGAATAACCCGCCACGGTCAAAAGCGCAACAACCACGGGAATCGTAATCTGTTCGCCGTACATTGCGCCCAAAACGGCAAGTGCGCCAAGAGGAATCAAGATATCGTGCAGCAATGCCACAAGAGCTGCCAAGCTCCAGCGAAAAGGATGCACGGGCTGTCTCATTTTTCTGAAGGCGAACATAACGTAGAGAGTAATGGCTCCGAGGACGAGCATCAAAAGAATGAGTGATTTCCCTCTCAACTCTTTGCCGATAACCGGCCCAATGGATTCAAAACGCACCTCCCGCGCATCTGACCCGAGAACAGTCAATACCGCTTGATGCTGTTTTTCCGAAAGATCTCTCATACGAAGAATAATCCCCTGCTCACCCGCCTCCTGAGCAGAAACCAAACCCACGTCCATGCCGGCAAGTCGGCCGCGCACGAACTCCAGAGAAGGACGCTCTTTTGCATATTCCACCCCCAATATGCTCCCTCCCGTGAACTCAATGCCGGGTTTCAATCCAAAAACCGCAATGGCGAATATGCTCGCGACAACCAAAACAACGGAAAGAAAGAGACAATATTTGGAATAATCTAAAATCTTCATACTATTTCCACAGCCACGCAATTTTCTCAAGTCGCGTGTTTATGAACAAGCGCATAAAGTTCTTGGTCACGAAAATCGCGGAAAACATGCTCACAAAAATGCCGACAGCCAAGGTAAGCGCAAACCCCTGTACGAAAGAGGTACCGAACCAGAAAAGAATGAATGCCGCAAGCAGGGTGGTAACGTTTCCATCGCGAATGGAAGGCCATGCCCTGCGAAAACCTTCTTCCATGCTCACGGAAAATGATTTGCCTTCGTCCATCTCTTCGCGAAATCTTGAAAAAATAAGAATATTAGCATCCACCGCCATGCCTATGGAAAGAATGATACCTGCAATTCCTGCCAAGGTAAAGGTAAGCCCGAAGATCTTTAACAAAAACAGCAAAAACACTCCATACAAGGAAAGCGTCAAAATCGCCAGAGCGCCCGGAACTCTATAGAACGCGATCATAAAAGCCACCACGAGGAAAAATCCGATAATCCCTGCCTTTAGACTCTGCGCTAACGACACCTTGCCGAGTGTAGGCCCAACTGTCTGCTGAGAAAGTAGAGAGATAGAAACCGGCACGGCGCCCGCGTTGAGATCGCGCACGAACTGACGCGCCTCTTCCAAAGTAAATTGTCCCGTAATCTGCGCCTTGCCACCTGAAATTTCCCCCCGCACAACCGGCTCCTCAAGCAATTCGTTGTCCAAAAAAATCGCGAGAGGTTTACCCACGTTGCGGCCGGTTATTTCTTGAAAAAGGCGCGCTCCCTCGTCATTGAACGTCAAAAGAATATTGGGACTTTGCGTTACTTGCTCAAACCCCACCTCGGCGCGCTGGAGAAAACTTCCGTTGAGTTGGGTAGAAACATAGATATTCTCAAATCCGCCAGCTGGCGGATCCTCTCCGCTTTCAAGTACTTGTTGATTTCTTTGAACGATTTCTTCGTAATCCCTCTTCAGCTCCCGAAACTCAAGAAACGGTGCTCGCCCAATCATTTCGATGGCTTCTCCAGCGTCAACTGCTCCGGCAATTTCCACGATGAGGCGCCGGTCGTCTCCCCCGCCCTCAATCTGCACTACGGATTCTTTGGCGCCAAAAATATTCACGCGCCGCTCAATGATATCGCGCAGTCCTTCCGTAGCAGAGTCATAATCAGCAGAATCCACCCGAGACAGATCCGCCTCGTATACCAAGTGCACGCCTCCCTGCAAATCCAGTCCCAAACGAAACGGTATCACGGGAACTTGTGGGCTGCCTGGAAGCTTTGCGAGCCGGAGATTAACCTGCTCTGGGAAAACAAAAAATCCGGCAGCCACCCCTGCCAGAAGCGCGAGAGCAACAATACTAACTACCCTCCATCTTTGCATACGCACTACGTTACCACATTTAGAGCAGTCCGGCAAGGAAAGTCGCAATAATGGCAATGAGAAAGATACCATCAAACACGCCGGCTCCCCCGATGGACATTATGCCCTGATTCTCTCGCATCACTCGCGGCAAGTGGAGCAAATCGCCTCCGATAATCACGCCCAGCACCCCTGAAACAAAAGCCACGGCCGCCGCCGCCTCAAACGCAAGCACCAAGCCGAATATGGTTGCAAACAGGGCAGGAAACAATATGGGAATCGCTATTCCCTTGCCCGGCACGAATCTGGCGAGCAGAAAACAGAGCACAATCATAAGTAAAGAGGCAAGCAAGGTCTCGCGAAGCGGCACCCTCGGCAAAAGATACAAAACTAAAAGCAGAGGGATAATTACTCCGCCCACGTTCAGGGAAAGCCCTTGCTGCTGAAATCCCCGCCGGCGTACCAATCCAAAAAAGCGGGATTCCTCTACTTCCACCAGCCGCCGCCTTCCGATGGGAATATTGATTAACGAGCCCACAAGCATAAAGAATAGCACTCCAAACACTGCTTCTGGAGGCAATCCTAATTTTTCAAAACCAGATGTCGCAACATGAAACAATCCAAACAGCACCAAAAACGGAATCGCAACAACAAACGCTATGAGAATAAACACCAGTGCCATTACGCTATGACCTCACGAATTAATTGCTTGGTAAGTTCCTTTGGCAGGCCCATTACGCTATCGTCTGTTCCTTCCACTTTCTCAATGTATGGCTGAAGCAAGGGATCTCTAATCGCAAAACCGCCTGCTCTCCGATAAATGTGTTCGAGCTTTGCAAACTGCTCAAGTGCATCTGTCGGAATTTCCTTAAAGTATACCCTGCTTGAATCCACCGCAGACGCCCTTTTCCCCGTTCCCGTATTCACTACCACGATTCCATTTATGACTTCTGCTGGGGCCTGATAATATGTTCGCAAAAACTCTTTTGCCTCTTCCTCATTCTCCGGCTTTTCTCGGATCTGGCCATTCCATGCCACTACCTGATCTGCCGTAATCAAAATCGCGGGCTCCTTGATCTTTGGCAATAATGCATCTGCTTTCGCGTTCGCCAACATCAAAACCAACTCTCTCGGATTCTCATGCCGAATCGCCTTTTCATCAATATCCGCCGGCATCACCTCAAACTCATACCCCATCTCCCTCAGCATCTCTTGTCTTCCCTCCGACCTCGACCCCAATATAATTTTCATAGTCAAAATAGTTTGCCCCCAAGCGGAGAATTTTCTTTGTCTGGCACCACTAAAATTACGTTTCCGTTTTCATCAGGAACGCCGAGCGTCAAAACTTCAGAAACAAATGGACCGATTTGTCTCGGAGGAAAATTCACCACTCCCAACACTAACTTTCCATTAAGTTCTTCTTTTGTGTATAAATCTACCAGCCGCGCAGAAGATTGTTTCACGCCAACTTCCTGCCCAAAATCAATCTTGAGTTTATACGCCGGCTTCCTTGCTTCCGGGAAATCCTCCACCTCAATTATATTCCCCACCCGTATATCCACTTTTTCAAAATCTTCAATCGTCGTCATATGCCCTTGTTAAGGCTTCTTTTGCGTAAAATTTGATGGAAGGTTCAATGTGAAATTCGGGTCTCTCTAAATCTTTTATAGTAAACCAGCGGATTCCCTCATGCTCACTCTCTGCGAGCCGAATCGCATCGGTTCTCGTGCGGAGAAAATATACCAGTCCAATGTGCCTATGTCGATCGTTGATCTTATGATATCCATATATGCAGGGGTATATAGAAATTTGCGCTCGCTCGTATCACCTTCAACTGTAGGTTTTGCGGCAAGCACTTCTATCTCCTCAATGCCGCTCTCCTCTTGCACTTCACGCATCAACGCTTCGTCGGGATCTTCATTTAACTCAATGTGCCCGCCCAACGGCAACCACTTTTGAAGTTCTCTATGGTATACCATAAGAACCTTCTCCCCATGCACCACATAAGCTACTACGGTCCAATCGATAAGTTCGTGAATGTGTGACATACATTAAGAATTATTGAGAAATTTTTTTGCAAGATATAGCGCCGCAATCGCCCTTGCTTCTTTCAATCTTCCATCCTCAATAAGTTTTTCGAAATCCAAAAATGGGTATGGAAAAACTTCAAGCTCTTCCTCATCTACATCCCCCGCCAGCTTGCTTTTCACCAAATCTCTTGCGAGATACACAAACGTTTTGTTGGTCTGATAACCAGGGAATGCATTCAACACGATCAGCTCGTCTAACTTTTGTGCCTTATGGCCAACCTCTTCTTGCAATTCAGTATTGGCTCGTTCCCTTGGATCTTCCCCCTTGTGTAAGGCCCCCTTACAAAGCCCAAGCTGAAACTCGTTGATTGCAGTATGATACTCATTTATGAGAAGCAATGTTCCGTCTTCCGCAATCGGAACCACCATCACCGAATCTCCTAGATCAAGGAATTCATGTTTTACTTTTCTCCCCGATGCAAACTCAAGCTCGGCTTCTTTAATGGTAAAGATTCTCGATTTAAAGATTTCTTTCTCTCCCAATCTCTTTGGCATATTTAGGCACTTTGGTTTTCCATTTAATAAAATGTTGTATGCGTACGATGATAAGGTTTGATCTTGGACTGCAATTCCTGATCCTGGCTCAACAGCCAGATGACGTGGCCGACCTGAACAGAAGAATACTCGGGAAGCTGTTGCCGCAAAAGCTCCACGCCCCATATCGCGCCAGATCGAATCTCAACCTCCTGTTCCGATCCTTTTGGAATGATTGTATAAGAATCAACCGTATCGGCAAGCGACTGCTTATACTCTAACACGCCAAAAGCTCGCAATAGCTGCGGCAATTTATAGTCGGCGAACACGCACAACTGATCAAAATTCTTCAAGAACGGTCGTTGCGACTGCGGAGTCAATCGATACTCCAAATCAAGTGCAAGCAAATGGGCAATTTTAAGAAATACAACCTCACGGGCATTGTATGTCGCAACATCTCGATACGATGGAAAACATTGAAGCAAGAGATGAAGAAGTTTTATTACGTCCCGATCGGCGGCCTCAAGAAGATTTAGCGTCTTGCCGCCAAAATGCTCATTGAGAACACGCGCGTTCTCATTGAGGATCGCGACTCGCTCGTCGAGCAATGGAATCTCAGCACCAGTTGCAGAACGAAATATATTCTGTACATCTTTTCTATCTGCCTTCGCAAAAAAATTCGCATCGCCTACGGGTGTGCCTTCATCGTACGCGCGCTTAAACGACGCACACACCCCGTACCATCCATCAACCCTTTCGCCATCCGACATTTCAATGCCCCACTTGGGCTTTCCGGGAATCGTCCAAAAGCAAAAACCCATCATCGATTCAAAGAAAATCAATTGGAGATCGGCTTCAAAGTTTCCCGTAAGTCGGTGCCCAAAATCGGGGAAATCAGCATGTTGCTTGAGATACCCGCCAATGCGCGTGACATTGCTCTCAACTGCCTTTTGGTTAATGGCAACAAACTTTGCTTCCTCCAAGACCCCCTTTGTTGAAGCAAGAATATTGAATGGATCTGGTTTTGTGATGGAAAAAATCATTGCTAATTACCAGCCATATTCGCTGTACATTATACCTTCCTCTATATACCGCAAAGCTTCGCGAATATATGGAATGAGGTTCTCTGGAAGATTGTTTTTATCAAACCAGCTCAAATCGTCGCACTTTTCAGGTTCCGCGTTCGTAATCTCCCCCTCCCAGCGTTCTGCAACAAAAAATACATCTGCCCTTTCGTTATACACATCTTTTTGGCTCCGATGCATGAAGTGCACAAATCTCAAATCTTCTTGCCGCAACTCTATCCCTGTTTCTTCTCTCGCCTCACGAACTATTGCTGCCTTGTACGATTCTCCCTGCTCCACATGTCCAGAGACAAGTCCGTAATTTCCATCTTCATATCCCGTATTCATTCTCCTCTGCAATAAAATCTTATCCCCATCACGGAAAATCACATATGCGGCTGGAATAATTCGATGTCGTTCTTTATTGCTTGGCATATTTATCGAATAGGAAAGATTGCGTGTTCTCCTTCGGTGAGCTCTTTGTAAATAACGGGGTTCGTAGCGATAACGTCAAAATTGCGATAGTCATAACTTTCCTTCCCGATGTTCACCGCAACCCCGCCCGCTTCTTCCACCAAAAGAGGGCCGGACGCATAATCCCAAACTTTGCCATACGGATCAAACGTAATCCTGCCTTCCAGTTTGCCACAAGCTACCATCGCGTATTCAAAGCCGGCGCTTATCGTATTCACAAGAATACATCGTTTGCGCAATGCGTGAAGTTTTTCTGCATCCTGCGGATTATCCTCATGCGTTTCAAACGAAAGATATGCCTGTTGCAAGGTGCGCTTGCTCACGTGAATTGGATCATCGTTCCTCCAAGCGCCTTTCCCTTTTTCTGCCCAATAGATGTCGTCTTTCACAAAATCATAAATCGCAGAAAATACGACCTGACCATTTTCAATCAGGCACAGCATGGTGGTACAAAAAGGCAGTCCTCGTATAAAATGCGCAGTCCCGTCTATGGGGTCGCATACCCAAAATCGCTCGCCATCCTCGTGCCCACCGTTTTCTTCCCCATAAAAATCTGCGGAAGGATCTGCTGCGCGAAGTTTTGTTGCAAGAAACTCTTCTGTCTTCCTATCAAGCGCAGTTACCACATCCACCGCAAGATCGCCTTTCTCCTGTATAATTTCGGCCTTCCCAAAACCTTTCCTCAGCTCCTCCCCCGCCTCTCTCAATACGGGGAACACAATTTTTTGGTAGTCCATAATTATTCCTGTGATTCAGTTTTTATCTGTTCGCCGTGCGCGTTAAGCATGTTCTGGATATCTTCAATCTGCTGCGTGGCATCAATCCCCGTCTCGATGACTGATCGTTCCCTCCTGACGCCAGAAACATATACCCCTCCCACTACGAGAAAGGCAATAATAGCCATAGCAATCATTAGCATAATTAATCCGAATCCTTTCTGTCTCATATTTTTTATTCAAGCAAATTTATAAATTCGTTGGTGCCGGGGAGGGAGTCCAGCGCAGGTATCTCTTCTTTTTTATACCATTGCAGTTCGGAAATCTCCCGTTCTGCGGGCTTTGGCTCCCCTTCCGTAATTTTCGCCTCAAAACACGACACAAACGCCTGCACCACCTCGCCCGTTGTCCGGTGCCCCACATTTTGATGAAGATATGGCAGCAAGCGTACAATTTCTATTGTACACCCAATTTCCTCTCGACATTCACGCATAAGTGCGGCTTCGGGCGATTCGCCAAACTCTACTTCCCCGCCCGGAAACTCCCACTTCCCATTTGCTTTAAGATTCAAAAAGTCAACTCTTTTTGCCAAAAGAATTTTTCCCTTTTCATCACGAATGCACGCCGCCACCACTACTTTTTGTTGCTCTTTTTTACCTTCCATATTTTCTCTGTTTTTACCTCTTACCTCGCACGAGTCCTCTGCAGTTTTTTGAGCCGCAGTGGCATTCGAATGGCATCTCAAGATACGCCGTCTTATCATAATCCACCGTCAACTCTTCTCCGCTCATTATATCTCGCAAAGCATATCCTACTCTTGCCCTCCCTTCTAGCGCCTCCTAAATATCCGGATCGCAAGAATGATTCACATAACAGAGAGGGGGCTGGATAATTTCATATTCATCTTCACCTATCTTATCAAGATGATCTCGCTCTTCTTCCGAAAGTCCCTGGATTTGACGTGGACTTACTACTCTTTCCAAAGGAAAAGAATATATCATTTCTCCCTTTACAAAATTTCTTAATGCAAACAATCCCCTCCCGTGCTTTTCGCTCTTCCGAACCCCTACAAATTGATTACCGTTATCTCCCATGGCCTTTTTGTTTTTATTCCTGCGCCCGCAAGAATTCACTTAGCTTATTTAGTGCCTCCCTCCTCATGCTGATTTTATTCTTTTCTTCTCTGCCCATTTCAGCAAATGTCTTTTCATGACCATCTGGTAAAAATATCGGATCCCAGCCGAAATCTGATTCTCCCCGCGGTTTTACTATTTGCCCTTTTATTACACCCTCGAAAAAATAGATTTCTTCATGATTTTTCGCGTACCCAATAATCGTTTTTGCTTCGGCCCTGCTGCTTCCTAATTTTTCAGCAATTCCAGCCAAACCATCATTTCCGATCGTTTTCAAAAACCATTTTACCAATGGTCCTGGCAATCCTTTTAAACAATTCAGGTGCAAAGATGTATCCTCTACAATAAACTCTCCTTCGGCGCGATTGAACGCTTCTGACAACTTCTTCTTTATGATTTCCTTTGAATCAATCTCTTGAATTTCAAGCAAGTCAATATCTAATTGTTCTACTTCGGGCAATACCGCTTTCACCTCTTCGAGTTTATTCTTGTTGCCGGTAATGAAATAAATCATGATCTACTTGATCTTATCTCTACATCCACAGGGATTAACGGTATTTCTTAAGTAGTTGATTTAGAAATTTTATAATCGGTGCTCTCCAGTGATGCTCAAGCTGAGTTCTTACTAACTTTACCAGGGCCTTATCTTTGTCTGACAGTTTCTTACGTTCAAGCTTATATATCTTATCTAAAATTTGATAATCTTGATCGGTAGATAAAATATACCTTTTTCTGTCCCGTGATTTAACTGGAAATTTTTTAGTCAGTTTTGCCCAGCGATCTTTAAGAATCGTCATATACTCCTGATCGTTTTCGGTCGCTTTTCTAAGTTTACTACCTCTCAAACCGTGTCGGTAATAATAATCCTCAATTGCTTGTAAAGATGCTCCTTCCATGGTTTTATTTCCCATGACACTTCTTATATTTTTTGCCGCTTCCGCAGAGGCAGGGATCGTTGCGGCTGACTTCTACTCCAATCGGTACATCACCTTTAGGTACGAGAATCAATTCTCCCTGAAATGCGTGTAAAAATAAATCCTTTTGGGCTTTCCAGGCTTCTCGTGCTGGCAATCCAGGATCATGAATAATAAAGTTTTCCTCATCTTGCCCATAAACTACAACAAAATGTCCCACGTTACCCTCAAGTTGAGCTAATTTTTTCCCATTAACAAGCGCTATCAACAAATGTTTATCAAGTAAACTCTCGAAGTCCTCTTTTGTAAATCTTACTTTTTGCTCAAGAAGGTTCTTCTGAATGAGGTCTTGTGCTGCCTTCTGCTCTTTCTGGAATCCAACAGAAGCATTTCTTTTTTGATCCTCAAACCACTCTCCAGGCATAAACTCTTTTAGATATTCCTCACCTTTTTCCGCGAATTTTCCATAGTCCATTACACTAATATGCCTCGTCCCAGGAATTCGTTCTGCAAGCGCAACAACAGCGCGCGGCACCCAAGAGTATAAGCCGTCTTCATAATCTGTCATTTTATTTACCTCATCCCATGTTACCTTTCTGTTTAATGTATTCAAAACTATCATCACGGACGATTGAAGGCAGTGACTGTCATCCTCCCAGTTTTGATAAAATTTTGGTTCAACTACCATACTTACTTCCCACGGCACTTCTTATCCTTTTCCAAATGCGCCAGCCGGTTGGCACATTCACGCCCCATGGCACTTTTACGCTTTATTCACTACCCCGCAGGGATTTTATTCTAATTTCTGCTAACCAATCGTTGAATGCTTTATAGAATTCTCCATTTTTCTGCCGGTCTTCCTTTGTGGCTTCTTCTGTTGTGCCTTTCTGCATAATCTCCGCGCTTTCTTCCGACGAGAAGCATTCTTTTACTGGAACTGCCACTTTTGTGTGCGATTTGCCATTCCAATCATTAACATTAAACACGCTTTTTAACTCTTTGTCCCACGTCGCGTCAACTTTTATCCATTCATCTCCTATCTTTACTTCAAGATAGCTGTGCGTACATTTATCTTCGTGGGCAATTTCTTGCACCTTTGCTGGTAACCTCATATCGCTCCAGTGAAAAGTGCAAACTATATACCGCACCTCATAACCGACTTCCTCGAATATCTTAAACAATCGCTCCGATTTTCCAGAGCAACAATTATCGGGTTCTTGCGGAGACAACGGAATTCGGTACGGGATATCTCTTACTTTTTTGAATTCTTCAATAATATTCATTCTCTTACGCCCCATGACATCTTTTATATTTTTTGCCAGAGCCGCCCGCCTTCGCCAAGGCTACGGCGGACTCCGCTTCGTTTGGAAGATTCTCAAGGATTCTTCCCATGGCAATGCTTGTACTTCATTGGACGACCATCGGGATGGGTCGCTCCGCAGGGGCAGGGGTTGTTACGCCCCACCTTTTGAGCCGCCGAAGTCCGCCCGGGGCGGACGGAGGCGGCCGCACCCACAGCTGAAGCAGACATATTCGCCGGGCTGGAATAACTCACATTTTGCTGAATGGGAGGGGTTGCTTGGGGCGCAAGCTGCACCTGCATAAGAGTTTTTGCAATGGTTTCCTCCACGGCGCTCAACAACTGCTGGAACATACGATGTCCTTCGGTCTTATATTCCACCAAGGGATCGCGCTGACCATAGGCGCGTAAACGCACAGAATCTCGCAAATGTTCCATTTCTTCCAAATGCCCCACCCACAAAGAGTCAATGGCGCGCAAGGCGACAATTTTTTCCGCTTGCCGCATATTTTCCTCGCCCAACTCCCGCTCTTTCTTCTCGTAATCGTCTTTAGAGACACCGTGCTCCCCTGCCATATGTATTATATATTCTCTCAGCTCTCCCTTTTCTGCTTTCTCTAAAATTTCGCGGCGTTGGCGATACAAAGCGTCTCGGTGCTTGTTTAACACATCATCATACTGCAATACGTGCTTTCTCGCGTCAAAATGAAAACCCTCAATTTTGGACTGCGCCGACTCAAGCGCGTTCGAAAGTATTCTATTCTCAATAGACTCGTCTTCTGGCATACGGAGTTTTTCCATCAACCCTTTGATGCGCTCTCCCCCGAAAATACGCATCAAATCGTCTTCCATGGAAACAAAGAATTGCGTGGAGCCAGGATCCCCTTGTCTGCCTGCCCGCCCCCTCAGCTGGTTGTCTATTCTCCGAGCTTCGTGGCGTTCGGTGCCAATTACATGCAGGCCACCCATTTCTTTCACTTTTGTCGCCTCCTCCTCGCTTGGCGGATTCCCGCCCAAGACAATATCCACACCGCGACCAGCCATATTGGTTGCCACGGTTACAGCTCCCAAACGCCCGGCTTGCGCAATAATCTGCGCTTCCTGTTCATGGTGTTTTGCGTTGAGAATGTTATGGGGAATTCCTTCTGTTTGGAGCAATTTGCCGAGATACTCGTTTTTCTGTATAGACACGGTGCCCACAAGCAGGGGCTGGCCCTTTTCGTGCCGCGCTTTAATTTCCCGGACCACGGCGCGAAATTTTCCCTGTTCTGTCCGGTAAATGCGATCTGACAAATCCTGCCTGATCATGGGTTTATTCGTGGGAACCACCTTCACTTCCAAACCATACACACTATAAAACTCTTCTTCTGACGTAAAAGCAGTTCCGGTCATCCCCGCAAGTTTTTTGTACATTCTAAAATAATTCTGAAACGTCACAGAGGCCAACGTGAGCGACTCTGGCTGTACCTGAACTCCTTCTTTCGCTTCCAGTGCCTGATGCAATCCAGCTGAATACCGGCGCCCGGGAAGCAAGCGGCCCGTGAATTCATCAATAATTACCACCTGGCCTTGGCGCACCACATAATCTCGATCTCTCTGAAACAATGCTTGCGCGCGCAGGGCGTTCTCCAAATGGCGAACATATTTCATTCCCCGTTCTTCATAAATATTCTGCACACCCAAAAGCCCTTCCACTTTATTGATGCCAGCGTCCGTAATAGTTACGGCTTTCAGCTTTTCATCTACTTCGTAGTCCGTATCCTTTTTGAGCTGGGGCGTTATTTTCGCAAAATCCCTGTACCAAGAAGAACTCTCTTCGTCGGGAGCTGAAATAATCAAGGGAGTTCTTGCCTCGTCAATCAAAATGGAATCTACCTCGTCGATAATGGCAAAGTGATGTCCTCCCTGCCCGCGCAGGCGGGGCTGCGTCTGCTGACTCAAATCGTACACCATGTTGTCGCGCAGAAAATCAAATCCGAACTCATTGTTCGTGCCATAGGTAATGTCTGCCGCGTATGCTTCCTTGCGCGACACGGGCCGCAGAT
Organism: Candidatus Wildermuthbacteria bacterium RIFOXYD1_FULL_50_12; assembly: GCA_001825035.1. Lineage (GTDB taxonomy): Bacteria > Patescibacteriota > Minisyncoccia > Minisyncoccales > UBA10102 > UBA10102. The sequence continues at coordinate 190,234 of MHUO01000004.1, read as the reverse complement.
ATGTGTCTTCAACTCGAAAACTACCGAGAGTGTCGCGCGCCTCATCTCTCTCTGCGTTTTCTTGCGCGAATGCGGGATCGTATATATAGGAAGCGTCGTGCACAATGCACCCCACGCTCATTCCGAGCGTATAATAAATCTGTCCCATCCACACGGCGTCACGCTTTGCCAAATAATCGTTTACCGTAACCACGTGTACTCCTTTCTCTTCCAGCGCGTTGAGGTACGCAGGCAAGGTGGCAACGAGCGTTTTCCCTTCGCCCGTTTTCATTTCCGCGATCTTGCCTGCGTGGAGCACTATGCCTCCCACCAGCTGCACGTCAAAATGCCGCTGGCCGAGCGTGCGTTTTGAGGATTCGCGAATGAGTGCAAATGCAACGGGAAGCAAGTCAGCAAGAGAAGCCCCTGCTTCAAGTTTTTCTTTGAGTTCTTGCGTTTTTGCTTTGAGCGCTTCTGAACTGAGTTTCTCAAATTCCGACTCCAGCACGTTTATACGCAAAACAATTTCCTGTGCTTCCTTCAGAAAGGAATCCTGCGATTTTTTAAAGATGTTGCCCAAGAGCGCCATTGTAAGGTTTGAGTATACCACGTTTTCGCGCAAAAACAAATCCGCCCCGACATAACGTCGGGGCGGGATTCGGAAAGAGAATTATCTTCTCCTTCTGCGTCGGGTCGTCTTCTTCTTCGTCGTTCTCTTACGACTCTTTCCTTTCGCAGAAGCTCTCTTTCTTTTTCTTGCTGGCATTGGTTTTTGCAATATGCAACGTTTGTATCGCATCGACCTTCTCTTCCTTTATTTTTTCATTTGCAAAAACCCGTGTCAATGGGGAAAACTATAAAATCGTGATTTCTTCTTCCAAATCAACTCCAAATTTGTTTTTTATCTCGCGCTTTACCTTCGCAATGAGTTCCAACACGTCTTTTGCGCGCGCGTCTCCGCGATTCACAATGTAATTTGGATGTTTTTCTGAAACTTGCGCACCGCCGCAGCGCAATCCGGGCAAATTCGCGCGCGCGATTATTACTGCAGTGGGAATTACGGGGAAAGGATCCATCTTAATTACGTCTTTGAAGTGCTCCTGCATTTTTTTTGGAGTTTTCGCGAGATCGCAATTCTTAAAAATGCTTCCCGCGCTCGGATATTCTAAGGGATGCTTCTCCTTTCGGTACTGGATATGCTTTTTCGCAATTGTCTGAATGTTTTTCTTGTCGCCCTTCTTTAACTGCAAGGTCGCTGACAATACAATATATCCCCTTTCTTTAAAAATGGAGGAACGATACGAAAATTTGCACTGCTTTTTTGAAAACATTCTGCGTTTCCCTTTCTGATCAATCGCTTCCACTCGCAAAACAGAGTCCTTTATCTCGCCTCCAAAAGCACCCGCGTTCCCCCGCACAGCTCCTCCCAAAGTGCCAGGCAATCCGCCCGCCCATTCCAATCCCTGCAATCCCCGCTTTCCTGTTTCTTTCACGAGCGTCGCCATCTGCACTCCTGCCTCAGCCCGCACAGCAGAATTTTCAATTTTGAATTTTGAATTTTTAATTTGTATCACGAGGCCAGGAAAACCATTGTCAGAAACTAAAACATTGCTGCCTCCAGACAACAGGAAAAAAGGCAGTTCCAACTCCTTTGCGGTCCGTACCGCGCTTTCGAGCTCGTCGCTCGTACGCGCAGCAAAAAAATATTTGGCAGCCCCCCCAATGCGAAACGTCGTATGCTTTTTGAGCGGCACACCTCGCCGCACTCGCGGAAACTGCTGTTTTAATGTCTCAAATTCTCCCATGTCATTGCTCTATTATACTCAAAATGAAACCGGGGCGGTAACCCCTGTTGTGAAACTTAATGAGTTCAGCCCCCGGTTTCAGTTTCATCATAGCAATATCTTTATAAAAAGCAAAAGGCCTCGCCTAGGGGAGGTCTTTTGCCGTTTCACGGGATCAGGCAGTAAAACTGCGCTGAACTCATTTCAACATTATACTCCTACCAAAGAAATTGTCAACCCCCACGACTCTCAGCCCTACTTTTTCTTCACGAAAAAGGTCTTTGCAAAGGAGTTTGCCTGCTCTGCAACGGGGCCGGTGTGAACCACGCCAATTTGATCTCTTGTTCGCACACTGTTTTCGGGTATTGCAACGGTAAGCGCCCGTGGCTCTGCCAAAAGCAAATCTTCTTTTGCCACAACGCGCACCGTTAATGTTTTGCTTCCTCCTTTTGAAACCTGCACCGATAATCCGGTAAAGCTCAAACGATACCTGTCTGTATCCGTACGCGCAAACGAATTCTCGGAGACTTGCATGCGCGCAATGGTCTTGGAGCCGTCGCGAAGTTCCACGTCAGAGAGAAAGAGCCACGGTCGGTCCGTAAACTCAACATCCACGCGCTCCACCACCATGGAAGAAAGCACGGAGCTTACCCGGAAACTCAACACGTTTACGCCAGCTTCTCCTGACTTTGCTGTGGCACCCGACGGACTGCCTTGAATGGTAAGCTTCAGAATTCCTTCGCTTGCAGTATCCTGCAAAAGCGGGCTTCCCACTTCTGGGGCTTCGGGAGCCAAAGGCGGGCACACGACAGAAGAGGTGGCGCTTACCTCTTTTGAAAACGCTCCCCATCCGCCCGCGTTCCCGGCGCGCACTTTGTAGGTGTAGGTTTTGCCAACGCTCAATCCCCCATCGAGGAAAGAAAACGTGCTTCCGCTAAATACCAGCTTGCTCCCCCGATACACCTCGTAGAACACAGCTCCCACTGGCCTGCTCCACGAAACCTGCACGGTTCCGCCGCACACTCCTGCCTGCGCCCACACAATGGGCGGGGAAGGCGGGCACTCTGAAGGAACGGTAATTGTTTGTACCGGAGAGGCCGCACTGAGGCCGCCCGCGTTTCTCGCGCGTACGGTATAGGCATACATAGCGCCTGGCATCAGTCCTGTATCCAAAAACTTGAGATCTTTTCCGTCGTACACTTCGCTATCATTGCGATATAGCACATATCCGGTCGCCCCCGAAACCTTTTCCCATGTTACTTCTGCCTGCCCGCAACTCAAAATAGATGTAGCTACTGCGGGGACGCCAGATATACGCGCTGCTTGTATATTGAAAATCTGCTGCTGCAACTCTGCCACAAGTTTAAACAGTTGAAGCACAACGGCTTGGAGCTCTTGAATACGCTCCTGTTCACTCGCCTCTTGACCCTGCGCAAAAACAGGCGCAGCTCCAATGGCAAGCGTTAAAATCAAAAGAAATGTAAATCCAAAAACAACGCGTTTCATGATAAATATTCTATCACAAAACAAGGTTTATGTCAATCGTAATTCGGCACGATGGATTTGAGAGCAAGCAGAATCGCCTCCCTGTCGTCAACAGACACTTTTTCTCGCAACAGCTCCAATCCTTCACGGAGTTTCTGTTCCTCTACGGACGAGAGTTTTGCAACAAAAATTTTCTCGTGTTTCGTGGCTTCGGTACCCTCTTCTGCTGAAAGCACATCTTCAAAAAATTTCTCTCCCGGCCTTGGGCCGGTGAACACAATGGGAATGTCTTTATCGGGCTCGTATCCTGAGAGTCGTATCATTTCTTTTGCCAGGTCAAGAATCTTCACGGGTTTACCCATATCCAGCACAAACACTTCCCCCCCCTCTCCTATGGCAGCGGCTTGGAGCACCAACAAGCATGCTTCAGGCGTACTCATAAAATACCTCCGCATGTCGGGATGCGTTACGGTTACAGGACCTCCGCGCCTAATCTGCTCGCGGAAAATCGGGATAACGCTTCCCCTACTATCTAACACGTTTCCGAATCTCACCGACACGAACTTGGTATGGTCTTTCCCGTTCAGCATCTGGCAAATCATCTCGCCCAAGCGCTTCGTAGCTCCCATTACCGACTTTGGATTCACTGCTTTATCTGTTGAAATGAACACAAACTTTTCTGTTCCTTGTTCCACGGCGAGAGAAGCTATCGCAAACGCGCCAAACACGTTGTTCTTTACGGCTTCGTCTACCTGTTCTTCCATCAAGGGCACGTGCTTATACGCTGCCGCATGAAAAATAATCTCTGGCTTATACCGAGAAAGTATGGAGCGCATTTTTTGTTCGTCTGTAATATCTGCGACAAAGGACTCCAAAGGCGCCTGGGGAAACCTGGCGCGCAGTTCCCGCGCAATCCAAAACATGCCGGTTTCATCTTGATCTACTAGAATCAAAGAGGCGGGCGAGAATCTTGCTATCTGGCGGCAGAGCTCGGCTCCAATGGAGCCCGCGGCTCCGGTTACCAGTATTTTTTTATCTGCAACAAATTGCTTAATCGTCTGCGCATCCAAAGAAACTTGTTCTCTGCCCATAAGGTCTTCCACCTGCACCCCACGAAGTTCTCGTATGGAAATTTGACCTCCTATCAATTCTGAAAGCGGGGGCACAATCTGAATGTTCTGCAGGCCTGCCTTCCTGCCCAATTCCACCGCTTTGCGTATATCAGCTGAGGCATGCTCGGGGAGCGCGATAACGAGCGTTTGCACGCCGTACTCGGGAATGATTCTGACAAGGTCGTCCACAGTTCCCAATATTCGCACGCCGTGTATGGTAGCTCCCACCCGCGAGAGATGCGTGTCCACAAACCCAAGGGGAACGTACGCACTTTTTTGCGACTGCAGCATACTGCGCAGAATCTCCTCACCTTCGTCGCGCGCACCCACAATAAGCGTTCGCTCCTTGCCTATCCCCTGCTTTCTGGCGGCGCTCCATTGGAGATACGCGCGTTTGGATAAACGCAATCCAGCCATAAACAAAAACAAAAGCACGTAAGTGATGAGCAGTACGGATCGCGGAAATCCGAGGAAAAATTCCTGGCTACGCAGAAGCACAAAGAGAGCTCCCGTAATGAGGGCGCTTAAAGCCAAAGCTCGCCCCAAAAGCAGCAAATCCTCCAAGCTCACGTAAGCCCATGTAAAAGAATACAGCCGAGATAGAAGCAACACTGGGACAACAGAGATAAGCACCAAAACAATTGCCGCCTGCAATCCTCCTTGAAAATACTGTGAAGGGATTGTGCCCTCAAAACGTAAGAGAAATGCCAGCACTACCGCCACAATTATTGAACCAATATCTATAGTCAAAAAAAACGCAAGACGCCTTCTCCGCGTGCGCTCAAGCAATTTCCTCTGGAATTTTCCAAGATTCATAGTTCGACGAGCTCACTACGAGTAAAACTTCCGAACTTGATCGGCCGCATACTTTACTTCCTCATCCGTGAGCTCTGGGTACATGGGCAAGGAAAGCACCTCCTTGCAGACATTCTCGGTTGCGGGGAGAAAAATATCGTTTGGCTGCATCAATGGTTGACGGTACATAGGGGTATCCCACGAAACGAGCGTTTCCACGCCTTGTTCTTGAAGATATTGCTTTAACTCGTCGCGGCGCTCCGCCCGAATCACATAGTTGGTATAGACGTCAGAGAAACGCGAATCCTTAAAGTGTGGAAGCCGGATCTGCGACACGGTAGAAAGCTCTTTGCGATAAAGCTCGGCTATCTCTTTGCGGCGTGCCAGCCATTGCGCGAGGTATTTCATTTTTACCTGCAGAAGCGCCGCGTGCACATTGTCCATCAAAAAATTATGGGCGTGATAATAAAACTTTCGGTCTTCTCGGTTTTCTCCGTTGTAGCGCATCAGCCGCATTTTCTGCGCAATCTCGGGGTCGTCAGTAACTGCCATACCGTTATTTCCAAATCCGCCAAGCGTTTTTGCCCAATACAAACTAAAACATCCGACGAGCCCAAAGGACCCAGCCGACTTCACGTTTCCGTCCCCCATCTTTAAGGTTGCTCCGAGCGACTGCGCCGCATCTTCAATTACTATCAACCCCTTCCGCTTTGCAATTTCCATAATCACCTCCATATCACACAGACGTCCGTTCAAATGCACGGGCTCAATCGCTTTAGTTTTTGGTGTAAGCGCTTTCTCAATCTGACTGACATCCATATTAAAATCCTCCCCCACGTCAATGAGCACGGGCTTGGCGCCAGTCAAATAGATGACTGAGATACTTGCAATAAAAGTGTGAGCTACGGTGATTACTTCGTCTCCCGGACCAATACCGGCTGCCTGAAATGCCACATCCAGCGCAGATGTGCCTGAATTCACGCCCACCGCGTATTTGACACCAACGAATTTGGCAAACTCCTCTTCAAATCGCCAAAGCTCTTCTTTGTTGACAATGGCGCCCCGAGAAAGCGTGTCGTCAAACGCCTTGATGAATTCTTCCCGATGCTCGGCATACTGTTTTGCCGGGTTCGCAAACCGCACTTTGTATTCCATGATATGCCTCATCCTACCTCAAACCCCCCCCCTCCGCAAGGTTGACAGAAGTTAAAATTTATAATACACTTTTCTCGCTACAATCAACCGCTCGTTACCAAAGGAGGCAAGGAATTGAAGGTCAGCACAATCTATGATCAAGGTTCCGCCCCACACCGCGAGGACGGACTCATCGTGGTGGGAAGCCGGGTTTTCGGAGTTCTCGACGGCACAAGCGCGCCATACGCACCAAAGTCCCCTCCTCGGATGTTTGACGGGATGTCGGGCGGTGAAATGGTAGCGCGAACGTGCGAGAGGTTTGCTCATATCCACACAACGTCGCCCGACCTTCGCAACCTTGTTCTGGATATAAACAAGGTGGTTGGCAAGGTACAGCGAGATGCCGGCGTGCTGGATGACGCGGGAGAGCTTGCCGGTGCCGTTCTCGCCTTCGCATGGGTTGATGACAAAAGCGTAAACATAGTACAGGCAGGCAACTGCCTGGCGATTGTGGAGCTAAAAGGTGACACAATTCTCGTGACGCCAAACCAGGCCAAACGCCATGAAGAAGAGATGCGTGCTCAGATCAAACGACTCCAGCGCGAAGTCGCGCGAGAACTATTCGGACTCACCCTCGAAAAAGTACCAGAAGAACATCGCGACACCGTGCGGAGTGAGATGTGGAATCGCTTCTACCAGCCGCTCCGCAATGCGAGACGCCGAGATGCCAACAATCCTGCAAGTCCGCAAGGATACGGTATCCTCAACGGGCAAGACGCGCTCGTCCACCTGCTTCAAGAATGGGCTCTCCCCCTCGAAGAGGTAAGCACTCTCTTACTCGTCACGGACGGTATGATGCCGAAATCCGTGGAGACCTCGAGCGGTGAGGAAGCCTGCCGCACACTTCTTGCTGAGTTTAAACTCGGCGGACTCGCAGGCCTTCTGCTCTCGGCGCGCGCCGCAGAGAAACAAATCGCAGCAACCAACTATATAAAGCAGGCTGAAGCAACAGCGATAGCGCTCGTGTTCTAAACGAACGCCACCGTCTCGCAACTGCAAAGCCCCCGACACCGCACGACCGTGTCGGGGGCTCTTTCATTCGAGCTACGCCGCAGGTATAATCAGCTCGTATGCGCACATTTTCCGCCACCTACACGGATGCCGTTAAATTCAATCGAAAGCCCAACGAGGATTATTTTTTGGCTTCAGAAAAGTACCCCATTTTTTCAGTTGCAGACGGCGTCACACGATATGTAGCTGAAGATCTGCGCTATTCTTATCCTGCGGGCGCGAGAGCCGCGGCTCAAATTTTCTGTCAGAGTATCCTTGAGTATCTCGAAAAAGAATTTGAGAAAGGCGCGAATCCGCAGGAAGAAACAATCCGCGAAGCACTCAACTTCGCAAACGACAGAATCCGCGAGATGAACGAAAACGAGGGGATGACCAAGAGCGCCATCAATTATCGGGAGCGGGACTTTTTTGACTGCGTAGGCGTTGCCGCGACAATCTCTCGCTCCGCTCTTCTCTATGGGTATCTCAGCGATTGCGGCCTCGCTTTGTTCAATAAAAATAACGAGCTCTTGTTTCAAACGGAAAACACACTCAAACCAATAATTGCTCCTTACATGCAGATGGAAGACGTAAGAGAGAGACGAGAATTGATAAAAAAAGAACTGCGCAATAATTCTAACGGATCAGGATACGGCGCTTTTACCGGAGAGCAAGAGGCCGCGTTGTATTACAGAATAGGCACCGTACGCGTCCATTCTGAAGATCTTATCGTGTTATACTCCGATGGTTTTGAGCCGTATTTCCAATTCCCCGAATTCGTAAACCTACTTCGGAAAGGAAATACATCGACGTTGGATGCATTTTCCGCCCAAAAGGCGAAAGAGAACCCGGAAACATTCGGTTCGGATCGCACGGTCTTATCCATCCTCATCTCCTAAAGGGCCTTGAACCAGTTTGCAAGACGGCGGAAACCCTCTTCAATCTCCTCGGGACTGCAGGCAAAAGAGAACCGCAAGTGGCCTTCGCCCGCGGGCCCAAACGCAATTCCGGGGATGGTAATCACTTTGGCCTCTCGGAGAATTTTTATCGCGAGCTCAACCGAAGGCATCTGCGGTTTTTCCACCTTGGCAAGGATATAATAAGCACCATCTGGTTTTTGGTATTCAAAAAAATCGGAGAGTTCGTCCAATTTCTGACACATACGTTCGCGATTCTCTCCAAGCTTCTCCCTGAATTCTGCAACGCTTTTCTGATCTCCGCGCAACGCGGCAATGGCGGCCTTTTGAGAAATGGCGGGCGCGCAAATCTGCAGGGCGTCGTGCACTTTGAGCATATGATCCATAATCCCCTGCTCGGCAAACGCATACCCCACTCGGTAACCGGTAAGCGCGTACTTTTTGGAAAAACTCCCGCACAGAATCACGCGGTCTCGAATGTCGGGAAAAGAAGCTGGCGAAACATGCTCAATGCCTTCGTAGGTAAGAAAATCGTATGTTTCGTCAACAATCACCACTAAATCGTTTTCTTTGGCAATATCAGTTAAACTCCTCAGCTCTTCTTTGGTAAAAACAGTGCCTGTGGGGTTTGACGGATGGGAAAACAAAATCGCTTTCGTTTTCTTGCTTATCGCGTCGCGTACCGCTTGCGTATTCAAGCGCCAGCCACGCTCCTCCTCCAGCGGCACAAACACGGGTGTGCCGCCAAGTTGGAGAATCTGTTCTGAATAGGAAGCGAAGGAAGGCGAAAGCAAAAGCACCTCGTCGCCCTCATCAATAAGCGTGGCCAGAGCGCACATAATCGCCTCTTGGCAGCCGCTGTTTACCATAACTTCGCGCCTGAAATTGACGCCTTGAATCCCCTTGCGCGTCATTAAATCTTTTGCGATAAGCTCTCGCAGTTCGGTAATGCCGGGCTCTAACGTATAGCGCGCCGTATCTTTTTCTTGCAGGGCGGCGCGGATGCCGTCTTTAATATACTCTGGCGTATCAAAGTATGGGATGCCTTGACCAAAAGAGATAATATCCCCTCCAGCCTCGTCAGCCAAAAGCGACATCTCTTTAATCGGCGAGAGGACTGTTTTTTGGATACGTTTGGAAATATTCCTTGTTCGAACCTCGCGGCCCAAAGCTCCAAAAGCAGATCTTGCCATATAGCAAAATTATACCTCACACACCTCCCCTCCGCAATTTGACAAATTCTTGTCCTCGCGCTTTTACAATCTAATGTAAGCAGGAGTTGGCGACTGGTACGTTTCCAAAATAATATTCCTTGTTTCTTCTGGGGTTTGGGGAATATACGTTTTCATGCCAGGCAACTTATTCAAAAAATCTATCTCCTCGTCTTCGGCAAGAAGATTATGGCTAAAGCCCAAAAGTTTGTATTTTTCAGATCCCTTTACTCCGAGTATTTTGACATTTGCCTGGTGCATACACACGGCGTTGCGTAACATTTCGTGCACGCGGAACGTAACAAAATTGATCATGGAATAAAGATAGGGTTTCTTTCCGTCCAAAGCCAGGGCGGCTGCAATAATGGTTGAGCTTGCTTCTGTCACGCCGAAATTGAAAAAACGCTCCGGATACAATTTCTGGAATTTCTCTGCATAGTTAAACCCGACATCCGGGATAATAAAAACGATGTTCTTGTCTTTTTCAGCCAGTTCGCAGAGCGTGTCAATAAACGCTCGCCGATTATCCTGTTGTTGGATTATTTCACCCATGGGAAGCTGATAATTCTTGCATTGCTTCGGTAAATTCTTCCTCGGAAATGTTCTTATAATGATAAAGATTGTTATGTTCCGCTCGCTTCCACCCTTTCCCTTTCACCGTGTCGCATACAATCATATGCGGTGAAGATCCTCCAAGTTTCTGGAAGACAGACTCAGTAGCGAGAAAATCATGACCGTCTATTCGCTGGACGTCCCACCCGAACAATCGCACGCGCTCATCTATAGGCTCCACGTTGAGGATAGCTTTTGTTTCTCCCATCGCCTGCAGGCGATTGTTGTCCACCCAAACCACCACATTGGAAAGATTGTGGTGTTTAGCAATAAGCACCGATTCCCATGTCGTTCCTGTTTGCATCTCTCCGTCTGACATAAGTACGTGAATATTCCCCTCCTCTCTGTTTAATCTTTTTGCGAGCGCAAAACCAACGCCAGCAGGCAAGCCATACCCCATACTCCCTCCCGCAAATTCCATACCGAATACTCCTCTTGGCTCAACGAGACCGATGTACTTCTCTTCGCCCGGCTGACAATATCGTTCCAAATCCGCCTCGGGTATAACACCCTTTTGGGAAAGAAAATAATACACGGAAGCTGCAACCCAACCCTTACTTGCAATAAACTTATCTTTCTTTAAATCCATCCGTTCAAAAAGAACGCTCAAGATATCAATGCAACTAAAATTGCTTCCAAGATGACTCGATTGAGCCCGATAAATCATCTCAAGCACTTTTTTCCGAGCGTCGTTCGCTATGTTGTTGTATTCATTGGCTGTCATTGAAATATCTCCAGAACCGTCTTGACAATAATTTTTAAGTCCACCCAAAGATTTCGTTCTTTCACGTACTTCATCTGCAGGCGGATTTTTTCGGGCCGAATTTTCTCCTGATATGTTTTTTCCGGATCCTTGCTTCCCCGCAAAATTTCCCCTTCGTGAAAATTCCACAAAGAAGCCCAGTCCGTCATCCCCGGCCGCACAGAGAGAATAACACGTTTCTCCTCTTCTGTCATCATATCCACATACAAAGGAACCTCAGGCCTCGGCCCCACAATACTCATCTCGCCTCTCAGCACATTGAAAAGCTGGGGAAGTTCGTCCAACTGATATTTCTTCAAAAGCTTCCCTACAGGAGTAAGCCGAGGATCATCTCCTGCTGTTGATGGCCCTCCGATTTTGTCTGCGTTTGCTACCATGCTGCGAAACTTAAACATGCGAAACTGTTTTCCATGCTTCCCTACCCGCACGCCTCTGTAAAATACAGGCCCCGGCAAATCCAGCTTTATTGCAAGCGCAATGATAAGAAGAAAAGGCGAGGCGAGAAACAGTCCGATAGAAGAGAGTACGAGATCAAGTAATCTTTTTACCATATCGTGGGTCTTTGCACAAGAATACTACTTTGAACGAGTACTTTTGCAGAAAAGGAATGTGCAGGAGTAAGTTATCAATTCCTTCAAGCAATCGTAGCACAAGGCGCCCTCCTGGTAAATCGAGCAACGGAAACGCGGACAAAGAAATAAGATGGAAATAGAAAACCTCAATTTGCTCAAAATTCTGCCTTAAACGCTCAAGTTCTTTTTGCTGCACGATGTGCGAGGCGGCCCATGCCGTTCTCTTGCCCGTAAGGCGGTTCAGCACCCGCTTTGCATTTGTCAAAGGATTGTGCCCAAACGTTTCGATGCCCACGAGCGCTCCGTCCGGCTGCAGCACGCGCATAATTTCTCCTATCGCCTTTTCAAAATCCAGAGAAGAAAACGTGCCGCCGTCAAATACTACGTCAAACGAATTGTCAGGAAACTCCATTGCCTCGCAGTCCATTTTCAAAAACTTCACTTTCTCCTCTACACCTTCTCGCACCGCAATCTTCTTTGCTATTTCCAAAGATCTCTCTGACAAATCAATTCCTATCACTTCTTTCGCATGTTCGGCGAGAAACTGCGTATGCCGGCCATCGCCACATCCGTAGTCCAGCACTTTTTTGCCCTTTATCCAGGGTGTCGCAACTTTGTACAAAAATTGATAACTTCCCAAAGCCGAAGGCACAAAACTGCTTACTCTTTGGCGGACCGCTTCAGCGTCATAATATTCAATTTCCCTTCGCTTCCTTTCTTCCATACAATATGTTCAATCTTACCCATTTTCTCTCGCAAAAACAATTCTTATAAGATAAGGGGTCCACGTTGCACACGTGAACCCCTTCACTACCCACTGTCTGCCTCCTGCAGCAGATTAGAGGTTACTCAATCCTCTGCATCTTATAGAAGCACAAAAGAGTGAGAATGTCAAATTTCTACTCTTTGTGCAGCTCAAAGGTGAACATCCACGACATCAACTTAATTAGGGGGAGGTTGAGTACGAATTTGTCCAAGGTATTGAGAAAAGCCAGACCGGAAGGCACATACGCACCCAAAATGCTAAACAAATGCCAATGCTTAATCTCTTTGACCTCAAAGAACCTTCTTGCAAAGGCAATCTCTTTGTAGGAAAGAATGTGGCGTTTTTCCCAATCGGTGCGCAAATGAGGGGTAAGCATGCGATAGGCCTTAATAGCGGGATTGCAGTCCAGCGCTTCAACCGCCAGTATCACTCCACCTTTTTTTATAATCCTTCTCAATTCGGGAAAAGCGTAACTTAAATCCAAATGGTGCAGCATGCCGGCGCAAAGAACTACATCAATGCAGTTGTCCGGGAGACCGGTATTTTCGCAATCGCCTTGGACAAAATACGTATTTCTTGAAACTCCTTCCTTTTGCGCAAGCGCCCGGGCGTTCGCTATGGAAACATCGCTGATATCCAAACCAATAGCAAGCTCGGCCCCTGCTTTTGCCGCCTTTATGGCATTGGTCCCATTGCCGCACGCATAGTCAAGAAATATCTTGCCCCTAGAATGACGCGCAATCCAGTCGTTTATATACTCGCCGCTCAACTGGGTTGTTTTGTAAAACTTTGCGTTTTCATGAATTTTCTCATAGATATCTTGAGAGACGTTTTCTTTACCCGCCTTATCAACGTTGTGAAACTCAATTTCTTTGCGCTTTCTCTCTTCCAAAGACGCGAGCCATTCTGAGCTTGCCTTCTCATTGAGAGCTTCTAACCGTTGCAGGAGTTCTTGTGTAGTCATAGAATTATTTTTGCGAGACCAACTAAAGATCCCAAGCCGTACCCGATATGACGAGCTGCGAAAACGAACGGCAGAACAAGAAATAATGCAACGTTGTTCTCTACTATCGCAATTTTTAAGGAGAAAAACAAGGAGACCGGAATGTAGAGCCAGATACTTACTGGGAGGGTTAGAACAAAAATTAAGGGAATAAGATGTCGCAAGGAAACTTTGAAGCCATATTTCAGAGGATAAGTCGCCCAGATGCCATCGGTAAAGTTGTGACGGAAAAATGAACCCAGCGTGTCAGATGAAGGATAATATACGGCCTTAATATCGGGGAACAACATTATTCTCCCTCCTGCCTTTCCTAACCGATAATTCAACTCTAGATCCTCGGTTTTTTCCATCCGTTCATCATACGGGCCGATCTTCTCAAAGACTTCTCTGCGATAGCAACCAAAGGCAACGGTGTCTACTTCTCTTGGCTGGTCCGCGCCCGTCCTGAAATAGGAACCCCCTACCCCAAATACATGCGAAAGAGAAAGGGCTATGGCTTTCGCCATAAGAGTATTTTTAGGGGGAACGGCTTTTAGAACCCCACCCACATTATCAGCGTTGGATTCCCGCAGGTGCCGGACACACTTTGAGATGTAATCTTTCGCATATACGCAGTGTGCGTCCATCTTGATAATCACGTCTCCCTTCGCTGCCTGAATCCCAATATTCATTGCCGCGGGTGTGATAACTTTTGGATTATCTAGGAGACGTATAGAGTATTGAGTATTGGGTATAGAGTACCTTTGTATGATTTCTCGCGTGCGATCCTTGCTCATTCCATCCACTACTAAAATCTCCGCCTTCCCTGCAGGATAGTTATTTGCAAGTATCGAATCCAAACACTCTGCAATATGCCGCTCCTCGTTGAAGCAAGGGACTATAATCGAAACAAACTTCTCGCCCATCGTGCTGCGCTAATTATTTTTTTGCTTTTTAATACTATGCTTACTGCAGAAACCAATCCGTGCGCATCAATATATCGAAAATCTCTGTATCGGATAAACTGTTGCTGATGGCACTTTTGTAGAAATCGCAGTGAATAAAAAAATCCTTTGTTGATATGGGCGCAAGCCCTAAGCAAGAAATTGACAGAATATCTGCGAAGCAGCATTTCATCCTTCTTATCTAACGCAGCAGGCAGGCTTTCTCTGCAAAAAGAAAGCATTTCCATAGCGCCTTGTTCGTATTCTTGACCAAGCACTCTGTTTTGCCCGGGGTGAATGCGATAATTCATCAAGGGAGCTTTCAAGAAAGCACAAGGCCCTTTTTTGGAAATTCCCATAAGGAACACCAAATCGGCAAACTCTGAAAACTTGTCCGCCTGCATTCGACCAGCAAGAAAAGCGTTTTTTCTATACATAACTGAACCAAACGCACACCGCAACCACGACATCTCCGCTCGCACAAACTCATAGGGATTTTTATACATAGCGCTCTTTACGTTGTTCTCGTCAAAACCTGCAAAAGCGTGAATAGTTTTGTCTGAAACCTCATTGAAATCTGAAGCTACAAATAGCACATCCTGATGGGCGTCCAAAAAAGAACTCTGCAGCTCAAGTTTTTTTGGATGCATCGCATCATCATCATGAAATATGGCTACGTATTCTGAATCGAAGGGATACTCCAAAATACGGTTAATATTTCCGACAGGTCCTGTATTTTGAGTGCTGCCGATAAAATGCAACCTCTCGTCTTGGTACTTTTGCAGTTCCTGTTCGACCGGCTCGTCTGAAGCGTTATCAAATACAAAAAGAGAGAAATCCTGAAACATCTGGTTCAGGATACTTTCGATACATTCTTTGAGATACGCAAGTCTGTTATATGTTGGGATAGCAACAGCTACTTTATTCTTCATGCATCTTATCTCTATACGGCTCCAAAAAACCCCAGCAGTACGCCAGTCATATAGCGCATTTTTTCTTTCGTGATGCCAGGATAGACGCCAATCCACAGCAAATGCTCCATAATCGAATCGGTGTTGCTTAGAGAATCGAAAACCCGATATTGTATGTCTTTGTACGCGGGCTGCTTTAAAAGATTGCCGCCCAAGAACATACGCGTCATGACTTTCCGCTCTTCCAAAAACTCCACCATTTCTTTTCTGGTGAAAGGAGCAGTCTGCTTTACAAGCATCGGAAAGCCAAACCAGCAGGGATCTGCCTCTTTTTCTTGCCGGGGAAAAGCAAGAAACCCGCTATAGGGCTCAAGAGCTTTTTTAAGCGCGGCAAAATTCTTTTTCCGTGCTTCTATAAACGAGGGCAGCTTTTCGAGCTGCGCCAAACCAATAGCAGGCTGTAGATCAGTAATCTTTAGATTGTATCCGATATGGGAAAAGATGTACCTGCGATCGTATCCGAAAGGCAATTCTCCCACTTTCGAGGAAAACCGGTCGGTTTGCATTCCAGGTTCGTCGAACTCCCTGCCCCAATCTCGAAAAGAAGCAATAATCTTCTTGAGTGTTCCGTTGCTCGTGAGCACCGCGCCTCCTTCCCCCATAGTCATATGGTGGCTTGCGTAAAAACTGCAGGTAGCAATATCGCCAAAGGTTCCCGTGTACTTTCCCTGATACTTCGATCCTACGGCATCGCAATTGTCTTCAATAAGCCATAGATTATATTTCTTTGCGATACGCCCAAGCTCCCGAAGGTTCGCGGGATTGCCAAGACCGTGAGCCACAAAAATTGCCTTTGTTTTTGGAGAAAGCGCCTTTTCAATATCTCCAACCTTAATATTATACGTGTCGAGCTCAACATCGAGAAAAACAGGAACAAGATTATTCTGCACAATGGGATTGAGTGTGGTAGGAAATCCGCACGCAGTGGTGATAACTTCATCACCCGGCTTCAGCCGCCTTTCCCCCAGTTTTGGAGAAGTGAGCGCCGAAACAGCAAGCAGGTTTGCAGAAGACCCAGAATTTGTGAGTAAACAATACTTTACTCCGAGGAACGAGGCAAATTCTTTTTCGAATTGCTCTGCAAATCTGCCCATGGAAAGCCAAAAATCCAAAGCAGCATCTACCAAATTCATCATTTCTTTTTCGTTGTACACGCGACCACCATAGCTAATCTGCGTTTCCCCGGGGATAAACGGCTCTTGCTGTTTTCGCGCCCGATAAAATTCTTTTGTCAGATTTAAAATTTCTTTTCGCAATTGTTTCTCTGTTTTCATAGAATACCCTTTATAAGGTTCTGGACGCGTTCTGCTATCGCTTGCGCTGATAATCCGTATGCTTGCCGCAGATATTCCTGGCTCCCAACCTCTTTGCAAAAGCTGTCCGGAAATCCAATACGCGCAAAAAACGGCTTTGCATCTTTATACTCTGCCACCGTTTCGGCAACTGCCCCTCCTAACCCGCCGATAATACTGTGTTCTTCAATAGAGAAAATGGCCTTCGTCTCTCGCGACGCTTTGTGTATTGCCTCTTCATCAATGGGTTTCACGCTTGGCATGCTGAGCAAACGCACACTCAACCCAGTTTGGCCGAGAATCTTTGCAGCTTCTCTCGCATTCCATAAAATATTCCCCGTTGCGAAAATGCTAATATCGCTCCCATCCTGCAGAAGAATTGCCTTTCCAGGCGTAAAATCAGGTGTCTTCTCATACACCATAGGATCATTTCCTTTCCCAATACGCAGATATGCAGGGTTTTGCGATATAGCAAGATACGCCATAACTGCCCGCGTTTCTGCAGGATCTCCCGGACAAAAAACCTCCATATTTGGCAGACTTCTCATAATCGCAATGTCGTTTAAAGAATGGTGGGTAAGACCTGCGGTGCCGTATGATAAGCCGCCTCCCACTCCAACCAATACAACGGGCAAATTTGCAGAACATATATCATTTCGAATCTGCTCAAAACAGCGCATGGTAACAAAAGGCACAATGGAATACACGAAAACTTTTTTCGCTGAAAGCGCAAGCCCTGCCGCGACACCAATCATATTCTGTTCTGCGACTCCCACGTTCAAAAAGCGTTTGGCAAATTTTTGTTCAAACGGCTCCAACACAGAAAACCCCAAATCGTTGGTAATAAGAATAACACTTTCGTCTTTTTCTGCCGTTTCAAGTAAACTGTCGCAAAACGCTTTTCTCATAGAGATCGAATTTCTTCTAGCGCCTGCTGATATTGTTCTTCGTTTGGCGATTTATAGTGCCACTCTAACTTATTTTCCATATACGATACTCCCTTCCCGTTTATGGTATGCGCCACAAGCACTGTGGGTTTCCTCTGCTCTTGCGGAATAGCTTTCAGCGCTCGCTCGAGTTCCTCATAGTTATGCCCGTCTACGCTTACTACAGCCCAGCCAAAGCCTTCCCACTTTTCCTGGAAAGGTTCCAAGTTCAAAATATCGCTTGTTTTTCCAAAGCCCTGAAACTTATTGTAGTCTACAATAGCAACAAGATTGTCCAGCTCATGATGGCTGGCAAAGAGTGCCGCTTCCCACAAGGCACCTTCGTCACATTCTCCATCGCTCAAAAGCACAAATACTCGCTCCTTTCCATTGCCCCTCTTTTCAGCAAGCGCCATGCCGGCTCCAATAGACAAGCCGTGGCCAAGAGATCCTGTGGAAACTTCAACGCCAGGCACACAGTCCTTTGTGCAATGTCCCGGCAGCATTCCTCCATCTTTACAATAGGAATCAAGAACCTCCGCAGGGAAAAATCCTCGCTGGGCGAGCGTAGCGTACAAAGCCGATGCCGCGTGCCCTTTGCTTAGAATAGACCGGTCGCGCGGCCCCTGAGGATTTTTCGGATCTATTGATAAGATGCCGAAATACAAGACCGTAAGAATATCGGCGCACGACAAGGCACAAGCCACATGAGAATTTTTGGCCAAAAAAGCCATACGCACGATATTCTGCCGGATCTGTTTTGCCAAACTGCTATAATCCATTTACGAAACTCCAGTTAAATCCAGCACATTCTCTGCGACATAATCTGCCTGTTCTTTGGTTAAGGTCATTGGGCTCGGAAGATTAATCCCTCTCTGCCCCACAAATTCAGCAACCGGGTTCTTACCCTTTGTAAACATAGGAAAGTTGCTTATCGGAGGGAAAATAGGCCGTGTATCTATATTTCTCTCTTTCAATTTTGCCCTCAATTCTTCCCTGTCGATTTGAACGGTATCTTCTAAAAGTATAGAAGACATCCAGTGATTGGTTTTGGCCCAGTCTTTCTCCGCACTTAAGGTAATGCCTTTCTTCCCTCCAAGACTGGATGTATACCATTCATAAATACGCCTTTTCTTCTCCAGCAGCTCGTTTATCCTTTCCAGCTGCGCCAAACCGAGAGCAGCTTGAATGTTAGACATCTTGTATTTATACGAGATTTCATTTATGTAAAATTGCCTATGAGAATCTCTGCCCTGATCAGCCAAGAAACATGCTCGTTCATATATATTCTCATCGCTTGTTACCAGCATTCCTCCTTCTCCCGTAACCAATAATTTTGCTCCTTGAAAACTAAAGGCCGCCGCGTCTCCCAAGCTTCCTGTCTTCCTGCCCTTGTATTCTGAACCAATAGAGGGAGCCGCGTCTTCCAAGATAAAGAGGCCATGCTCTTTCGCGATGCGTGTGATTTCGTCCATATTGGCGGGATGGCCATATAAATGCACAGAAAGGATCCCTTTTGTTTTCGGAGTTATCGCCTTTTTTAAGCTTTCAGGATCCATGGTCCACGTATCTCTTTCAATATCCACAAAAACAGGCGTGGCGCCCACATACGTTACGACAGCAGCCGTCCCCCCCCAGGTTGTTTCAGGAACAATAATTTCATCGCCCCTTCCTACGCGCAAGGCTGCCAACGCTATATGCATAGCTCCCGTGCAAGAAGACGTGGCTATGGCATATTTTGTTCCCACGTATTCAGCAAATTTTTGCTCAAACTTTTTGAGGTAGCCGTTCCAATTCTCATACCAGCCGTTTTTCACGGCGTCCATAACATAATCAATTTCTTTCTGGGTTATAGATGGCCCAGCAGTAAGTATCATTTTGTCTATGATGTGTTTCTCGTTCATATATTTATTTTTATTTGTTCTGCGTATCGTACTTTAGTTTTGTTATGCGAAACTGTCTAAAATATCGTTCGACTTTTTCTTCAGAGCCGTTTTCGCTCTCCACCCACTGGGTCATGGTTTCGCTCACCACTTTCTTGAGTGGTATATCTCTTACCTTTTCAAACCCGCACCGTTGATACAAAACTATTGCTCTTTCGTTATCAGAAAATACCCGCAACGTAAGAGCTTGAAGCTCTAAGGTAGTGAATGACCAGTGCAATAAACTCTTAAGCGCCATGGTCATAATCCCCGGCATTGCATCTTGCTTTCCTCTCATGACGTTGTCAATCTCGCATGAACGGTCTTCAAAATCGAATCGGTAAAGACCTATGTGACCGAGCAAAGAACCGTCTAAAGCTTGAATCCAAAACAAGATCCGGTCTTCAGCTTCAATCACTTGGGCTTGCACCCACTTTTTTGTTCCTTCTTCTGTAACTTTAAATTGCGAAGGGAACCATTGGGCGTTTGCTTCCCGCCATTCGGCAAGAAGCTTCACCTCTTCGTTGGTAAAATCCGCGGTCAATGGCACCAAATGAGCTACCACTTCCTCTTTGTTATAAATCGGAATCATCAGCTTGCTGCCCCTGTCAAACTTAAGAGCTCTCAACGTCGACAAAACCTTGCTGCGAAATTCTGTATTTTCATTTGTCATCAAGGACTTGTCCATAGGAACTTTATATCATACAATACCCATCTTTTCTACTTGACATTTTCTCTATGCCGCCTCGCCTCCCAAGCCCACCTTTAGCTTTCCAAAGCTTCAGGTGGGTTCTTTTATTTTTCAAAGTGCATCATATTCTCTTTATACCACTCAAAGGATTCGCGGATGCCTTGGGCGAAGGTATACTTTGGCTGCCAGGCGAGCATGCGTTTTGCTTTGCTCCAATCCAAATACTGCTTGGGGATTTCGTTCTTGGCGGTGTTCAATATTTTATAAGGAATTTTTACTTCCAATATCTTTTCTATCTCCTGCACAACCTCAAGCACGTTTAAGATATTGTCGCTTCCAAAATTGAACGCCCCTCCCTTACTACTCTCAATGTGCTGAGCAAGCCTGAAGCATGCTTCTGCCACGTCTTTTGCATACACATACTCCCGCACCATTTTCCCGTCGCTCCGTATAACCAGCTCTTTATTCTTCAAAATGGCCTGGAAACAATCTGGAATAATTCTCCCCCAATTCCGGTCGCGCGGCCCAAAGGTATTGCCGAATCTCGCAATAGCCACTGGCATTCCATAAGTTTTAAAATAACTCTGGGCCGTCAGATCGCCGGCCGCCTTTGAAACTTCGTACGGGTGGTCTCCCCCGACCGGCATATCTTCTGCGTAAGGCAATGTTTTCGATTTGCCGTATGCCTTATCTGAAGAAACCACAACAATTGCTTCGAGATTTCCATTTAGTCTGCAAGCTTCCAGCACATGCACAGTACCCATAAAATTCACCTCGAGCGTCTCTAAAGGGTTTTCGTACGCGGTCTCCACAAGAGGTTGGGCAGCCAAATGGAAAACTGCCGAGGGCGCTTCCTTTTGGATTATACCTCGCACCTCCTGCATGTCTTTCACATCTGCCTGATAGAACACGGCTTTGGAATTCAGGTTTTCCTTGCTTCCGGAAGACAAATTGTCCAACACAACAACGCGGGCGCCTTCTTCAACAAGCCGATCCACCACATGGCTGCCGATAAACCCCGCGCCTCCAGTGACCAAAACTGTTTTGCCTTTGAGATTTATCCCGTTAGAAATATTCCCTTGCATCATGTTTTTGTGTCCCGTTTATAGCGTATGACAATCGCATTTCTAACGGGATTTATTTCCATACTTTCCATTTTGGATCTTTTGCCCAAAGCTCGTTCAACACCAAAAAATCGCGATACGTGTCCATGCCATACCAAAACCCTTCGTGTTTAAAGAGGGCCAATTGCTGCTGCGGAATAAGCCGCGCCAAAGAGTCTTCAATCATGTCGCCTGGCTTCAAAAATTCGAAGAATCGTTTGTCGAACACCATAAAACCGCCATTCACGTAATCATAGAGCATTGGCTTTTGATCCAATGTTGTTACTGTACCGTCTTCATTGGCATTTACGAGCCCCCACCGCGAGATAGGGTGTACGCCCGTAATGGTTGCGATCTTCCCATGCGCCTTATGGAAGGCAACCAGTTTTTCAATATTAATATCTGCCACACCATCCCCGTAGGTTACCATAAACAAGTCGCTGTCTTTGAGATATTTTTGCAGTATCAATACGCGCTCTCCATGCGGCGTTTCCAAGCCGGTTTCGGCAAAGATAATACGAAAATTGTCTTGCTCTAGCTTACCGTTGCTTAAAAACTCAATCTTCCTTAGCCCGCCAGTTTCAACCGCAAAATCCGATTCGTAATACCGATGTTTCAAAAAGTAATCGCGAATGGAATCCCCTTTATACCCAAGCGCCAACACAAAATCGTAAAATCCATAATGAGCATATATTTTCATAATATGCCACAGAATGGGCCTCCCTCCTATTTCCACCATTGGCTTTGGCTTAAACTCAGTTTCTTCCTTGAGGCGCGTACCCATACCTCCGCAGAGGATAACGACCGGAATAGTATTTTTTTGAGATGTTTCCATAAATGGCGCCAGCTTATGCGTCTTGGCAAGCTTCCACGAACAGCCGCGCAAAATGTTCTTTGGTAAAAGGCTTATAGTGCTCTGACTCCAAGAAACGACGACCGTTTTCTTTATATGTTTTTATCTCTTCCTGCGATAGCTGTTTTAAAAACTTCCGCAGCTCTTCGTAGTTTCTGAAATCTCGCATATCAATAAAACAATCTTTCGGGATATATTCTTCAATATCGGGCGCCCCTAAATACAGAGGGATTGTCCCTGCGTAGAAGCAGTCAAATACTTTGTCGGTGATATATCCTGGAAGCTCGCAGTTTTCGACAGCAAACGCAAATGTATATTGGCTTAATGTTTTGTACTTATCCTCCACCGAACCCTTATAGGTTTTTCGTATTGCATCTCCGGAAAACCAATACGGGAAAAGGGGGCGGGCATCCCATCCAAAGCCGTACAAATCTATGTCATGCGTTTTGCCAAAAAACAGAATCGCCCGAACTCGCTCTGTAAGCAGTTCTTTGTAGCGTGACAAGGAGCTCCGGTTTGAATTGATAAGAGTAAGAAACGCGCGGTTTTCATTTTGCCAATATTCAAAGAACAAACCCTCGTGTGCTTGTGGAGTATGAAAATATTGGGCGTTTGTGCCTGGGATTTTCCATGTAAAGAAAGCTTTGTCGTATGCGCGCATGGCGCTCTTTGCAATATAGCGAATCTCGGCCATTACAGTGGGCGGCTCAAAATGAAACAGTATTCGCTTTTTGAATTTCGCGAGATCTACTCGAGGGTATTGAGGATTTCTTTTGCGCCAGTACCATTTTCGCAAGAAAAACTTGTGATCGAAAGAAACATATATGTCTTGCGCACTTGCCTTTTCGCGATCCCAGAAATCAATTGTCTGCAGATTAATTCCCCGCTTTGAGCAGTATTCGCTCAAAAAGATAACTGGCTCGCGGCAGTTGTTTGTATTATATCTATCACTTCTTTCAAACAACACATTCTGCAGATGCACGTATGAATTTGGATCAAGATATACGTTTTGCATACACATAATTAACTAATTCTGCAGCGCTCCCAAAATCGAATGTTTCGGTACCCTCTCCTTCTTTGCGATATGTTTCATTCCCAATGGCATGTACTGTCTCATCGAGCTTCTCTTCCGTATCGATATATTCAATACCCTCAAAATCTTTATAGCTATCCCCTAGAAATTCATTATCTAAGTTGAGCGACAGGATGATTTTTCCAGGGTACTGTTTCTGCGCGGTAAAAAGAGTTGTGCTTGGCAGCGAAATGCCCACGATACATTGGCTCATCTCAATATATTTCTCGGCTGGCTCTAAGGAATTCACAACTGCAACACTCGGCGAAATTCTCTCAAGCGATTCTTTAATTTGCGCAGCTTCTTTTTCCGTAGGATGAGGTTTAATAAAAATTTTCCAGTCTCCAAGATGGGCCGCAATACGCTTTACAGTAGAAACCCTTCTTCCCCAAATATCCTGTTCTGAAATAAGGGAATGGTCTTGTTCTCGAAACCCGACCTTCTCGCCTGGCCACATGATTGTTAAGGTCTTTGAATCTTCTCGTGTTTTTCCGTGAGCAGAATAGGCTTTTTCAAAAAATTTCCTTGTCCCTGTATGCTCTAAAGGATGCCCAAGTACAAAAATCTTTTCTGCCAGCACTCCATCTTTTATGCAGAGCTCGCGGTCTCTTTTTGAGAAAACTGCTGTAAAATCTGCATCACGCTTTCCTGAACTCTCGTCCCAGAATATAAAGCTCGCTTTACCAGCAAATGGCATTTCCCCTGCTGCAAGCGGCAATATCCAGTGATACAACGCATACCCAAGAAATTTTTTTGTTTTTGCTATAGGCATCTTTACCGAAAGCGGCAAAAAGCTCGGCATTCTCGCGCAGGAGTTTTGGTACGCCCACCAAAGAAGCCGCTTTTGCTCTGCCATTTTAAACCCAGGCTGCATGGCGAGCGTAACTGCACGCGCTCTTTTCGCCAGTCGAAGCAAATACATTTCGGCAGGCCATAAATCACTTGGGACGATAACAACATCTGGCTTATACCCGTTGACTGCTTTTGCAAGGATAGCGTGCAGTCGGCTGTTTTTCCGAACCACATTTTTTCCGAACGGCGATTCGAAAAATATGATATTCGCCAATCCGGGAAACAAACCTTTGTCCTGAAGCAGACTCTTCGTATAATCGTCCATTCCATCAGCCAGCAGCACTACTTGATGTTCCTGGGCGATTTCATATAAGTATCCAACAAGGGTAGATCGAAGAAGACGCGGATTTGTGGATTGAAAAAGAACTTTCGCCATATCTTATTCAAACAGCGTACTTTCGATCAAATCCGATAGCATATGAATAACAAGCGCGTGCATTTCCTGAATGCGCGGGGTATCTTCTGCGGGGATATTAATCAGAAAATCGCATATCTCTTTCATGTTTCCCCCTCCCCTCCCTGTTAAGCCTACTACCTTGCAGCCAGCCTGCCTTGCGGCCTTTATTGCCTCCAACACATTCTCTGAATTGCCAGAAGTGCTTATTCCGAAGAACACATCGCCTGGTCTGGCCAATGCTTCTACCTGCCTCGCGAACACATGCTTAAATGCATAATCGTTTGAAATGGCAGTTATCGCCGAAGGATTTATGTCCAGCGCAATAACTGGCAGAGCTCTTCGTTCCTTTCTGAATCTTCCCACAAGTTCTGCTGCAAAGTGGTGGGCATCTGCCACGGAGCCGCCATTGCCCACCACCAAAACCTTGTTTCCCGATCGTAAAGCTTCCACGCAAAGCACAGCCACGCCTTCAATGTCGGGCATCTCATTTACAAACTTACGTACCGTATCAATATGGGCCTCTATGTGGCTTTTGATTATTTCTTTCATGATTTATTTTACCCTCCGGAGTTTCTGCAGAATGGGAAGTTCACTTTCGAATACTCTTTTTTTGCCGTCTCCCAACCATATAGGGATAGATCTGATACTGCCAACCAGTCGTTCAATTCCCTGTGGCTCCAGAGAGGCTGCTTGATCTGACCCCCACATTGCACGATCCAACGTAATATGCCGCTCCACTACACAAGCACCCAGCACAGCTGCCACCAACGAAGAATACACTCCAACCTCATGACCGCTGTACCCGATAGGGCAGGAAAACTGCTCTTTTAACCATGGAATTACCTTTAAATTCAGTTCCTCGTCTGCTCCTGGATATGTGGAAGTGCAATGGAGAAGAACCAGATCATCTTCACTCAAAACCTCCACGGCATGACGAATTTGCTCCACCGTACTCATTCCCGTTGAAAGAATAATCGACTTTCCCTTGGATCGAACATGCCTTAAAAGGTTGTCATCCGTAAGGGAGGGTGAAGCTATTTTATAACACGGAATATCGAACTTTGCAAGGAAATCGACGCTCCCCTCATCCCACGGGGAAGCGAACCACATAATGCCTTTTTCTTTGCAGTATCGGTCAATTTCCGCATATTCTTTCTCGCCAAACTCGAGTCCGCGCTTTAAATCTCCATTCGTATTCCCAAACACGCTTTCTCTCGGCCGAACTAATTCTTCTGGAGTGTACACAACGTCTATCGTCCGCTTTTGGAACTTTACTGCGTCGCATCCCGCGTCCACCGCAACGTCAATAAGTTTTTGGGCGTTTTCCAAACTGCCGTTATGGTTAATCCCTATCTCGGCGATGATGAACGTCGGCTCGCCCTCTCCTATCGTTTTTCCTCCGATTGTCACTTTTTTTCTTTCCATAGTTTTATTACTCCTTATTATTTGTTACCAACACGTTCGACCCCCATCTATTGCAAGAACTGATCCGGTCATATACGAAGAAGCATCTGATAGCAAGAAGATAACCACGGCCTGATACTCATCTTTATTTGCCATCCTTTCCATGGGAATAAGATTTGAAAGCCGCTTTACAAAATCTTCATCTTGCCCATTCAATATCCCACCGGGGCACAGCGCGTTCACTCTAACACCTTTTTCTGCCCAATAAGTTGCCAAGTAGCGAGTTAACCCAATAAGTCCGTGCTTTACGAGCGAATACGTAACCGGTTTTACCATTTGCTGCTCTTCTGAAAGCCCCTCTTTTCGATATATGCGCTGGTCCGGCGCGATCAAACCAAGATCTGAAGAGATGTTTAGAATAACACCTCTACCTTGAGAAGCCATATATGAACCGAAAACCTGACTGCATAGAAATGCTCCCTTAAGCCCGACATCCAAATCCTCCTGCCAAACTTTTTCTGGGAAATTTTCAAACCTAGTCCAATTCTTTCCGGCTTGCGTACTTTCCATCTTGGGGTTGTTTGCTGCATTGTTGATAAGAGTATCAATACGACCATATTTCTCAAGAATCTTTTCTCGCGTTTCCTCTAAAGCTTTCTTATCTGTAATGTCGACGAGAAAATCCGGTTCTCCGACGATATCCAAGGTAACGGGTATGCCGCCCGCATCCCGAATTGCCCCTCTATGCCTTTGCCCTAAAAGACCAATTCCTCCAGTGATGAGGCACACACGCCCCGAAAGATCAAATTTGTTCATTGTTTCTGTTTGTTTCATACCTTTTTTGCAATTTGCCTTTTTATTGCGAACGCCACTTGCAGACTTTTTCTTGCTTCAACGATATTGACGTTGGACTCTTTGCGCACGTTAACACACTCAAAAAGGTGTAAAACCTCTGCTTCAAACAATTCGTTTCTGATTGTCGAGTCGGTTTTTTCTTCCACCAATTCCCCTTCTTTCCCGTACAAAGCATACCTGTTTCCCACACTATCCACAAATAATGTACTGTCTTCGAATTGAAACTCAAATTTGCGCACTTCTTTTGTTTGTGCATAGGAAAGCCGAAGTGTCACGGGAAATGTTTTCCCTTTTTTCGCGTACAAAAGAAGGGCTGCTACTGTATCTTCCACATTCATATGCAAATTGCTCAACTTCCCTCCTACAGCAATAACCTTTTTGGGTAAGCCAAGCAAATAACACACCAAATCAATCTCATGAATTAAACCAAGTACCACCCCGCCGCCCAAATCTTTTCTTGCTGCGTATCCTTTGGAATAATCTTCATATATATGGTGCGCAGGCAAAAACGTGTTCCAAGTAAAGGCTGCACTTATAATCCTTCCTCTTTTGCTCCCTACAAGATCCTTTATTTTGGTAACCAGCGGGTTGAACCTGGTTTGAAATCCTACCATCGTAATCAGCTTTTTGCTCTTTACAATACGCTCTAGCTCACTCAATCCCCTTGTGGTGTGGCCCAGCGGCTTTTCAATAAACAAGTCACTTCCCAAACGGGCAAATTCGAGCGCACTTGGGATATGCAGCGAGCTTGGGTTGGTAACAAACACCGCATCTGGCCGCACCTTTTTTGCTTCTGTCCAGGAAACTACGGGAGTCATGCCGTAATATTCGCTGATATCTGCCACTTTCTTTTCCTGCCCTTCTCGTATCACGCGGTGCCTGTCTTCTGGCCGCACCAAACCAAAAAACTCAAGGTTGTCTGGAAGTTTTTTCTCTTTCTGAAGCTTCTGGATATTCTGAAGGTGGCGCTGACCCATGGAACCCAAACCCAAAAACAGTATTTTCATAGCGGTATCCCGCGCGTTAGCTTTTTTACTGTCTCCAAATTCGTCTTTGCTTCTTCCGCGGGAACCGGCGTAATGCATGTTTCTAAGGTAAGCAACCCTCCGTATCCTATTTCTTTCAATGCTCCGAAGGCATCGCCCAGTTCTTTTGGATGCGCTCCAATCCGCACGTTTTTCCCGTTTTCTTTATCTTTTACGTGAACATGAGTTATCAGAGTTCCCAAACTCCTAATTTCTTCGCGCACCGGAAAGCCGTTTCCAATACTATTCCCAATGTCATAGCACATTCCGATGGCGCCAAACGAAAATCCTTCAAACGACCCCATAATATCTTTTGCGGACAGCAGTACTTCCAGGGCAAAACGCAGACCCTTTTGCTGTAGTAGCCTATCAAACGGGGCCAACGCCGCAAGCGCTTGCTTGAATTCTTCCGCCGAGCGGAGCTGATTTTCGTCGAAAAACGGCACCACCACAACAAATCCATCTTGCCCTTCTATCAGCTGCAGCAAATCTTTTATACGCTCCTTAAACTCGACAGGGTTGCCCAGCAACGAATACCTGCACAGTTGGTCAGCACATAAAGAAGTACACTGGAGGCCAGCGTTCAAAACACTGGCAAAAACTTCTTGTTTTTGGGTTTTGAGCAAATCGCGCAAGCGATTTTCTTTATCATCCAGTAGCTCAATGTGGTCAAAGCCCAGCTCTCTTGCCGTGCGAAACTCTTCCTCCCAACGCTCGGGGAAAATTTGCAGTCGCTCCAAAGTTTGGGGCACCACCCTTCCCTGCATTATACCGATACTGTTTTGCATCTCGTCTGTCATGGATTACGCCTTAATAATATATTGCGGTGTTTTGCAAAACGGAAACTTGTGGATTTCCACGCCCTGGCCCTGAAAGTAATCATCCACTGCTTTGGTTTCCCCTGGGAATCTGCCATAATCGTCCAGAATAAGCACGCCCCCTTTCTCTAATTTTGGATACAAATACTGCAACACCGTGACGCTTGGCTCATAAATATCAACATCCAGATTAATAAGCGAAAACTTCATGTCGGGATGCGAGGCGGCGTACGCAGGCACTGTTTCGGTAATATCTCCCGGTACCAGCTCAACATCTTGCTCCAAAGCTTTGTGCCGCAACACAGCCTGCAATTGCTCAACTGTAATACTTTCTTGCCCTGCGTCATCAATAAATTTTTTGCGGGGAGCCTTATCGCCTTCAAAGTTGGTTTCCGGGAACACGCCGAAAGTATCAAAACCAACAACTTTTTTAGGCATCTCGCCAAACAGCTTTTGAAGCATAGCAAAACGCACCAGTGCCACACCCTTGAATACTCCGCATTCTGCGATGTCACCCGGAATGCTGAGCGACATTTTGTACAGCTCGTAATGCGCTGCCATTTTTGCCATGCGCGAAGTATCGCACGAAAGGTAGAAGCCGTTTTCGTAGTCGAATGCTTTACTAAAATCTGGTAGTGGTATCATAGAACAAATATTAAAGGTTATTTTACTCCTTTTGCGATAAGCATTTGCTCTTTGGAAAACCGAACGAAAACACGCGACCTCATCTCATCTGCGTCGCGAAATCGCAAAAAATCGGGAAGCAACGCAATAATGCGGGGAACAAAGCGCAAAAACGGATATTTCCACACGAACGGCAACTGAAAGAACCGGAAACACTCCACTTCCTGGAAGTTCTTGAGTTTCAACACGTTCTGAAGACCTTTTCTGGAAAAGGGCCGCACATGGGTATAATCGTCCCAGAAAAACTTCATTTGCGACTGCCAGTCAGGAGTCATTAACACCACAATTCCGCCGGGCTTTAATACGCGAAAAGATTCGTCGAGGAAATTATCCGTGTTGTACACATGTTCGATAACGGATTTCGAGAAGATGAAATCGAAAGAATTATCCTCAAAAGGGAATCGGTCCTTTTCAATGTCACACTCCCGAATATCAAAGTAATCTAAAATCTCTACGCACTCTTCTCTTTTGTCGATGCCAAAAGCCTCAACCCCATGCCTTGAAAAAGCAACCAAATGATTCCCCTTGCCGCTTCCAATATCCAAAAACTTTTTCTTGCCGTCGGGATGAGAGTCCATATACGATTTGAAAAATCGTTCATAGAGATAATCACAGAGCCTTTGCGGGTACTCTTCTGCTCCGTACTCTTCTCTAAAATATACTGTTTCCAAATAATTAGGCATAAGTATTTGGTTTTTGATTTTCTAAAAAGCGTAGAAGGGGTCGGAATTTCTCTTCTTTGAGCAGCTGCTCGGCAGAAGCAATGTCTTCTTTCCGGTCGATATCGGCTACACGTTCGGTAATAAACGCGCGTATGCGAAGCCCGTGAAGCATGCCGGTCTGCTGCAGCACTTCCGGCCGTATCACGTCCACATACCCATTCGGATTGTATGTTTTCGGAAGAATCTGCCTCCCACGGTTATAATACTCTTCGTTTTGAGCAAAGTCTTCCTGCCCGAAGAAATGTATGTAGTCTCCTTCTTTTCGGAACAACTTGTAAGCAGTATGTTCTGATTCGTGAGCGCTTCGGAGCGCCGTAGCGTTTTCGTCGGCAATGATCTCCTCGATGGCCTTGTCTACGAGTGCCGGCTCCCGCAGCGGAGTGGTAGGCCGCAAGTGCACCACCAGATCTGGTATATATCTTTCTTGTTCCTGCAGCCACTCCAACGCATGGCGAAAAAACTCAATGTCCGGAGAATCGTCTCTGGCGTACTCTGCCGGCCTCATAAAAGGAACTTCTGCGCCGTACTGTTTCGCGATTTCGGCTATCTCTTTTGAATCTGTGCTTACCACAATTCTTGAGATATGTGGTGACATTTTGGCGGCAGCTATAGAATAGGCAATTAACGGAAACCCGTCCAAATCAACAATGTTTTTCTTGGGTATGGACTTTGATCCTCCGCGAGCTGGTATTAAAGCTAAAATCTTTTTGTCTTCATGCATATACCTGTTTGAAATATTTAGTTACAACAAACTTTCGAAAACCCAAAAAAGCAAATAAATACACTGCCGCACCCACAAGCATCAACAGCACAACATGCATGTGGGATAAAAGCAGATATTGCAGTGCCATATACATAAGAAATGCTGAAAAACCAGACGTCAACACCGTAAGCCCAATGCGCGCAAGAGGAAACCGCAAGGTGGTAAACTTTTTTACAAAAACCATAATAACTATCAGAAGTAAGCTATAGGTAGCTACCGTTGCTCCTGCTGCTCCATACAAACTGTACCGGGGAATAAGAATTAGGTTTAGAGCTACATTTATTCCAGCCCCAACAAGCGTAATCCAAAACATTTTCCCTTCATGATTTGAGATAATCATTACATCGTTAAATGGCCTATACAAGAAATTAAGCCCCACGGTTACGACTGAAAACTGAAGGGCCAGAATAGCAGGCGTGAAATCTGCGGTGTACAAAAAGAAGATAATGGTTGAGGCTAACACAATTCCCCCCGTTACCACGGGAAAAGCAAGCGCAAGCATTATTTCCAACTCGTAGTCCCACATTTTCTGGAAAAGTTGCCCCGACTCCTTAGACAGCTTGCTTAGAGCAGGATAAAAACTCGAGGCAATAAGACCCATGGGAATTAAAGCCAACAATACAATTCTTTGGGCAGCATTATACCACCCTGTTTCCGCAAACATGTCCGAATAACCGAGCATGACTGAATCGGTATATGCATACAGCATGGCAAATATGCTACTTAACGCTAACGGTAAAGACATTTTTAAATACTTTTTCCAGATAGAAATATCGCATTTCAACTTCAGGCGGAAAATCTTTCTTTCGAAGAAAACGTATGTCGCCAGGAGAGCCAAAAAAGCAGATGCAAGATATACGTAGCTTAAGTTTTGAGGTGAAGGAAAACGAAACAAAACAAATAATCCCAAACTTAACATAAGCAGCATCTGGACGCCCTCCAGCCAAGCCTCGTACTCCATTTTCTGTCGTGCGTGGAAAAAAGAGTATGCAGTGCCGATGAGACTATTCATTAAAAGGAAAGATCCTATGATTACAGTGAGTATGCGTACTTCCGACGATGAAATTGTCAAAAAACTTACTGCTGCAATCAAAACGAAGGTTAACAGAACCAATATAATTTTCAAACAAAGAATTGCATAGAATTCGTCTTCCCCTCCCTCTTTTCTTGCAAACTCACGCGTAATGATAGAAGGCAATCCAAAATGGGAAAGTATGATAAAGAGAGATGCAAAAGCCAACGCAAAGGTGATTTGACCGTACCCCTCTGCCCCCAAAATGCGGGCGGCATAAATCAGTAAAACAAAAGAAAGCAGCTTGTTAACCATACTACCTGCCGACCCCCAAACAACATTCTTAAAAATCGTTTGCTTGACTGTTCCGTTCGTGAACAGAAGATTTTTTATTTCGATCCCGTAATTCATACAGCAGCTTGAGCAAGCATTATGTTATTTACCGCATCCAAAACGTCTTGCGCTCTTCCATCTGGTTCTGCCTCGCACCTTGCATCTTTCCCTGCATAGCCGGTTTGCACCAATACTGTTTTGCATCCCGCGTTCCTGCCGGCCAAGATATCCACCGTCTGGTCGCCAATCATATAGGATCTCTTGAGATCTATATGAAAATCTTTTTGTGCCTCCAACAGAAGGCCGGGCTTTGGCTTCCTGCAGGCGCATTCGATTTTTAATTCGGGCCTCTCGCCCTCAAACCCCTTCTCCGGATGGTGGAAACAATAATACGCTGCGTCTATCTTGGCGCCTTTCTTACCTAACTCTGTTTCCAGTTCTTTCTGCATCTCTTGCACATCTTTCTCTGTCATAAATCCTTTGGCAACCATGGGTTGGTTGGAGACTACGATTGCCATAAAATCACTCTCATTAATTTTCTTCACGGCCTCTGGAGTAAAATCGTACAATCTGAAATCCTCAATCTTTGCAAGCTGATCAACTTCTTCATTGAGTACGCCGTCCCGATCAAGAAAAATTGCTCGCCTTTCATTTTTCAGACTCATTCTGAATATTTTTCCCGATTCATAATCTTTTCGTACTTCTTCTAACCTATTGGGCGTACCCATATCCTTAATGTATTCTGGGGTATTGTAGGCATAAATGTTTTCATTTGCCTGCAAAAGCTTTGGCAAAACATCTTTCTCCATGTCGGATTTTTCTCCTTTGGGTATATAAGGAAAAATTCTTGGCGAAAAAATATACAGAGAGGCGATGCTTAAAGTGCGAAACACGAGGTCCTCTGCGTGTGGCCTTCGCAAGAGCGACAATACCCTTCCTTTCCCGTCTGCTTCCACCAGATCTGAGTCAAACGGATGGTCATTCGGATGAACCATGAGAGATGCGATTCCCTCTTTTTGTGTGTGCCAATCTACGAATCTCTGGAGGTCAATGTTTATCATGACATCCCCCGACAAAGCAAAAAAATCTTCTTGTATTTCCCCTTCGAGCTGCTTGAGCGCGCCTGCAGTACCCAACGGCTGCTTCTCATGCAGAAAATGCAAAACAACTCCCCAATCTTTTTGCTCGGCAAAATGCTGTATTTGCTCTCCTAAATGCCCTAACAGCAGCCAAATCTCTTTGACCCCCTGTCCTCGTAAAAGCTCAATTTGATGCTGGATAATCGGCTTCCCCCCAATTTCCACCAGGGCTTTGGCCGTATTGTTGGTAAAAGTCGCCAAACGCGTTCCTTTCCCTCCAGCTACGATAACTGCTTTTGTAATGCTATCTGACATAATGCCCCGCTTTGTCTCTTTCCGACAAAATAGGATTGGTAATCGGCCAATTGATTCCAAATCGCGGATCATCCCATCGGTAGCTGAACTGCTTTCCGTGCACAAAGTACGTAGATTGCTTATAGGTAAACACGGCCTCATCGCTCAATACCAAATACGCAATGCCATAAGTGGGCGGCACAAAAATTTGCATTCTGTTTTCGTCAGAGAGCTCAAACGATTGCCATTTCCCAAACTCTGAGGATTCCTCGTTGCAATTTACCACCACAAAAAACAATTTCCCGTATGTGCAGGAAACCAATTTGGAAGTTTCCTTGTCGCCGTGGATTCCGCGCAAAACATCTTTTTTTGAACGAGAAATATCGTCCTGCACAAAATCAAAGCCAATTCCGCTTTTCTTATAAAGCTCCCTGCTGTATGTCTCCACGAATTGCCCCCGATGGTCACGGAATACTTCTGGAACGATCCGAAGCACTCCTCTTAAATTTGTTTTCGAAACTTCAATCATACCGTTGAATTACGATAGATAATCTGGCTCCCTCCTCTTTCGAAATGGAATGGAGCCTCCAGCAGGTCTTTCAATGCCTCTCTCACGTTCTGCTGTTTGTCAGGAGGAATAAATAAAAGCATAAACCCTCCACCGCCTGCTCCCAAGAGCTTCCCGCCGACCGCTCCAGCCCTTACTGCCCTCTCATAGAGCGCGTCGATTTGGACAGTGGATATCTTATCCGTTAAACTTCTTTTCAGTTGCCACGATTCCCCTAAGAGTTTCCCAAATCCCAAAATACTTACTTTTTCGTTTTGTAAAATATCTATTCCCTGATCTACCATATCACTTATTGCCTGCAGCTCTTTTTGCTTTTGCGGCGTCTTTTCAATTTGTTCTTTCGCCACTTCCGATGCGTATCTGGAAAATCCTGTAAAGTAAAGGGCGAGATGCGATTCCAATTCTTTTCTCCTTGCTTCACTCACGGCAATCGGCTGAACACTCACGTCGTTCGCTCCGGAAAACACAAGCTTATTCAATCCCCCATACGCAACCGCAACCTGATCTTGGGATCCAACATTTTCTTTGAGCATGTCTCTTTCCAAGTGAATTGCTTCTCTCGCTAATTCCTCCTTTGAAATGTTCTGCCCCTGCAAACCGTGTAAGGCGTGCAACAGACCAACAGTAAAGGAGGAACTCGATCCTAAGCCGGTGCGGGCGGGCAAATCGCCGTCATGATGGATTGACAGCCCCTTCTCGATTTTGAAAAATTCCAACGTTGCTTTTACTGCCGGATGCAGAATCTCACCAATGTCATTGACCGTTTCAATCTTCGAGTACACAATACGGTGCTTATAAGGGAAAAACGGCGGGAAATACCGAACGCTCAAATAGCAATACTTGTCTATCGTGGTAGACAATACTTGGCCGCCATGCTCTCTGAACCAAACCGGATAGTCGGTCCCTCCGCCAAAAAAAGATATGCGAAATGGGGTTTTACTGATAATCATAATGCTCTTTATACCAAGCCATAGTTTTCTCGATCCCTTCATCCAATGAAATCTTGGGCTCCCATCCTAACTCTTGTTTTGCCTTGGAACAATCGAGAAACAAACTTGTTTTAATACTCGGTTTTGACGTGTCGTATGATATGGTGAGGTTTTCCCCCGAGTGTTTAATAACCTTTTTCACTAGTTCTGTCACAGAAATCGCTTGGCCTAATCCAGCAGTATACAGTTTGAACTTGGATTCCTGCTTCAAAATTGTCACCTCCACAAAATCTACCAAATCTGCAACGTGCAGGAGATCTCGCGCTTCAGTCCCCTCTCCCCAAACCACAACTTTCCCATTTTCTGGCGCTGTCATTACTTTGGTTAAGGTTGCTCCAAACACGTGGGACTTCTCCAAATCGTACTTGTCGTATGGACCATAGATATTGGAATGTCTGATAACCGTATATTTGGTATTGCCTATTCTTGAATAAAATTCACACATCTTTTCAATGTACACCTTTGTCCAGCCCACGCCGAAGTATTTGGGGAGCAGTTCCTGGTTTGCGTCAAAATCATCTTCAGAAAGCGCTGTGCCTGAAGGTTGATACATTACCGTGCAGCTAAAAAAGATAAAATGAGCAACGTTGTGCTCGAAAGCCGCGCGCAGGAGCAAAGAATTCATGAGGGCGTTGTCCGTAACATGATAATAGGGCTTTTCTACAATATCTTTGGCGCCCGAGGTGGTGGCGGCAGCCTGTATAATGATGTCTTTGCCCTCCACCACTCTCGCTACATCACCTTTATTGGTTAAGTCAGCTTCTACCATGCGGATGTTAGGATTTTCCAATGGCTCCGTCTGCCAGTACGTTCCGTATACCTCAAAGTCAGGAAGCTTAGCAAAATGCTCAGCCATGTTCCTGCCGATGAAACCCGTAGCACCGCACACAAGGATTTTTTTCTTTCCGTTCGTTGTCATAGTGTTGCAAATTCCCTTATTATTTCTTCTGAACTTTTTTTGAAGGCGGGGATCAAAGAAGCCACTTTTGTGTTATCTATGTTTCCCACAAGATACCGATAATCGCCAAATGTAACTTTTTTGCCAAACATATCTGCAGCTTGTGAAAGTGTAATATTCTTTGAAGACGCGAGATTGTATATTCCCTTCAAATCCTTTTCTATGGCAACTTGGAGAAATTTGAGCACATCTTGATACAGCACGTAATTAAATTCAGAGTCGGGCGTTAGCGTCACCGTTGGATTTTCATCTTCCTTGATTTTCAGCAAACTGTTTTTCCTTGCGTATGGTCCAAGAAAGGCGGAACATCTCATGATCAAATAGCTTAGGGAATATTCTCTAACAATTGATTCTGAAATGAGTTTACAAATCGCATATATTCCTTCTACGGCATTCACATCAATAATATCGTCTTCTGCGTGCATCTCGTTGTCTCTCGGATATACATCAACCGAAGAAACAAATATAAATTTCTTATGCGGAATTGCCGTTAACTCTTTGGCTAAACATATATTGTCTTGGATGTAGAGGAAAAGAGACGCAGATGTTACTTCTCGGGAAGAATTTGAAGCGCAGTGGATAATTACATCTGCTCCTTCTTTCCTTATTTTCTCTTTCTCGTCCTCCGTCGTGTCTCTATCCCAGCCCATTGCGTTAGGAAAATTCTCATACAAATATTTTCCCAGGCCGCTTTTATTTCCAGTCACCAGTACCTTCATTTGAATACGTTATATCGTTTATCGACAATATCTTTATTGTCTTTGTACCATTGCATTACTTCTTTTATACCCTCTTCAATGGAAATTTCCGGCTGCCAGCCTAAACCCTTCGCCCTCGAAATATCCATCAACCGTTTTTTGTCACCCGCAGGCTTTGTTGTATCCCACACCACCTCTGGCTTCTTTTCCATGTTGTTTACAATAACTTCCACGATTTGTTTTATGGAGTACCCTACCCCACTGCCGAGGTTAATCGGGTACCCCGGGCACTTCTCTAAAGCTACAAGCATGCCTTTGGCGACATCTTTGGCATAGATAAAGTCTCGCACCGGGGAACCGTCTCCCCAAACAACCAAAGGATTTTCTCCATCCAGTGCTCTTTTTACCAAAGAAGGAATAACCATGGCGTTTGCCGGGTCAAAGTTATCATACGGGCCATACACATTTGCAGGACGCACAATCGCAATCTTGTCCCAACCGTATTCAATTGCATAGGCCTCTGCCTGCAGCTCTCCCATGCGCTTTGCCCAGCCAGCAAATTTATCGTTTTCAGAGGGAAAGGTTCTCCATACATCGTCTTCGTAAAATACTTCTGCGGGCCCATACACCCCAACCGTACTGGTAAACAAATACCGCTCCATGCCGCTTCTTCGGGCGGCTTCCATCATATTGGTATTGAACAAAATCATGGGAACGAAAAAACTCGCGGGTTTTTCCCTCGTCATCTTGGGGGATCCTTTAATGCCAGCCAGGTGAAACACCATATCCATACCTTGGCATACCTTCAAGCAATTATTCATATCAGTTAAATCCACGCGAACAAATTCAGCTTGAGGATGGGCGCGCGAAGGATCATCCAATGAAGCAATCCTGACCTTTGCTCCCGCAGCGATAAGCATTTCTACCAACGGCCTGCCGATAAGTCCAGTTCCCCCCGTAACCAATATGGTTTTGTCTTTATAAAAATTCATATGTATTAGAACGGTCCTTTAAACCTATTTTCCCAACTGTAAAATTCTTCGCCCGATAAATCAGTTGGTTTTAATTGTAATTTTTTCTCGACGGCGCGAATAATGCTCACGGCGTTTGGATAAAACGCGTTTTCCAAAGGTCTGGTTGTTGCGCAATGAGTGTGCGGAAAAGCGATTCTTGTTACTGGAGACTTCAATCGCCCAAAACAATTTTCTGAGACTAAAGCTGCCACTTCCGCTGAAAATCCGCAGAACTCCCAATCATAATCTGCCACTATGCAATGGCCGGTTTTGTTTACCGAGCGCACCAGAGCGGCTTTGTCTAAAGGATATATTGTCCGTGGATCTAATATTTCAACCTCTACGCCCTGCTTTCTAGCCAGTATTTCTGCGGCTTTATAGGCTTCCACGTTCATCCACGAAGTTGCCACTATGGTAACGTCTTTCCCTTTGCGGACAAGACGCACCTTCCCCAGAGGGATTGTATAAGGTTCGGCAGGCACCTTACCTTCCATCCAATACAGCCAACGATGTTCCAAAAACACAGTGGGATTGTCATCACGAATAGCGGAAATCAAAAGCCCTTTGGCGTCGTAAGCGTTGGAAGGCATAACAACCTTAATCCCTGGAATATGGGCAAAGACCGACTGCAACGATTTGGAGTGCTGAAACGCCTGCCCCCAACCTCTGCCAATAACCGCTCGAATCACCAGTGGGGCTTTTAATACGCCACCGCTTCCAAACCGCGCCGGAGCTACCATATTTATAAGCTGATTCATTGCCAGCAGCAAAAAATCTACCCTAATATGCACGTGCACGGGACGCAGGCCGTTTATGGCTGCTCCCAAACCTACGCCTGTCATTGCTTCTTCAGATAATGGCGTCCCAAAAAAACGTTTGGGGCCGAACTTTTCCAACCCTTTTGTTGAACCAAATATCTTTTTATGATCTGCCACATCAAGCCCATACACAAATACCGAAGCGTCTCTCTCCATTTCCTGTCCCAATGCTTCCGCAATGGCTTGTTCGTACGTAAGCGATCTAAGCATATACATCTTGCATAAGTTCTTCTTTCTTGGGGAAAGGGGCTTTTTGGGCCTCACGAATACTCTTCTCCAGTTGTTCGTCGATCTTCTTCTCTACAGCAAGCACTGCGTTTTCTTTTATGCCGTCGCGAATAAGCCTATCTCGCTGCATTTTTACCGGATCTTTTTCCATCCAGGGTAAAAGCTCTTTTCTTGCACGGTAGCCGGCATCAAAATCTTCGTTTACCCCAACGTGCTCTAAGTAGCGATAGTATTTCATATGCAGA
>MHUO01000004.1:122984-151535 GCA_001825035.1 Candidatus Wildermuthbacteria bacterium RIFOXYD1_FULL_50_12 | reverse complement strand
CTTGGCCAACATATTTCTGGTCATCTCGTAAATCTCATATACATCGGTGGTAGAAGCCGCATCTGTATGGCAATAAAATTGCGAAGCTACTTTTGCGATTGGTTTATGCCCCAACCTCTCCTTTAATCGAGAGTGTATGGCAAAATCATTATCCTCGCATACAAATAGGATGGGAAGCTTTTTTAAACAAGCGAAATTCAAACTCTCCCAAAAGACACCTTCGTTTACCGCCCCGTCCCCGAAAAAAGAGACAACAACCCTTTTGTTTTTGAGATATGCATTGGCAAGCGCAGCTCCAAGGGCGACCGGAATCGTGGTGCCAACTACAGCCGAAGTCATCATAACTCCAGCGTCGGGAAGTGCTATATGCATGGATCCTGCCTTGCCTTTTGCCGGCCCCGCTGCTTTCCCATACATTTCGGCAAAAAACATATCGCTCTCTCCGGTTTTTGCCAAATACAAAGCATGAGAACGATACGTTCCAAAAGCTTGGGATTTCTTCCCGGCAGCTTCAAGAACTCCCACCACAATTGCTTCCTCGCCCATGGACATATGCATGGGCGTTTTCATCTCATCTTCTGAATAATGTTCCCGGATTTTCTCTTCGGCTCTTCTGATGAGATACAGCTTTTTGTAAAATTCCAGATGCAATTTAAGCATTTTTTTTGTAATACTCTCTCCAGTAACTCAAAATATCCTGCAGGGTCTGATCAAACTCAATTTCTGGTTTCCAGCCGGTCACCTCTCTGAATTTATCGGTCGAGGGAATCTGCAAGGTTACGTCTGAAGGCCGCAAACGGGCAGGGTCAACTTTTACTTCAATGTTCCTCACCGCGGAAAGATTCAATAATTTTTGCAGCATCTCGCCAACGGTCATGGTCTCCACTCCACCGATGTTATACACTTCTCCTGGCGTACATTTTGTTACCAGCAGCCAATATGCCCTCACTGCGTCTTTGATATCCAGAAACGTGCGTACGCTGTCTAAGTTCCCCACCTTAAGGACCGGCTCTTGTAATCCTGCTTCGATGGCAGCGATTTGTTTGGCAAAACTGGATTCTGCGAAAACTTCGCCCCTCCGGGGACCTGTATGTGTGAACATCCTTGTTCGGATGGTTTTTATCTTCCAAGAAAGCCAATACTGAAAAGCCAGCATGTCTTCTGCCACCTTGCTCACGGCATAGGGGGAAGCCGGGCGGAACGGATTGGTTTCTTTTATGGGGACTTCATTTCCTTTCACCTGCCCATAACATTCAGAAGAGCTGGCAATATGCACAATAGGATCATACCCCGCAGTTTCCTTGAGCCACCGGATTGCCTCCAAAAGGTTTGCTGTACCTATAACATTGGTATCCAGTGTTGCCACAGGAGCCAGAAAGCTAAAATCCACATACGACTGCGCAGCCATATGGAAAATAATGTCTGGCTTGTGCTCTGCTAAAATGATCTCTAAAGAAGGCAAATCCACCAAATCGCCGTAGCATAGCGTTATCTTCCCCAAGATCTGTTTGATATTGTCTTTTGGCTCCCACCAACGCGAAAGCCCCAATACTTGAGTACGGGGAGACTTTTCTAAAATATAGTCCGCTAAATGGCTTCCTACGAATCCTGTTATTCCGGTTATAAGGACTTTTTGCATGGTCTATTTAAAAACTTCTAGAAGAGTTTTTATCTCTTCCCGTGTAAGTTCAGGATTATTCCCGAAATAGAGTCCCTGCGCATGCACAAGCGAAGCGTTTGAACCCGTCGGCAAATACGCAGAGCTTCCCACGTACTTTCTGAAAAAGGGCTGCTTTGTCATGTCGCCTCCCACGATAGGCCGGATTTCAATTTTTCCCTTGCATTTTTTAATAAGGGCATCTCGTATCGCTTTTGACCTGCATATTAAAGGAAACGCAAAGTTTGAAACAAAATCAACATGGTCAAAATGAATCGGGTAGTACTTATCTTGCTGCGCATAGAGCGAGGCGGCCAATGTCAAAAAGTTTTTATTTCTCTTTCTAGTTATCTCATTGATATACCGAAGCTGATAATTTCCAATAAATCCCTGAATTTCGGTCGGCCGAAGGTTGTATCCCACATCATAAAATGTAAACCGATCATAAAAATCCGAGGTTATGCGGAACTTCTTTTTCAACAACCCCTGTTCTGGGGCATCCAGATTCCTATCCCATCCGTGGGCACGCACAAGTTTTAGCATTTGGGCAAGCTCCTTATTATCAGTGCAAACCACCCCTCCCTCAATGGTTGACATATGGTGCCCCACATAAAAAGAGTAGGTGCTCGCAATTCCAAAATTCCCCAGTTTTTTGCCCTGATACACTGTTCCAAGCGATTCACAATTATCTTCAAACAAAAGAATGTTCTTTTCTCTGCAGATTCTCTGAATTTCATCCACATCGCCGCAGAATCCTAGCGCATTCGTAAGAAAAAGCATTTTTATGGAATACTTTCCCAGGCATTTCTCCAATGTCCTGCTCGAAATATTCAAGGTATCCAGCTCAATATCTATGGGAGCTACCTTAAGTCCCAGCTGCAAAAGCGGCATAATATTTGTTGACCACGTAATGGCAGAAAAGCCAACCCTATCTCCTCTTTTTATCATTCCGAGATTCAGCAGTGCTTGGATGAGCGTCAAGTTTGCTGAACTGCCGCTGTTTACAAAAACGCAGTGCTTTCTCCCTTGGTAACGGGCAAACCCGCGTTCAAACTTCTTGCACTCCTCTCCAAAGCTTAACTGGCGCGCAGACTGGATAAACCTCACTAAACGCCCCTTCGTTTCAGCTTCCTTGTAAAAAGTTGACTTAATGAGCTTAATCATATTTACCACTTCTCAATTGCCTTTTTGGTCTTATCCTTCAATTCCTTATATTTCCAGTACACTTTCTCCTCCAGCTTGGGGGAAACCAACATTAAAATATCATCGCCCCAAATACGCCAAGTCCCACCTACCCGGTGGGCCTTGATAATGCCGTTTTTTATCATTCGCTTCATGGTGCTAGAGCTCACCTTCAGAAAATCCTGTGTTTCTTTTGTTGTATAGAGTTCTTTCGGATTAATCTCTGCCATATGATTCATCATAAGCTTATCGTCAATATGTGTCAAGAGGTATCAAAAAGTATCATTGGGGGGTAAACATCTTAGACCCCCCCCTGAAAACAGAAAGCCGCCCTGATCCGCCAGCTGGCGGACGAAGGGGCGGTCTTCTGTGCAATAGATAGATTAAGGAAGGTTATTACATCCGTGCTTGGAGAAGCTGAATCAACTGCTGAAGGAGAGCAACAACTTGCTGCTGAAGCGCAACAACCTGAAGCTGCAAGGACTGGATTGTTGTTTCGCCAACTGACGTTGTTGGAGTCTCACTCGATGATGGCGTTGATTCAACAACGGGCGCAACTACTGTCACGGCAACTCCTGCGGAAGGGGTTTCTCTGTTGCTTTTGGTGTCGGTAGCCCGAACTTTAATCGTATGCCCGCCTGCGGTCGGATTTGCCCAGACGTATTTCCATGCATAAGATCCAGCGGAGCTGTAGTCTCCCTCACGCACTGCCAGAGCCCACGTTGTGCCGCCGTCCACGCTTACCTCTACTTTCTGAACGGAGGAGCCGCCAGAGTCATTGGATACCCCTTTGATAACGTATTCCGCGCCCGCTGAAATAGTTGTTGCTGCGCTCGGCGTTGTGAAAAGCGAGGTTGGCGAGGTCTTATCGACAGATACCTCAACGTTAGCTGGCGGAGAAGCAAAAATAGTAAACGCGGTGGTGCTCCCTGAATCTATAGCACCACCAGCTCTAGTTCTTGTTTGTATATCCACAACAGCAGAAGTATTCCCCGCATACGGATTTTGAATATCACTAATAGTAATCTGCACCGTCTCTGAAGCTGGGGCTTTAGATGTACTCCCCAACCACGCAATAACTCCTTGACCAGACACAGTGGAACTGGCAAATACTGCAGTTCCTGTAGAGGAAGGCGCGGTCACGCTGCTCGTCGCAGCGCTATACGCTACCGCGCTGGCGCGCGAAACATCAAAACCAGCTGGAAATGTAAGTACAATCTGGGTCTGTAATTCAGTGCCCGAACCGACCTGAAAGCTTATGAGGTAGTCGCTAAGCCGTCCTCCATAGCTACTGTCAACGGCGGTTGCTGTTTTAAAAGATAACGGAACAGCATACACAACAGAAACCATCGCAGCACTCAAAGCTACTACGAGCGTGATTACAATATAAATTTCCTTTTTCATCGAGTTATTATATGTATCTTTAAATATTACTATATATTTGACCTTTATTTATTATAACCTCTTGTCAAACATATGCAACAAGAAAGTTTTCCACAGCCCCCACACTTAAATTTAAGTGTGGGGGCACAAACCTCTACATAAACACTAAAACCCAATCATCTGATTCATCTTATTCCGTGTCATTTGGCCAACATATCCTGTTCCGCTATTTAAACTAAGAGGCGCTAAAATTTCAGAGGCGTATATTTCCTGGAACCGAATAACGGCTTGTTGAGTTAAGGCAAGGAAATTACCTGTCACCAGTCCTTCAGGGTACACATCTTCCCCTTGCGCCTTCAGGAATTCCTGCAGACATCGTACTTCTTCACCTCGTACTCCGAAGAAAAGATTGTGGTTAAAGCCCATACACGAAACAGCTCGTGGAGGATTAGGTTGCCCCTGGAGTGCGGCGAGCTGAGAGCGCAGTTGGCGAATCTGATCTTGCAACTCTGCCACGCGAGCCAAAAGCTGATTTCTTAGCTGCACCTCTTCTTGCGCTTTTGCTTCCGCTTCTCTCTGCACCTTCACCTCCCATGAAAACAAAAACGTATTTTCTCTTCCGCTAAACCCAGAAGTTTTGCTTTTGAGAAAAGGAATAATCGTTAAGGAACTATATGTTTTGTCAAACTGAGAAAAAGTAATTGTGCCTTTTTGTTCTTCATTCAAAGAGAAAAATCCAACAGAACATTCGTAGTGCAAATCGCAAAGCACATACGGAACCTCAAAATCTACCACACTGGTTCCCTCAAATTCCAAAGTAAAGTTCTGCCCACCGCCAACGAAACGATGCCAGTTTGCGCTCCAAGCAGGAGCTGTATAATATGTAGAAACAACCGTTTCTCCGCCCGGAATATAGTAGGAAACGGGGGCAACGCGAAGTGACGCCAAGTGCGGATTCGCATAACAATACTTACTTCCCACCTCACAGTTGTTAACCAACACCGTTATTGCCCAATCCTCGAATACCTGGGCAAAATCTTCCTTAAAACCGTTTCTTCGCAGAGCTTCATCCAAAGAAGCAATGCCTACTTGAGGGGATTTTAAAGAATCAATCAATACATCTTTTCCGTAATGGTCAACAAGATATTGGACAAACATATTGATTACCCCATAATCTTCTTTTGTATTGAGCCATTCAGTGAGAGAATCAGTTGGATTTTCTAAAAAATTCCGCACTCTTCTCTGAAGATTACTTCCTTCATACACATCGTCATACCCTAACAAGGTCGGCGCGTACTCTGCCCTGGCTTCATTTAACCATGTTTCTTCTGCTACTCTTCTCAAGAGATCCTTTTGATTAATCGTAATCAAATGAGTGAATTCGTGCGCCAAAAAACTCTTCGCCTCTATTTTCCCGATATACTCGCTATTTAAGTACACCATTTCCCGCTCGTTTGACGTGGGGCTTACTGCCTTTTCGTACACGTCGTTCGAACGGAAGTAACCCCCCGCCTCGCCCGCCATTTGATGAATCAAAATCGTAATTCTTTCGTCCCCATCAATTCCGGGCCTTGGCTCTACTCCAAATGTTGAGGTAAGAACAGGATATATGCGGTCTTGGAACTCTTGTCCAAGCTCAAAAAGAGCTATCCTTAAGTCATTTTGCTCTCGGGAAGAATGACCGTTCCACCAGCCTTTTTCAATATAGAAATAGACGCGATTATCGGCTCGTACAAGTTGCGCTTC
Organism: Candidatus Wildermuthbacteria bacterium RIFOXYD1_FULL_50_12; assembly: GCA_001825035.1. Lineage (GTDB taxonomy): Bacteria > Patescibacteriota > Minisyncoccia > Minisyncoccales > UBA10102 > UBA10102. The sequence continues at coordinate 145,567 of MHUO01000004.1, read as the reverse complement.
TATTTCCTTTCTGCCAAGCAAATCATAAGAGCTTTCAATGAAGAATGACTCCATCTCTGACTGAGCCTTTGCTTCGTACGTAAAAATGCTCGCCACAACGAAAAACCAGGAAACAAAAAACAAAAGACAGATAATCCTCGTAAATCTTTGCATGGTTTTTTTATACTATCAAATTTTCACTCATAGCCAAAGGCAGATCAACCGCCCTCAAGAAAAAGCGGTTTGAACTCGTGTTCACTGTACCTTTCTGGATCAGCCTCAATTGCTTTCAAGAAAAATTCTTTTGCCTGCTCCTTGTCCCCCAGGTAAAAATATCCCACAGCAATGTTAAAATAGCTGTCGGCGTCATTACCCCATCTGGCAATAAACGCTTTTGCCATATCAATAATCTCTTCGTATGCTTTAACTTCTTGCGCAACAAACATATAGCGATTGTATTCGAGCCCGCGTTCAAAAAACTCATACCCGACGTCTCTCGCTTTTTCGTACTGCTCAAAAGCCCGCTCATACTGTCCTGATACGAAGTAAAAATGACCCAAGGTAACGTATGGGAACGCTTCTCCAAAATAAACCGCCCGTTGGGCATACTCTTTTACGAGCTTTTCTGCTTCCTCAATTTTCCCCTGCGCAATCATTACCTGGGCAAACTCATTGTAATATTCCCCCCGCCGGTCAGAATACTGGAAAGCTTTTTTTAGCACAGTCTCTGCCTTATCCAAATCATCAAACCCAAGTTGGTTTGACCCCAAACGGTACATCCTTGACAATACATAGTACATCTGGGGATCATAAGGTTTAGCTTCAATAAACCTTTCGAGTTCTGGCGCCATGAGTTCATAGAGTCTTTTTATCTCTTCGATTTTCCCTGGATCCGTATCTTCGTTCACTCCGTAATCCATAACGCTCGCGAGTTGCCATCCCGCCCTTTTTCTTACTTCCCAATACGTATAGGGGGAATTGATGCGAAATGCCTCCTCCAAGAATGGCTCTGATTCTTTGTAAGAACCATTCTCCGTATAAACGAAAAATTGAAGTACCGCGGCGTTTGCCTTATAGGGCACTACTGCCGCGAAATAGATGATCGCAAAAGAAATAAGGGCAGCAGGAACCAACGCCAAGTATCTTGCATTCGGTATCTTGTGTTTTGTATCTTGTATCTTCTCTTGGTTCTTTTCACCCTTCTCTTTCTCATAAATCAGGAATGCCAAAAATGGGAACAATCCTAGATACACTGCCATTAAATCAAATAGGAAAAGACTTTGCAGAAAATACGCAAAGAGCAGAGAGGCAAGCAAAAAACCAAGGGCGCGCTGCTGTTTTGCTATCTTGAAGATAAACAGGGCCGCGATGCCCAGCCAGAAAAGGTATGCGGAGAAAACAACAATTCCCCCAGTGGCGAGCGTATCGAAGAACTGATTGTGCGCCCGATCAAACCAGGGTTCCTCAACTCCTATCCGGTAATCATAGTACTTGTTTGCTGCCGAACCATAATTCTCCAGTCCATAGCCAAAAATTGGCCTCTCTTTGAACGCCTTTAAGGCAATGCTCCAGTTGAGCAATCGTTCCCTTGTGGACCCTTTCTCCCAGATTTCTGTAACTTCTGTTATGCGATACAGCAAGCGTTCCTTTTGGACAAATTCCGTTTCTTTTGCTGCAAAAAGTATGCCTAAAGAAACAAGGCCCAACAATAGTATGCCAGTACATGCAAAAACCAACTTTTTATTCTGATGTCGTAAAAAGAGGGCTGCCAAAAGAGAAAAGAGAAGAAAACCTCCTGCAAACCCCACATATACTCCCCGTACTTGCGTGAATATGAGCGTAAGAATTAAAAAGCCAGCTGCACCAGCAAATGCGTAGTGAACAGGCCCGGGATAAAAAAACTTTCTCTCGAACACTATTAGGGAAAATCCAATGGCAAAGAGTAGAAATGCTGCGAAATAAGCCGGATTACCAAACACGCCGTAGAGCTGAAACTGGCTTTCGTGGTTAAACCAGGAATATCCAGAGAGCGCGACGGCAGCAACTGTAAAAACAGCAAAAAACATTTTCCAGTCTCGCTTTTCTCTGAACACGGAAACAAACATCAAGAAATAGAGCGCCCAGAACCCATACTGCAACACTCCGTCTGCCCGTTCAATACTCGAAAACAAGGAATACACAGGATCCACTCCGAAAAACGCAGCTACGAGTTGAGCGAGGAAAAATAGAATAATAGCCACCACGAGAATGTTCTTAATGCTCTGTTTTACGCCGCGCAAAATCGAGGGGTCCTTTATCAAAAGCAAAGTCCAAAAGAAAAAAGCAATCGCCACAAGCGCGCGAAAAACATATGCTTTGCCCGAGATATATGGAAAATACAGCTTCCCCATGAGAATAAACGGCACAACTGCAATAACTGCAAGCAAAAAGAACTGAACGATATATTGTATATGCCCTCTCAAAAGCTGGATTGCAAATCTTATGTATCTCCCGAGAAATTTCATAGGGCTATTGTACACTATCTGCCTTTTTCTCTCAACCCTTTGCTCCTGCGCAAACCAAAAGCCCCATACCTTTTCGGTATAGGGCTGATGGTTCTTGTTTTACGCTCTACAAGAAAACGTGCAACCAATCTTTACTGGCAAGGCAGGAGCTCAAGCTGAGGCGTAATAAATGAGGTAAGACCCCATGTCCAGGTTCTGGACGGCTGTTGCGCAGTCGCCACAGTGGTTCCCCACCTAACCGTATTGAGGTTAATCCCATTAAAGACCTTCGCATCAGGCGTGTTTGCTCCACAACCGGTTATGCTCGAGTTGTGCGTAAACGTTTTGGTCGTGCCGCTTCGGACTACGTACGTGTCGTTGGCAGTACTTCCATAATCTGCATCCGAACTGAATGTCTGGGTTACGGTGATGCTCGCCTCATGACGAAGTGCCGATGATGCCTGCAACCCGGTGGAAGCCGCCGTAGCGCTGTACACCGGAATGTAGATGTCGCCCCCTTGAGCTGTAATCGCGAACTTGATTTCGCCATTAAGCGTTTGAGGGCCAGTGCTACCCGATGGAAGCCCGCCAGCAGCCGTAATCGTAGGAGTAGAGGCCAACACGATCTTCGGCGCCTTTATGTAGAAGTAGGCTGTCCCCGGCTGTATCCCGGACCCTGATACCGTTGCCGCAGCAAAGGACGTCCCGTCTTCAGCATTGATGCTTTGAGCATGCGCGCCAACAATAATGGTAGACGTTGCTCCTTCTGCAAAGTTTCCGCTTGCCTTTCTCAAATCTGCTTTCAGCGTTAAGGTTTTGGTCGTGTCTTTCGGAATCGTCAAGTTAATGTTCGTAAGCGTACCGCTTGCTCCGCTGTACGTACTGGTGGAAGACAACAGCGTGCTGCCGTCGTACAAGTACACAACGCTCGGAGCGTTACTCGCCGTAGTGGCAATACCGTCGGTATCTCTGTATTCAAGTGTTCTCAAGATAGCATTGTTGTTCTTTGCCTTCAGGTTGAACACCGCGAGCGTAACGCCTGTTGTTTCTGCTGTTTGGTTCACGAGCACTGCGCGCGCCACTGGATTGTCAGCGTTAGCAGTAAGCTCAAGATCTGCGGTACTGGGTTCCTGCACTGTGATTGTCCTTGTTGACAAGCTTGCAGTAGGACCAGTCTGCGTAAGGCCTGCCCCATCTGTTCCGCGAACAGAATCAGCAATATGGGTTAAGATGATGTCCTGCGTTGTATCTCCTACCGGCATCCCGCTAACTGCCTTTACTGTTACCGTAATCTTCTTGGTTGTGTCTTTCGGAACAAGTATGCTCAAGTCGCCCACCCGGACATAGTAGGTTGTGGCAACCGTAACTTCTACGCTGTTTGATTCGGTTACTGCAACAGTTTTTGAAGTAGTTCCGTCGCTTACTGTCATTTGTTGAACATAGAGCCAGGGCCGTGCGTTGAACTGCAAATCAAGACGACTTACCAACACATCAGAACCGGTTGCTTTTACGTCAACAGCTGTTACAGCTTCTGTCTCTCCGGTATTCAGGATTGCTCCGCTCGCTGGGCTGGAGTTAATCGTCACAACAAGGGATCCTTCAACACCGGGAGTTGAAATTCCGGGCGTTGTCGGGGTTGTTGGTGTCGTCGGAGTTGTCGGCGTTGTCGTAACTGCGCCAGAGGCAACCAAAGCGTTCGCCTTTGCCCTGGAAGAAGCTCCGAAGAATCCTGTTCCTGCTGTCAATCCAAGCGGAGTCAACACTGCGCTCGCATACAGCTGCTGGAATTTCGCAACTGCAGCCGCGGTCATAGGACCGTAGAACTGGGTTTCCTGGCCCGGAGAACCGGGTCCGGTTGTTGCGACGCGTGTCGCGGCGTTGGAGTTCAGCAATACCTGAAGATACATCACGTCAGAACCGGACGACCCCTGCGAGAGATTTCTCGTAAAGGTAAAGCCGGCTGGAATTCCCGTAACTCCTCCTGTGGTTCCGCCAGACAACGCGGCGATCTGCGCTGACAGCGAGTTAATGGTGGCAAGCAACTGTGCAATCTGCGCCTGGAGGGACTCAACCGTCTGGGCTTGAGCTACTGGTGCCACTGCCACTCCTGCAACCATGAGTGCTGCAACTGCGCTCACAAAAATCTTTTTACTCAACTTACTCATCTTTGTTTTGTTTTCTTAAGTGACTAACTTTTAATTCGACTACTCTTTGTGTTTCGACCTTTAATATTTCCATTCCCACTACGATATGGTGGGTTCAACTTTCATCTTGTGCGCCTTGTGAAAGAATCCAGATATATTCCAAAGCCGACTCATAATCTCCCGCCCCTACCGACGCTTTGGCATTTTCAAATAATACTGCCTGCTCTTCTGTCAAAGAGCGTGTTTCCAAAAACCCAAGTTCATACTCCACAAGCCGCCTCGTGGCTTTGCGCACTTCTTCTTCCTGTTCTTCTCCTATTTTCGCTCCGAGAATCTGTTCAACTTCCAATTTATCTTTTTGTAATTGTACTATCTGCCTGCTTGCCTGTAAAGCTCTTGAGGGCTGGTTTTCCACAATTTGCAGAAAACCTTCTGAAATCTTGGAGGCATTTGCCTCAAATTCCCGGATTGCCAAGGGCAGGTTTTTTACCTTGTTTTGCTCTGCTACTGCCCGCAGATCTGCCAGCCGCTGCTGAGCCAAGGCAAACTCGCGCGCCGGTCGCTCTTCCTCTCCCGCAAACCTCAGATATACCTGTTCTGCGGCTGCCTTTATGGGGAACAGCTTATCCCCTGGCAAACTTTCATAAGCTGCCCGTCCTACCCCTCCACCTGCCACTATAAGGGCAAGCATAGGAATAACAAACGCGGGCTTTTGTAGGGATCGCGCCATAAAGCTGGCAATTCCCTCTATCGTAGCCCAAAATCCACCTTTCTGCAAGTTTACCTCGTACCGAGTTTGCTCTGGTATGGGGCCAAACGCCTTCTCCTCAAAAAGCCGCTGGCGCGTTAAAACAACCCATTCTTGTCTGGGTTTTATCTCTTTCAAATGAGAAATTTGGGCGATGAGGTTTTTATCCTCCATTTATATTATGTCGGAATGTCCATAGGACATATTACACCTGCACATTCGCCCTTTCCTTCATCTCTTCTCGCAAAGCCCCTAAGGCGCGGTGAATTCCCACCCGTACGTTTCCTTCGGTCTTCCCTGTAATCTGAACGATCTCTGGTATGGAAAGCTCGTCTAAATAACGCCAGATAATAAAGTTCTGGTATTCGTCTCGCAAGCGAGCAAGCGCCTTTCTCACTTCTTCCATTTCGGCTGCCACAGCCGCCTCTTGGAGTTGAGTGGGTTTCTCCTCAAAAATATCGTCTGCCTCATCAATAGACACCACCTTTACTCCGGCTCGTTTCCGATAGTAATCTGCTATAGTGTACCGTGCCACCTGATACAGGAACGCCTGCGTATTCTCAATGGAGTTCTTTTGAAATTCTTCCAAGCAACACACAAAAACCTCAGAACAAAGATCTTCTGCAACTTCCTGCGATTCAACCTTCAAAAAAATAAATCGGTAAATCTTCTCTACGTACTGGTCGTAGATTTTGCCAAATTGCTCGGACATAGTTATTTTTTGCGGTTTGTCCTATCTGTCCTAGTTTTTTCCCCAAGTTTTCCCCAACTATGTTTTAAGCTCGTATGAAACGGCGTTCCACGCTCCTTTACGCTCTACAAGATTTTTTTGGAGAAGCTCGTCAAGGTCTCTCCGGAGCGTGCGCTTGGTAACTTCTGGAAGAATTTTTTGCAACTCCCACACTTGGGCGTTTTCTTTCGCCCTGAGAAACTCAATAATCTTTTTTTGGCGCTGTGTAAGCGGATGGGGATTAGATTCCACCCCGACCGGAGACAACACCCTCTCCTCCTCTCTCTTTTCTCCTCCCTCCTGCTTCTCAAACTTCGGCGTTTCTCTCATTACCATCCCTTCTTTCTTCAGCAGTTCGCTCTTTTCTTCCTCTATGTTCTCTATCTTTGGTTCCTGAATGTCGCGAAATATTTCAAAAAGCTCGCGTATTTTGCCATACTCAACCTCCAACAGAGAGAAGTTTTCCGGATGTATCCAATTTTGCTTCTTTGCCTTATCAAAATATACGAGCAGGATATCAATTTGCCTCTCAAGCTGAAAAAGAATCTCGCGCTTCCTTTCCGACTTCATCACCTCTTTGCTGGTAAGCAAAAGAAGGTCGGCCAAAATCTCGTTGGCCGCGCTCCTTATTTCTTGGGCGACCTGTTCTGTCTTTGGTAAAGCGTCGGCTACCCTATGAGCCGCAAAGGTAAGCCGTATGAAAAAATCTCTGTTCATTTTTCCCTTGTCCTAATATACCAAACTCCAACCGCTCGGTCAACGAACGCCTCCTACTCCACACACGCAATCCCCTGTTCAATGATTTCTTGTACCCTATTCTCGCTTATTCCGTTGATGCGGGTAAGATCCTGCAGAGAAGAAAAGGGGCGCAACTCAACTAATTGTTCTGCTCGGCTCGGACCTATTTGCCGGATACTAGCTGCAATAATCTCTTCCAAAGAGGCGGTATTCACATTAACTTGACCCACCTGGCATCCTTCTGCAGCAGAGGGCGCCGGGGGCGGTGGTGGCGAAGGAGGCGACGAGGACGACGGCGATATGCCCCCTACCGTAATCTGGCTTTTCATCTTCTCAAAAGTAACATCTCCGATACCACTTACTTTCTTGATATCTTCAATATAATAAAACAAGCTTATGTTCTCCCGATAATCAATAATGCGTTGAGCGAGAATAGGTCCAATCCCAGTAATTGCTTGCAATTCATCAAAGCCGGCTGTGTTGATATTAATCGGAAAAGAAGCGACAGGAGTCGATGGCTGCAGAGCAGGCGGGGGCTGCTGCACTGATTCTTCCAGTTCTTCCTGCTGCTTTTGGGTGTCTTCGGCCTGCGGTTCTGGCGGCGGGATAGGGCGCGGCGGAACATTGCCCACCGCAATTTCATTCCTCATTTTTTCAAACGTCGCTTCCCCAATGCCGCTCACCTGCTTGATATCTTCAATCTCATAGAAGAGTCCGTTCGCGTTCCTCCAGTCAAGAATCCGTTGAGCAAGAACCGGCCCCACGCCGGTGATTTGCTGAAGTTCCTCGTACCCCGCCGTATTGATATTGATCTTGCTTTGCGGCTGTATAGCTGGCGCAGGAGATGGCTGTATCTGCGAACTTGAGGTAGCTGAAGGTGCCGCCGCAACCTGACTCGGTGTTTCTTGTTGCGTTACAGATTCTCCAACATCTTCTTCCGGTTCTTCTTCAGGCCCAGCTCCCGCAAGCAAGGAAGATGACTTTATCTCTGCCCAGCTAAAATCCGAGTCAGCCGGCGAACCGTTTGACTGTATCAAAACAAAAACTCCTCCTGCGCTTATGAGAAGTACCCCCAGCAAGATCCCAAGCAATCTTGCATGCTGCATAATAGGTCAGTGTACCATACCTCGCACAATCAAAAAAAAGAGAATGGAGCGAGCATCGCGGGTTTGACGAGACGCGAGGGTCCACTCCGAAGAAGGGGTTAAGCGCGAGGAGAAACCGTGATGCGAGCGAAATAAACTAGAAACCAGAGAATGCGCGAAGAACGGATGAGGGAATGGCGACAAGGCGGCCATCGGGCGCAAACGTGCTCAAGCCCACTACGCGGCCTTCCAAATCAAACACGGGCGCTCCTCCGAGCGCGTTTTTGTCAAACATGCTCGTTCGCAAAAAGTTCTTGTCTTTGGTGCGCACGTTCCCTTGATTCACAATGGTTATAAGGTCCCCTGCCTCCAAACTTTTTGCCACCATTACAATAGGCGCTCCGAGCCGCAAGGAGTCCGCATTTGTAAATCCTGCGGTTTGTAGATTCCGTCGATCAATTTTTATAATTGCCAAATTCTGCTGAAAATTGCGCCTCAATACATCTGCGCTGACGAATTCTTCTCCCTCCCTCAAGTATACTCGCACCTCATATCCCTGAGGAACCGCGCTTGCCAAAGTAAGAATAAATCCGTCTGATGTCACCACAAAGCCGGACCCGGTAATCGTGCGGCCGGAGTTTCTGCTTTCTATTCCAACCACCGTGCCCTCCGCCCCCGAAGCGACCCGCTCTACGGCGTCGTCCAAACGAACCACCACCTCTCTTACCTCTCGGATAACCGTGGTTCTTTCATTCCAATCCCGCACAAATTCAAGGTTCTGAAACCAAGCATGGGAAGCCAGATACGGCATCAAAAAGGCCTGTGCCCACAGACCCCCAAAAACACCTACAGTAAACGCGGCGAACGCGATCGCCGCTATGAAAATGCGGGATTTCATCTCAATCGGTCCGCCGGAGAAACGGCGCGTTCCTTTTTCAACCTTGGCATGGCGTATGCCGCCTGAATCTCAATTTCTCCTTTCGCTGTCCCAATAATAACTTTGCCGCCAGAACCCACCTCTCCAGACACCACCTTCAGTGCCAAGGGATTAAGGAGTGTTTTTTGAATGACTCTTTTGAGGGGTCGCGCACCCAGATTTTGATCAAAGCCGCGCTCCGTCAGCACCTCTTTGGCTTTTTGAGTAACCTCCAGCTCCACGCCTTGAGCCGCAAGCCGTTTTGTCACCTTTGCCAACTCCAAGTCTAGAATCTTGGCAACTTCTTCTTTCCCGAGGTAGTCAAAAATGATAATCTCATCCACGCGGTTCAAAAACTCGGGACGGAATTGCTCCCGCAAAGCAGACATTACTTTTTCACGTACCGCTTCCTTGCGGCTGCCATCTTGCGTTTGGTCACCCACAAATCCAAGCGTGCTCATTTCCGCGATGAATTGGGAGCCGACATTGGAAGTCATAATGATAATGGCGTTTTTGAACGAAGCCACTCTTCCCTTGGCGTCGGTCAAACGGCCGTCTTCCAAAATCTGGAGCAACATGTGAAACACTTCGGGGTGCGCCTTCTCAATTTCATCAAGCAGCACCACGCTATAGGGCCTGCGTCTAATTTTTTCTGTAAGCTGGCCGCCTTCGTCATAGCCCACGTATCCAGGAGGAGAACCCACCATGCGGGAAACCGTGTGGCGCTCCATATATTCTGACATATCCAAGCGAACAAGCGCGTTTTCATCGTTGAACAAAAATTCAGCCAGCGCTTTTGCAGTTTCCGTTTTCCCCACGCCGGTCGGCCCGAGAAACATAAAAGAACCGAGCGGCCGGTTTTCCTCTGAAATACCGGCTCTACTTCTCCGGATAGCGTTTGAAATCGCCGTGATGGCCTCTTCCTGTCCTACAATGCGTTTCTTGAGCACATCCTCCATCTTCTCCAATTTTCTTGCCTCCTCTTCAATAAGCCGGGTGACGGGAATGCCGGTCCACCGAGAAACCACGTGCGCCACATCCTCTTCCGTTGCCTCTTCTTTCAAAATGGGGCGGGACTTTTGGTAGCGGGAAAGTTTTCGCTCTTCTGCACGAAGTTTTTTGAGCAAATCGGGAAGCTGGCCGTACTTGAGTTCTGCCACGCGCTGGAGATTTCCCGCGGCCTGCTCGCGCTCAACCTGAAAGCGCGCCTCCTCCACGGACTTTTTCAGCTCTTTGATGTTATTGACCACTTCTTTCTCCGCTAGCCACTTTACCTCTATAACCCTTGCTTTCTCCTTGAGGTCGGCGAGCGAACGATCCAAAACCTTCAGCCGCTGCGCTTTTCCTTTTTCGTTTTTAAGCGCCTCCTGTTCAATCTGGAGTTTCTGGATTTCGTGCTTCAGGGCCCCCAGCGCATCCGGCTCTGACTCCATGTCAAGCCGCAGAGAACTCATCGCTTCGTCAATAAGGTCTACGGCTTTGTCCGGCAAAAAGCGGTCTGAAACATAGCGGGCAGCCAAATTCGCCGCCGCCTCAAGCGCGGAATCCTTGATTTTCACTCCGTGATGGAGCTCGTATTTTTCTTTGATTCCCCGCAAAATGAGAATGGTGTCTTCAATGCTCGGTTCTGCCACATAGATGGGCTGAAAACGGCGCTCCAAAGCAGGATCGCGCTCAATATACTTTTGATATTCCCGCAGGGTGGTAGCTCCTATGGCGCGCAACTCTCCCCGGGCCAACGCCGGCTTTAAGAGGTTTGAAGCGTCAATCGCGCCCTCCGCGGCTCCCGCCCCCACGAGCGTATGGAGCTCGTCAATGAACAAAAGATATTTGCCGCCGGCTCTGAGCAGTTCTTTAAGCAAGGCCTTGATGCGGTCTTCAAACTCGCCGCGGTATTTTGTGCCGGCAACCAAAGCCCCGAGGTCAAGCGCAATAATCTCTTTGTCTTTCAGGGATTCTGGCACGTCGCCCTTCACGATTTTCTGAGCCAACCCCTCCACCACCGCGGTTTTCCCCACGCCAGCTTCCCCGATGAGCACGGGATTGTTCTTTGTGCGCCGCGAAATCACCTGCATTAAGCGGCGAATTTCGTTCTCCCTGCCTATAACAGGATCCAGCTTGCCCTGCTGGGCCAAGCGCGTTAGATTGCGCGCGTATTTCTCCACCACCTGATACTTAGATTCTGGAGAAGGGTCGGTAATTCTCGTTCCCCCGCGGATCTGCGCCAGAATCTTCAAGGTGGTTTCGTAATCCAGGCGGCCAAACTCAAGGGCTGGGGCGACTCCTCCATTGCTCGGCAGAATCGCCGTTCTCTCCAAAATTTCTTTTGCCTTGGAATCGGTATCCAAAAGCGCCAAAAACAGGTGTTCCACAGAAATGTATTCGTCCCCCATTTTCCCGGATTCCTGGCGCGCCCGTTCCAGCGCCTTGCCCAAGTCCTGCGTAAGGTAAAACTGCCCAAAAGGAGCGGGGGCCGCTGAAATGGGCAAACGATCAAGAGCAATTTGCGTTTTGCGCTTCAAGCCGTCCAGGTCAGCCCCGATTTTTTGAAGCAATGTCAAAATCACGCTTTCTTCCTGCGAAATGAGAGCGAACAATAAATGGAGGGCATCCACCTGCTGCTGGCTACGCTCTTGCGCCACGTTCTGCGCCTGCAAAATCGCTTCCTGCGCTTTATGGGTAAAATTTCCCGGATTTCCCGACATCATGAACTTTATTTTACCACAAACTTTAGATAAATCAAGCCCTAATCTTTGCGCTCGCCGAGGATAACGGTCAACGCACGCTCTTTTCCGTTCCGCAGCACCTTGAGCGACACGGTGTCTCCCGGGCTGTAGGTCGGCTTTGCTTTCGTTTCATCGTACCGCTGAATAATCTTCGCAAGAGAGTTCTGCTGGGTAATTTTTTTGCCGTCAAATTCCAAGAGAATGTCATTTTTCTGAAGACCCGCTTGGGCGCCCGCAGATCCTGCCACCACCTCCTGAATAAGGGCTCCGTAATCCACGGGAAGATTCTCTTCTTCCTGAAGCCGTTCAGTCACCAAAGCATACTGAATGCCCAAGAAGGGATACACAATTTTCCCGAGTTCGCGCACCTGATACAACCCCCTCTTTGCCCTATCCGAGGGTATGGCAAATCCGATGTTCTGGGCGTCCAATACTGTCGCTGTATTCATGCCCACCACCTCGCCCGCCAAATTAAGCAAGGGACCTCCTGAATTTCCCTTGTTAATGGCGGCGTCCGTCTGAATAACATCCTCTATGGTCTCCACAAACCCTTGGCCGTCTGAAGCCGTAATTGTGCGACCGAGCCCAGAAATCACGCCCACCGAGACCGTGTTGCGAAACTCTGCAAGCGCGTTGCCAATGGCAATCACGGTCTGGCCGATTTGCAAGCGCTCTGAATTTCCCAATCTCAGAAACGGAAAAGACGAAGTTCCTTCAATCTTGAGAACCGCCAAATCCTGCACCGGGTCTCTCGCCAGAATTTGCGCCGGGAACGATCTTCCGTCGTTGGTAAACACGGTGTAGTCAACATCGTCTGCCAAAACAACGTGTTTATTGGTAATAATCATCCCGTCTGCAGACACCAAAAACCCAGATCCCCCGCCAATTTCCTTGCGCTCGGTTCCTCTCTGCTGAAGCTCGGGCACGCGAAAAGGAGAGGGCTCGCCGAAAAATTCTTCAAAAGGATCGCGGAACACCTGCTCAAACACCGGCTCGTCGCGAGTTAGGATAATGCTCACCACCGCATCCGATGCTTCTCTCACGACGTTTATCACGCGCTCTTCTTCAGTGGTCTGGGGAAGATAAATCCCTTGTTCTGGCTCCATGCGCTGACTGGCAGGAAGATTTGCCCGCAAGGCATCCAGCTCCTGGCTCAACTTCCAGTACACTGCTCCGCCGGCCGCCCCGCCAATGAGCACGCTGAACGCCAAAGAAACCGCGATAATGCGAATGCTATTTGAGAATGTCATATTGCCTGTATCATACCTTGGATTTGCGCAATTGCGCAACCGCGCTCGCAAGAATTTTTACCGCTTTCTCAACCTCTTCCTGCTTTGTATGCTTGCCGAGCGTGAGGCGCAAGGCAGAAAGCGCATCTTCTTCCGATAGCCCCAACGCCAAGAGCACATGCGAAGGATCCTGCGTTTTTTCAGAACACGCAGAGCCCGTGGACACCGCGATGCCCTTTTGATCCAACAGTAAAACGAGATCGCGGCCCTCCACCCCTCTGAATCTGAAATGCGCGTTGTTTGGGAGCCGCTTTTCTAAGGAACCCGTAAGTTCGCTGTCTGGAATTTTTTTCAGAACTGCCTTTATGAGTTTGTCACGTAACTGGCGAATTCTAATATTCGTGAGTGCCAAACGAGGATCTTCCAAACTTTCTACAGCAGCCCCCATACCCACGATGGCAGCAGCATTTTCTGTACCAGACCTTATGCCCATTTCCTGCCCTCCTCCTTCGATGAGCGGCTCCACGCCAGCACCGCTTCTTATATATAACGCTCCCACACCCTTAGGCCCATATATTTTGTGGCCGCTTAATGTGAGTAAGTCCACCCCGAGTTTTTGCACGTTGCATTCCAAAAAGTTTGCCGCCTGTACAGCATCCGTATGAAAAAGCACCTTGCGTGGCTTCAGAAGTTTTGCGATTTCGGCTATCGGCTGCACGGTTCCGATCTCACTGTTGGCGTACATCACCGACACCAACACCGTATTTTCCTTCACCGCCGCAGCCACATCCTCTGCCCTCACAACGCCGTCTTTCTGCGGCTTCACGTACGTAACTTCCGTGATCCCCTGCTTCTCCAAGTTCCTGCACGGCTCCAGCACCGACTCATGCTCAATAGCTGTCGTCACGATATGGGGTTTTCCGCCCGAGACGGACCAGCCTGGGGCTGGTGACTTTCCATTTTGGATTGCAGCTTTTATGACGCCTTGAATCGCAAAGTTATTCGCTTCCGTGGCTCCGCTCGTGAAAATTATCTCCGTCGCCTTGCAACCCAAAAATCCCGCCGCCTGCGCCCTGGCTTTTTCAATGGCAGCTCGCGTCTTCTGCCCAAAACTGTGCATGGAAGACGGATTCCCGTAATGCCTGCGCAAGTACGGCATCATCGCGTCTGCCACCTTTTTATCTACCGGCGTACTCGCCGCATAGTCCAAATAAATCGCCTTTCGCATATCTTTAAGAATAAACAAAAACTTGCCGAAATGCCAACCCTTTGATACTCTAAAAGTACATGGCACAAAAAATCTCACTTCCAATCACAGGCGTCCTGTTGCTTGTTGTTGCGGTCGGCGTGGTCGGCGGCTCCCTGCTCCTCGGTTCTCCAAAAGCCGGCGAAGCCCCCTCTCTCTTTGGCATCCCGCTCGTCCCGCCGATTTTCGCTCAATCTGGAGGAGCAACTTTTCCTGATCCTCAAGCAGGCATCAGTTCATATATTCAGCGCGACCCCGACCTTATTGATTTTGATACGATCATCTCTCTGTTCGACGAAACTGTAGACAGCGGCGACAATTATATTATTGGGGCTTTCAATATGCCACGCAGAGAAAACACAGATCCTATCCACACTCGCGTGTACGTAGACAAAGATGGTTTCATTATCGCCTATCTCACCAAAGACAAACTTGCCGCTGATATCTTCCGATGGCAGCTCGCCGATCCGCCTGCCGACCCCTTAGATACTGCGTTAAGCGATACGCTCACAACAGTTACCGATGCGATCGGAGCTCCACCACCCACCGACGCTTCGTGGTATCACTGGAGCTACCCCTCTGCCACACATTTCTCCGCAGCGGCAAAAAAAGGGGTAGGCAACATGTATATGCGGATTCCCGACGGTGCCGTGTTTTCTGAAAACCCCTCATACTCGTGGCGCAGCGACCGAGGGCCGTTTGGATTCTCCTGTTGTGGCACGAGTGGCGCACTGAATCTATACGATCCTGATGAAATGCAAACAATACTGCAACCTCACCGAAATATAGATATATTCAATGTCCAAGAACTCCCCACCATTACTCCAGGATCAAGGTACAGATTTGAACTAGAAAGCGGAAGCGGTGGGAGTGAAAAGAATTTTCTTGGAGTAGCTATAGTTTATCGGATGCCGTAAATCTATGCGCCCAGCTTTTCTCTCTTTCTTTGCTGTTGCCGTTGGGTTCGGCTTTCTTTTATTCCCCTACGCTTCTCCTACGCACGCGCAAGCTGTTTTTGAAGATGCCGACGCTACCGTTGAAACATCACTGCTACCTGCTGGAGTGAATCCCGCCGAAAACGCCTTCACATCTTTTGGCAATGACAACGGGAACATTCGCGTTCCCCTCGCGCAACCAGCGATCTCTCCGCAAGAAAATACCCTTGTCTCCTGGGGAAACGCCGACGCGACAATTCATTCCATTCCTCGTCCACCCTTGCTGATTCCTTCCATCAATTATGAAGAGCTCCTCGCTGAAAAATTCAGGCCAATCCTCTACCTCCACGAGGACGAGCGCTTCAAACCCCAAGAAATCCAAGTCGTCTTGGATACCGCAACGCTTCTCAAAGGAGATTCGCCCGTATTAGGCGCGCTTTTCCCCCTTACGGAAGAGTTCTTGAGCGCGAAAACCGA
The DNA here is from genome assembly GCA_001825035.1 of Candidatus Wildermuthbacteria bacterium RIFOXYD1_FULL_50_12. Taxonomy (GTDB): domain Bacteria; phylum Patescibacteriota; class Minisyncoccia; order Minisyncoccales; family UBA10102; genus UBA10102. The sequence goes on along the minus strand of MHUO01000004.1, from coordinate 130,131 downwards.
CAGCGACTTTAAGCTCGACCTCCTCGGCGACATTTTTATCCCCGACTCACCAGTTACAAACGAAACCTACAACAATACTGCCTACATCCACATTACCCAAGACGAAGGCCGCGTCGTGCTCCAATACTGGTTCTTTTACTACTACAATGATTGGGAAGGATCCGTCACTCATCCTATTGAAGATTTCCAACATGAAGGTGATTGGGAGTTTATTCAGCTTATCTTCCCGGGAAATAAAGCGATAAAAGAAATTGTTGAGGAAAATATCCCTCCCGCCCAAGCCGTCTACTCTGCTCATGCAGGTGGGTATAAACAGAACTGGGATGTTGTTGATAAGGACGGCACTAGACCAGAAGTATATGTTGCGAAGGGTTCTCATGCAAACTACTTTCGACAAGGCGTATGCGATCTACCTATTCCTTTAGTATTCACTCCTGGCAATACCGATGAAGCTCGGAACCCCGAGAGTTTTGCTAATCTTCTAGTTTCACAACCCATCGTTGATCCTGTAAATAATACTCAATTCGAGTGGCTATTATTTGGAGGTTTGTGGGGAGTAAATTCTAATAGTCCTAAAACCCCATCACAGCAAGAACTTCTAGGGAAAAGTAAATGGAACAATCCTGTTGGCTGGGCTACAAGCGCACTCACACAACTTCATATAATAACTTGGGATAACTTCTATCTTGATCGCTGTGATGGGGATTTCGATGGAATTTGGAATAATGTTGATGCGCAACCAGATGATCTTTCAGATGACTTTGACGCTCCTGGGCCCTTTGGCAGAAAAACTTCTGGCACTATTACAAACAAGGGAGACCGCGATATTCAAATTAAAGATGCAGAAATAGGAGGCGTACAAATAGGCATAGGGCTTGGAAGCAAACCGGCAATAATTGATTTTGACCAGTTTATCTGCTGGCTCTTTCCTCAAAACAAAATCATAACAAAAGTTGTCGCAATCCCGTTTTTGCCATTTGCAGGAATAGTTACCTGTGGAAGCGCGGAACTTGCGGCAGAAGAAGGAAGCGCAGAATTCAGCATATCTTTCGATGACTTAGAGGTTGTTGCCACCGTAAGTGCCGGGCAAACCCTAAAGTACGATATTATCGATGACCAACTACAGATTGAAACTTCTGGCGAAGGCGAAGTTCCATTAACAATCAATGGCAAATCCACAACAATCCAGGCAGGGGAAATATTTTCTGTACAAGAAATACAAATTGACATTAAGCCGGGCTCCGATCGCAACCCTATCAATTGCAAAACCAAGGGGAATGGTGTTATTCCGGTCGCCATTCTGACCACGGAAAACTTTGATGCCACTACCGTAAATCACACAACGGCAGTTTTCGAAGGAGCAATGGAGATCCACGCGAACAAGAAAACTGGCGAGGCGCAACGCCACGAAGAAGATGTTGATAAAGATGGTGACACCGATTTAGTGTTCCATTTCCGCCAAAATGAAACCATTTTCACCTGCGAATCTACCAAAGCTACGCTCACTGGAAAAACCTTCGATGCCGACTTATTTATCGGCTCCGATTCAATTGACACCAAAAATAAGTAAGCTAAACTAAAATAATAGAATTATCGTAAGTAAATCATGAAAATTCTCCCAATCTTAATCGAGTTACTCATACTTGGAGGTGGACTCTACTTTTTGATCACAACCCTGGGAGAAATGGCTGGCTATTATACAATAGGAGAAGGATATGGATGGGTTCAATTGCTTTTTTGGGTAATGCTTATTTTAAATAGTCTTTTTTATATACTAATTCGAATTGGGATAGAAACAAAGCAGAAGTTCTTGTTCTTTGTCCCTGTGGTAATTTATCTTTTTGTTATGATTTTAGGGCCGGGGGCATGGTTCTCGGGGCCCTTCCTTCAAGGATTCCTTGCCCTTGGTATAGTTGGATTATTGTTCGTCGTACTACCCATCCTCACCGTTCTCGCTCTCCGCTATCTGTTTCTCAAACTCCTCGCGACCAAAAAGCATCGCTCTGCATAGAATCCGATAGACAACTGGCGACAAATCCACCAAGCGGGAAAGGCGGTTTCCCTTTTTTTGCGTATCAGAAAATCTACGTTTGAGATATAATGGGGCGTATGAAACGCGAAACCTTTTCTTGGCTGTGTTTTTGGGCGCTGGCGGGCGGAGTACTCTTTGCGCCCGTGGCCGCAGCGGCTCAACCGACAGAAATCGCGAAGCTGCGACAGCAGATTGAAATCCTCCGGCAGGAGGTTTTGCTTTTGCAATCGCTTCTCACAAACATGCAAACGCGCCAGCCAATAAGCGCGGCCTCATACGCAGCAGTAAACCTATCTGACAATTCGGTTCTGCTGGAGAAAAACTCTCCGCAAGCATATCCCATCGCTTCTGTTGCTAAGTTGATGACTGCCGTCATCGCTCGCGAAAATATTGCACCGTCTCAAACCATAACGCTCACAGAACCTATGCTCAAACCATTGGGTCAAAGCCCCTCCCTCTTTCTCGGGTTGCAGGTGAGCGTGGAGAATCTTCTCAAAGCCGCCCTTATTCAGTCCGCAAACGACGCGGCAGAGGCCCTCGCCTATTCTATGGGAAAGGAAACATTTTTGGATCTTATGAACCAAAAAGCGCGGGAGCTGAGTATGACGCAAACTGTTTTTTACGACGTGCATGGCCTCAATCCGGCCAACCGCTCCACAGCTTCTGATCTTGTCAAGTTCGTGGCGTACATTTACGAAAAACATACTGAAATCTTGGGCATAACCCGCGACAACAATTTCTGGCTTCCCGACGCCACAGGCCGCTTCCTCAAGTTCCAAAACGTGAACAACTTTTATCCGCTCTCTTATTTCCTCGGCGGCAAAACCGGCTACCTGCTGGAAGCCAAACAAACATTGGCCGGCGTGTTCCAAATACAGGGCAAACCAATCGCACTTGTAGTGCTCTCTTCTGAAAACCGCCAAGCCGACGTTTTCGCCATCCTCAGCCAGCTTAAATAGCAGAGAATAAAACTATCTCCTCTCTTGCGGGAGGCATATCTCGTTGCCGGGGGTTATGCCATTGCGTTCGGCCCAGCCGGCGTTCACCTCAAGCACATACCGCACCGGCTCTGGCGAGTAGAATACGGTGGGATACGTGTCTGGGGAGACACGCGCCTCTATTCCGAGCACGCGCATATCATCCCCCAACCAGATAATGTCTATGGGAAAACGCATATCTTTCATCCAGAACCCGAGCACGGCAGGTTTTTCATACACAAAAAGCATGCCCTTGTCCTCGTCCAAAGATTGCCTGCCAGACAACCCTTGGATTTGAAGGTCGGGGGTATCTGCGATTTCTACTTCAAGACACGGTACTTCTTTGAACAACATTCTGGCTTCTTCCCAGAAGGTCGGGTCATTTGCTGTTTCTTTGCGCCAATACCACCATTCAGCTCCCCAGAAGTAGAATTCCTTGAGGCCGGTTTTGCGGGCGTAGGCGATGTTTTTGCGGAACTGCGTCAAGTCAAAAGCCGCGTCCTGCTCCTCAATCGTGGTGTCGTACAGCAATTTCCCCGGACCCCACGGCTCTGCCTGCAGTTCGCCCACGATAACTTCTTTGCCAAAGAGCTTGTTTACGTACGCTGCCTTCCTTGCATAGAACAGGGACGGCAGAGGATATTCCACGTATCTGCCAATTTCGTGAAACCATACCTTCCGGTACATCGTAGTGCTCACTATATCTCCTATCCTGCTCGCCTGCAGCCAGAACGACAACTCCCCACTATCTGACACCACCACAGGCCGGCTCGCATCAAGCGATTTCACGAGCGCAACTTCTTTTTCCAAGAATTTCCGGTCTTGCCACGGGCAGTCGCCAAACGGAAAGAGCGGCTCATTCTCCACCTGCCACGCATACACGGCCGGAGAATCTTTGTATCGCTCCACCACCGCTGCGATAATCTGCAAAATCTCCTCTTGCTGTTCCTGTTTTGACAATCCTTTCGCCCATTCTGGAATATGACACTCGGGCCAGCGCATGGTTTTCATACCCACCACCAAAAGAAGTTCTGCGCCGCGCTGCTCTGCTTGCGCAACTTGCCAATCCGCGTCTTCAAAGGAAAATTCGCCCTGTTCCAGTTCCAAATCGTTCCAGTCAAACGACACTTTCATTCGCTCCACCTCCAAATCATCCAAGAGGGCGGTGTATACTTCCTTCCAATCCAAACCCAAAGCCGTAGCGTGCTTTTTGGAAAAATTCACGCCCCATTGAATATCCGTTGCCTCGCGCGAGAAACCTGCAAAAAGAGAGAGTGCGGACACTCCCAGCGCCAAGACAACACCGAACAATAAAAAACGAAGAATTTTCATAGCGCAAGCAAAGCAAGCCCTAAGGCAATAAGAAGAATTGAAATTGTCTTTTGTAAAATGCTGCTTCCAGAAATCTCTTCTGTAAGGATTGAGGGAAAGCGGCGGGAAAGGAACATGGTAAATGCGAAGAGAAACACGTACTCAATCCCGCTCATTGCGCTTACGAACGAAAGCAGGCCTAGTGGCACCAAGGCAATGGCTAGATTCTGCAGAAACGCCGCGCCGCCGCCGGCCACTTGATTCCCAAGGAAAATCCACAAAGGAAATTTCTTTCCCGAAACTTGCGCTGCATGTTTTGGTTTTGAGAAAATCCTTCCTACCTCTCTTCGCACTTCGCGCGATGCAAGAAACACAAGCGAGGCGAGAAATGCTCCTATAAGCAGCCACGCCAAACCCGAAAGAAAGGGCTGGGCATCATATGCAAACTTTGAGAAAAAGAATGAGGCGGCACCCGAAAACGCGGCCAAAGAAACTGCCGCAACACTTTGCGCCGTCATACGGCTATTTTTCGCGACGCTCACCCCGAATGCTCCGGCCACAAGCAGAAAAAACGCAGCAAAATTTGAGAGCTCGAAAATTGTCGCGTCTCTAACGAAGAAAAACACAAGCAGAAGAAGAAAAAGCGGCAGTATGGCTCCGAGCGCCGGCACCACTCTTGATGCTTCAAACAAAAACAGGGCGCGAAAAAGCGCAAATAGAAAGAGCGTGCGCATAATTCCGGCGAACAAACCGAGAAGAATGATCGGAACTTCGGGAATTACCACAAAACCAAAAACAGCGAGCAAAACGGCCACTCCCCCACCCAGCACTCCAACGTAAAAAGCGTATGTCTTCGGGCTCGGGAGGGGGCCGGATAAAAGATATTTATCGATAACAGCCACTAAAGCGAGCAGGAAATAAGCGGTGATTGCAATTACGATCCACATACCAGCTTTTTAATATTCTTTGCACCGTCGCGCGGAATTTCCACGAATCCCTGCATCGCGGCTTCTGCGAACGCGCCATCTTCCAGTAAATCGGGCAGCCACTGGCGCAGGAATTCCGGATTTTTTTGATCAATTCCCGCCCCAACCTCCAGCAGCCACTTCCGGTTCATTTTTTCCTGAGATCCGATGGGAGGCGCGATTATAATGGGAATCCCGAACGCCGCGTAAAACACGAGCTCTGAAGGTTTGGTCCAGAGGATATCGGTTTTGCTCAAAATTGCTGAAAAATCCTTGAAATATTTTTTCTTGGTTGAAGAAGAATGCACGAATACGCGCCCAGCGCCTTTCTGTCGCAAAAGGCGCTGGGCGATCTCCGCATGGACTCCAGCAATAAGATGCAGCTCCAGTTTCCCCTTCTGCAGCAAGGGCCTTGCTCCTTCCACAATATCCTGGGCAAGTTCTGCCTGCGCACCCGCTCCCCCGATGGCAAAAGTTAGCACAACGCGTTTGCGAGAAACGCTTTTGGGAACCGTGCCGAGGTATTGCTCTATTGTTTTACCGTATTGCCTACGATATCGACGAGAAGGATCCAGCACTTCCAGACGCCGCTTCAAATCTCTTTTTGCCTTTGCTGCGTTTTTCTTTGTAAATTCTTCTGACAGCGGAAATCCGGTAAGCACAACGTTCTCTTGCCGTACGCCGTAGCGCTTTAAACGCTCTGCTGCTCTTTTCGTGGAAGCGCAGTAAATAATCTTGCTTTTTTTAGGACGCAAAGGAGCCCACGCGCGTGAAATGTCGGTGTCGGTCACCACCGAATAAATCGGCCCTTCGTATTTCCAGAATTCTGCCATGTGAGCGGGCGTAAAAAAGGTACAAATCAAGGGCAGGGGTTTGCGATTGAGCTTCCAAATCAAGTTCCTTCCCCAGTTGCGTTTTTCCATCAAGCGATAGATTTGCTTGAGTTGTATCGTTGGTGCCTCAATGCCTTCTGCGCTGGAGTAAAATTCTTTGATTTCTTGAAACTTGTCAAACAAAGCGAACACGAAGTCGCCGAGAACCGGAAATTTTTTGAAGCGGGAAATTGCTTCGTAGAACCTGCGCGAGTCCTCCCAAATTTTTTTGTCGCTTTCCGGAATTCCGGGGTAATCGTTTGCCGCAATAATCCTGCCTCCCTGCGCGATATCTTGAAAAGGCAAAGCCGCTCGCAGATGCCCGTATCCCATATCCGCCGCCGCCACCCACGCCTTTTTCCTCCTCTCAAACATTCCCTCATTGTACCAGAAATAATTTTACCATTGAATGAAGGTGTCGTGGCGGCGACGAAATTTCCACCAGAAGAAGGCGACAACCGCGTAAAACAATATCAACCATAACAAAGGGAAATTTTCGGTATAGGCGACAGCGAAGGGAAGGTCGGCAAAAAAATCAACGATCCACAGAATATATTGCACCAGAACACCGACGGGAAACGCAAGAAGAAATCCCACCGGCTGAAGCAATCCTCCGATCATGAGGAGAAACCCCAGGCCCATGAGCAATGGAATAACCGGCACTATAAGAATATTAGTAATCATCGAGACCAAGGAAACCTGACCAAAATCCCAAATGAGAATGGGGAGCGTGAACACTTGGGCCGTGAGCGTCATTGCAAGAAGCTTGCGTGCTGGAATTTTTTTGGGCAGAAAGGAAAGAACCATGGGAAACAATACGATCATCCCAAATACCGCCAGAAAAGAAAGCTGAAATCCCACATCTCGCACAAGAAGAAACGGGTTGAGCAAAAGCATCGCAGTTGCCGCAAAAATGATCGCGCGCAAAGCGACATACTGCCTCCCTACATGTTGGCCGAGCAAAAACATTCCTCCCATAAGTCCCGCTCG
>MHUO01000004.1:83204-122977 GCA_001825035.1 Candidatus Wildermuthbacteria bacterium RIFOXYD1_FULL_50_12 | reverse complement strand
GAGGGCTGTAATCCCGTAAGCACCACATAGAAAATCACCAGTACCAAAGTAACGTAAAAAGCCTGCTGACGCCACAAACCCAGCCATATGAACAGCGGCATCACATACATCGTAAGTATTGCAATGTGCGCGCCCGAAATAGCAATAATGTGGCGGAGACCAGTAGTATTCAGATCTTGCGCAAGCCCTTCCGACATTACGTATTTGTCTCCCAAAAGCATTTCCACCATCACGGAGCTGAAACGGGGAGAAAGATGTTGCTCCAAAACATCCCGAAACTCCGCCTTAAGATTGAAAATCGCGGCCATCGCCCTTTCTCCCGCGTGATCATATGCTTCTCTCTTTTTAATCTCGACCTCTGGCTTTTTCATGAGAGCATACACGCCGTCTTTGGCCAAGAACGCGGCATAATCAAAATCGTCGAATGATTCGGGCTCCTGTAGTATCCCCGTAAGGGTAACTCGGTCGCCATACGAAAGTTTCTCTCTCGGGTCAAGCGTAATGAGAACATTCCCGCTCGAAACAAAATCCGGCTTCACTGTGACCTGCGTACTATTCGGTCTTTCTTTAGGTTCCTTAATAACCTCTGCTTCAAATACAACATTCTCTCCGTAGAATCTCCGTAGTTCGTTGTCCGCATGTGTTCGCTCGGAGGCCTCGTAAACCCACAGCCCGAAAGCGGCGCATAAAAACACCACTCCCGCGGCTCGCATGGGCAAGCTTTTAAAAAATACGGAGAACAAAAAGATCCCGAAAATAAAAACAGCCAGGATAATTATCTGACTAAAAGCCCAGAAAGAAGCAATGGCTATCCCCGCGATGAAAGAAAGACAGCCGTAAAAGAGCAATTGCGAGGAGGTCATTCTCCAAATCCTGTAGCGATAATGGTGAAACGCACCTCTCCCAATTTGAGATTTTTATCCTGCACCGCGCCAAAAATAATTTTTGCTTGCGGGGAAATTTCGTCTTTTATCTGCTGGGCGGCTTCTTGGATTTCATGCAAGCTTACGTCATCTGCTCCCGCCACTTGGAACAGAATGCCCCGTGCGCCCTTAATGGACATATTCAAAAGCGGAGAATGAAGCGCAGCTCCCAGCGCCTGCTCCATGCGTTTTTCGCCTTTCGCCTGCCCCATGCCAAACACCGCCCTCCCGGAATTCTTCATAATGCTCCGCAAATCCGCAAAGTCCACATTGATGATCCCGGGCAACACGATAAGATCTGAAATTCCCTGCACGGCTTGGCGCAGAATCTCGTCTGCTTTCCAAAACGCTGCCAGAACCGACATATCCTGATCGGCAAGTTTTAAAATTTGATCGTTGGGGATAACGAGCAACGTGTCAACCTTCCCTTTAAGTTCGGTCAGGGCCCTTTCTGCGAGTTTGCTCCTCCACGATCCTTCAAATGAAAAAGGCCGCGTTACCACGGCAATAGTGAGCGCGCCTTGGGAACGCGCGATCTGGGCGAGCACCGGGATCGCTCCGCCTCCCGTTCCTCCGCCAAGCCCGGCAGTCAGAAACACCATATCGGCCCCTTTCAGGGCCTCGATCAGTTCTGCTTTGCTTTCCAGCGCCGCCCGCTTGCCGAGCTCCGGGTTCATGCCGGCTCCCAATCCGCGCGTCGCCTCCTGTCCAATTCTAATTTTCTGAAGAGCCCGGATCTTTTTTAAATCCTGCACGTCCGTATTCACCGCAATGAGATCAATGCCCTTAATCTTGCACTGCATCATGCGGTCTATGGCGTTCCCTCCTCCCCCTCCTATTCCGACCACTTTGATGATGGTTTTTTTCTGCATGGCAGAAAGTTTATGTTACGGGATAAAAGGCCTGAAGACGCGGCGCACCTTCTGGAGGAATCCGGCTCCCGCATAACTCCCCCTTCCATAATACCCGTCTCTAGCGGCTCCCAAAAGGAGACCTATCACGCCGAGAAACGCGGGATCTGACTGCGGGCTCACCACACCCTGGGGCTTTCCGAGCCTCACGGTAACCTTTAGTTCTCTTTTGGCTTCCTCAACGATCTTGGGAAGTTTCGCTCCTCCTCCCACCAGCACCACTCCGCCCGGCAGCGCTCCCTGTCTTGAAATTTGTTTTAATTCTTTGTTCACAAGTTGAAAAATTTCCCGAACGCGCGCCTGCACGATGCGGGAAAGAAGTTTCTGGGAAAACGCCAAGGGCTGTCCTTCTGCGGTCTCAAGCTTTTCTGAGCGCTTTCCTCTCCGAGAAACTCCGAGCCCCACTTTTATGCGCTCTGCGAGGTCGGGCTCGCACCTCAAGCCGACCGCGATGTCATTGGTAATGTTTTCCGATCCCACCGGAAATACTGCCGCATGGATCAGGTCGCCCTGTTCGTACACCGCAAGGCCGGTTGTTCCAGCTCCCATATCAAGCACCGCAACGCCAACTTCTTTTTGTTGGGGTCCGAGAACCGCGGGTTCAGCCATCAACGGAGCGGGCACGGTATCTGCAATCTCAAACCCGGCTTCTATCACCGCTTCCGTAAGGTTTCGAATATAGGGACTGAATCCGCACACCGCGAGCACGTCGGCTTCCAAACGCACCCCCTTCATCCCCACCACTTCCTTTACCCGTTCTTCTCCGTCTACCACGAACTGCTGAGGGAATGCTTCCAGAATTTCTTTATTTGAAGGAAGAGAAAATGCTTGCGCGGCCTGCAATACCCTGTCTACATCCTCCTGGGAAATTTGTCCATCTGCCCTGGAAACCGCAACAATTCCGTGCGAAGGCACACAGAATATATGACTTCCTCCGATGCTCACGATTACTTCTCGTATGCTTTTCCCGCTAATGGTGGAGAGACGATCTTTGAGCGCGAGAATTTTCTTTGACACCTCATCGGTATGCACCACCGATCCCTTGCGCACCCCGGAGGAGGACTCTTCGCCAAATCCCAAAATCTCCGGCGTTTCGCCTTCTCCTCTTTTTTGCAGCACCGCCATCTTCAAACTGTGGGTGCCAATATCCAAGCCAGCTATAATCTCTGCTCTCATATACGAGAAAGATATGTGAGTTCTTTTTGTCCCATTATTTTCGCATCGCGCTCCTTTTTGTGATTGTAACCTGCCAAATGTAAGATGCCATGAATAAGCATCCAAGCTAACGCCCGTTCAAACATCATACCATATTTTGCGGCGTCTTTCCTCACCTCCTGGGGACAGATTATAACCTCTCCCAATTCGCTCCCCTCCCCTTCAAATGAGAGAATATTCGCTATCTTACTTTTCCCCCGATATCTTTTATTTAACTCTGCCGAATGTTTAGGAGTTACCAAGGCAATGGAAAGTCCCTTTCTCCGCTTTTTTTCTCCAGTCAACACCCTCTCTGCCACTCTGCGCAAAAACTCCTCATCAATCTTGCTCTCCGTGAGATTATTGATCTCTATCATGCACAATCCTCTATTGTACTCTTTCCTCTTGCTCCTTGCCAAGAGAGCTCTCAAGGCGCGTTGTAAACTTTATACCCTCCTTCGGAGATAATTTTCACTTTTTCGTCAGCCACAGAAATGGCAGTTTCGTCATCGATTGCGTAGATGGTTTCTGGAATTTCTTTTGCCAATTCTCGAAGATACTCGTCTCTTACTTTCGGAAAATCGGGAGAGTTGAGATGCGGGCGAATGTGAAAATCTACGAAACCTAAGCCGTCTTCTTCCCCGTATTCACCAATCTCCTCGTAATAGAGCCCCAACGCCTGACCTACGGAAAAATTGGGACCCGTGACAATACTGCCGGCGCTGATTCCTACGTACACTCTCATTTTAAGAAATCCTGGTAATAATTCGGCAAGTCCTGACTTCTTAAGATGATGCATTAAGCGAAAGGTATCACCTCCTCCAAATACCAAAACATCAGCGGCCTCCAATCGCGGCTGCCATATATCGCGGGGCAAAGCAGAAAAGTCAACAATATCCAATGCCTTTGGATTCAAATTCTTCAGGGTAACCAAATCATTCACAAGCCAACCCTTATCGCCTTTTTCCGTGTTTGCTGCGGTGGGAATAAAAGCAATCACCAATTCTTCAGCTGGCTTTTCTGCCAATCGCAACAACTCATCCTTCATGGACTGGTTCGTAATCCCGCCGGAAGTTAAGAGTAGTTTCATAGCATCACGTTTTTAGCTTTCTTACGAAACCGGAAGTGGCGTCGACTTCTACAAAATCACCATCTTTCAAAGCCTTAGTAGCGTGCTCTGTCCCTACTATACAAGGCAATCCTAGCTCTCGAGACACGATCGCCGCGTGGCTCGTAATTCCTCCTTCGTCTGTCACAATGGCAACTGCTCGCTGCATCGCTGGCACATAGTCAGGGTGCGTAACTACCGCAACCAGCACATCTCCTTTCTTTACTTTGGAGAGATTGGATACTCCCCTCACAATTGTTACGATCCCTTTTGCATGCCCGAGAGAAGCCGGAACTCCTTTGATCTCTTCTGAAAACTCATGCAAAACCGCGAGGCCAAGTTCTCGCAAAGCAGATTCTATTGCATCCCCGCTTTTACAAACAATTTCTTTGTTTTCGGAGAAAAAAATGACGAATCCGTTTTTTCTCTCATCAACAACGCTTTGAGTACCCGTTGTACTACTATCTAAAAACTCAACAATTTCAGATTCAAGCATATATGATATACCGTCCAACTCTATTCCCATTCTTTTTGCAATTTCTTGAAAAAGGACCTGCCCATAGAAAACGCCCTGCCTGCGAAAGTCGTCTTTAAGATCCTTGAGGTAAGTTAAACTTCTTGCTATTTCAAGAGTGCGCTTCTCTTTGGCTGAAGGATTTACTTCTTCTAAAACATGCTCGGAGGACGCGATCAGTTCCTTTTCTTCTTTCACAAATTCGCTGACATGAGAAGAAAATTCTTCTTTGGTCCAAGGCCTATTATGAATATCCAAACATGGTATCCATTTAAAGTTTTCGTATGCCTGATTTTTCTCTTCGTAGTTTAGTTCTTTCCATTTAGCTGCTACCTCGCCCAACCGGATTGAAGCGGCTTTTTGAGAAGGTTTTACAATAACCTCGTAGAAGTCGTATAGTTTCGGATTATCCTGTCCGAGTTTCTCTACGAGGATTTCTTTTGCTTTGTCCGCAAAGAAGTTGTTGATAATGAATTGTATCCAAATAAAAGGCGCGTACCGCAGAGATTTTTTCTGGTAATCAAGGTACAGTTTTTTAAGTTCATTACTGCTTTTGTCCTCGAGATTCTCTTGCGCTGTTTGCTTTGCAATCTCCACATAATCTGTGCCAGTTTCCATAAAGAGTTTCTCGAACTCATCGTAGTTTTCTGGCTGCTCAAGATACCTTTCTTTCAATGCACCCACAAACGCGTTCCATCTTGCCTCGTCGATATAACAAACCTCATTGTCTTCTTCTGGGATGTACACTTGTTCATAAAACGGCTCCGGTACTATAAACTTGTTCTCGGGACTCAAAGAACGCAAAGATAATTCAGTATACTGGACTCCGTATTCTCTTGAGATTATCTTTTTCCATTTTGTCGTTTCTCTTGCCGGTTGAAGCGTTGTAACCGGTCGGGCCTGCAAGATTTGTACGGCACCGTTCTCGTCAATCGCCCACTCTATGTCTTGGGCGTAGCCATAGTGAGCTTCAATTTTTTGCACAAGCTCCCCAAGCTCTTTTATTTCAAGGTCTTGCAAAACGGAGTTGTCGGCTTGCAGATGGCGTTCTTTTACGTTCAGTGTTTTTTTCTCAAGCACATAATTGTCCGGGGTTGCTTGCCCTCCGACGACAGCTTCTCCCAAGCCGGCTACGGCTTCAATCACGACTTCGCTTACGTCGCTTGTTACAGGATTTATAGAAAAGGCGACTCCTGCCTTTTGGGCTTGCACCATTTTTTGAATGACGACGGCAATAGACACGTCTTCATGTCCAACCCTTTGCTGATCCCTATAGAAAATTGCCCTTGCAGTAAAAAGCGAAGCCATGCACTTTTTTACAGCGTCAATTAGAGCTTCTTCTCCTTTAATATGCAGAAATGTTGCTTGTTGCCCGGCAAAAGAAGCTTCTTTTCGATCTTCTGCCGTGGCAGAACTTCTTACCGCAACTAGCCCTCCAAGAGATTTGTACGCCTTAAGTATCTCTTCTGCTACATCCTGCTGCAACGATACTGAAGCGAAAAGGGCTTGAATCTTGTCGCTTACTTCCTGGAGCTTTTCTGTGTTTTCTAAGTCGAGATTAGATAAAAGTTCATGGATTTTTTCTTGTATACCAGATCCGCCCACAAGATTCTTGTACACAACTGTGGAAACCACAAAGCCATCGGGAACAGAAAATCCTGCTTTCTTGAGTTCTCCTAGCTGGGCGCCTTTGCCTCCGGCGATAGCGACATCATCTTGCCCGAGCTTTTCTAACCAGATTATGCTACTCATTTGGCTCTCTGAAGAATTCTTCTTCTTTTAATCCGAGTTCGTTCCTTACGTTCTTAATTCTCTTTACGTATTCTTCGTAAATGTCCTTGGGCTTATGCAACATATAAAAGCCTTTTGCGTTTTCGTACAGCGAGCAGTCAAAAACGTCTGCGTCTTTAACAAGCTCCGCATAGGGGGCGCGAGTATAAATTTGTTTCTCACTGTGATGAGCCACGGCTTCGGCAATCAGGTTTACCTCTTCTGACTTGAAATCGCCAGATTCTTCAAGCATTTTTCTTGCTATCTCTGCCCCTCGTTTTGCGTGCTCTTCATACTTCCCCTCGACAATCACGTAAACATCGTGGAGAATGCACGCAACCTCGGCAAGCTCAACGTCTAAACCCCTTTTCTGGGCTACTATCCGGCCAATTTGGCAGCATCCTGCCGAGTGCTTCAACTCCCAAACAAGAGAACTTTCTCGCTGCTCGTCGGGTATTGTGCTCGCCAAAAGCGTTTCTACAACCTTCCGCTGTATTTTTTCAGACCTAGAAAGCCCTTCTCCCTTAAAGTGGTGAAAGTCCTTAATCATAGCTTCAATTTATCTGGAAACCGGGGTTTTGGCAATTCATTAGTCCTGAAGCAGACGCGCAATGAGGCCTCTTTGCGCGAGGGATCGCAGTTTTCACGACCCTCAATTAGGATTTGTAGTAATCTTTGCGGGCCTCTTCGGGTTCCTCTAACGTATTGTAGTCAATGAGTATTTCTTCGCCAGCGGCAATATCGTATGCCGCGTACCAATGATAATTTTTATGAAACGCGTTTGGAGATTTTGAATGGTTCAAATACCACCCTATTGGCATTACGCCAAAATCCCCCGGACACCATAACGTATCCCCCCGGTCGGCGCAGTATTCGCGAAAAGCCGGCGGGACATCTTTTTTGTTCCGCAGCCGTGTGTTATGCTCATCGTCTTTATTGTCGCCAAACAAACGCAAATACGCGCCCTTGGCAATATCGTGAACGGCGAACACACCAATACCGTGCTTGGCAGGCTTTAGAATAAAAGAAAATTCATTTGTAAATCTCGTGGGTTCCGACATCAAAGTAAATCGCTTTGTTTTTCTTTTCAAAACACAAAACACCCCATGTCCACCCCTGGGGTGGACAGGTGGACAGCTCTAACTCCTTCTCAAAAATGGGGATCATGCGACCGGGGAGACCGGGGATGCTTGACTCTTTTTCGCTGACACGCCGCATGCCCATTTTTACGTAAAAACCTTCCGCATGTGGGTCTGACTCCACGCGAAGTTTCTTGCCTCCGTGCCGCAATGCGATCTCTTTCGCATGTTCGAAAAGCGCTTTTCCAAATCCCTTGTCTATGTACTCTGGCGATATCCACATATGCTCAACTTCAAATAGTCCGCCATCCTCACTTAGAGAATAAAATCCCATGATCTTACCTTCCTGCTCAATGTGAAAAACAAAATTCTCCTCCGCGTCTTTCCCTGTGAGAGTCAATTCGCCATCCCATTTTTCCATCCATTCTTTCGGATA
The DNA here is from genome assembly GCA_001825035.1 of Candidatus Wildermuthbacteria bacterium RIFOXYD1_FULL_50_12. GTDB lineage: Bacteria > Patescibacteriota > Minisyncoccia > Minisyncoccales > UBA10102 > UBA10102. Next base: position 115,042 of record MHUO01000004.1, on the reverse strand, counting down.
CCCCCAACAACTCTTCGCGGCCTTTGCAATTTCCGTCAGCGCGGCGGCGTCTGATGATTTCGAACGTACGATATTACTCATTTCAAAACACCCCCATCCGAACTCCTCCAGAGATTAAGAGAAGTTTCATTATTTTTCTCTCGCAACAACTTTAATCTGGGTTACTTCGTGAAATCCATATTTTCCGTGTTCTCTTCCGAAGCCAGAGTTTTTGTATCCTCCAAAGGGGTTAAAGGGCATTACGTAGTTTGCTCCGTTCATGCTTACCATGCCAGATTCAAGCGCAGCAGCAACTCGTTCTGCTTTCTCTCTGTCTTGAGTATACACATACGCCCCAAGCCCATACGATGTCTGGTTCGCCAACCCTATGGCTTCTTCTTCAGTCGCAAACTTTACAATGGGCAATACTGGTCCAAACACTTCTTCCGCCCAAACCTTCATATCCTCTGTAACATCAGTCAGTACGGTTGGCTCAAAGAAAGCACCACCCAGTTTTTCTTCCAGCGAATTGCCGCCAACAATTACCCTCGCTCCTTTTGCCTGTGCGTCTTGAACTTGAGAAATGAGGGTCTCAAGTTGGCGTTTCGCAACAAGCGGCCCCACCTCGGTATCTTCTTGCAGGGCATTGCCTACTTTCTTTGCAGAAAAGTTTGCAGCGATCTTTGCTACCGCACTATCGTATATGCTTTCGTGCACCAATAACCGCTTTAGTCCATCGCAACACTGCCCTTGGTTGTATACGCGATTAAAACACACGTTACCAACTGCTTCTTCAAGATTTGCGTCTGCAAAAATTATGCCTGGAGCAGAACCCCCAAGCTCCATCACTGCTTTTATGAACTTTTTTCCCGCAACATCGTATAAGTATTTTCCGGTTTTGGTGCTACCTGTAAAAGCGACCATGTTAATATCTTGCTCAACTAAAACCTTACCCACTTCGCCATCGCCATAGACTTCATTGAGCACGCCTCGTGGTAAGTGACGCGACATAACATCCTCAATAAATTTTCCGCTCAAGGGACATTCCTCTGAATGCTTGAGAATAATTGTATTGCCAGCGATTAAGCTCTGGACGCAACCCCAGATAAAATTAGCAAAAGGAAAGTTCCAGGGGATAATTACTGCAACAACTCCTATGGGCTCATAAAAAACTTGGTGGATTTCCTTGTCGTCTTCAAATGTTGTTTCCGGACTTAAGTATTTTTTTGCGTTGTCAAAATACCAATTTGCGTAGCTAAACGCACCGTCGGGACCTTCAAAGCCGTTGCGAGAGTGGGTAATAGGCATACCCATTTCTTTTGACATTAACAAAGCGAGTTCTTCTTTTTTGCTTGCAAATTCATCAAATGCTTTCCGCAAAACAGAAATTCTCCCCGCCAACCTTAAATTTCGCCACTCCTTTTGAGCCTCCCTTGCAAGCTTAACTTTCTCCGCAATCTCTTGCGCAGTAGAAACTTCAACCTCGCCCAAAATCTCGTAGTTTGAAGGATTTATGGATTGCAACTTTGCCATAGCTTCAACCTATCGGAAAATAGGGCTTTTGGCAATTCATTAGTCCTGAAGCAGGCGCGCAATGAGGCCTTTTTCGCGCGCAACGCGAATTATCCAGGCGAAAAACGCGAGCCCAAGCGCAAAATAGACAATACTGAGCCCGGTTGCCCAGAGGGCGTGAGAAAGCGGAAACATTTCCTGCGTCAAGACCGCGCGCATACCCTCAAACAAATGCATAGTGGGGAGAAAAAATGCTGCTTGCTGAATGAACTCGGGAAATACGGATACGGGATAATAAACCGCGGAAAACGGAAGGAACATCATAGGAATAAAGAATGCCAAAATTTCAAAAGAGGGCCCGAAGCGCAAAAGGAGCCCTATGGCGATTAATCCAAGCGCCCATCCAAACACGAAGATATTCACAAAAAAGGGAATCATATAGAAGCCCAGTGTCCAGATATTGAGGGCGTACAGGAACGCTGCAAGAATTGAGATATAGAGAAACGAAAGAAGCCCCTGGGCAATACTAATGGCTGCGAGCCCGGCGATAAATTCTTTTCTCCTCACGGGCGTGGCAAAAAAGTTCATCACGTTGCGCGTCCACACGTCTTCCAGAAACGAAATGCTAAAAGATTGCTGCGCCCGTATGAACAAATGCCAAAAGATAAGCCCGGTGAGCAACAAGAATACGAAGTTCACGGCTGTGTCCTCCCCCGCGAGATCGCGCAGATAGAACGTCATAAACCCCCACAAGAAAAGCTCAAAGGTCGCGAAAAAGAACAGCCCAAACATTCTGCCGACACTCCGGCGTATTAAAATAATATTGCGAAGGAAAATTCCATAGACGTGAAGAAGATTCATACGCGTGATGGCTGTTCTGCTATGGTAATAAAAATTTCTTCCAAATCGTCTTTTTGATATGCTATCTTCAAGTTCTCGGGCGTGTCGTCTGCGACAATTTTCCCGTGGGCGAGAAAAATAATCCGATCGCACATTGCTTCAATTTCTCGCATATTGTGAGACGTCCAAAGAATGGTGCCATTGAGTTCTTCCATTTTGTAGTAGATTTTCCGACGCAAATCCCTCGCCACGGCGGGATCCAAAGACGAGGTCGGTTCATCAAGCAGGAGAAGTTTCGGGTCGTTTAAAAACGCCTTTGCCAGCACAAGCCGCATTTGCTCTCCGGAAGAAAGAGCGCCCGTTCTCGCATTTCGGAACGCTCCGAGATTGAATTCTTCCAGAAGAGAATTTGCCTTCTCCTTCCAGTTCTTCACCCCGTACAAAAGGGCGAACACTTTCAGATTTTCATACGGAGTCAAATTGTGGGGAAGCATAGAATATGAAGTGGCAAAGTTCATATGCTGCAAAATTTCCTCCCGATGAGTCCTAAGATCCTTCCCAAAAATCTCAATGATGCCTTTGGTCGGCTCCAGGAGGGAAAGAAGCATATGAATGGTAGTGCTTTTCCCCGCGCCGTTTGGGCCCAACAACCCTACCACTTCTCCTTCCCGCATTTCAAAGGAAATGCGATCCACTGCCGTGGTTTTCCCGTATATTTTTGTTACCTGTTGTACTTTGACAACCTGAGACATACTTCAATTCCGATAGTATCTCTTTCGCATATGCCTGTAAATCCTGTAGAATAAAGCAATGAAAATTATTTTTTCCTTCGCTCTCTGCTGCCTTGCACTTCTCCTCCTGTTTTCTGCGTTCGGCATTCTTTCTTCGGGTTTCGGCCCGAATATTCAAGCGCTCCTTACCTCGCCAATAGGCGGGCCCGCCGCCCTCCATCTTCCTATTACGCAGGCGCCACAAACTGCCACGCTTCTTTTCGTAGGCGATATTATGCTGGACCGGGGCGTTGAATTTGAAATCAAGAAAAATGGCGGGGATTGGACATGGCCCTTTCATCGCATCGCAGACGCTTTCAGTGAAGCGGACTTAGCGTTTGGCAACTTGGAAAGCCAAATTTCAGACAAGGGAGAAAACGTGGGGAGCATGTATTCCTTTCGCGCAGATCCCCGCTCCATAGAAGGATTAGTTTATACGGGATTTGACGTACTGTCGGTTGCGAACAATCACAGCTTTGACTACGGGAAAGAGGCGTTTGAGGACTCGCTCAGCCGGCTCAAGGCGGCCGGCATCGCGCCGGTTGGCGGCGGACTCTCCAGAGAAGAGGCGGAGGGCCTCGTCATCCGAGAAGTGCGCGGCACAAAAGTTGGATTTCTCGCCTATGCCAATTCGGGTTCCCCTGCATGGGCGGCCACTGAGCAGAGCAGTAGCATTGCGTGGGCGGATTTGAAAACCCTGCCCGATATTTTGCAGGATATTGGAAAAGCAAAAAAGCTGGCTGATATTCTCGTTGTCTCTCTGCACGCGGGAGAAGAATATGCGCCCGAACCCAATGAATTCCAAAGACGATTTTCGCAAGGCGGGATTGAGGCGGGCGCCGATCTTGTTGTTGGGCATCATTCCCATGTGGTGCAGCCGCTCGTGCCACACGCGAGAAAAGACGGAAGCCACGGATGGATCGCCTACGGCTTGGGCAATTTCATGTTTGATCAAAACATTTCGGAAGAAACCATGCGGGGAGCAATCTTAAAAATGCTCGTGGAAAACAAAAAAATAAAGGAGATCTCTCTCCTTCCCACTCGTCTCACCTCCTCCTTTCAGGTACAGATAGAGGAATAAACCGGCGGGGTTAGCCCTTCGATGAAACTCAGGGCTAATTAACCGGCCAGTTGCACGGAGTTCACGTAATAGTTCTCGCCGATTTTGAGCAGTTCAATAATTTCTATTCGGCGCAGGCGATCGCGCGTAAGCTCTACCCGGAATCGAAACACTCCTTCTTCCAATTTTTCCCTTTCCTGAATTTCGTAATTTTGCACTCCGAAAAATTCAAACACTCCCTGCTGCAGCTCCAGCGCCGCCTGTTCGGTGATATAACGAAGTGCTTTACTTTCGTCTCCCGCAACGCGGGCTTCAAGATACTCACGAAGCGCGTCGTGCGCCGCCCGCTCTTCCATCTGCTGTTCCACCACAACCTGTCTCTGCTCCAACTCTCCTAGCCGCTCTCCTTCCAGGCGCCGATACTGCCAAATCAAAATTAGTTGTCCGACAACCAAAATAACTACGGCAAGAAGCAGAATTTGCCACGGGCTTTTTCGTATCAAGCGATCTCTTACGCTCTCTGCCATATACTTTATCCAAGAAGCTCTTTTACGATGGAGCTGACAAGAGCGCCGTCGGCTCTGCCTTTAAGTTGAGGCATAAGTTCTGCCATTACCCTCCCCATATCTTGAGGGCGTGAAGCGCCGGTTTTCGCAATTGCTTCTTTTGCGAGCTTTTGAATTTCGTCTTCTGGCATCTGCTCTGGCAGATACTCTTGCAGAATTTCAAGCTCTTTTCGCTCTTTTTCTGCCATATCTTGCCTTCCACCTTTTTCAAACGCCTCAGCGGCTTCCTTCCGTTTTTTTGCCTCTGCCAAAAGCACGCCCTGCGCCTGCTCCTCAGTAATCGGCTCGCCCTTTTCCTTCTCCTTGTTCACGAAAGCCGCCAAAAGCATGCGTAATGCTCCCGTTTTTAGTTCATCTCTCTGGAGCATCGCTTCTTTCAAGTCCTGCTGAATCCGTTGTTTCATTGTTTTAAGCCGAGTTTGAGCAACCGCTCGTATTCCTTTCGCTTCTCCAACCGACGCAAGGTTGCTTTTCGCTGTACCTTCTTGCTTTTTCCCCGCCTGTGGAAAACCGCCCTTTTCGCACCCATCAAAATTCCGCTTTCTCTCAAGCGCTTGGTGAAGCGGCGAATCAGGGACTGATTGGTCTCTCTCTCTTGTTTGATAATCTCAAATGCCATAGTTCGATACCACTCACTATAAAAGGTTTACTGCGCTAAGAGATGTAAGTGGATATGATCAATCTCTTGTCCTCCTTCTTTCCCCACGTTCATCGCTAGCTTATATCCTTTCACCTGTTTTTCTTGGGCGACCTTTTGAGCTCGCAGCAACAATTTTCCCAGAAGTTCTGCATCCCCCTCCTGCGATTCCTGTAAACTTGGTATGTGCTTTTTGGGAACCAAGAGGAGATGCAGAGGGGCTTTTGGCCGAATGTCGTGAAATGCGATAAATTCGTCGTCTTCATACGCGATTTGGGCCGGTGCTTGCTTTTGCGCGATCTTACAAAATATGCAGTCCATACTTACTTCCTTAGTCGTTCTTTTATTTCTTCCACCACCTTCTCAAGCTTTAGGGTCTCCTGTTCTCCCGTATCCATTTTGCGCAGCACGATAGTCCCGTCGAGAACTTCTTTCTGCCCCAAAATCGCCGTATACTCCACCTCAAGCTTATCTGCACGAGCCAGCTGCGTGCGAAGCGAATCCCGGCCCAAGGACTCCGCGATCTGAATTTTCGCTTTCCGAAATTCCTCTAGAAGCCGCAAGCTTTTTTTCTTTGACAAGTCGCCGAGCTGCGCGAGGAATATTCTCGCAACGGGCGCGGGCGCGGCGGCAAACTCCATTTCTTTCAGGAAGCTCACGATGCGCTCCACTCCTGCCGCGGCTCCGGAAGCCGGCACGTCCTTACCGCCGAGCAGGTGCACCAAGCCGTCATACCTCCCTCCTCCCACAAGCGCGTTCCGCTGCACCACTTCTCCTCCTTCCCCTGTCGTCTTCATTGTCTGCTCTGAAAAAATCTCAAATACGGTTTTCGTGTAATAGTCCAGTCCGCGTACCAAATAAGGATCCAGATGATAAGGGAGATCGGTCTCGTCCAAAAACTCAAGGAGCGACTTGAAATGATTCTTGCATTCTTCGCATAGGTGGTCAATGAGTTGGGGCGCTTGTGAACGAACCCGCTGGCATTTCTCTTCTTTGCAGTCCAGCGTGCGAAGAGGGTTTTCGCGGATTCTTCTTCTGCAGTCGGCACATAGAGAATTCTGCCGGGGCCGCAGGTAGCCGGAAAGTAGCTTCTTATAATACGGCCGGCATTGATTGTCCCCGATGCTGTTCACCTCAATAATCAGATGCGAAAACTTGAGTTCCTTGAGAATGACGTAGAATATCTGGATAATTTGCGCATCCAACGCCGCGGACTGTTCTCCAAACACTTCAAAGTCCACCTGTCTAAACTGCCTAAATCTGCCGGCTTGCGGATGCTCATATCGGAACAAAGGCCCATAAGCGTAGAGCTTTACGGGCTGGGGCAATGCGATCATTCCATGCTGGATGTACGAACGCACGATTCCCGGCGTAAATTCCGGCCTGAGCGCGAGCATATCTCCTCCCCTCGTCTTCAACGTGTACATCTGTTTTTCCACGATATCGGTGGTTCCTCCTGTCCCCTTTTCAAAGAGGGCGGCGTCTTCCACCAAGGGAGTTTCAATTTTGCCGAATCCGTAAAACGCCGCAACATCATCCACCACGCGCCAAATCTTCTCATACAAAAACTGATCTTCTGGCAAGATGTCGTGCATCCCGGTGGGTGTTTGGAATTTTACTTTTTTGCTCATCCCGTACGAAATTTCGTTTGTTATCTTATTACATAACCCGTATAGAAATGCCTTGTACTTGGGAATTTCGTACGGGACTCATAATGACTCATAGTCAGGCGACCCAACTTTCGCAAAGGCGCTCCATGGAAACACGCGAAACAAAACGCGGCCTATGATTAAATCTTCCCTAAGCGTACCCCAGCTTCTTGAGTCAGAAGAAGAGCGGCGGTTGTCTCCCATCACAAAGTATTCTCCGTTTTCCAGGGTAATTTTTACGGACCCCGGAGTATCGGAAGACACATAACTGCTTTCATCCAGTTCTAAAACCTCTTCCCCCCGGAAAATAGTTACCTGTCCCTCCTGCACTTGAACGGTTTCGCCCGGAAGCCCGACGATTCGCTTAATGTATCTTTGGGAAGGATCGTTGGGAAATTTAAACACCACAACCTCTCCGCGCCCGGGATCGCGGAAGCGGTAAGAAATTTCGTCCACAATGAGATAATCCCAGTTGTGAAAGTTCGGTTCCATGGAAGCACCCCGCACCAAAAAGGGCTGGAACACGAACAGCCGCAGAGCCGCCACCAGCACAAACGCGATGAGAGCAATCTTCCCAACCTCCCAAAAAAAAGAAAAGGGTTTCGACATAACACTTGTGTATTATAGCAAACATGATTAAATGATTCAATGGCTCACTGGCTTGTCATAGGTTTGGGCAATCCAGGCGCGCAATACGAAGGCACGCGCCACAATGCCGGATTTATGACCGTGGACGCGCTAGCCACGCACCACGAACTTCCCGGATTTAAGATGGACAAAAAATCAAACGCCCTTGTTTCTGCTGGGCGCATAGGGGATGAAAAACTGATTCTCGCAAAACCCCAGACGTTTATGAACAATTCCGGGGAAACGGCGCAATCGCTTGCGCAATTCTATAAAATTCCCCCTGCAAACAATGTCGTCATCCATGACGACATTGATATTCCGCTTGGAGAAATAAGAGTTTCCAAGGGCAGCGGCTCTGCCGGACACAAGGGAGTGGAATCCATCATCCAGCGGCTCGGAACAAAGGACTTCGCGAGAATCCGCATTGGCATTCTGCCCGCCTCGCCCGGCTCGCAGGCGAGTCGAGGCGGGCCCGCAGAAGGCAAGCCCGAAGATGTAGAAAACTTCGTTTTAGAAAAATTTACAAAAGAAGAATCAAAGATAATGCAGAGAGTAATTGAAAAATCTTCTCAAGCTCTCCAGACGATTCTCCAAGGTGGCATTGAGAGAGCAATGGGCGAATGGAATTAAAAAGAGCAGGAAGAACTCGCAGGATCGCAAGCTCTCCCTGAAACATTCCCCTCCCTCTTTGGGGGTTAGGCCTACGCGAGGACTCTCCTCACGCAGGCATTGAACCGCGCAAGCACGAGCGCCTCGGGCTCGTCTCCAAAGATGACACTGTCGGCCCCTGCACCATCCAGGGCCAACAGCATCTCTCCTATATCTTTTGCCGACCACACGACATATACGATCGGCATTGTCGCGCTGACGTTCCTGATCGCTTGCGTCAGCGTCAGAGAAGAGACACCTTGCTCTATCACCACCGCTCGCCCGAGCTGATAGAGAGTGAAAAGAGCAAGCGTAGGAGAAACTCCTATTCCTATCAATAGATCTACTGCCTCCGCCTCCTTCCTGACTTCAATATTGTGACCTTCCTTCTGGAGGAAGGAAGGAATCCTTCCATCTTCCCCTTCCCCTATATAAAGTACTCTCACGGCCACACCTCCTTCTTTCATCCATACAAATCGTATGCAATTTGTCAAGAAGCACACCCTCTTTGAAAATATGCGGGCTTTGTTTTATAAAGTGCTTATGAATGCAAACCCAGTCATCGCCTAAAACAATTGACCAGCTCTTCGTCGCGGCGATCACCCCCTACTTTTTGGAAAAGGGAAATGTTTGGTTTGAGGAAAATTTGCAAAAAATTCTCATCGCACGAAAGACCCAGGCCTTTTTTCAGGACCATACGCTCTTTTTGGAGAAAGACCAGCAATACTCCATTTCTGAGCTCTTGCGAAAACTTGACGAGCTCGGATACGAGAAGGTTTTGGCGGTAGAGCAGATGGGCGAGTTTAGCCATCGGGGCGGTGTCGTTGAAGTGTTTCCTATCAATTCCCTGAACGCGAGGAGAATAGAGTTTGTCGGAAACCGCATTGAAAGCATTGAGGTGCTTCCCCTCACTTTTCAGGATGAGCAACAGGCAAAAAACCTGCTCAAAAAACGCTTGAAATCCCAGGAGCTTTTCTCGGATTTAAAAGGAATCAGAGAAGGCGATTATCTTGTCCATCTCGACCACGGAGTAGGAATGTTTGATGGGTTTACCGAAATACAATCCGCCAGCTGGCGGACGCGATACTATGTACTTTCCTATGCTACCGAAGATAAGCTTTTTGTTCCCGTTGGCCTTGAGCGTAAGCTCTCCCGGTATATTGGTTTTGAACAGCCGCGAATTTCGCGTCTCGGCTCTCCCTTCTGGCAAAAAACCAAGCGAAAAGCAAAAGAAGAAATTGAGAAACTCGCCAAAGACCTCCTTGCGCTCTATGCGCGCCGCGAGATTTCTTCGCGGCGGGCGTATGTCAGCCACGAGGAGATAGAACAACGGCTCCAAAGCACGTTTCCCTATCAGGAAACTCCGGATCAAATGCAGGCCCTCCACGACATCACCCAAGACCTCGCCAAAACAGAACCGATGGACCGCATCCTGTGCGGCGACGTTGGATTTGGGAAAACCGAGGTGGCGCTCCGCGCCATGGTGCACGCCGCGCATAACGAATACCAAGCGGCCCTTTTGGCGCCCACCACGATTCTCGCGCACCAGCATTATCAGAACTTTCAAGGCAGGATCAAAGATCTGCCTGTACGACTAGAAATGCTTTCTCGCCTGCAGTCAAAAAAAGAGCAAGGGCGGATTCTGAAGGGACTAAAGGAAGGGGCGGTTGATCTTGTGATCGGTACGCATCGTCTTCTTTCCCGAGATGTGGAATTCAAAAATCTGGGATTGCTTGTGATAGACGATGAGCAAAAATTCGGCGTGAGGCAAAAGGAAAAATTCAAAGAAATGCGCGTTTCGCTTGATGTACTCTCGCTTTCTGCCACCCCCATACCGCGAACCTTGTATATGGCCCTATCCTCCCTCAAAAAAATCAGCATGATTCAAACCCCGCCTGAAGGCCGCCTGCCTGTGAAAACAACCATTGCCAAAAGAAAGGATTCCATGATAAAGGATGCGCTAGAAAAAGAACTTGAGCGCAAAGGGCAGATCTATTATCTACACAACCGCATCGGGACAATTGAACAGACAAAAAACTTCATAGGAAAACTTGTGCCCAAAGCAAGCGTCGCCATTGCGCACGGAAGATTGCGAGAGCGGCAGCTCATCGGAGTGATGGACGATTTTCGCGCAAAGAAATTTGACGTATTACTCGCCACGACAATTATTGAAAACGGGCTGGATCTGCCGAATGTCGGCACTATTATCGTGGAGGACGCGACAAAGCTCGGATTATCTCAAGCGTATCAGATTAAGGGGCGGGTTGGGCGTTCAAATATCCAGTCGCACGCATATTTCCTCTATGGCGGCCGCCTGGGAGAGAAAGCAAAACTCCGCCTGCGCGCGCTCAAGGAAGCAGAAGAGCTGGGGTCTGGTTGGCGAATCGCGCTCCGCGACCTGGAAATACGCGGAGCGGGAAACATTTTAGGCAAAGAGCAGGCGGGAACCGTCAACTCCGTCGGATTAAATCTCTATTGTCAAATATTGTCTGAAGCTGTAGAAAAATTAAAAACGGTGGTACAGTAATGAATATGCCAAAATTAGTTCTCGTGGAAAGCCCAACGAAAGCTCGCACCTTATCCCAGTTTCTCGGGAAAGATTACCGCGTCATGGCAAGCATGGGGCATATTCGCGATTTGCCCAAAAGTAAATTGGGCGTGGACGTGGAGCGCAATTTCGAACCCACGTACATCATCCCGGCCAAAGCCAGGAAAACGCTTGCGGCTCTCAAGAAGGAAGCTGGGGAGGCTAGCCAAACTATTCTCGCCACGGACGAAGACAGAGAGGGAGAAGCCATCGCCTGGCATTTGGCGCACGCGCTCTCGCTGAAGGATCCCGAACGAATTGCATTCCACGAAATTACCAAGCACGCGATTGAAGAGGCGCTGAAGGCTCCGCGCAAAATAGACATAAATCTGGTAGATGCACAGCAGGCGCGGCGCATTTTGGATCGACTCGTAGGATACAAGCTCTCCCCTTTTCTTTGGAAAAAGGTGGCGCGCAAATTGTCTGCAGGACGAGTGCAGTCGGTTGCGGTGCGCTTGGTCGCGGATAGGGAGCGAGAGATTGAGGCATTCAAAGCGCAGGAATACTGGACAATTGTCGCCACGCTCCAAAAGCTCAATCAACCAACTGACGGACAAAGCGTATTTCAAGCTACACTCGCCCAGAAAGACGGAAGACCGACTGGGAAGCTTGATATCAAAAACAAAGAAGAGGCCGATACGATTTTGAAGGAATTAGGGGGGGCGGAGTATCGGGTCCTCCATATTGAAAGGAAAGAAATTTCGCGCAATCCCCTGCCGCCATTCACCACCTCAACCCTTCAGCAAACCGCAGCCCAGCGCCTCAGGTTTCCAGCAAAGCTCACCATGCAGATAGCCCAGCAGCTCTACGAAACGGGGCTTATCACGTATCACCGCACCGACTCTGTAAATCTTGCGGAAAGTTCGCTGGCTGCGGCAAAAAACTTTATTGAAAAAACATACGGACTAAAGTACGGAGCCGGCGCGTTCCGCCGATTTAAAACCAAATCAAAGGGCGCCCAAGAGGCGCACGAAGCAATTAGGCCCACCAATCCCAACAACGCGCCGGCAAACCTAAAACTCACTCCTCCGCAAGCAAAGTTGTATGATTTAATCTGGCGGAGATTTCTTGCCTGCCAAATGTCGCAGGCCATATTCGACGCAACAAGTGTTGATGTGCAGGCACATCAATACATCTTCCGCGCAACAGGGCAAGTGCTAACATTTGACGGATTTCTTAAGGTTTACTCGATGAAATTTGAGGAAACGGATCTTCCTGTGCTCAAAAAAGGCGAGATTCTTGATTTAAAAAAACTGGTGCCGTCCCAGCATTTTACCCAGCCGCCTCCACGGTATAACGAAGCAAGCTTGATTAAGGCGCTTGAGAGCTTCGGCATTGGCCGGCCTTCCACATACGCTCCTATTCTCTCAACCATTCAGGAGCGTAATTACGTGGAAAAGGACGAACAGCGAAGATTGCGCCCTACTGATGTTGGCAACGCGGTAAACGATCTTCTCGTAGAGCATTTCCCCGAGATCGTTGACGTTGGTTTCACGGCAGGAATGGAAGAGGACTTGGACAAGATCGCAGAAGGAAAAAGGGAATGGGTTCCGGTGTTAAAAGAATTCTACACACCCTTTGCCCAAAACCTTGCAAAGAAAGAAAAAGAGGTTTCCAAACAAAAGATAGCGGCGGAAAAAACCGACAAAAAGTGCCCCGAATGCGGAAAACCCCTTTTGATTCGTCTGGGAAGATACGGCAAGTTTTACGCGTGCTCCGGTTTCCCGAAATGCAAATACACGGCCTCGCTTGAAGAAAACAATATCAATATTCCCTGCCCCAAATGTCGGCAAGGTCAGCTCACCGCAAAGCATACAAAACGAAGAAAGATTTTTTACGGATGCGGTCGCTATCCTGAATGCGATTTTGCCTTGTGGGACAAACCTGTGTCTGGCCGAGAGGCGGGCAAGGGTAAACTCTGCGAACAATGCGGTTCTCTTTTGATTGAGAAACGAAAAAAGGAGCAGTGCTCAAATCCCGATTGCTCCACCAACAAGAAATAGTATTTTCCTTTACAAAAAGGTAAATCCCGATATAATGGAAGCGTCTTTGGGTTGCCCGGGTGGCGGAATAGGCAGACGCGATGGACTCAAAATCCATTGAGGACAACCTCATGAGAGTTCGATTCTCTCCCCGGGCACCAGTAAGGAAAAGTCAAATTTCGTTGGTTCGCCTCGCTTCGCTCGGCGACTAAATCGTAGGGAATTTTGGGCGAAAAAATCAATTGGCGGTTTTGTAAAATGTGGTTCGAGCCGATATTTTTAAGAAATGTTGTCATCTCTTTTTTGTTTTCGGTTTCTACTAATTTTGCGGCTTGATTAAGAGATAAAACGAACTCACGAGCCGGTTCGAGCCAAGACAACCCTTTTTGCTCAAAGTCGCTAATTTTTTCATTTAACGATACTTTTTCAGAAAGCAAGCTTTGCTTTTTGGCGGCGTATTCTTCTATGGATAAAGCGTCGTTCAAAAACACATCAAGCAGTTTCGTTAATTTTGTTTCCACTTGGTTTAATTGCGTTTTCAAGTTTTCCACTTCTAATTGTGTCTGTAATTTTGCTTGCTCTTGTTCACTATTCAGCGCCGCCAAAATTTTTCCGGTGTCTTGGCTCGACAAAGAAATTTTTGAAGGAAGGTTTTAATCTGTTCGTTTAAAAGTTCCTCTCTTAAATAATGTTTTTCTTGGCACAAACCTTTTTTCTTGGTGCAACGATAATAATTATGTCCTTTTTGAATTTCGGCGGTGATACTCGCTCCACAAGAGTAACATTTTAGCAAGCCAAGAAAAGCAAAGTTATGTTTTCTAACTTCTTGCACTTTTCCTCGTTTGCTCATCACTTCTCGGCATTTATCAAAAAGTTTCTTTGAAATTAACGGCTCGTGTTGTCCCTCAAAAATTTCCCCATGATATTTCATCAGGCCAATGTAGAAAATATTTTGTAGAATTTTTTGGATATTGCCGATTGCAATTTCTTTTCCGAGATTTCCACGCAAACTTTTTTCTTTACACCAATTTGCGAGAGATTTTAGAGTGTATTCGCCAGTGGCGTAAAGTTCAAAAAGTTTTTTAACTTTCAGAAATTTGCTTTTATCAATATCAATCATTCTAGTTTTAGGATTATTCAAATATCCCACTGGCGCCCAACCGGGCCAAACGCCATTTCTGATTTTTTGTCGCAAACCTCTTTTTACATTCTCTCGCAAATTGTCTACAAAATATTTTGATTGGCCAAAAGCGATATTGAGCATGAATAATCCTTGCGGTGTCGGTTCAAACCAAAAAGTGGGAAATTTGAGGGATTTGATTAAACCCCGATCGACAAAATGAATTATCTTGCCACCGTCCACAGAATTACGAGCTAATCTATCAGGGTGCCATGAAATTATTCCGTCTGCCTTTCCTTTTTCTATCAATGACAACATTTCTGCGAATTTCATTCGCCCAGGTTCTTTGGCAGTTTTTGCCTCTTGAAAAGAGGTGACAATTTCAAGTTTTTCTTTGGCGGCAAATTCTTTTAGCTCAACAAATTGTGCTTCAATACTTAATATCTGTCTGTCGTCTTCTTCGGTGCTTTTGCGTGCGTAAATAATGTATTTCATATTTTTTCCTTTAGTTAATAATAAATAATTATGACAAAATTTTCTTTTACTAATTCAAAACCGCCAATTGATTTTTTCGCCCAAAATTCCCTACGATTTGGTCGCCGAGCGAAGCGAGGCGAACCAACGAAATTTGACTTTTCCTTACTGGTGCTCTATTCTTAAAATAGTCCGCACGCATTTCGCCGCCGAAGGTGGCGACGAGAAGCCCCCCAAAAATTAAGCGGCTTCGCCGCGATTTTTAAAAACTGCCAAAGAACCTGATAAAAATATCGGCTCGAACCACATTTTGTAAAAGAAAATTTTTGCATACTATATTGTTGCAGAAATTCTTAGAAATTTCTGTTTTTTGTTATTGGGATGGACAATTTATAGCTTTTATGTTAAGGTAGGCTGTTGTCGAAAAGTAGTAGATAACGCAGCTCATTCAAAACTAGAAAGAGAGAAGGCATGCCATGAGTCAGATTGATATAGTCGTTCCAGATGGTTCCATGCAAGAGGTCATTGTCGGCCTTTTTGCCAAAGCGGGGTTGCCGGTGGTGATAGAAAAAAGGCGGACAAAGGAAGGCAAAGTCGGAGTTGATTGGATTAAGCGCGTTGCCTTTCAGAGACCGCAGGAAATCCCGAATTACCTCAAGAATGGTCATTTCGATGTCGCCATTGTGGGCGAGGACTGGATTGCTAACTGGGGTTATGAATTCCCCGTTTTGCTCAAACTTCCGATTGGTCGCAGTGGCAACAAACCCGTTAAGATCGTCTTGGCGGTGAATCAAGCCAGTGATTTTCGGCGGGTAGAAGAACTGCCCCAAAATTGCGAAGTTGCCACCGAGTATGTCCAGTTGGTCCAAAGATTCTTCATTGATCTAGGAAGAAATGACATCAAAGTTGTTCCGTCCTTTGGCAACACCGAACACAAGATCGGATTTGGGGCAACGGCAATCGTTGATGTGACAGAGAGCGGCGATTCTCTGGAAGAAAACCAACTCGAGATCATTTGCGAAATAATGGAGTCCAACACCGTTGTTGTAGCGAACCCCGAATCGTTCGCCGATGAATCTAAACGGCCATACATCGATTGTTTTATCCGGCTTATCAACGGTGCATTTCAAGCTTCGAAACGTGTAATGCTCGTAGCTAATGTGCCCGAGAATGTTCTGGACGAGGCGAGCCGCATCATCGGAGGACTTAAGGGGCCTTCCTGCTCGCCACTTGTTGGCGTGAAAGGGTGGTTCGCTCTCCAATCTGTTGTGGCTCGAGAAGACGAGCAAAAGGTAATCTTCGAACTTTTGCAGATTGGAGTCACCGACATCCTCGTCAATCGAGATATTCCGCTAATAATGTCGTAGGCAAACCAAGTGTTTGCACAATAGTGGGCAAGAGAATTTTATTCTTGCCCACTGTTCTTTTTGTAAAAGTGCTAAAGAATTTGCCGCCAAAGCAGTAAATTTTTCAAGCTCATTTTTCTTGAAAAATTTACTGCAATGAGTTATGATTAACTCATAGAAAAATTTGAAATTGTCAAAGAACGCGGCGAGCCCCGCGGGCGAGCCGCAAATTACGGGGGCTTGTTTTCGCCGCCGCAGGCGGCGAAATGCGTTCGAACTATTTTCAATATAGAGCACCACAATCAAACTACGATAATATACGATTATGCATTATCTCATTCTTTATTTCTTGGCAGGTATTCTTCAGGATTTTCTACTCACTCTCAACTGGCGTTTTATTGCAAAAGAAAAAGCTATTCCTGCTGCCATTTTTTCAGTTATCGTGACGATTGTTTCAATGCTGGTGCTTTACAACATTATTACTCAACTTGATAAAGAAAGGGGCATCATCGCAATTGTAATTTACGCACTAGGCATAGGGACAGGCACAATTTTGGGAATGAAAACAAAAATCAGCTCAAAGGATAAAAATTAGGTGGAGCAGATTCCCAGAGTTTCAAATTTTGGACTATTTGGCTCCAATTCAATCTAACCAAGGGCACCAGTAAGGAATTTCCTCCTCTCTACAATCTGTGATAGGATGGCCAAATGCGGAAGATCCAAAACTTTGAACAACTCTCCTCCAGCGAAACGAGAAAAACGGCTCTTGAAATTGCGGAGGCAGGTCTGTGGGCTATTGATACTCCTACAATAGTTCGAAAAGGCATACGCATAGAGAACTCCACTCTTTTTATACAAAACCGGGCATTCTCCTTGAAAGATGTACGGAATGTATATGTCGTCGGAATTGGAAAATGCGCTTTAGCCGCCTGCTCCGCGCTGGAAGAAGTTCTCGGAGACCGCATTGCGGGCGGCATAGTGCTCGATATTAAAGAAGGGGCGCTTGAACGCTTGCGTCTTCTGGTGGGAGATCATCCCTTTCCCACGGAGCGCAACGCAAAGGCAACGGCAGAAATTATTACATTGCTAAAGGTGCTGGAACAGGACGATCTTGTCTTATTTGTCGTTTCAGGAGGAGGTTCCACGCTTCTTTGCCAGCCAGAGTCGCTTTCCTGCCAAGATGAAGCGGCAATCGTAAGCTCTTTGTTTCGCGCGGGAGCCACCATTCAGGAACTCAATATCGTGCGCAAGCATTTATCGCTCGCGAGAGGAGGGTATCTCGCAATGCACGCGTATCCCGCGCGCTCAATTTCGCTGATTTTCTCCGATGTGCCGGGAGACAACATGGAGTTTATCGCCTCGGGCCCCACCATCAAAGATACGACAAAAAAAGAAGACGCGGAGCAAATTCTCAAAAAATACTCTGTTTTAGAAACATGCGTAATCCCGAAGATTACACTGCTTGAAACCCCCAAGGAAGGGAAATATTTCAAAAACGTTACGAATATCTTGTTTGTGTCCAACGGCGTGGCGCTTGAAGCAATGGCAGAAAAAGCAAAGGAGCTCGGCTTCCATGCCAAAATACGCACATCCGTGTTGACGGGAGAAGCAAGGGATGTGGCAAAAACCATTGTTGAGGATCTCCAAAAAGCCGCGCCCCGCACGGTTTTGCTGTACGGCGGAGAAACGACGGTTACGATAAAACATCCGGGAAAAGGAGGGAGGAATTTGGAGCTGGGGCTTTCTTCGCTCCGTTTCCTGCAGGAAGGACACGTCCTTTTGCCCCTTGCCTCAGACGGGAGAGACAACACTGACTTTGCAGGAGCAATATGTGATATGATAACAAAGAAGAAGGCGCTCGATGAGAACCTCTCCCTTGAAGAATATCTTGAAAATAATCGGTCTTATGATTTTTTTGAACGCGTGCAGGAGTATCTTCTTTGCGGAAATACGGGATCGAACGTTTCAGACCTAATCATTGCTATTCGCGAATAACACAATGAGACGCAGCGACAAACCCTTCATCTTATGGTTTGAAGATATCGCCATTGAGAATGTCCCTCAGGTGGGGGGCAAAAACGCAGCTTTGGGAGAAATGTACGCCCAGCTTACCCCCCTCGGGATTAATATTCCGAACGGATTTGCGATAAGCGCAGACGCCTATCGGCATTTTCTCGACGGAACGCAACTTGAAGCGAAAATACGAAAAATTCTTAGCACGCTTAACACTCACAATCTCAAAAATCTCCAACAGCACGGAAGACAAATCCGACAGCTTATTTTGCAAGAGGAATTGCCAGCTGACCTCAGGGAAGAAATTGAAGAAGCGTATACGCAGCTCGGCAAGCTCTATGGTTTAAATCCCGATGTTGCAGTGCGCTCTTCTGCCACCGCCGAAGATCTTCCCGGGGCTTCTTTTGCCGGACAGCAAGAGACCTACCTTAACGTTGTGGGGCAAAAAGAACTCCTGAAAGCTGTGAAAAAAGCAATTGCGTCTCTTTTTACTGACCGCGCGATTTCCTATCGCCAAGATAAAGGATTCTCTCACCTTGACGTTGCTTTGTCGGTGGGAGTTCAGAAGATGGTGCGGTCCGATTTGGCGTCCA
This sequence comes from Candidatus Wildermuthbacteria bacterium RIFOXYD1_FULL_50_12, assembly GCA_001825035.1. Lineage (GTDB taxonomy): Bacteria > Patescibacteriota > Minisyncoccia > Minisyncoccales > UBA10102 > UBA10102. The sequence goes on along the minus strand of MHUO01000004.1, from coordinate 96,639 downwards.
GCGGAGTCATCTTTTCCATTGATACAGAGACCGGCTTTGATAAAGTGGTCGTGATCAACGCTTCCTACGGTCTGGGAGAAATGATTGTACAGGGCAAGGTTACGCCTGATGAATTTACCGTTTTCAAACCTACTCTTGCAAAAGGATATGCGGCGATTATCGGGCAGAATCTTGGCAAAAAGGTGCGAAAAATGATTTATGCGAAAAAAGGCATCAAACAAGTGGGGGTTCTGAAAAAAGATCAGCAAAAGTTCTGCCTATCTCAAGAAGAGATTCTCGCGCTAGCAAACTGGACCTTGAAAATAGAAAATCATTTCTCCAAAAAACATGGGCGGTACCAGCCCATGGACATTGAGTGGGCAAAAGACGGAAAAACAAACAAATTATTCATTGTGCAGGCGCGTCCGGAAACCGTCCATTCAACAGAAAATAAAAACGTCTACAAGGAATACCGAATGAAGGAGAAAGGAATAGTGCTTGCATCAGGAGCAGCGGTCGGCACAAAAATCGCGCAGGGCAAAGCGCGGGTCATAAAGAATGTAAAGGATATCGGAGAATTCCAAAAGGGGGAAATCTTGGTTACAGAGATTACAGACCCCGATTGGGAGCCGATTATGAAGATAGCTGCAGCTATTGTCACCGATAAAGGCGGGCGCACGAGCCACGCCGCCATTGTTTCCCGGGAACTCGGAATTCCTTCAATTGTGGGAACGGACAACGCCACGCGCGTACTGAAAACGGGAAGAATGATCACTATAGATTCTTCCTCCGGGGTGCACGGATACGTATACGACGGAGCCATCTCCTTTGAGGTGGTCGAACATCGCCTGGACAAAATTCCCGAAACGCGCACGAGCGTAATGGTCAACATCGGCTCGCCGGAAGAAGCATTCAAAAATTCGTATTTGCCGGTCAAAGGCGTTGGCTTGGGGCGACTTGAATTTATCATTGCCTCCTATATCAAAATTCATCCGAATGCGCTTTTGGAATATTCAAAACTGAAGCGCGAGGCGGTCCGCGATCTTGCGGCAAAAAGAATTGTCAGGCGCATTGATGAGCTGACTGCGGGGTATGCAGACAAGGCACAATACTACGTTGACGAACTTGCGGAGGGCATTGCGAAAATCGCGGCTGCGTTTTGGCCCCACGAGGTCATTATTCGCTTTTCGGATTTCAAAACGAACGAATACCGGGCGCTCATAGGCGGACAGAGATACGAGCCGAATGAAGAAAACCCCATGCTTGGCTGGAGAGGAGCTTCGCGATACTACGATAGGAGATTCAAAAGCGCATTCGGCTTGGAATGCGCGGCACTCAAGAAGGTGCGGGAGCGCATGGGCCTCAGCAACGCAGTTCCCATGATCCCCTTCTGCCGGACTCCGGAGGAAGGAAAACAAGTTATTTCCGTTATGAAAGAAAATGGATTGGACAAAACGGCAGACCCTACTTTGAAGATTTATGTGATGTGTGAAATCCCCTCCAATATCCTGAGAGCGGATGAATTTCTGGAAATTTTTGACGGAATGTCCATCGGGTCTAATGATCTGACCCAACTGGTGCTCGGACTCGATAGGGACTCGAGCAGCATCGGACACATTGGAAACGAAAATGATCCCGCCCTGCGATCTATGCTGGAAACCGTAATCGCAAAGTGCATTACGCAGAAAAAGTACATTGGCATCTGTGGCCAAGCACCTTCCGATTACCCCGAATTTACGGATTTTCTCGTTGAAAAAGGTATTGAAAGCATCTCGCTGAATCCAGACGTCATCATGCAAACTATTTCAAGCATTGCGGCAACAGAGCGGCGAATAAAGAACCCCCAAGTATAACTTTCATATTTTATGAAAATAGCTTTTTTCGAACTTGAGGGATGGGAAGAGCTGATTATCAAACAAGAGCTCGGTCCTCACGAATTCTATTTCAGCAGCGAAGAACTTACAGAATTAAAACTGCCCGCGGAGCGGAATTTTGACGTGATTTCTGTATTTATGGACTCTCGCATCACGAAAAAAACGCTCGAGCAATTTCCAAACCTCAAGGGCATCGCAACCCGTTCCACGGGATACGACCATATTGATCTTGCAGCAGCCCGACAAAGAGGCGTCACGGTGAGTTCCGTACCCGGGTACGGAAGCAATACGGTGGCAGAATTCGCGTTCGGACTCATTTTGAACCTTACGAGAAAAATTTATCAGGCGATTGATCAAATAAAAGAAACTAAATCCTTTTCGCTCACGGGCTTACGCGGTATTGAGCTGAAGGGAAAGACACTCGGCATCGTTGGGACAGGGCGAATCGGCAGAGAAATGGTGGGTATTGCAGAGGGTTTTGAGATGAATGTGATTGCCTCAGATCCCAGCCCCGACGACGCCCTCGCAAAAGAAAAAGGATTTCGCTATGTGTCCCTTGAGGATTTGCTTTCGCAAGCAGATATTATTTCTCTCCACTGCCCCTACACAAAGGCAACTCACCATTTGATAAATCAAAAGAACATCGCCCTCGTAAAAAGGGGGGCGTATCTCGTCAATACCGCACGAGGAGGGATTATAGAGACCCAAGCGATTATTGAGGGTCTCCAGGAAGGCATTCTTGCAGGAGCGGCACTTGATGTGTTGGAAGAAGAAGGAGAAATTAAAGACGAGCTTGAATTCTTGTCGCGCGGGCAAGCGCAGGCGGATCGGCTTATGGTCATGCTTCAGAATCACGCTTTAATGAAAATGCCCAATGTATTGGTTACTCCGCACAACGCGTTTAATTCGCAAGAGGCGCTCGAAAGGATTTTGCGCACCACCATTGAAAATATCCGGGGATTCTTGAAGGGAAAACCTCTCAACGTAGTAAAGTAATCCTTGCATGAAAATCCACGATATTAAAGTTCGGAAAATCCTTGACTCGCGGGGAAACGCAACCATTGAAGTTGAACTTGCGACCTCCATCTTCCCCCTGTTCCGCGCGCAGATTCCCTCGGGAGCAAGCACGGGCAGCCGGGAGGCAAAAGTATTCAATTTTTCTGAGGCGCATGCCGCGGTGCAATGGATACGCGCCCAAATGAAGGGGAAGAGTTTTTCTTCTCTGGTTGCCCTTGACGAATTTCTTCTGCGCTTGGACGGAAGCACAAACAAAAACAAAATCGGAGGAAATGTGGCTCTTGGAATTTCCATGGCAGGAGCAAAAGCGTTAGCATACGCAAAAAAAATTGAAGTGTGGGAGCTTCTGCGCGAAGAATTCTTCCCTGAAAAATTTGTCCCCAAAACACCCTTTCTTTTCGCAAATCTCATCAACGGAGGGGCGCATGCTACGGGCAATCTCGACATCCAAGAATACATGGTGGTTGTAAAGCCGCAAAAGGGTATCGAAGAAGCCGTGGAGAGCATTGTGCGTTTTTATCGACAGCTTGGAAAGCGCCTTGGGGAACGATTTCAAAAACTGCTGCTTCCCATAGGAGATGAAGGAGGATACGCGGCTCCTTTCACCGCCAATGAAGAGCCGCTGGAAATTCTGCAAAAACAAATCGTCGAAGATCGCTTTGAAAATTTGGGAATCGCGATTGACGCTGCCGCTTCCTATTTCTGGCGCGGAGGGGAATATGAATTCGGAGGGCAGGCGCTTGACTCTGCTGCCCTGCAAAAAACGTATTTGAGATTTTTACAACGCATACCCTCGCTTTTTTCCATTGAAGATCCTTTTGCGGAACACGATAGAGAATCCTTCCAGAAATTCGCTACTCAAGCGAAAAATGTCTGGATTGTAGGAGACGATCTTACCACGACGCGCCCGGATCTTATCCAGCAATACGCAGACGCGCGTTGTATAAACGCCGTCATCATCAAACCCAATCAGGTGGGGACCATTACGGAAACCTGCCGCGCGATCAAAACGGCACGGGAGCGAAATCTCAAAATCATCGTTTCGCACCGATCGGGGGAAACGGACGATCATTTTATCGTGCATGTGGCAAAGGCGAGCAATGCAGACGGAGTTAAGTTCGGTGCTCCCGTCAACGAACGCGCGGGGAAGTATAACGAACTTCTCAGAATATACGAGGACTAACTCAAGAGATGCGGTTTGTCCGCGACGCCTTCTCTCTCACGGGGACGGTAAAGTACACAGTTGTGCCCTTGCCTTCTTCTGACTCAAACCAGATTCTGCCGCCGTGCTTTTCAATAATGTTTTTCGCGATAAAAAGTCCGAGGCCGCTTCCGTCGGTTTGCATTTTCACGGCGTTATCTGCGCGGAAAAACTTGGTGAACACGCGATCCAGCCATTTCTTGGGTATCCCAATTCCCGTATCTTTCACCAGTACAAGGATTTCATCATCGTGAAAGGTAAGCTCAATGTCCACGCGACCGCCTTCCTTTGTGTATCGCACCGCGTTGTCAACGATATTTGATACTGCCAAACGAAACTTTTGCGCGTCAAGAGCAACTTGGGGAAGCTCCTGGGCCGGCTTATGGAACGAAAGTCGAATGCCCTTTTTGTCGGCAACCGCTTTTGTCTCTTTCGCCACATCCTCAATAATCCCCGAGATCGCGCCCTTCTTAAAAGCGTATTCAAATTTGCCCTCCTCAATGCGCACGACATCCAAAAGATCGTTTACCAAAGTAATCATCCGCTCATTTACCATGTACCCTTTCTCCAAAAGCTCTTTCTGCGGCTTTTTGAGGGGCCCTACGTCTCCGTCCAATATCATGCGCAATACCCATTTTGAGGCAGACAGCGGAGTACGAAGCTGATGGGCGGTAATGGCAAGAAATTCCGATTTCATTCGGGAAACCTGTTCATTCCGCTCCTTTCCTTCCAGCAGCCGTTCTGCCATCTGGTTAAACCCTCGCGCCAACTCCTCAATCTCATCATGCGTATGTACGGTAACCCGTTGGCCAAAGTCGCCTTTTCCTATCCGCATCGCTAACCGCTGGATTACCTCAATAGGCATGACAATGCGTCGTGATATGAATAAGGCGCCCCCTACCGCCAGCACTCCTGCCAGCACAAGGGCAACAAACGAAAACCAAACCACTTCTCTCGCGCGACGAAACGCGAGAGAAGCATTCTCTTCGGCAATGACATACCATAAAGTTTCTGTAGGATCGTCCAATTGCACGACGATAGGGGCCCAAAACCCCAGCATATCTTCCCCGAGCTCATTCTGGTATACAGTCGCGGACGTTTCTGCGGGAGCAAGCTTGAGGGCTGCCACAATGGGAAGGAAAGAAAGGTCGCGCCGGGCCAGCACCGTGGAAATATCTGGATGCGCCACCACAATTCCGTCTGCGTTGACAATATACGCCCTTCCCCCTTCCTGAGCAATCGTCGTCTCGCTCACCACCTGCTGCATAATCCTTGCGTCTACCTCCGCGAGCGCTACGCCCTGAAGTTCGTTGCGCCGATTGTAAATTCCGTCCCCAATGAGAAACAACGGCCTTCCCTGATCAAAGTACACGTCACTCAGATATGCCTTGCGCTGCCGCGCCGCTTGAAATACTTCGCTGGCAGAAAGATCGCGCAGATCGTCTTCCCGTATGACGCGGTATCGATGTTTTCTTGCTATTTCCTGCCCATCCGCGTTTATAAGGGAGAGGTCAACAAATGAATCGTTCTTGAACAAGAGCTGCTCCATAACAATGCTGCGCACTACTCCATCCTGCATAAGTTCGGGCTGAAGAAGCACAACTTCCTGCGCGCGAAGGAATTGTATGGCGAGAAAATTTGCAATCTCTTGGGCTGTGCTCTTTGCTATCCGGGCCTGTCTTTCAACGGCAGCATGCCTCTGCGTGTCATAAAATCGCAAAATAGAGGAAGACATCGCTGCCCCGAGAGGAAGTATCGCAAACGTCAACCCAAACAGTATCAGTTTGGTCCTCAACCGCAGTTGCATTACATGTGTGATTGGGAAGAATTATTCAATGATCCGATCTGCCAGCTCAAGAATTTCCGGCGGAATGGTAACTCCAATTGCTTCAGCCGTTTTGAGATTAATCACGAGAATATACCGGTCGGGAAGTTCCAGGGGAATGTCAGACGGATGCGCTCCCTCGCGCAATATTTTATCCGCGAAAACGGCGGCTTGCTCCCCTTTCTCAACGAAATCTGCCCCATAAACGAAAAGCCCCACTAATTCTCCTGTTTCGTCATTATGTTCTACGGCTGGAAGCATGAACGGAATTTTGAGCCGCAGAGCCAGCTGATGCTCAAGCGCTTGCTGATTAGTGAAGAAATGGCCCGGAATATGCAGCCATGCATCCACTTCTCCCTCCTCAATACTGTCGAAGACACGAATCACTTCCTCTTTATGACTTGGGCCCGGAGGAACATCGGTCGTGTATTCCACTATCTCAATACCCATCTTTTCTGCCTGTTCTAAAAGGGCTTTATAGTAACTAACGGACGGCTCGTCCGGCAGCATAAAGCCCTGCGCCCCCACTCCAATTTTTTTGATTCCCGGAACCGTCGCGGTGAACAATTCAAGAGCTCTTTCCACAACATCGTTGCGTCTCTCAGACACCCCTGTCAGGTTGGCGCCGGGAGAAGCCCACGTTTCCGCGAAACCAAATTCAATCGGATTGGTAACGTCGCCAAATACGATGGGGACCGGTTTGCCGAGCGCTTGGGTCGCTTCCTGTGCCGCCTTCGTGTCGCTCCATTCGGCAGTAAAGATAAGATCTATGCCCTCTGCCAAATCGGACTCGTATATACTCCTGACCACTCCGAGCGTTTCCGGGCCCGGCGCAAGAAACCCGTGCCGCTTATAAACAATATCAATGCCTTCTTTGTAGCCAAGCTCTTCCATTTTCTTCACAAACCCCTCGGTCAATGGCCTCCCCGGCGGAGAATCCCACATCGGGAGAACCACGCGAAAGGGCTGTGGCTGTTCTTGGAGCTGGGAAGTTCTTCCCAAAAACCACCACGCTCCTAAAAAGAAAATAAAAAGAAACGCCAGAACGACACTGACGATATATACAAATTTGCTGGACGAAGGTTTTTGCGTTGGTTGCATTACCTGTTCTGTTTGTTCCATATTGTAAAGAATCGGATTAGTTTATGAATACTTTTTGACCTTGATTGTTATTGTTCTATTATAACACAGGTAATCGCGCTCCCAAAACAATGGGGGCCGGATAGACACCCGGCCCCTTCTTTTCTTGTCTTGCTATGACTTGCTGCCAACAATGACCCCGTTGGCAGCAGGGGACTCCAGGGGGATCCGCCGAATCTCCCGGAATCCCGCGTCCTTAAGCCGCTGCTCGTACTCTCCCCAGGTATAGTTGAATCCCGTATTTTCGATAACCATGTTCATTGCCATCTGGGCTGCCGGCAATGGCCCGGTTTCCTCGTCGTCCATCATCAGCTCGCTGATGATGACGATGCCGCCCGAGGGCAACGCGTCAAAACATGCTTGAAGAATCGCGAGATTCTCCTTGGGGGGCCAGTCGTGAAGAATCATTGACAGCAGATGGACATCAAATCCCGCCGGCAATTCTTCTTTGAAAAAGTCGCCGCCAATGGTTTTAAGACGCCCGGATAACCCAGCCCCTGCTATTTTCTCTTGCGCGACTTCCAAGGTCGAAGGAAGGTCAAAAACTGCCCCCCGAAGATGAGGGTGGTGCTCCAGCACCGCGATGGCGTACGCGCCCGATCCTCCGCCAACATCCAGCAGGCGACCATACGAGGAAAAATCAAGCGCCTCAGCCAGAGCCCTCCCGGAATGGATGCTCAAAGAGTGCATTCCTTCCAGGAACGTCCGCAACTCCCCGGACTGGGAGTATATGGACTCAAAGTGCCCGGATCCCTCTTTCCATGTCCGCGGGCGGTTTGTTCTGAGCGCCTCGGTCAATCCCATCCAAGCGGGGAACAACCGATCTCTTGCCATGATCGCCCACCCGCCAAAATAGTCGGGTTTGCCCCGCACGAGAAACTTTTCTGAAAGAGGCGAGTTGTAGTAACGGCCGTCCTCCCGCCTCTCGAGCAGGCCAAGAGCCGCGCAAAAGATGAGCAGCGCCCTGGCCGGCCGTTCTTCTATTCTTAGCAAGTCGGCGGCTTCCGGAACATTCACGCCCTTTCCGCCCGAAAGCTTTGTAAACAACACAAAGTCCAGGGCGGCCCCGAGTGCTTGGATTTTTGTGAACCCAAGCGTCAGGTCCATAAGCTGAGCAGCAGTTAGTTCCCTTTCTGCCATCTTGTCCTCCTTTGCAAAAGCTCTCACCGCCTTCTCTTCAAGGATTTCGTCCATTCCTCCAAATGTTTTGCCGCCACGTCGCGGCCTCCCAAGCCAAACGCGAGAGCAACAGCCACGGCAACCGCGCCCAAGGTGAGCCCGAATGCGATGCTCACAATCTCGTCAGCCAAACCCATCTGGCGCAAAGCCATGGCTCCTGCGAACGCAAGAATGGCGACTCTCGCTGACAAAGCCAAAAAGTGCGCCTGTCTGCCTCTTCCGTGCGCCAGCGCTTTTGAAGCCACGCCCGCAAGATACAGCCCAATCGCGAAAATCACGAGGCCCAAGATGATATGACCGGAAAACACAATGAATTCCGCGGTGAGGGCCGCAACAACTTCAAAGCCCAACAGCCGCATCGCCTCAATAAAGGAAAACAGCAATATGGCCACCAGCACGAGGTATCCAACGATTTCGGACGGCTTTCGCGATCCTCGCATTTCCTTCCCTAAGCCCAGCAAAGTTAACACCTTATCAAATCCTATGGCAGCAAGCAAATTGCTTACGAGTCCGCTCACCACGCGGCCTGCGATATAAGCAAACAGCATCACAATTCCTGCGGCAAAGATGGAAGGAATGGCCGCAAGTATGATTGCCAGCATGTTGCTCGCGGGATTCGTAACTGCGTCCAGCCCGAGCGCGTTCAAGCTCGCTATAAGCACGGGAATAAGCACGAGCACGTACGCCACCACTCCGAGCATTGAAGAAAGCGTTTGAGTTCCCAAAATCTGCATAATCCCGACACGCTCTGAAAGACGATCGGCGCCCAAGGCCGCAAGCAGATTCGTCACGATTCTCTGCACGATGCGGGCCGCAAACCACCCCACGAACACCAAAAGCCCCGCTGCCAGAAGATTCGGCAGAAATGTAAGGACTTTGTTGCTCATTCCCTGCACCGGCTCCAAGAGCCCGTGAAGCGCCAAAGCATCCAAGAGTGCCGGCAAAAACAAGAGAAACACAAGCCAGTACACGGCCTCAGAAAGGGTGCGCGAAAGAGGCGCCGCCTTTTCATGCCGCAGCCCCGCTCGCACCTCAAGCTCTCTGTCTATCTTTGCCAAACCCAGCACGCGCCGGGCGATAAGCCGCGAGGCGGTAGCCAAAATCCAGGCAATCAAAAGCACGAACCCTGCCTCAATCAGGCGAGGAATGTATGAAAAAATCTGGCCGAGGAAGCTGTCAAGCGAAGAGGCAATGAGAGAAAGCCCGAGTGTTTCAAAAAACGCGACCAAGGCAAACAGCAAGATAAAGTAAAACACGAGCTTTGCGATCCACTGTTCCACGTTCACCCCTTCCGTATCGCGCTTCCCCATAAGCCATGCCGCAATGCGCTCGTCTAACGTGGTGCGGCGCAACAATCCCCGCACGATCCCTGCTATCAGCAAGGCAACAATCCAGCCCAAAAGGAGAACTGCCAGCGCGCCCACTAAGCTTGGCAGATACGATCCAAAACTTATTGCGATTTCATCTAAAAAATTTAAATTCGACATCGTTTATGCATTAATATTAATAATAATTTTATTATACTCTACCCAAGGCGGCACGCGAAATGTTTTTTCCACAGCTATTGCGCAGAGAGAATAAAAAGATTTTCCAAAAGGCATGCCACCGTAAGGGGCCCAACGCCTCCGGGCACCGGGGTAATGGCGCGCACCTTGCTTACCACGTTGTTAAAATCCACATCGCCGGAAGTTGCCCCTTTTTCCAATGAAGTCCCGGCGTCAATAACCACCGCTCCTTTTTTAAGCATAGAGCTTTTAATAATCTTTGGTTTCCCCACGCCCGAAATGAGAATATCTGCCTGTTTGGTGAAGGAGGCGAGCGATTTTGTTTTTTCGTTCACGGAGCTAAACGTCGCTTTCTCCGCCACAAGCGACAGCATGGTGGGAAGGCCGACCAGCCGGCCCGCTCCCACAACCACGATATGTTTCCCCTGCCATGCGACGCGGTACCGTTCAAGAAGCAGCATAATCGCGTGCGCCGTGGGCGGAACGATAGGCAGTTTTCCCAAGGCAAACAAACCAAACGCATGGGAAGAAAGTACGTCCACATCTTTTTCCAAAGGAATGGCGTCCAAAATATCCTGCGCCGCAAACTTTGCAGGCAACGGCAGCTGCACCACAATGCCCGCAACCGACTGCGACCGTCCCGCTTTTTCAACCGCCTCCTTCACTTTTTTTTGCGAAGTGCCTTTGGGAAATTTCACCAAGGAAAACCGAACGCCAATGCGCCCTGCCGCCTCTTCTTTCTCGCGAAGGTAGCGGGCGGAAATTGCGTTCTCCCCCACTTGAAATACCACAAGCTTTGGTCGCCGCTTCCGTTTCTGTTTTGCCAGTTCTTTCAAAATCTCCTCTGCGATTTTTTCTCCGTACATCAACTGCGCCATATCATATATTTTACAATGCGCCCCAAAAAAAGGAAGCCCTCGGTGCGGTAACACACCGAGGGCGAACAGTTTCGAAAGACGAAACGCTTACTCGCGAAGGAAGGCGAACCAGTCGCTGGAATAGCCGCAGACCTCAACCCAGTACAGGCCGCACTTGCGCTGAGACCTGCGCCACCAGACACGGCACGCGTTCCGGTAGCCCTCGAAGGCGCACTCTTCAGTTGCCACCACGTACACGGGGTCCACCACGAGCTCGTGGTGCAGCCAAGGATTGTGCTCGCCGATAGCGAACACATGCCGCGGGCTGGTCCGCTTGAGGCCGTACTGGCTGGCCCAAGCGATAGCCCGGTCCCAGTTGCCGCCATCGGGACCGAAGTTCATCAGAATGACCTCGGCCTCAACGATGCCGACGCCGTGGGACGGATACTGGTTGCCGACCTTGCGGACGTTATAGTCCGCCGGGGTATCTGGCCCAGCCGCGTTTATGGCTTCCTGCCATTCGCGGTCCAGTTGGACCAGCACGCGCAGGATGTGGACCCTGCCGCCCTCTGGAGGAACGAACTGCCTGTCCCCACGTCGGTGGGTAACTGCCGGAGCCAACGTCTTCTTTGGCATCGGAGCCATCCTCCTTTTTTCGCTGGCGTAATATCGGGCTATCCAAAAAGCCCACCAGCAATGCTGGTAAAAGCATACTACAGGTTCCCAGGAATGTCAAATTTGGCTCCCTCCCACTGGAGAGCTACGGAATGGGGAATTGTTTGCAAAAGGACGCGACTTCTTTATCGAAAACTCAAACGGAATTCTTTGCCGGTAACTTCGGCGATTCGATACAAAGTATCGAGAGTCACGTTTTGCCGCCCACTCTCTATGCGAGAAATGAACTCGCGTTTTACTACCATCTTCTTGGCGAGCTCTTCTTGAGAAAGATGCAATTGTTTGCGTACTTTTCGAAGCTCCATAGCAGCTTTCAGATATCGCGCTTTCTCTGCAATTTCTGCCCTATCTTCTCTGGAGTACCCACGTAGAACCTTCTCATACGGGATGACATCCCCTCTTTTAACTGCTTGTTGTATTTTTTGGGGAAATTTTTTACTCATATTGTTTAAGCCGTTGTTGAGCTATCTTGATATTTTTCAAAGGTGTTTTCTGTGTTTTCTTCGGAAAGAAATGGAGGAGTATAATATAATCTTTTCTGATGTATGCATAAAAGGCCCGATAGGCACCCTCGTGAATAACCCTGATTTCAAAAAGATTTTTTGACACTTTCCTTGCCTCTGGAAATTCCAGCTTTCCTTCCTCGACAAGTATCGCAATATATGCCTGAAATTCTTTTTGGGCGGCTCCCCCCAATTCTTGCAACTCCTTTAATGCATTCTTATCGTAGAAAACCTCCTTTCTCATAGTGTAACTTATAGGTTACTTCTTGTCAACAACCTAGTCAGGAATGGGGAATTGTTTGCAAAAGGAAGCGACTTCTTTTTTTACGCGGGGGGCGGACGCGGGATTGGAAATAACTTCTGAAATCCACGAGGCAATCTGTTTCATTTCTTTTTCTTTCATTCCCCGCGTGGTTACTGCCGGCGTTCCAAAGCGCACGCCCGAGGGATTAAAAGGAGGGTTGGGATCAAAGGGAATGGTATTGCGGTTAGCCACGATACCCGAGGATTCCAAGAGTTCCTGCGCCTGCTTGCCTAGGATGTCTTTGTTGCGCAAATCCACGAGCATCACATGGTTGTCCGTGCCGCCTGAAATAATCTGAAAATCCAGCTGCTGCAAACTTTTCGCGAGTTGCTTTGCGTTTTTTACAATTTGAGAAGCGTAGGCGCGGAATGCGGGACTCATTGCTTCTTTGAGCGCGACTCCAATGGCGGCAATGGTGTGATTGTGCGGACCACCTTGGAGCCCCGGAAATACCTTGGGAAAAATCTTTTCTCTCAACTCTTCCCTGCAGATAATCATAGCTCCCCTTGGCCCGCGCAGGGTTTTGTGCGTGGTTGTGGTAACGATATCTGCGTGCGGGAAGGGACTCGGGTGCATCTTTCCCATAATAAGCCCGGTAATATGCGCGGTATCTGCCATCAGGCGCGCCCCAACTTTCTGGGCGATTTTCCCGAACGCTGCAAAATCAATGATTCTTGAATACGCGCTGTATCCTGCGATGATAAGCTGCGGCCTTGTCTCCAAGGCAAGTTTTGCTATAGCATCGTAATCCAACTGCTGGGTTTTTCGGTCCACCGTATAATGCACAATGCGATAATCCGTACCGCTCAAACTCACGGGACTTCCATGCGTTAAGTGTCCTCCGTGACTCAAATCAAGAGAAAGAATAGTATCTCCTCTTTCCAAGATCCCGCGATATACTGCGTAATTTGCCGGGCTTCCAGAATATGGTTGCACGTTCACCGCCCACTCTTCTCTGATTCCGAACGCTTTTCTCACGCGCTGTTCCACCAATATTTCCAAGGCGTCCACGTTCTCCATACCGCCGTAATATCTTTTGTAAGGCCTGCCTTCAGAATACTTTGCAACATATATGGAACCCAGCGCCTCGCGCACGGCTTTTGACGGATAATTTTCAGAGGCAATAAGATCGATGGTTTCTGTCTGCCTCTTTTCTTCTTTTTTGATGAGATCAAAAATCTCTTTGTCTTGTTTTTGCAGGGTTCTCATGGGTTCTATGCGTGTCGCAACCTCAACTTTGGCGGATTACCCAACAACATCAGCCCGAGCGAAAATAAAGCTCCGAGGAAAAACGTCATTTGAATAGGCAGAAGTGGGAAGAGCCAGAATATCGCGGCGAGTCCGGAAAAAAAGAAAAATCTTCCCATATTGCTCAC
>MHUO01000004.1:64851-83166 GCA_001825035.1 Candidatus Wildermuthbacteria bacterium RIFOXYD1_FULL_50_12 | reverse complement strand
CGTAAAAGAAGGTACTGTAGGGCACACTGGAGGCCGCCCGCGCGATTTCATAATTGGTATTGGCAAGGAGCGCACTGAAGGGCGTGGCAATAAAATATCTTAACACCCACGAGAAAGATGTCCAAATAGCTCCGATGTTCAAGAGCCCCGTCCTTCCTTTGGTATCTGATACGCGGCCTGCGTACAGCATAAACAAAGTGGAGCCCACAAGAGCAACGGAAGTGATAAAGCCCATTTCAGAAAACTCGGGCGCCACCAGAAACAGAAACACCGGCCACACGTAGCCGGATACACCAATTTCCAATCCCTCGCTTAAGAGAGAGGTACTTACTGCCCGGTTCTCCCTACGGAATATGCGGCCCCATGCTACTTTAAAAGAATCAGTATACGTCTCGTGGTGATCGGGAGCGTAAAACAAGGGAGTGACCGAAGTCATAAGCAAAAGAGAGGCCGCTATAAACAAAACTGGAAATCCAAAGAGCACCAACAGCACTCCTCCGAGAGCCGGAGCGAGAATCGTGGGAAAAATCATTGCAACATTTACTCTTCCCGTCTCGCTTCCACGCCTTTTCCGAGTAGAGAATCTCGCGAATTCCGTGTGGAACGCGGGCCAGAAAAGCGTCATTCCCACCGCGGAAGTCAGCAGAGAGGCGGATACGAATAAGGACGATGCTTCAATGAAAAACAGCGACAGAAAATGCGCAATGAAGAAAAATGAACTCGCAAACATGCATTTTTCTGCTCCAAACCTTCCCAGCAATCTTCCTCCAAACACTGCGAACATCCCGTATAGTCCAAACATCACACCAAAATATAAAGCAGTGAGTGCGAAAGAACTTTGATAGTACAGAAAAATGTACACGGGAGTGAAAATCCCGACCATGCCCATCGCAAGGTTGCGAATTGCAATGGTAATGTAGAGCTTCGTAATGTCCCCTTTCAGAAAGTAAGTGAAATGGTGATACAGATTTACGTTTACGGAAGATGCCATGCTTAACTTCTCAAAACGGTATAATCTTTTCCTGTTATATCTATGATCATTGAGGGCTTAGAGGGAGGCAATTTGCCGGCGTCCAGCAGGACATCGGGCTGGGCTTTTCGTCCCCGAAACTGCGCGAGCACTTCTTTGCCGTCTAAGCAAGCTGGTTCTCCAGAAATATTTGCGGAAGTGCCGGTAAGCGGGCGATCTAATTTCTGCAAAATCTTGTGGATTAACTCGTAATTCGGGATCCGCAAGGCAACGGTGCCTCTTTCTTCTAATCCTTCGGGCAGTACTCCCCTGTTCTCCAGCACTGCGGTAACTTTGCCGGGCCACGTTTTTTCCAAAAACGCTTCCTGCTTTTTGGAAATACGCGCCAACCGCTTTGCCATCTTTATATCCTTTACGAACACGGGTAAGGCCCTGTTCTTTGGCCGGCCCTTTATTTCAAACACTTTTTGTACTGCTTTTTTGTTTGCGGCATCCGCAAGCAATCCGTACACCGTGTCGGTCGGACAAACCACCACACCTCCTGCCTCCAGCGCGGCATACGCCTCTTGAGCTGCCCTCCCGATGTTTTCAATATTAACTCGTAGGACTCTCATTCATTTCACAACGTTTTCGGTTTTCGCGTAGAACGTCGTGCCGTCCTGCAAATCTTCAAACGCGTGGGTGCCGGGGCCTATCTTGCAATCAGATCCGATGAGCACCCCCGGCATGGTGCCAGAATGGATGCCAAACGCAGAGTTATCGCCCACGATGGCGCCCAGCTTTTGCAATCCATGAATGGGTTTTTTGTCGAAGCGGCGATTTGCCGTAATAAACCCGGCTCCAAATCTACAATTTTTGCCTAAGATAGAATCGCCCGCGTATCCTGAGTGAAACACCGTTCCCTCCTGCACGATGGAGTGTTTAATTTCCATAAATGCGCCGGTTCTTACGTTCGCTTCTAAATCCAGCGGGCCCCGCAGCACGTTGTGATGGCCGATAACACAGTTCTCTCCTATATATACGGGGCCGTCTATGACAACATTCTTGCCGATTTTCGCGCTCGAAGCGATGACTGGTTTGCGAGAACTGAGTAGCGCGTCCATGATGCTGAATAAATCCCAAGGATATTTCAATGTAAGCCCGGGGCCTATTGCCATCAAAAGCGCCGCCTTCTTTTCTTTCAGATACGCGTTTGTCGCATCCACCAAGTCGGCCTCATGATGCCTCGGAAGATTTTCGTAGTACGAGAAAAAATCGGGCTGCAAAAGTCGAATCCCGATAATGCCGATGCCTGACGGTTCTTTCCCGCGTTCCGGATTTTCTACGATCTCCACGACCCGATTCCCTTCCATGCGGGCCACGCCGTATTCTGAAGGGTCTTGCACTTCAGTTCCCGCGAGCACCGCGTCCGCATCCTCTTTTTTTTGCTTCTCCAGAATCTGGCGCACGAGATCCCGGGAGTCCACTTTATTCCCCCACAGCAAAATAAAAGGTTCTTTTACAAAATCCTTCGCTTGCCAGAGGGCGTTTCCGGTGCCGAGGGGTTCTTCTTGTGCGGTATACGTAATCTTCATTTCTGCCGCCAGCTCGCGGACATTTTCTCTCTCAAGCATTTCCGCTATAGAAGAATTTTTGCTTACCACTATGCAGATGTCGCGGACGCCGTTTTCCGCCAGCCCCTTGAGAGTCCAGTAAATCAGAGGTTTGCCCAAAAGATAAAACTGGGACTTGTGTATACCTTTGTTTAGGGGCCAGAATCGCTTTGATCCGCCGGCAGCGATAATTACAGCTTGCATATAATGGTGGCTAATACGTCAGAATTATGGCGGATGAAACCCATGGGCCGCAGAACATCTTCTTCAATCACTTTCAGATTTCTCTGCCCGAGCTCTTCTTTATTATACTCTACGAAATGCGCATGCGCCTCCTCATATTTTTTCACGCGCTCCGGAGATGGCCTTTTCGTATTCACGATAATGTGTGTAAGCACATTTTCTCGGAGATATTTCTCCAACGCCTCCACGAAATCGCTTGCCGTAAAGCCGGCGGTTTCGCCGAATCTGGTCATCAAATTGCACACAAACACCTTTTTTGCCTTGCCTTCGCGTACGGCCTTCGTTATTCCCTCCACGAGAAAATTTGGCACAATAGACGTAAATAAATCTCCGGGGCCAATGACGATAATGTCGGCCTCCCTGATTGCTTCAATGGCTCGCGGATTTCCTTTGCACGAATGTTCCAGCCACACCCGCTGAATTTTCAAATTGCCGTCGTGCTTTGGGATATCAATATTCGTTTCCCCCTCAATCACTTGGCCCGTTTCCAGCTCCGCCATCAGTCGGCAATTCTCCAACGTGGAAGGAATCACTCTGCCTTTGATATTCAGCATCTTCCCCGCTTCCTCAATGGCCTTCTCAAAACTTCCGAGCTGTTTGGCAAGAGCCGTCAAAAAAAGATTGCCAAAACTGTGACCGCTTAACCCGCTCGTCCCTTCGGGGAATCTGAATTCAAATAAGTTGGAAATTGCCTGCGGAGCATGAGAAAGCGCAACAAGCGCGGGCCGCACAGACCCCGGAGGCAGCACTCCGAATTCCTCGCGCAGCACTCTCGTGGAGCCTCCGTCGTCTGCCATGGACACTATGGCAGTAAGATCCACTGGATACTTTTTCAATCCGAGAAGCGCCGTATACGTGCCCGTCCCCCCGCCAATAACCACAATTTTCTTCTCATTTCCCATGCCGTAATGCCCCTTTTGTATCACAAATAAGCCAAAAACTCAATCGCAGGGCTACTCAACGGTGACGCTTTTGGCGAGGTTGCGGGGCTTGTCTGGATCGTACCCGCGGAGAAGAGCCATAAAGTAGGCAAAAAGCTGAAGGGGAACTACCGAAAGCAAAGGAGCAAGCGGCTCTGGGACCCGGGGAATATACAATACATCGTCTGCGATTTTCGCGATTTCCTTGTCGCCCTCCGTCGCAACCGCGATTATCGGGCCATTGCGGGCTTTTATCTCCTGAATGTTTGACATCATTTTTTCATACACACTATCGCTCAAACAAAGAGCCACAGTGGGTACGCGTTCATCAATCAGGGCGATGGGCCCGTGCTTCAATTCGCCTCCGGAAAATCCCTCCGCGTGCACGTACGAAATTTCTTTGAGTTTCAATGCGCCTTCCAGAGCAATAGGATACTGATACTTTCTGCCAATGTACAGCATGTTATCTATCTTCGCGTATTTTTGCGCGAGTTTTTGAATCTGTCTTGTGTCTTTCAGCATACGGGCCAGAATCCCGGGAATCTTTTTGAGCCCTTCGGTAATCTCTGGCAGCTTCTTTTCTTTTCGATTCGCGAAGAACGCCGCCAAAAAGGCGAGCAGCGCAAGCTGAGAAGTAAACGCTTTGGTGGATGCCACGCCAATTTCAGGCCCCACGTGATTGTACAAACCTGCTTCTACCTCCCGTGCGACCGAAGAACCGACCACGTTGATAATACCGAGCGTCAGTCCGCCTTGCTGTTTTACTTCCCGCAAGGCGGCCAGCGTATCTGCTGTCTCGCCTGACTGGGATATAAATAGGTAGGCGGTGTTTTTTTCAATAATAGGTTTCCGGTAGCGAAATTCAGAAGCGGGGTCCGTGTCCACGGGTATTCTGGCATGCTCTGAAATCAGCTGCTCTCCCACAAGCCCTGCAAGGTACGCGGTTCCCATGGCTAAGATGTGTACGCGTTCAATGTTTTTCAGACGATCTCCCACCACTTCCAATCCTCCCAGCTTTGCCGTCCCTGCCTCTTTCCCAAAGCGGCCACGCATCGTATCTGCAATAGTTTCCGGCTGCTCCATAATTTCTTTGAGCATAAAATGCTCGTATCCACCCTTCTGTGCATCTTCAATATTCCAATCAATAAAGTCCACCTTCTTTTTTAGATGATTTCCGTTTATATCTTGCACAGTGTAACCCTTATCGCTCATGACCGCCATTTCCCCGTCGTCAAGATATACCACTTCTTTGGTCATACCCACTACAGCCGAGGGATCAGAAGCCGCAATATACTCCCTCTTCCCGATGCCCACGAGCAAAGGCGCTGACTTGCGTACTGCTACAAGCCGCGTGGGATCTTGTTTTGCGATAATAACTAAGGCAAATGCGCCCCGCAGCAAAGGAACGACTTTCTGCACCGCCTTTGCGATATCTCCTTTAAAAGCATGCTCCAGCAAATGCGGGATAACTTCGGTGTCGGTTTCTGAAAGAAACTTATGTCCTTCTCCTACCAGTTTTTCTTTGAGCTGCTGGTAATTTTCAATGATGCCGTTGTGCGCCACCCAAATATTCCCTTTGCAGTCAGAGTGCGGATGGCAATTCTGTTCAGTTACCCCACCGTGCGTTGCCCAGCGCGTGTAGAACAAGAAGGGCGATGCCTTTATATTTATGCCTTTTAGTTTCTTTTCCAATTTCTCAATTTTGCCCACTGCCTTTATGCACATCACTTCTCTCTCCTTGGGGTCGTACGCCGCCATGCCCGCAGAATCGTATCCGCGATACTCCAAACGTTTCAGCGCTTCAAGCCCCTCTGCAATGGGTTTTGGTTTTCCTATGTATCCTACAATTCCGCACATACCATTAGATTACAATATTAATTAATCGTTTTGGCACGAATATTATTCTCTTTGGATCTTTGCCTGCGAGCCACTTTTGTATCTGTATGTTGCTGAGCGCGAGTTTTTTTGCTTCTTCTTCCGTAATACCAGTAGGTGCTCCCACTACATCGCGCACTTTTCCGTTTACCTGCAAAACAAGCCGCATCATTTCTTCCTGCACGAGTGCTGGATTGTACGTCGGCCATTTTTGATCGTGTACGCTCTCCTTATTACCCAGCTGTTGCCAGAGTTCCTCGGTTACAAAAGGCATGAATGGCGCCAATAGTATCAAAAGCGTCTTGATTTGCTCCTTTGAAATGCTATCTGCCTGAGAAAGTGCGTTTGAATACTCCATTAACGCAGCAATAGCGGTATTATAGCGTAAATTCTCCATATCCTCCGTAACCTTCTTAATCGTACGATGCCTCAACGTTTCCAATTTTGAATCTTGTTCTGCAATTTTGGTTTTTTGCGCCAAAGCCCACACTCTATTCAAGAACCGATAGATGCCAATTATGCCTTTACCGTTCCAATCTCCTCCTTCCGAAAGTGGCCCCAAAAACATCAAATACGTGCGCACAGTATCTGCGCCGTATTTTTCAATGTATTCGTCAGGATTAATTACGTTACCACGCGACTTTGATATTTTCTTCCCGTCGCGAATCAAAAGCCCGTGTGCACGGAATTTTGCAAACGGCTCTTGAAACTCAGTAAACTTCAAATCGCGCAGAACCATGGTAATGAATCTCGCATACAACAAATGGAGCACTGCATGCTCCTGTCCGCCAATGTACATATTCACGGGCAACCACTTTTTGGTAAGAGATTTGTCAAATGCTTGCTTCTTATCGTTCGCGGAAGGATAGCGGAGGAAGTACCACGCAGAATCCAAAAAGGTGTCGGACACGTCGGTCTCCCGCCTTGCTTTTCCTTTGCAGTTCGGGCATTTCGTATTTACAAAACTTGCAACCGTAGCCAGAGGCGACTTATCTGTGCCCGTGGGCCGAAAATCCTTCACGTTCGGAAGTTTCACGGGAAGATTTTTTTCTGACACCGGCACCGTGCCACATTTGTCGCAATAGATAATCGGTATGGGCGGCCCCCAGTACCGCTGCCTTGAAATCAGCCAATCCCGCAGATGATATGTCGTTCTCTTACTTCCCCTTTTCTTTGCGACGAGCCACTCTATCACTTTTATAATTGCTTCTTTCGAAGATAGTCCCGTAAATGGGCCAGAATCAACCAGGGTCCCATAACCAGTAAAACATTCTTCTAGATTGAGAATCTTTTTATCCTTCTCTTTATCTCCCGTAACAACAGTGGTTTTCAAAGGAATATTATATTTCTTCGCAAATTCCACGTCGCGTTCGTCATGCGCGTCTCCAAATAAAGCACCTGTTCCGTATCCCATTAATGCATAATCTGCTATCCAAATAGGAAGTTTTTCATTGTTCAAAGGATTAATTGCGTACAAGCCGGAAAATACTGCTGTTTTTTCTTTTCCTTCGGCTTTCCGTTCCAACTCTGTCTTTTGCTTTGTTTTCTCTACATATTCATGAATCTCCTTCGAGTGTGGGAGCGAAGAAACAAAAGGATGTTCCGGTGCCAAAACAACAAACGTGGCACCATACAAGGTGTCTGGGCGCGTCGTAAATACCTCGATTGTCTGCTTAGAATTCTCAAGGGCAAAGATAATGGTGGCTCCTTCTGTCTTCCCGATCCAGTTTCGCTGGACGGTTTTGGTGCGTTCAGACCAATCGATAGTATCGAGATTTTTCAAAAGGCGATCTGCATACTTGGTAATTCTGAAAAACCACTGCTCCATTCCTCTTTGGATGACTTCCGTGCCGCAGCGCTCGCATTTTCTCTGTATCACCTGCTCATCTGCAAGCACGGTCTTGCAAGAAGGGCACCAGTCAACCGGCGCTTTGGCTCGGTAGGCAAGGCCTGCTTTGTACAATTGCAAAAAAAGCCACTGTGTCCACTTGTAATATTCGGGCTCTGACGTGGTTACCGAATGTTCCCAATCAAAAAGCGCGCCCATGCTTTTGAGCTGTTCGGTAAAATGTTTGATGCTCTTCGCGGTCTGCTCTTTAGGATGCGTACCCTGCTTTATGGCGAAATTTTCAGAATGAATGCCGAAGGAATCAAACCCCATGGGTTCAAACACATCGTTTCCCCGCAGGCGCTGGAATCTCCCATAAATGTCAGACCCGGTAAAGGCGTACATGTTCCCGATGTGCAGGCCTTCGGCCGACGGATACGGGAACATCATCAAGTTGTAGTACGGTTTTGTCGCCTTCTTCAAATCTACCCTCCACGCCTTTTTCTGATCCCAAATCCGCCGCCGTTTCGCTTCAATTTCTTTTGGATTATACTCCTTCATACGCTTGATTTTACGCATTTTTTAGCAGTTTGTCCATCAAAAAACTTTGCGGTCTTTTGCGACAAAGATATTCTTTTGCAATTTTCTTTTGTAGTTTGTATGTATTTCCGTGCTGCAAAGGTCCTCTATACGAAAAGCATTGAAATATTATAACACTACCTATCCGGCCCCTTGAATCCTTGGGCAACGATATAAAACTCTTTGCTGCCTTTGGTAGAGGCCTCTGGCTTTATCAGTTTCACCGAAGAAAAATGCCTTTCAGCTTCTTTGATCAGCTCTGGCGTGTCTGGGCCTTCAAAAACTTTAACAACCATCGCTCCGTACTTATTCAAAAGTCGTATCGCGATCTCGAATGCGCGCGAAGAAAGCTCGTGTGAAAGCGCCTGATCTCTTTCTTTTATACCCGTGGTATTGGGCGCAACATCAGAAAGCACTACGTCAAATGCCTTGAATCCTTGTTTTTCCAAAAAACCAATAAAATCCTCTTCGCCAATATCCTTCTGAAATGCTGCTGCGTTTGCCGACCCCAAGGGTTGTATAGGCGCCAAATCGATTCCCACAACCTTGCCCTTATCTCCGACAAATTGAGCCGCAACCTGCATCCAACTTCCAGGCGCCGCGCCCAGATCAAGTACTCTGTCCCTGCGTTTTATCAGGCCAAATTTTCTCTGTAGATCGAGGAGTTTATACGCCGACCGCGCACGATACCCTTCTTGCCTTGCTTTCCGAGCGAACTTATCATGGGGAATATAGACCATACTCTATACTACAATGACAATCGCCCAGTTCCAAAAAAACATACTTGATTGGTATCGGAATCCACCGGCTGGCGGAGCGATGCGGAGCAGGATGCCTTGGCGACGGACGCGAGATCCCTACAAAATTTTGGTTTCGGAAGTAATGCTTCAGCAGACGCAGATTGCGAGGGTTTTACCAAAATACAAAGAATTTCTCGGTGCGTTTCCCGATCTCGCATCGCTGGCGGCAGCCACAGATAAAAGATTACTGAAAGTATGGGCGGGGCTTGGGTATTGGCGAAGGGCAAAATATTTAAAGAAAACTGCGCAACTTATAACTAACAACTATAACGGGAAATTCCCAAAAGATCCAAAAATTTTAGAAACATTCCCTGGGATTGGACCATACACCGCACGAGCGCTCGCATGCTTTGCGTTTGGCTCACGCGAAGCGTTTTTGGATACGAATATCCGGCGTGTATATCTTCATTTTTTCTTCCCGCGCAGAAAGAATGTTTCGGATAAAGAAATTTTGAGGGTCGCGCAAAGGGCGATAGATACGCTTCCTAAAAACGTATCGTCTCGTGAATGGCACTATGCTCTGTTTGATTATGGCGCAACAGTTCTGAAAGATAAACAAATCAACCGCCGCAGCCGGCATTATCACAAACAAAGTAAATTCGAAGGGTCGTTCCGTTCTTTCCGTACGGCCGTAGTCCAATATCTGCTTAGCCAGCCGCAAAATCGCACGCCTCAGAAGAAAGTTCGGCATGTTTTAGAAGAATTGCTCAAAAAAGAAAAAACGCCCTATTCGGCGCAAGAAATTTTGGACTCTCTCCTCAAAGACCGACTTATCAAAAAATCACGAACGCATTATTATCTATAAAAGATAAAGGGTCTTCTGCGGAGAAGACCCTTTGTTTTCAGGCAGAACCTCGCAATACTCTTCAGGCCGCGTTAGCGGAATGGGTAGGACTTATATCCTCCCGAAGGAGAGATTGCCTCCCCTGTCATACGCGCCTCCTTATCAGGGAGGCGCATTCCTGTCTTCTGCGAGCGCCCTGCCTTAGGGGGACCACGGGTTGTGCAGAGGTGGGCGCCATACCCGCCTCTCCTTTCCGTGGGATAACACAATATAGCAATTCGCAGAGAAAATGTCAATCTTTGGTTTTCCACACTAATTTGCTGTTATGATATACTCAGTTTAAGATAGGTAAATGAAGCAAATATCTGAATTTTATCTTGGCGTAGAGGGAGGAGCGACAAAAAGCACCGCGATTCTTGCCGATGGAGAAAGAATACTCGCCCAGAGAACGGGAAAAAGTTTAAGCTATCATAATATCGGGGAAGCCGCGGTAAAAAAGAATCTTCAGACACTTCTCTCGCCCTTTTTGAAAAAAGGCAGCGGCACAAAACTGTACGCGGTGCTGGGGTTCGCGGGCCTTGATACAAAAAGGGATAAAGAAATTTATCGAAAAATCGTCGGATCGGTCCTCCCCAAAAATTCGGTGTTTGAAGTGGTGAACGACGCCCATATCGCGCTGGAAGCAAGGTGCCCCGGCGAACAAAACCGGATTCTCGTGATATCTGGCACCGGCTCCACGGTTCTCGGACAAAGCAAAAACAAAGAAGCAAAAAGCATCGGCTGGGATTTCCTATTTGGTGATGAAGGCAGTGGATACGAAATCGGAACAAAAGTATTAAAATCTGCGATTCAGTCGTGGGACGGAAGAATCCAAAAAACAGTGCTTGAAGATTTAGTACTTAAAGAAGCTCACTGCAAAACAATGGAGGAGTTTATGCCAAAGATTTATCACATGTTTCGAAATCAACCCGGAGCTTTGAAACATTCTGTCGCCGATTTCGGAAAAATTATTGATCAAGCGCTTGAGCAAAATGACTGGCGGGCGCGAGAAATAAGAGATGAGGCCGTCGCTGGTCTGCTGCAAGGAGTCCGTGCCGTGGCGCAACGACTTGACATACAGGATGCGCGCTTTTGCATTGGGTTGATGGGATCTGTTTGGAAAATGCCGGGGCTCAAAGAGCAATTCAAAAAGGCGGTTGGCAAAGAATTCCCCCTTGCGCTCTTTTCAGAAAAACAGGAACCCGGCGCCTGGGGCGCGATCTTGCTCGCAAAAAAACTTACGTAAAAGAAGGGGCGGGTCACGACTTGCGTGACCCGCCTTTGTTGCGATACATCAGCATCTTAAGGTGCACTAAGGTTTTTCGCCTTCTCCCAGTCGATCAACTTTGCCCTATCGAGCATAGTGATCGACGGGATAAGGCGGTTGTTGGGCGCAACCTCCGCCTTCACAGACCCCTCGTCCAATGGGATCCACCCCATGACGATGGGATCTGCCATGATGGTGTGGTTGAGGCGCTTTATCGTCTCGATCCCCCACTGGTCTATCGGTAGCGTCTCCCCCAATGCAACCGACAAGATGAAATTGGAGATCTGCTGCTGCATGATCGCTTCTTTGCGCTCATCGTTTGCAGCATCCAATCGAGGATTGGGATTGGCAACCTGCACAACCCCATCCCCCTCCGGACACCACTGCGCGCAGTAGTCCTCAGAGAAGAGCGACGTGAGCGTCTCCTCCAGATAGCCGGTCGCGAATGGCCGGTCCATGGCGAGCTCCCACCTGAGAGCGAACTCCCCGGTGAGCATCCACTTATGCCGACCAAGACGATAGGCCATCTCTTCCGCACGCCTCTGGATCTCCGGTGCGACGCTCTCTGCCTGTGCGAATACGAGCAACATCCAGCGAGCGGCCATGCACCGCTCATTGGTGCGTCCGAACTTCGCCATCTTAACGTACTGAGCGCCGGGACGGGTCACGATCCCATACCCGAGATGCTCCCAGCACTGATAGCGATCGAACTGCGCAATTTCGGCATCGTTCTGGCCAAGCCAGAGAGGATGCCGATCGTTGCGCCTTGCCCAGATGTACTGCGACAGGTAGCCAGCAAGGACTGCCACGCCCTTCCCGCGAGGCCGCTCTCGGAGGTTTAGGATGCGCAGGAGCTTGTCCCACTTCAGCACATCCAGCACCTCGTCCCGAGATACCAAGTGGACGTTGCTGTTGTGCTGGCGCACCTCATCAAGGGCGGCCTTGTCGCTCCCGTCATTCACGACGAGAATGGTTCCGAGCGCCACATGCCGCTCTTTTATGAGAGTATTCAAGAGTGGCCGGATCACCGGTCCCCGCTCCCGCATCGGAACGACAATCGCCAACTTCCCGCTCTGCAGGAAACTATTGATGCGTTCCTCCTGAACCCGCAGATCCTCTGCGTTCGGCTGCAGGTAGCCGGAGTTCAGGTGAGTCTGAAGGTCCCCGGCCAACAACCCATTGACGTTCTGGTAGGCCTCCTGCACTCGGAGGGGATCAACCCCCCCGAGAATAACCTTAAGCTCGTCATCCTTTATGGCCATGTGCTTCTCCTTCCGCGAAGTTTTTGTTGTCCTTTGTAGGGTGCTATGGAATCCGGAAAGGATTGTTTCCGGACTTTGCCTCAGATATCATTTGGCCCGCAAGCAGATTCCAACTTATGAAGTTGGGGGCCGCAAGCGGCTTTCCGGTATCTGCATTGTAATTCTCGTGCATACCGCCGGTCTTTTTGATATCTTCCAAGCAAAGCTCGGAAATAATCTCTGCGACGCGTTGCGCTTCTCGACGAAATCCATAATGTAAAAGCGCGTGCATTGCCAAATAATTCACCAGGGGCCACACCGGGCCCTGCCAGTTTGAATACGGTTTTATGATGTTCGCTTGATTATAATCGGGGTCGTTTTTTGACAGACATCGCACTCCGTACCGCGCCCACAAGTGTTTTGGATTGAGGACGTACTTTTTTATCATTTCTTTTCCCTGTGCGACCGGTGCGATTTTGCCCCATAAAGGGATAATGCCTGAATAGGTAATCCGCTTAATGAGCTCTCCTGTTTTCCGATGGCGGTTGTAAAAGATGGCGTCTTTCTCACTCCAAAGATACTTGAGAATTGCTTTTTTCATCTTGTCTGCCTTTCTGCGATACAAACCTGCGTCTCTTCCATTTTTTAGGAGTTTTGCCATAAAAGAGAGCGCAAGATACTCCCTGTACAGAAACGTATTAAGATCTGCTGCAAGAATACTCCCTTTGGGGTATCCATGCACAGCGAGATTATTGTCGGCGCCAGATTCCATTGCGTCATACCAACAGCCTAGGCCGACCGCCTTATCAAAATGTGTGCTCTCCCGATATTCCACAGCTTTTTTCAATTTCTCCCAATGCGGAGGGAGCCAGGAAAAATCGTTCAGGAAGCGAGAAGCAAAGTAGCATCCTTGGGCAAAAAATGGTTTTACGTGCTTCAGCCGCCGGTCAATGCCGTCTGGAGTCAAAAGTCCGGGGGTAAAACCATCTACCCTAACTTTTTCCAGATAATTCAGGGCCCAATTTTTCAGATATATTGCTTCTGAAGAAATTTCGGCGGCTAGACTCATTCCTATAAAAAACCCGTCCCAATCCCATTGCTCCTCATAAGGTCCTCCGGGCACAAGATAATCATGCCCGATAAATCCTTTTGCCGGCCGCTTCACGAACGCCTTTTTGCAAGCGAGCTCTTTTTTCAGTTGTTCTTCTAAGGTTTCCGTAATCATTTCTTTCTTTTGCTGGGAAAACAAATCTGGTTGCGCACGTTGCACCATTTTCCCTCAAACATATACCCTCCGAGTTTCCCTTCTTGTGCGAGCTTGGGAAACACATCTCTTTCCAGCGACGCTGCTTTCTCTTTGGGGATATACTCAAAAATTTCAGGGCCCATGCAGAAAATGCCTGCTGAAATCACTCGCGAGGCCCCTTCTGTTTCCTTTGGCTTTTCGGTAAAGCTTACAATTTCCCCGCCGCGCATTTTTACAGCTCCGTACAGCGAAGGGTCTTCAATTGAAGTGAGGGCTACGGTGGCAATACCATCCGTCTCTCGGTGATACAAAACGAAATCGGCAAGATCAATCTCCGCGACAACGTGGCAATAGAATACGAAAAACAAATCTTCTCCTATGAATTTTTTCGCTTGCACAAGGGCGTGCGCGGTTCCCGTTTGCTCTTTGCCTTGCCGCAAATAAGTTATGCGTAAACCATACTCTGAACCGTCGCCCGCAATGCGCTGCGCCTCCTGCTCGCTCTCATGCAAAAGCAGGATCGCATTTTTCACTCCGTGCGCCTGCAAAAGCTCCAAGTGATGCTCAAGAACCGATTTCCTTTCAAACAAAGTGGAACAGGAAAAATCTTTGTGCCCCGCGATCAAAAGTGCGGTCTCAGCTTTTGAGAAAAGCTCCTGATCCAGGAAATACTCAATGGCGTGAGAGCGATTGCGAATGGTCTTGCCGTCTATCGCCCGGTCCAGGCGTTTCAGAAGATCGTCTTTTATAGTAATGGCAATCTTGCTTCGGGTCATAATATCAAGCATCATACTTTATCATACTTTTGGTGTCAAGCCCCCTGTTTTCCCCACTCTGCGCTACCCAATGCAAACAAACTGAAAGAGGGGCGTTCGCTGATTGGCGAACGCCCCTCTTCAAGCTATTTGGGCTTATCCACAGAAGTTGGACTTCTTATAACGGGCACTTGCCCTTGAGAAGCCCATTGCGGAAGGGTTTGTATGCTCAGGACGACCTCCTGAGCAACCCTTGTTCTTCCCTTATACTCCAAAACGGGGCTCTCGTCAAGCCCCATCTAATCCAAAAAGTTTTCGCGCATTTTGAGTTGTCACGCCGGCAACTTCTTCAAATGGAAGCTTTTTGATGCGTGCGATCTCCTCTGCAACGTATTTCACAAACAGGGGCTCGTTTCTTTCTCCGCCACCCGCCAGCTGGCGGGGCGGACCTGCCTGCGGCGGCACCAAATACGGCGAATCGGTTTCCAAAACAATGCGCTCAAATGGGATTGAAGCGATGACTTTAGCGGGATCCGGAAGCGCCGGAACGTTTTTGAAAATCAGGCCGTTGAATCCAAAGTACAGTCCCAAGTCCAGAAACCTTTGCGCCTGCTCCACCGTGCCCGTGTAACTATGCACCACGCCCCTCATTTTTTTCTCTTGTCTCTTTATTCTTTGCTCTAATATCCCTATCAAATCGTCGTGAGCAACACGACAATGAAGGATAACAGGAAGATTACATTCATCTGCCAAGCGCATCTGCTGCTCCAGCACGTCTCTCTGTTTCTGCTTCATCTGCTCTCGTTTTGCTTTGCTCTTTGGGAAATAGTAATAGTCCAAGCCGACCTCCCCAATCGCAACAACCTTTTTACTCTTAGCTAAATTTTTGTAGGCCGCGTAGCTAAATTCCTCCGACCGCGTTTCGAATGTTTCCCATGGCTGCGCCGCACCCGCATCCTCAGATTGCGTTTCCAGCACATCAACCCTTCTTTGTTCTCCTATATGAATCGGATGCAGGCCGATCGCGGCATACACTCCCCGTCCGCTGGCGGACTCTGCGATCTCAACCGCCCTTTTGGAGGTTTCGTACTGCGTCCCCGGCATTATTACCCATGTATCTTTCTCAAGCGCTCGTTTAAGAACCTCGCCGTTGTCGCCTTGGAACGCATTAAAATTTACGTGCCCGTGAGTATCTATAAGCATACCGTTATTCTCTCCTATTCTACCATTCAAAACAAATCGGCAAAAAAGAAAGGCCTTCCTCATGGAGTCGAACCATGGTAGGAAGGCCTAAACCACCGCCTCTCGATCAGCTTAAGCCAAATGCCTTCTGGCGCTTCTCGATGCGGCGCTGGAGACTCCGCTGCCGAGAATCCCTACGGGGCTTCTTGCCCCTGCGTCCTTTCAGCCATTGATTCCTCATAACCTCTAGGCCGGGATTCTTCACGACTATCCTCCTAAAGAACTTATTTTTAAGCCCAGAAGAAGAATATGCAATATTCCTCCATATCCTTCTACTATGCTTAAAAAGAAACCTCCCCTTTTCAGGGGAGGTTTTGTCGCAGTATTGCTTTCTAAAATTTAGTATCTAATTTTTAATAATATGCAAACATTGACAAACTTCCCCGCGGAAACATGCTTTTGCCTGGGCATTAACGGCATGGGTCGTTTGTCGACTGGTTTGTAGATGCATAGCAATAATAGCGTAGTTTATCAAAGCGTATGTACCTGTCAAGCTGGCTAAAATTTCAAAAAGAAAGGAGGGCCCATGGGTGGGGCCCTCCGAGGTCCGGAGCCCCGCGCCGGGATGTTTGCCCGGACGGGGACGTCCTTTGTGAACGTTGAGGAGAGATAGGGCGTTATACGCCTTTTTCCCCTTGAGAAGATTGCGTGCCGGATTTCTCCGGGGAGAGATGGCTCTCCCCGGACTTTGGGAGAGGACGCTTCTTTTTGCGCCCATCCTCCCTCAGAAGCCGTGCAAGCTCAGGTTGACTCTGGAGTGCCAATGGGTCCTGACTTCCGCTGAACATACAGAGCTCCTTTGCCCGACAGGCCTGCGGGACGTTTAATTTTGTGGCCTGAGAAACAAAGAATTCCTTCTCTGTTTCTCAACCCGCAAAACAAAGAGGCCTCCCGTGGTTGGGAGGTCTCGCAGTGTAATTTCTAAACTTTTATCTGCAGGTAAAACTCCCAACCCTTTTCGGAGGTTCAAGACCAAGACCGTCAACAACATAGCGGTTGGGGTTATCCTAAGCTGCATATTCTTCTTTATACTCTTCTTAAAAAATATGTCAAGCGAAAAAAGCGCGGAAATTGGGGCTGGCGGGACGGCTTGATGGAAAACCAACCGTCCCGCCTTGGACACTGGGAAAAGAGCTTATGAGATGAGGCGGCCCGCATACATCTTCCGGAGCTTTTCGCGGACCTCGGCAAGTTCGCGAGCTTGCTCAGGAGAGATGCCGTGCCTCTGTGCCTCTTGGAGGCGCTCAAGTTTTTCCTCGAGCCCAGTAATGCACTCTCCAATGCCTTGTGGGGTTTCCATCTCTCCTCCGTCGGACCGATTAATTTAGTTTCCGGCCCGGGAACTGAAAATAAAATTTCCAGTTCCCGACCCGCAAAAACAAGAACCTCCCGGAGACCGGGAGGTTCGCGAATATTCTGTAAGTATACTCTCTATACCTTATGCGAAGCGCACCCAGCCCTTGAAGGAGCTAACAATGCTAATAATTTGCAAAGAAGAAACTTTCTTATGACTGCCGGACCGCTTCATATCCTTATCAATATCAAATTCTCAAAACTCCTGTCAAGAGACAAGGGCGGGGCGGGTGTGATGACTCACACCCGCCCCGAATGAACCCGAGGCCCGGCTCCGATATTCAGTTTTCCTCATCGGTTAGCCAGACCTCCCCTGACAGGGCGGTCTTCGCCGAAAACTGGAACGAATGAGCAACGGGGAGGCACCCATTGCGCATATCGCACTGCGTCCCCTCGATGACTACGAAGGGGCCATTCACTACCGTGACCCCTTCGTACCGAAGGCCGCAGTGGAGGAAACTTACGCGGACCTTGCGCCCTCGCAGGGTGGCGAGGCGCTCTGTAGGAGAGACCTTGACCTTCTGCATCTTGTTTACCTCCTTACCAGATTGATCGGCGGCAATGGGTTCCCCGTCGATACAGAGAGTACCCGTTCTTGGCATGAGAGAAGACGAAGGGCTCCGGCGCGCATTCTCCCGTGCGCAGAATAAGCCAGTCGGCCTCCGACGGAACAGAGGCGAGCGAGAGCTTCTTGAGCTCGGGGCGCCCAAAAAAGTCCTCGACGACTTCGGCCTCTGCGCCCGAAGTAAGGAAAACCTTCTGCTTTGCTCCTCCGGTGGACATTGGGACCTCCTTATTAAGGTGCTTCGCCTCGCTCAAACGAGACGACCAAGCTGGAAAAGTTTGCAGCTTGGTAGGAATCCATCGACGCACGAACTCCTATCAAGCTACAACCCACTCAACTCGACTCAGGGTTATAAAAAGGCCAGCCCCTTCAGAGAAGGGGCTGGCGGAAGTTTTACTAAAATTGGGAAATGCTCTTTAACGTAAAACGCTCAACCTCTTCTCGGGGCTGGTAAAAGTAAAAAAGAAATAAAACCAATTGCAACATTTCTGCATATCCATACTTTAAAGCAATCCTATCACAGCCAAAAAACTTGTCAATAGCTCTCAATTAAAGAGGCCCTGGCGCGCGTTCCGCGCGCCAGGGCCCTATGGCCCCCCTTCCCCGCCCCCTAATAGCACGCTCCGGGGGCGGCGCTTTCCTCCTCTCCACGATCCTCATGTGGAAAGCGGGACTTCTCCAGAATACGGAGATTGGGCGGGGGCGTCTCTCCTGCATCCCTCTCATAGAAGATCGCCTCCATCGCTTGCCTCAAGGCCTCCTTCTCGTCTGTCACGGGCAAACTCCTTTCGAAGAACTTTACGAGCGAATCCGGCTCTCGCTCGCATAAATTGTGCTGTTCTGCGCCGGTTGCTATGCACGCGCTACGTACGCAGCCATCGGAACAAAACAAAAACTCCTCTCGCAAAAGTCCGAGAGGAGTCGTGATTACGAAAAAGAATATATTATGCCAAAACGAAACCGGACTTTGCGAAATGCAATGCAAAGTCCTGCCACCAATTGAGATACGTTGCTTT
>MHUO01000004.1:39780-64843 GCA_001825035.1 Candidatus Wildermuthbacteria bacterium RIFOXYD1_FULL_50_12 | reverse complement strand
CGCCCGAAACTGCTGGGCGATTTTTTCTGATGTCTCGGGGAGAAGCGGCTGGAGCAACTCGCCAATAACCGCAATCGCACCCAACAAATCGCCAACTACCTCCACCCGCTCCGGCGATTCTGCCCAAGGATTTTTCTCGTCAATATATTTGTCGCAAAAGTGCACAATCTCCCAAATCGCGATTAGGGCGTCGCTGAATCGAAACTCCTCTAAATTCTTATCAACTTTTCGCTTCGTTTCGTTTAGAATTGCTTGAAGTTTTGTATTTTGTCCGCCAGCTGGCGGATTGGATTTTTCTGCGAGCGCCAACACGCGAGAAACAAGGTTTCCCACCCCGGCCGCAAGATCCGCGTTGTATCGCGCTTCAAACTTCTCATAGGAAAAATCGCCGTCTTCAAAAGGCGGAATCTCGCGCAATAGAAAGTAGCGCACGGCATCTGTCCCGTATTTTTCCACGAGTGAAAATGGATCCACCACGTTGCCCAGAGTTTTGGACATTTTCTGGCCGTCCACCGTAATATACCCGTGCACGAAAATTGACCTTGGCAGGGGCAATCCTGCCGACAGAAGAAACGCCGGCCAACACACCGCGTGAAAGCGAATAATCCCCTTGCCGATAACGTGCACGTCCGCAGGCCACCACTTTTTATATGTGTTCTCGCCTGCCTGCGCAGGCAGGTCCAAGCCAAAGCCGATTCCCGACTGATAGATATTGAGGGCGTCAAACCATACATACATTCTCTGGCTGTCGTCTCCGGGCACCGGCACTCCCCAATTTTTGGCTCGTTCGTTGGAGCGCGAAATGCTAATGTCTTGTAGAGGCCGCTTTAAAAAAGATAAAACCTCATTCTTTCTCGCTTGAGGCACAACACGAAGTTCGTCGCTTTCTATAAGTTCTCGGAGCCGCGACTGATACTTGGAAAGCTTGAAAAAATAATTCTCTTCCGAAACGCGCTCCAGCGCCCTGCCCAGATGCTCAATGCATTCTCCTTTTTCGTTCAAATCTTCCTGTGCGTAAAATGTTTCGCATCCAAGGCAATACAGCCCCTCGTACGCTTTTTTGTAAATGTCCCCCGCCCTTTGGCATAGTTCCCACAACTTCTGGCTGGAAGCATAATGGTCTTTTTTGCTTCCTTTTTGAAACACGTCAAGCTGCACTCCAAGCGCCTCTGCCAATTTCTGGAAAAACACCGCGTTCTCGTCAATGAACTGCCGTACAGGCACCCCTGCCTGTTCTGCTGCCTGTACGTTTTTCAGCGCGTTTTCATCGCTTCCAGACAACAATAAAACCTCCTCCCCTTTTTGACGATGAAAACGCGCAATGGTATCTGCCTGTACAAACTCCAAGGCATGGCCAATGTGCGGCCGCGCGTTCACATAGGGAATTGCGGTGGTAATGTAAAACTTTTTCATCTTATCCCCGGGTTTTCACGAACGCGTCCACTGCTTTGTCCAAATCTTCTCTGGTATGGTTTGAAGAAATCTGCACGCGAATGCGCGCGGCGCTTTCAGGCACCACCGGATAGCTAAAGGCGATCACGTAAATTCCTTCCGCCAGCATAGCAGTTGCCATATCTTTTGCCTTTTTCGCATCGCCCAACATCACCGGCACAATGGGATGCACCGATTCTGGCACGGTAAACCCTGCTTTTTGCATTTGCTCACGGAAATACTTTGTATTCTCCCACAATTTCTCACGCAATTCAGGATGGTTTTCAATATACTGAATCGCAAACAAAGAGGCGCCGGCTACCGCAGGAGGCAGGGAGTTTGAGAAAAGATAGGTGCGGGAACGCTCACGCAACAGCGCAATCAACTCCTTTGGCCCTGCCACAAATCCTCCGGTTGCCCCTCCCAGCGCTTTCCCGTAAGTTGAGGTAATCACGTCCACCCGACCGAGCACTCCACAGTGTTCATGAGTGCCCCTTCCGCGCTCGCCCATAAATCCCGTGGCATGGGAATCGTCCACCACCACCAAGGCGTCGTATTTTTCTGCCAAGTCGCATATTCCTTTCAAGGACGCAACGTCTCCGTCCATGCTGAACACTCCGTCTGTTACAATGCACCGCATGCGCTTTTGCTGCTGCTCTTTGAGCTTTGCCTCCAAGTCGCCCATATCCATGTGTCGGAAAATCGCTCTCTCTGCCTTGCACAGGCGAATGCCGTCAATTAAGCTCGCATGATTCAGGGCGTCTGAAATAATCACGTCTCCTTCTCCGAGAAACGCGGCAAAAAATCCCATATTCGCCATCATGCAGGAGGTGTACAAAATAGCATCCTCCATACCCACGAACTCCGCGGTTTTCTTCTCCAACTCTTTATGCACGTTCTGCGTGCCGCAGATAAACCTAACGGAGGACAAGCCGTATCCGTATTTGTCCAGCGCTTCTTTTGCCGCCTGCACCATCTCGTCGCTTCCTGCCATGCCAAGGTAGTTGTTCGCACAGAAATTCAGAAGTTCTTTTTCGCCCACGCGCACCGTTCTCCCCTGCCGCGAGGAAATCACCCGCTCTTCTTTGTGCAAGCCTGCCTCCTCAATGGTTTTAAGCTCTTGCTCTACAATTGGTTTGAATGATGTATACATAATCAAAACTTAATAAGAATTTTTGCGTGTTCGGCCATTTTTTGTTCAAAGAGTTCTTTGGAATAGGAATCAAGCGGAATAATGGTGTCTCTGCCCTCTTTGAGAATGTGCTTCCAAACTTTTTCTTGAATTCCGTTTGTTTTATCAGACAGCATGCGCTGGCTGGTCTGCCATGTCTGGAAAATCTGCCTGCCGATAACCCCGTACAGGGTAAGACCTTTCACGATGGCGTCCTTGAACTCTGGAATGACAAAATCTCCGTCTTTGAGTCCAAAAAGCACCACCTCCCCTCCGCCTCGTGTAATGGCAAGCGCGTTGTTCACGGAAGCGTTCGGTCCTGCCATCTCAAAGGTTACATCCACGCCTTTGTCATACGTGAGTTCGCGAATTCTCTGCAGAAGCCCAGGATCTGCCTCTATGTCATCTCTTTTCCTCAGCAACACGACCTCGTGAGCGCCCAATTCTTTTGCAGTGTTGAGATTTGCCTCCAGAATATCCACTGCTACAATTTTCACGGCTCCAAACGCCCTTGCCAGTAATACCGTGAACATGCCGATGGGTCCACATCCAAGCACAGCAACCCGCTTGCCTCGCAGCTCCACTTTAGAACAGGAGTGCACCGCGTTTCCGAAAGGATCAAGCATAGCGCAAATTTCTGGCCGAATACGAGAAAAATCCACCTGCCAGAGGTTTTTTGCCGAAATCTTGGCGTATTTGGAAAAGATGCCGTCCGTGCTAATTCCCAAAATCGCCTGATCCTGGCATACCTCCTCTTCTCCCACGCGGCACTGGAAACATCTGCCACAGGTCACGTGCGAGTCACCGGAAACATTGTCGCCCACGCGAATGCCGTAGAGATTTTCCACCTGCGACCCTGCCTCCACTACTCTTCCCACAAACTCATGGCCTAAAATGCGCGTGCTCTTGTTTTCTCGCTCAAGCGTCTGGTGAATGAGTTCTTTGAACACCTGCCTGTTCCAAATGCCTCGATCCGTGCCGCACACACCCGCATACTGAATTTCCAAGAGCACGGCTAAGACATCTTTGGGATTTGCTTTTTCATCCAGCGCAGGCATCGTGACTTCCCGCTTAATAAAACCCGTGGATGTCTCCCAGCCGTCTTCTTTTACGTCGTAGGTAAGCGCCGAAATACTATTCATAGTTTTCTTGAGATTATCATATATTAAGCGTAAATAAAACTGCCCTTCGTGCAGCTCAGGGCAGGTAGTTCTCAAAACAAAAAGCACAACTAACCTGCCCGTAATGGCATGGCGTTGTCCATAGAATTTCTGTGCAGGATATTCTGCCCGCCTGCGCAGGCAGGCCTGCTTCCCGCAACCCCCCTGCAACACCGAAAACTCCTCCCCCACCTGGAGAAACTCACTTTTGATCCGCTATACTCTGCCTCAATTCTCATATTACTTTTACTCTACACAACCCTCCCCCCATCCGTCAATCCCAACCGCAATAACCACCAAAATCGCCCGGGTCATCTCTTTTCTCCTACCACTAGAATAAACTTACCTTTCGTAATAAAGCCGAATTCTTCAATGTTGCTTACGTCATCAGCGAATTCTGATGTGTACATTTGAATATTGTAATCTTTGAGAAGCGTCTCCAAAAGCGCTTTTGCAGAACGCAAGGTATAATTGGGTTTAATTTTCTTTGCTCCTGCTGTCGGGTTTTGGTACTGCCTCTTAATATCTACAGCAAAATCTATCACGAATTTCCCTGATTGCTTTAGCACTCTGTGTATTTCAGGAAAAATCTTCCTCAAAACGCTTTTCGAAAACAAGTGGAGACTCCCAGTACAGAGAACGCCGTCGAAAGAATGATCCTGGAATGGAAGCTTTTTTGTAATATCCGCAATTTGTGTTTTCAAAACCGTATCCCTTCCAGAAACATGTGCCTTGAGCTTCTTCAGCGCAACGCCGTCTATGTCCACTGCCGTCAGCGAATCAACTTTATCTAGAAGCTCCTGGGTGTACCGCCCGTCGCCTGCTGCCAAATTCAGCCACTCACCTTTCAGCGGCAACTCACTTATACGCCAGTCGAGTGGCGTATTCAAGTTTTGGGGGTGCAGAAGAAAAGGCGCCGTACCCGAAGGCCGTGCGTTTATTTTATCTCCACGATTTTGGTGCGGGAGGTGGCTACTTTTTTGACCACAGATACAGCCGGGCTTTGCGGAGGTCGTCAAACGAAAGCTCGTGCCCCTGCCCTTCCAAATACCGCATTACGGGCGTGAGCTTTTCAAACCCGTGCTTTCGCACTGCTTCCTGCACGTCAGACAAGAGGCCTTCCTCGGGCGCCAGATACTGAAAATTGAATCGTGCGCCGCTTTGCAGCAGTTTTTCCGCGTGAGACAAAATGGTTGTTATCGCGAGGCCTCGCTCTTTGGCAACCTTTTCCAGGGGCAATCCTTTATCAAGAAGTGCGCGCGTCTGCTCCAGCGTGCTCACTTTTACTTTTTTGCCTGGCTTTGCCCCTTTTTGCACGGGTTCCAAAGAGCCGCCGCGTGCCCGGATAAAACTCGCGTGCAAGCCGTCTATTTTGTTTCGAGGCAATTGCGCCAGTCGCTCCTGGGCTTTGCGCGAGCGCTTTTGGAACGCTTCGTCACCCTCAACCACTCTCTCGTCCACCTGAAGAGCCATATGGTTGAGCCCGCGCAAAAACAGCCCGTCCAAAGAGCGCACGCGGGAAAGCGCCACATACCCCTGCCCTGGCACAAAGCATTGGGAAAGGTTCATCTCAGCTTCGTCCAGTGTCATACCCTGGCTTTTGTGTACGGTAATCGCCCACGCTAAGCGCAAAGGCATCTGCCTGATTTCAGCTAAAATTTTGCCGCTCTCATCCTCCCGCTTCCAGCTTACGGGAAAGGCCTGCACTATTCTGCCATCTCGCGTTTTCACAAGAGGCGCCTTGTCTCTGAACCCGACCACGTGCCCCCGCGTGCCGTTGAAGTATTGGTGCCCAGGGTCGTTTTTTACGAACATCACCTCTGCCCCTTTTTTGAGGCGGAGGGTTTCTGGCGCGAGGCATCCGCGCGCGAGCGCTTCCACGTATTCTTTTCTGCCTGCCTTCTGCATGGCAAACGCTTCTGGCGCACCTGGAAGATGCGAAAGACGCTCCTCGTTAATGGCGTCCACATCCCTATTATGCGTGTATAGGCGCGTTATGGGGCTCGCTTCCCCAAGCTCCGCATCCTTTCTTGCCAGAAGCACCTCTTGCATTTCCTGCGTAACCTCCTGTTGCCTGATGGCAGACAGCACCTCAAGAAATGTTCCTTCGCCATGCCGGTGCTGTTCTTCCAAATAGCACACCAAAGGATTGAGCTCGCCCCACGAGGAGGATTCAAACACGTATTGGAAATCCAGCCCATTTTTGGTGACCGGGGGCAGCTGGAAAAAGTCGCCTGAGCACACCACCTGCATGCCCCCGAACGGCGCCTCGGTTCTCCGCATATGGCGCAAGACCCGGTCGCACATGGCAAAGAATTCCGCAGAAAGCATGGAGATTTCGTCTATGATAAGAACGTGAGTATCCTGAAATCTGCTCCACAAAGACCGCTTCTGCTCCATGCGCTCCAAGTCAAAAGCCGTGATATCCTCCCGCACCCCGATGCCAGACCACGAATGAATGGTGCTCCCCTCAAGATGCGTTGCCGCAATGCCGGTGGATGCCGTAATAGCGGGCTCCAAGTCGTGCTCGCGCAGCCAGGCAACATACTGGCTGAGCACGTGCGTTTTGCCTGAGCCCGCTTCTCCGGTGAGGTACACCGAATGCCCCATTTTTAAAATATCCAGCGCCTGCTGCTGCGTCATATCCTCACTATATCAAAGGGGAAACAATAATGACAAACTCGCCTTTGACGGGGGTGTTTTGGAGCTTTGCGAGGACTTCTGCGGCAGTGCCGCGGTATATGGTTTCAAATTTTTTGGTGAGCTCCCTTCCCACCACGATACTATAATTTTCAGCGGCCGCTGATTTTTGCAGTATCTCTTGAAACTCTTGGAGGGTTCTGATGATGCGGTAGGGCGATTCATACAATACGACGGGGTATTCTGAAGCCGCGACTTTTTCAAAAAACGTTTTGCGGCCCTTTTTTGCGGGAGGAAAACCGAGAAAAAGAAACCTGTCCATTGGAAAACCAACAACACTCGCGAGCGCGGTGAGTGCGGAGGCGCCGGGGACGGGAATTACTGTTGGGGGGTTGGATTGCTGGAGTGCGAGATTGATTAACACACTGCCCGGATCTGAAATGCCGGGCGTGCCAGCGTCCGACACCAAGGCGAGGTTTTTTCCTTCGCGCAACAACTGGAGAATTTGCTCTGTTTTCTGCAGGCGGCTGTGCTGGTGGTAGCTTATCAAGGGTTTTGCAATGCCAAAATGCGAGAGCAGTTTTGTAGTAACTCTCGTGTCTTCGCACAAAATAGCGTCTGCTTCTTTGAGCGCGCGTAAAGCACGAAGCGTAATATCCTCCAGATTGCCTATGGGAGTGGCAACAATATACAGCGTTCCCATTAGAGAACAGTGGTTCTTTCTTCTTTGCGTCTTTTGAGAAAATCGCGCAGGAACTCAAAAAGTACGCCGGCCAAGGGAATTGCCAAAAGAGCTCCCATAATTCCCCAGAATTGAGCACCAATTGAGAGAGAAATGAGTACGAGCACCGGCGGAAGGCCAATGAAGCGCCGAGAGAGCAAGGGCGTAAGCACATTGCCGTCTATCTGTTGAATGAGCGTGAGGGCAAGAAGCACAAAGAGGGCCTGCAAGGGCGATTCTAAAGCGATCAGCAGCGCAACGAGGACGCCAGCTATAATTGGCCCCACAATGGGAATAAAATTAAGGAGCCCGGCCACCGCGCTCAAAGAAAGACGGGAAAACTCAACGCCAAACAATAAAAGCGTAACGTATGTTGCGAGAAACACAAACAGGGAACTTATCACCATTGCCAGGAACCAGCCCGAAACCTTCCGCTGGGAGCGCGCCCAGATATTGAGAGCCAGTGCTTCATACTTTGCCGGGAACAGCACGCTAATAACCCGCTCAATGGGGCGTTCTTCAAGAGAAAGGAACAGCGCAACCGAAATTACAAAAATCGTGGAAAAGAGCCCTCCGAAAATCGCGAAAAGCGCCTTGAAAATGTTTGCGGTGTTTTGGGCGGCGTTCAAAGCAAACGAGTCCACAAAACTCTGGAAGTCCCGAAAGGTTGCAACCCCGAGCCCTTGAAGAGAGGGAGAAATCCGCTCTTCAAAATATTGCGGAAGCCGATTGGAAAATTGCTGGAGTTCGTAAACGAATATGGGGGTGGTGGCGAACACCACGTAGGCGATTAGACCAAACACGAACAAATACACGAAAGCTGCCGCCACAACCCGAGGGACGTGCCTCTTATGCAGAGAGGCAATAATGGGCTCAAAGAGCACTGAGATGATCAAACCAAACATGACCCATACCAAAATGTCCCGAATGAGAAAAACTACGTACACCAAAAACCCGGCGAGCGCCAGTTTCACAATGGTGCTCCAAGAAATATCCAGAAGTTGATGAGTTCCGTTCATAGCTATATCTTCAGCAAGGGAAGAAACGCGGATTCTTTTCGGTACGGCCCGAGCACCGCCAAATTAAGCTTCTCTGGCGCGAATAAATCGCGTGCTACGGCCTTAATATCCCCTGGCGTTACTTGATTTATCTTATCATACAAGCGTTCCGGCGTTAACATTTCTCCGCGCAAGAGTTCCTGCGTGGCGTAAAAGCTCGCCTTGGCGTTGGACAACTCAAGCTGAAGCGCCAATTTCCCTTTTTCGTACTCTTTTGCCTTGGTGAGCTCTGCACCTGATATGAGTTTGGTTTTAAGCTTTTTGTATTCCTTAAGAATAACCTGAACCGCTTTTGAGGCAGAATCATTTTTCACCCCAGCTGTGGTGAGGAGAAATCCGGTATCCGGATCGTTCTCGCTTTGCGTGGAAATGTCATACGCCAAACCCAATTTTTCCCGCACCTCCACGAACAATCGGGAACTCATCATTCCTCCGAGCACCACGGCAATAAGGTACTGGGCAAATCGCCTGTGGTCCTCAAGCCCATACCCGCGCACTCCAAGCGCAATATTCGTCTGGTTTGTTTTTCGCCACTCCAGCAGCAGTCGCGGCTGTCGCTGCGCTTCTCTCACCGGGGCTTTTAACGCGGGCCTATGCGCACTTATGCTGGCGAACGCGGCGCGCATTTTTTCTGTCGCCTGTTTTTGCCTGATGTTTCCCGCAACGCACACCACCGTATTTGAGGCGACGTACTGCCGCCTCATGTATTCTTGCAAATCGTTTCGGGAAAGCGAACGAACGCTTTCCTCATTTCCCGCGATGTTCCAGCCGACGGGTTGATCTCCGTACAGCAGTTTGCTCCACAGATCCCCAATGTGGAGCGCGGGATTATCCCGATGCATGTGAAGTTCTTCTGTGACCACCCCTTTCTCTTTTTCAATTTCTTTTTGCGGAAGCACTGAACGCAGAAAAATGTCTGCCACCCAGTCCAGCGCCAAATCAAAATGACTGCTATCCACTTTGGCGTAGTATCCAGTGTAGTCCTCTCCGGTAAAAGCGTTGTACTGACCGCCCACCTGATCCAACGCTTCTGCCACCGCCAAGGGAGTGGGGCGCTTTTTCGTGCCCTTGAAAAACATGTGCTCCAAAAAATGTGAAATGCCGCTTTTGTCTTTGGTTTCGTATTTTGAGCCGGCTCCTACCAATACCAAAACGGTCACCGTTCTGGTGCTCCGTTGGGGGATGGTGACAATGCGCAATCCGTTTTTCAGCGTCGTCTTTTTAAGCATTTTAGAGATATTTCGAAAATTCTTCTGAGCTTACATTAATTTCGCGAAGAATTTGGCGGAGCAAGCCTCTCCCGATTTCCTCATCGCCGTGTCGCGACACAAGCGTCGTTCTCCCGTCCGGGTGTTTAAAAAACACGTGCGAGCCTTTTTGCCGCACGGAGAAGAATCCCATCCTTTTGAGGACCTTCTCTAAATCCCGAGCCCTCAAAGAAGGAAGACGATCGCTCATGTAAGTTGCACGCTTTCAAGCCCCACAAAAGAGGGTTCGTAGGAAAAGTCTTTTATTTGTTTGCGGTATTGAGCGTCGGTTTTTGCCACCTCCAAGCAAAGCGAAATTGCCTCGCGCACGCGCTTGCGAAGTTCGGGAAGGTTTTTTGCCTGCGTATGGCACCCCGGCAAAGCAGGAACCGAGGCAACAAAATACCCGTCTTCGTCCTGCTCAATAATTACCTTAAATTCTTTTTTCTGCGCCATATACCAAAACTATACCACTTTTTTACGAAAAATAAAAGCCCTCTGCTGCTCTTCTCAAAGATTCTGTTTTGTTCGTAGTCTAAACAGAAAATAGTGTCCAATTGCTACTGCAAGGATCAGCGAATCTGCTATTATCTTCCCCAAAAGCGTTGGCCCTTCAGAACAGAAAAGCAGTGCTGGGCAATTATGTAACGTAGGCATCACAAAGGTAACTCCTATAAGGGGCACAAAACTCAACATGAGATGTAAAACTAATAATATTCTCCAGACACTAACCATAGTTTTTTGCATTAGTCTTCTTCAAAACGGTTTTTAAGCTGTTGGGCGAGATCTGCGATTTTCACGCGATCCTGCTTCATGGTGTCGCGGTCGCGCAAGGTGACGGTATCATCTTTGAGAGTGTCAAAATCAATAGTCACGCAGAAAGGCGTGCCGATTTCGTCTTGGCGGCGGTAGCGCCGGCCGATGGCCCCAACTTCATCGTATTGGCAAGCGAAATCTTTTTGCAGCAATTTGTATACCTCTTTTGCTTTTTTCACAAGATCTGATTTATTTTTCACGAGCGGAAACACGGCAACCTGTACGGGAGCTATGCATTTGCCTAGGCGAAGTACAACTTCTTCTTCTTTCGTTGCTTCGGTTGTGGTAGTGCGGCCTCCCTTCACCTCTTCATATGCATCTATCAGGAGCGCAAGCAGTAAACGCTCAATTCCCAAGGTAGGTTCAATAACATACGGAATGTATTTTTTGCCCGCTTCCTCGTCGCGACCTGCCTGCGCCCCGCCTGCGCGGGCAGGAGGCAGGTAGGAAAGGTCTGTGCCAGAGGCCTTCCCGTGCTGTTTCAAATCAAAATCGGTGCGGTTCGCAACGCCCGCCAGCTCTCCCCAGCCAAACGGAAACTTATACTCAATGTCCACGGTGCGTTTGGAATAGTGCGCCAGCGACTCTTTGGGGTGCTCATAGCGGCGCAGATTCTTCTTTTTGAGTCCGAGGGCAAGGAAAAATTTCTCCCATTCTGCAAGCCAGAAATCAAACCACTTTTCGTCTTCCCCGGGTTTGCAGAAAAATTCCAGTTCCGCGATCTCAAATTCGCGAGACCGGAAGAAAAAGTTGCCGGTGGTAATTTCGTTGCGGAACGACTTTCCTATCTGCGCGATGCCAAAAGGCACTTTCTGGCGCATGCTTTCCTGCACGAGTTTGAAATCCACAAACATTCCCTGCGCGGTTTCTGGGCGCAAATAAGTAACGTGCACCACATCTTCCACCGGGCCCAGAAAGGTCTTGAACATTAAGTT
The DNA here is from genome assembly GCA_001825035.1 of Candidatus Wildermuthbacteria bacterium RIFOXYD1_FULL_50_12. Lineage (GTDB taxonomy): Bacteria > Patescibacteriota > Minisyncoccia > Minisyncoccales > UBA10102 > UBA10102. The sequence goes on along the minus strand of MHUO01000004.1, from coordinate 53,664 downwards.
AAACTGCTTAGCTTGCGTGAAGTCCCGATCGCCGCAAGTGGGGCACTGGTTTGGTTCTTTCGCCTCACCCTGCCCCACAAAGCGGCCGTCCATCATGTAGTCGGCGCGAAAGCGGCCGTGACACGACTTGCATTCTATTAAGGGGTCAGTGAAATTCTCCACGTGCCCGGATGCCTTCCACGTAGAAGGATGCATTAAAATTGCGCTCTCCAGCGCCACCACGTTATCCATTCTCTGCACGAACCTGCGCATCCACGCGCGCTTGATATTTTCTTTCATCGCCGTGCCCAAGGGCCCAAAATCCCACAGCGCCTCCACTCCACCATAAATTTCAGAAGAAGGAAACACAAACCCACGACGCTTTGCCAGGGAAACAATTTTCTTCATCTTCTCGTCCATTCTGCTATTCTAACCACATTTTTCACCAAGCTTCAACTTTTTCCCAGGGAAGATTGGATTTTCCGAAATGTCCATAAGAGGCCGTAGAGAGGTAGAGCGGCCGGCGCAATTCAAGCCGTTCTATGATTGCAGAGGGCCGAAAGTCAAACTTCCGCACAATATCTTCTGAGATTTCTTCTCCTCTTTCGTCAAGCGCCTGAACCATAAGGGGTTCTGCGCGGCCGATGGCGTACGCCACGGAAACAAGGCACTGTTCTGTTAATCCGTTTGCCACGATATTCTTTGCGGCAAAGCGCGCCATATAGGCGGCGGAACGATCTACTTTGGTGGCGTCTTTGCCTGAAAAACAGCCGCCTCCGTGCGGGATGAGGCCGCCGTAGGTATCCACCATAATTTTCCTGCCCGTAAGGCCCGTGTCTGCCTCAAACCCGCCCCGCACGAAATTCCCCGTGGGATTTACGAGGATCTCCACGCCCTCAAGATCTCCCAAGAGAGGCGCGATCAGAAAATCAATAATGACCTGCCGAATCTCCGCTTGAGGAACTCCATCCGCGTGCTGGCAACTCACCAGCACGCTACGGACGCGCCCCTCGCGCAAAGTAACCTGCGCCTTGCCGTCGGGCCTCAGCCATGGAATTTTTCCCTCTCTCCTCAGCCGCTCCAGCCCTTTTGTCAATGCATGCACCAGCACGACGCCCCGAGGCAAAAACTCTCTGGTCTCCTGAGTGGCGTATCCATACATAATGCCTTGATCTCCAGCCCCTCCGCTGTCCACGCCCTGCGCAATATCCGGCGACTGCCGGCTGATATTCACGACAACTTTCAGCTCATCTTGATACCCGATTTCATCATACACAGACCGGGCAATCGCCTCGTAATCAACCTCAGCGCGCGTAGTAACTTCTCCGCCTATTACGAGCAGTCCGTGGCTCCCGAACGTCTCAACCGCCACACGACTCTGGGGGTCTTGGGTAAGGCAGGCGTCCAAAATGGCATCTGATATTTGATCGCACATTTTATCCGGATGCCCCGATGTAACGCTTTCTACGGTATAGAGTTTTGGTTCAAACATATAATTGTATTTTATTACCAACAAAAAACTCCTTACTCAGATGAGAAAAGAGTTTTTTGTCCATTCACCTATGGAAACAATTATCTCCTCCTCAATGAGAGGAAGCTGGAAGGACCACCTTATCTTTCGACTATGCTCAAGACAGGTTGGTAAAGGGTATCAGAGCCAGTTCTCTACCCTTACTCTTGATAATTTGTCCAATTGTGAATGACCTGCATTTCTTGTATCACGCGTAAACCACCCTGTCAATCAAACACTTATTCACATCCACTTACTGCACAATACCCATTCCTCCTGAAACCGAGGAATCGTCTGGAAGCCGAGTGTCTATAGGATCGTCAGTAGAGGAGACGACTTGATCCACAAACAAATCCTCTCCCGTAATGCGGGCCTGCCCTACAAGCTCTGCTATCCTCCCCCGCTGAGCTGGTGTTGGGGTAAACGCGATCTGAAATGCCACCGAGGGGGGCTGTAGTTCCGGAAACACTCCTGTACCGGCTGCCAAATCTCCGATCTCCCACACCAATTCGCGCGAGGCAGAGTCAAAAGTAAGATTGCTGTTCGCGGGAAAAATATTGCCGGTCAATTCCGCACCTTGAGGCAGCGCCGCCTTTACTCTGGCTGAGCGCACGTCGTTTAACTTGTTGGTCGCCCGCCAGATAACGGTATACGTGGTGCGCTGGCCAACCGTGGGCGGGTGCGGTCCCGTGTTGCCAAACACCTCGTCTGAGAAAAACCCCCGCTGCTCAATGCGAAGATCCGCGCGCAGTTTCACCTCAAAATCCATGCTTGCTTCTGAAAGCAGCACGCGGTTTTGCAGGGTCAGCCCCTGGTCCTGCGGACTGAACGTCTCAATGTCGTCTTTCACGTTTACCCAAAATTCCACCCTGCCCTCCTCCCCTCTTCCCAAGAAGCGCAGCCGCGTATTGTCTCTCGGCTCCCACACAAGAGAATTGCTCCCCCTCTGGAACCTCCCGCTGTTTGCCTTCAAGCTGTCTAAATCAAACGCGCGGCCGTCAAGCGTCACAAGGAGAGACAGGTTCTCTAAAATCCGGTCGGTCGGATTGCGGAAGGAAATCTCGTAGTGCAGCACATCTCCCGCGGACGCCACATAGTTCGCGGACGAATTTACCTGCTGAGCAATAAGCAGCTGAGGCCGCGCGATTTGCACGCCCTTTTGCACCTCGCGCATCACCGTGAAGCGGCCGTCTTTCCAGCTTCCGATGACTGCGCGGAATATCTTTACCTCCTGCACACCTCCTTCCAATGCGCCCCGCACGGTAATGCGGCCGCCTTCGGTGCGATTGAGCACGCCAATATCCCATTCGTTATCCCCCAGAGGAACGGGAGAAGCGCTGCGAAAAGAGAACCCGTCGGGATACTGCATCTGAATGCGCAAATCAGAAAGCGGATATTCGGAGTTTGAAAAGTAGTTCAGCTCAATTTCAAACTGCTGGTCTGCCTCCATGCGCGAAGGAACATTCACATCAAAGTTGAGGGGCACGAACGAAATCTTGGAGGAGGCTGAAGTTTCGGACCGAAAAGAAGCCGACAAGTTGCGCGGGGTGTATGTTAAAGAAGCCCGTGCTTCTTTTATTTCGTTTTCTTTGCCAAAAAGGCGGGCAGAAAACCGCGCAGAGTCCTCCTGCCCGGGGTTGATAGTGTCTATTGCTCTGATAACCCGCGCATCGCTACCTTCCGATGGAATCGCGCCTTCCGGGTAATCAAAAGTGAGCGAGGCGTCCACCAATTGCGTATCGCCCACATTCCTCCAGCGCACCACATATGTCACTTCTTCTCCCACGGTAATTGCATCCGGCGCCAAAATCTCAAGCCGTACGTCTCCGGTGGAAAAAATGTTTTTCTGCCAAACCCAAAATCCCGCGACCGAAAGAGCCGCAGCTACAAACAATACGCCATACACAATTTTCAAACGCATAATAAATATTGTATCAGTTTTGCAGAACCTTCAAAAGATGCTCCTGCGATATCTCGCGCAAACGGGCTTCATTTATCCCTTCAAGCCGCATGCTCTCCAAGGTCTCGCCGCTGCTTTGCAAAAGAACGCTGATGAATCTCGCGATGTTCTCATCTTTGACCGCAACATGCTTCAGCAAGGGTGAATAGCCGGCAAGGGAAAGAAGTTTCCAAAGAAAATAATAGGCAAGCACGTCTATCTCACGCTCCCTCAGGGCGGGTTTGTCGAGAATAAAGAGAGTTTCTGTGAACAGATTCCAAATCTTGTCGTCGCGCTCCTGCCCCCTAAGAAGCTCGTCTGCCACTTCTGCAAAGCGAGCCATTGCGCGCACGCGCTCCAAGCTTTTTCTCATGCAAGGATACGAATTCACAAGAGCGGCATCGGTAATGGTCTTATGGGTTTTGCCCTGGATGAACTCAAGTTCAGACAGATTAAAAAGCTCCAGCCCTCCCCGGAGCTTGGAAGTAATTTTGCGCTCCGAAACCGCGCGCAGCGTCAATTTGCCAAAGTCCTTCGTGAATACAACAAACACGCGGTCTGCCTCGCCCATATCCCGCTTCCGCAGAATAATCCCTTGTGTCCGATAATGCAACGCCATTATGCTTTTTCAATGCCCAGCCGGAGGGTTCTGCCTCCCAGAGAAAATTCCTGCTCTGCGTCAAACTTCTGCTTTCCCCTCCTGTCTGCGCGGACAGGGCCTTCTGTCAATTCTTTGAGGCCTGTGGCAGACATAATTGTTTTTTGGTTGTCCCTAAAAATCTCAGTGAGCTCCTTGTCTCCCTCATAGCACAAACGCGCTTTGTCTCTTGGCTTATACCCCGCTTTCTTTCTCATATCCTGAATAGTGCGCACCATCTCTCGCAGCAATCCTTCCTTTCGCAATTCTGGCGTAACGACTGTATCAAGTTCCACCTCCGTCTTTAGGTTTTTATCGAACACTACTTCTTTCACATTCAACTCGTCTTTAATCAGCCCAATTAACTCTTCCTTCACTTTAAACTTTTCACTTTTCACTTTTAACTTTTGGAGCGGCTGTCGCACTTTGATACCGGCTTTCGCGCGCTCTGCCAAACCCTTTGCTGCCAGCTCGCGAGCCTGCGTCATTTCTTTTTCAAGCCCTGCGTCAATCCTTTTTCCGTCTGCCCTAGGCCAATCCTCCCAATGCACGCTTCTCTTCTGACCAGCAAGCTCGCCGAATATAAACTCGCTCAAAAACGGGACGAAAGGCGCCGCAAGCTTGCTTACCTCCAACAGCACGTACCCCAATACTCCGCTCGCCTCCTGCAGTTCTTTCTTGTTTTGGGTCCGCCAGGTGGCGGACTGAAAGCGCGTTCGCGAACGGCGAATGTACCACAGGGAGAGATCGTCTATGACAAATTGCTCAAGCTGGCGAGCAGCTCCGGTAATGTCGTACGCGTCCATGCGCCTCACCATTTCTTTACTTGTGCTGTGGAGCCGAGAAATAATCCATCTATCCAAAATATGTTTGGACTTTGTCCGTCCCGTCAGCTGGCGGGTGACGGATTGAATTTTGGGTTTTCCCGCGTACGTTTGATAAAAGACAAACGAATTCCACAACGTGAGCAGGAATTTGCGCATAACCTGTTGGAGGTCGTGTTCTGCAAAGGCCTTTGCATCCCAGGGGTGGCTGAACGTGTAAAAATACCAGCGCAAGGCATCCACGCCATATTTCCCAACCATTTCCCACGGATTCACAATATTTCCCTTAGATTTGGACATCTTTTCTCCCTTTTCGTCTAAAATGAGGCCAAGCGAAATCACGTTTTTATAGGGTGCTTTCAACCCCAAAAGAGTGGCTATAGCAAGCAATGTATAAAACCATCCCCGCGTCTGATCGATTCCTTCGGCAATATAGTCGGCAGGATATAACGCCGAAGGCGCTCCCCCCTTCCAGTGCCCTTGCGCGTAAGGCATTGACCCTGAATCAAACCATACGTCCACCACATCTTTTACGCGGCGCATGGTGCCCTTCTTGCACTGCGCGCAAGAAAACGTAACTTCATCAATGTGCGGACGGTGCAAATCAATTTCCATTTCCTCATTACGCGGGAAGTTTGCGTACGAAATCCTGCGAAGCTCCCCGGTCCCAATCGCCTTTTTCATGCGAAAACGTATCAGATCTTGGCGCGAATATCCCTCCATCAATCCTTCCAGCAACGTAAGCGGCAACTCGTGGCTTATGAGCAAAATGGTCTTGCCTTTTTCTCTCTCCTCGATATCTGTCAGCAAACTGTGCAGGCGCTTTTGCACGTCCACCCATGTCTCGCCTTTCGGAGGAGCTATCGTAAACCGCTTCATATAGTGCTCCAAGGGCGTTTCGCCCTCCTGTCTCCACACCGCAACTATCATTTCTTCCACTGGCTTTCCGTTGTAAATCCCCGTATCAAACTCGCGGAGCCGCTTATCGTATATAGGCCGTATGCCAAGTGCTTCTCCGATGATTTCTGCGGTCTGTTTTGTGCGAAGGAGGTCGGAAGCAATAATCGCGTCGATATGCTTTTTTTTCAGGCTGCGCGCCAGACGCGCGATTTGTATTTTACCTTTTTCAGTAAGCGCAACCGGTTTCTTCTCCGGCCAAGAAGCACTGTGATTCGTTACTTGTCGATCTGAATGGCCATGGCGGAGTATGTAATACGTATTGGACGAAGCTGTTTGCTTCTGTATATCCTTAAGCGAACCTACCACTTCCTGATGGCCGCACGAATCGCATTGCCATACGGGCAAAGGAGTACCCCAGTACCGCTCTCGGGAAAACGCCCAGTCCTTCACTTCTGCCAGCCACTCACCCATTCTCCCCGTCTTGATATGCCGCGGAATCCAATTGATGCTCCGGTTGTTTGCAATGAGCTGCTTTTTCACCTTTTGCATGTTCAAGAACCAACTATCTTTGGCGTAGTAGAGCAAGGGTGTGTCGCACCTCCAGCAAAACGGATATTCGTGCTCGTACAGCTCTTCTTTATAGAGAAGCCCCCGCTTTTTGAGATCTTCCATAATTAAAGGCTCCGCGTCTTTCACGAACACGCCCTTCCACTGTGGGACGAGCTCGTTGAATTTCCCTTCTTCGTCAACCGTGTGTTTTTTGGGAAGACCGAGCTTCTTTCCAAGCTGATAGTCGTCTTCCCCGTACATAACTGCCGTATGCACAATGCCTGTTCCCTCTTCCGTGGAAACAAAATCGCCAAGTGCCACGTAGTGCTTTTTCTCCGGCTGACGCTTGAGGGCATCGAACACGGGCTTATATTCAATGCCGACTAGCTCTTTTCCAGAAACTTCTTTTACGATTTTGTATTCGCCTTCCAATTTTCCCAAAAGGTTTTTTGCGAGAATGTATGTTTCCCCTCCTTGTTTTGCAAACACATACTGGATATCTTTCCCGACTGCCAACGCAACGTTGCCGGGCAGAGTCCAGGGTGTCGTAGTCCATGCCACCAGAAAAGTTTTTGACTTTTCTGGAATTTCGAATTTTACATAGACCGAGCGGTCTTTTATGGTTTTATATCCCTGCGCCATCTCGTGAGAGGACTCGGGCGTGCCGCACCTCGGGCAATACGGCACCACTTTATAATCTTTATACAGCAAGCCCTTCTGCCAAAATGCTTTTATAATCCACCACAAGCTCTCCATATACTCTCTTTCATAAGTGATGTAGGGATGCTCGGTGTCCAGCCAAAAGCCGATGCGTTCCGTAAGGGAATCCCACTCTTTTTTGTATTCCCACACGGATTGCCTGCATGCCTTATTGAATTTCGCGATGCCGTATCGCTCAATTTCTTTTTTGGACTTTATGCCAAGTTTTTTCTCAACCTGCAGCTCAACGGGAAGGCCGTGTGTATCCCACCCCGCTTTTCTCGGCACAAAAAATCCGCGCATGGTTTTATAGCGACATACCACGTCTTTGAACACGCGCGAAAGCACATGATGAATTCCGGGAGAGCCGTTGGCCGTTGGCGGCCCTTCATAAAACACAAAAGGAGGCGTCCGCCGGCTGGCGGATCGCCTCTCCAACGATTTTGCAAACGCTTTCAGTTCCCGCCAGCGTTCCAATATCTGTTCTTCCAATTTCGGAAAATTGGCCTCCATATGCTCAACCGTATCACTTTTAAGGCGGGTTTTCAATTCTCCGCTACATCTTCTCTAGGATCTGAATGCCCAAGAGATGTAAGCAGTTTTGCAGAAGCTGGGCGGTGGAAGCTGTAAGCAGGAGACGAAACTCCTTCTGCTCCTTGGTATCTGCCTCAAGCACGCGGTGCGCGTTGTAAAACGCGTTGTACTTTTGTGCGAGATCAAATGTGAAACTGCAAAGAAGATTAGGCGCGTATTTTTCTGCCGCCTGTCGCACCACTTCCGGAAACTTATACGCCGTGCGCAAAATATCTAATTCCTCTTTTGATAAGTTTTGGGGGTTGATTTGTAACTTCAATTTTTGATTTTTGATTTTTGATTTTCTCACGATGCTTTTGCATCTCGCGTATGTGTACAAAAGGTAAGGGCCAGAATCGCCTTCCAAACTCAAGGATTTTTCAAAATCAAAGATAATGTCTTTGCCAAGCGCCACGCGCAAGAGAGAATATTTTACCGCAGCCACGGCAACCTTTTCTGCAACCTCCTCTTTTTCGCGCGCGGACAGGACGGCTTCTGACCCAGCCGCGAGTTTGTGCGCTCGCTCCTTCACCTCATCCAGCAAACCTTCTCCGGTAATCACATTTCCTTTTCGGCTGGATATTTTGCCTTCGGGCAGCCGCACCATTCCGTGAGAAAGATGCACGGTCTTTTCTCCAAGCTCTGGATATATTTGTTTTAACGCGGCAATCAAAACCTTAAAGTATTCAACAATTTCATTCCCCGTAACAATGATTGACCTGTCATACTTGAAATCCTTGTACTTTGTCGGCGCCAACCCAAGCTCTTTTGCTTCGTACGTTGGCAATCCCTGCGAATTTATAAATACGCGATTGTGCAAGCCGTATTTTTCTCCCAGAAAAATTACCGCGCCTTCGCTCTCCTGAAAAATGCCCTTCGGAATATTTTGACGCACAATATCCAAGCCCCTTTCCCCGGCATCCCGCTCAAAATAGTAATAATCAAATTTCGTCCCGAGACGTCTATACGATTCTTCAAACCTTTCCAAGCTCCATTTTCTTCCCTTCTTGTACAGTTCTTTGATCTCTTTGTCTTTTGCGAATATTTTTTTGTTTAATTCTCCTATTTCTTGTCTTGCCCGTTCATCTTCTTCGTACGCTAAAGCGCCTGCTGCATAGCACATTCCCAGCCAACGAGCTTTAACCGATAAAGAATCACTCTCCTTTGGCATCTTGTGGCTCAGCTGTTTCATCCCCCAAATCGCTTTTGCCACGTGCAAACCAACATCACCCTGATAATTCGCGCGCTTGAGCTGGGCACCATTCGCCCCTAGCAACCTTGCTATAGATTCCCCCACCGCGTTGCTGTACAAATGCCCAATGTGAAACTCTTTGAAGGGATTAGGATCGGTAAACTCAATCATTACTCTCTTCCCCGCCAAAAGATCGGATGCGCCGTACTTTTCTTTTTCTTTGACGACTCGCTCCAATTCTTGCAGAAGACATTCCTTTGAAAGAAAGAAGTTCACAAAGCCACCCGCTGCCTTGACTTCGTTAAGGAAATCCGAATTTCGAATATCGAATTTCGAAACAATCTGTTGCGCGATTTCCTCGGGGCTTTTGCGAAGCTGTTTTGCCAATACAAACGCAACGGACGTAGCATAGTCGCCGTGGTCCGGGTTTTCGGGATGCTCCAAGGAAATATTTTGGCGCTCTTTAACCCCCAATTCTCCAACGGCCCTTCCAACGATGTTTTCCAGTTCTCCACGTATCATGTCATTTCCACTTTAGCTCATTTTAGCTTAGAATGAAAAAAATGGCAGTATATGCGGAAAACAGGAAGGCGCATTTTATCTATGAAATCCTGGAGAAGTTTCAGGCGGGTTTGGCGCTGAACGGGCAAGAGGTGAAGTCCATAAAAGCAGGGAGAATACAGCTCGCCGGCGCTTATGTAATACCGCGAGGAGAAGAACTTTTCCTGGTAGGGGCGCACGTTCCTGCCTATCAACCAGCCAACGCTCCTGCTGACTACAATCCCGAGCGCGACCGGAAGCTTCTGCTGCACAAGGAAGAAATCCGCTACCTCCTCGGCAAAGCAAAGGAAAAAGGCTTGACTTTAGCGCCCTTGCGGGTGTATACTGATAAACGCAATCTCAAGCTGGAAGTCGGTTTGGCTCGAGGGAAAAAGAAGGTGGATAAAAGAGAAGTTATCAAGAAACGGGAAGCCGAACGCGAGATTGAACGCGCCTTAAAAATGAGGTGGTAACGAACTTGGGGATGTTCTGCCTCGACAATAGAGAGAAGAATCTCATGCAAGGAGAGTACGGCCTCTCAAAAAGCCGAAGGCATACAACTGCCAACTTATTTAGCCCTCAAAGGGCTCTTGCCTACGCATAACGCTCCCACCGGAGCTTTGTAGGCCATCCGCTCCCGGATTCTCGATAAGGGCAGCGGGTGTCACCCATCGAGATAGATAGCTTTTTTGAAGGTCCGAAAGCTATTGAATCTAATAGGACCATCAAAGGGAGAATGCTTTTGTCCAGTTTTCACATTCTCTCCTCAGACCAACTGGACTAACCTTGAAGATTGAGTTTCTTGCCTCCATTGGACGCGGGGTCATGCCCGCCATCTCCACTATTTTGCAGAAGCGCATTTATATCAACAATCAAATACGGGCTTCCGAGGTGCGCCTTATTGATGAGACAGGAAAGCAAAGAGGAATTGTGCCTTTTCAAGAGGCACTGAACCTTGCCCGAGAGCGAGGTTTTGATCTTATTCAGATAACAGAAAAAGTGGAGCCGCCGGTTTGCCGCCTTGGAGAATACGGAAAATACCTCTACCAACTGGAAAAGAAATTGAAGGAGACAAAGAAGCAGGAGGGCGGAGGACTTAAAGAGATCCGTCTTACCTTCACGATTTCAAGCCACGACTTGGAAACGCGAGTAATGCAAGCAGAAAAGTTTTTGCAAAAGGGAAACCGCGTTCGCGCTACGCTCCGCCTCCGAGGACGTCAGAATGCCCTCGAAGGATATGCGAGAGAGAAGCTTGAAAAGTTTGTGGAGGCGCTGAGGGCGCATCTGCCCGTTAAACTGGAGAGCGAATTGAAAAAAGAACCGCGAGGATTATCAGTAATCCTTGTGAAAGGATAGCAAAGCATGACAAAGCAAAAAACAAAAAAAGCGATCACCAAGCGATTCCGCATAACCCCAACCGGGAAAATTTTGCGGCGCCCGGCCGGACAGGATCACTATCTTGCCAAGCAATCGCCCAAGAAAAGAAGGCGGCTGAGAAAATGGATTGAGCTTTCCCCCGCAGAAGCAAAAGTCATCAGAAAACTGCTTTCCTAGTTCACGAACTATGGCCCGCGTAAAACGAGGAATCGTCTCCCATAAACGCAGAAAAAATGCCTTGGCAAGGACCAAGGGTTTCCGCTGGGGAAGGAAATCCAAATACCGCTTGGCAAAGGACGCCCTGCGCCATGCTTGGACATACGCATACCGCGACCGCAGAGCGAAGAAACGCGCGTTTCGACAGGACTGGCAACGCCAGCTGGGCGGCGCTTTGACATTGCAAAACCTTAATTACAGCAGATTTATAGCCGCGCTCAAAAAACAAAACGTAGGGCTCGACCGGAAAGTTCTCGCTCAGCTTGCCAAAGAACATCCTAAAGCATTCCAAAAAATCATAGAGTTGTGTAAGGCCTGATCCTGCACAAACAGAATTAATCCTCGCGCGGCACGGCTCCTTCTCCAAGAAGGAGTTTTCGTTTTCTTTTCTCTCCAAAACGATATCCGCCCACCTTCCCGTCTGAACGCACGACACGATGGCAGGGAATCTTCTTGAGATCGGGGTTTTTACCAAGAGCGGTCCCCACCGCGCGGAACGCATTCGGGCGGCCAATCGCTTGCGCGATCTGCTTATAGGTGCGCGTCTCGCCGCGCGGAATGCTCTTTACCGCCTCATACACCTTTTGCTCGAATGAAGTGATGCGCCTTTTTGAGAACTCGCCTTGCGTTCTCATACGTAAGTTTTTCTTGCGCTTTTGCATAGTCAAGCCATTGAAACCCCAGGTGTTCTGAGGAAATCGTTACTTTTTCCTGGTCGGTCTGCGCCAAATAGAAAACCACCTCTTTGGAAATTCTCTCTCTTCCAAATTGAAACCAGTAGGAGATCGTTTCTCGAAATCCTTCAAATATTCCGAGGTCGCTCAAGCCGGTTTCCTCAGCAACTTCGCGCCTGACCGTCTCTTCTTCCAATTCTCCTTCTTCGACATGGCCTTTGGGCAAATCCCAGTATTCCTCTTTCGCTTTCGCAGAGGAAGGATAATGAAGAAGGAGATACAGGGGTTCTCCTTTTTCGATGCGGCATATGACTGCTCCGGCTGATCGTTCTTTTTTCATTTGGATTTAAGAAAAGACGGTATCTTGTCCAACGGATAGGTGTTTATAATATCCTCTGCTTCTGCCCAGCCCCGTCTCGCTTGCGCAATGCCGTATTTCACGTATTCCAAATGATTTGCCGCGTGCGCGTCAGAATCAATAGCCATGCGGCATCCCGCAACCACCGCTTTTTTTATATTGCTGTCTTGCAAATCCAAACGATCGGGGAATGCATTTATCTCCAGCACGGTTCCCGTATTCTTTGCTTCGTTTATAATTTCATCCATGGCAATTTCGTATGGCTCTCGTTTATGGATAAGGCGGCCGGTAGGATGGAACAAAATATCTGCGTGGGGATTTCTCATCGCTCTCACAATTCGCGCGGTCATATCTTTTTTTGTCATTTTGAAATTTGAATGTACGGAAATCCCCACAACATCAAGCTTCGCAAGTGTTTCGTCTGCGATATCGAGCGTACCATCCTTACGAATATTCACCTCGGCTCCCTTTAATATCCTGAATTTTGCTTGCCCGCCGTATCCGCCCTCCTGGCGGAGGAGGCGGGCGTTTATTTTATCTATTTCCGCCATCTGTCGCAGGAGCTTTTTTTCGTCCATGCCGCCTACCATCGCCAGGTCTCTCGTATGATCGGTTATGGCAATGTACTCTCTCCCCAGCTTGCTCGCCTCTCTTGCCATGGTTTCAATGGAATGCTTCCCGTCGGTCCAGTCGGTCTGCACTTGAAGATCCCCTTTCACAGAATCATAACTGATAACTTTGGGGAGCTTCCCTTCAAGGGCGGCCTCAATTTCTCCCTGATCTTCGCGCAATTCTGGATCAATATACGCCATTCCCAAGGCCCTGTACACTTCCTCCTCTGTCTTGCATGCCACAAGCTTTTTCCCGCGGAACAATCCGTATTCAGAAAGCTTGTATCCTTTGCTTGCCGCATACGTCCTGAGCCGCACGTTGTGCTCCTTGGAGCCCGTAAAATACTGAAGGCCAGCGCCGAATATCTCTTGGGGGAGCACTCGCATGTCAATATCAAATCCCTCGGTAGTGCGTACAGATACTTTCGTTGCTCCCTTCCCCCAGATTTTTTCATAAGGAACCAAGGAAAGGAAATACTCTATTGCTTTCTCCGGTTTTTTCGTGGTTATCAAAATGTCAACGTCTCCGATAGTTTCTTTCATCCGCCGAAAAGAGCCAGCCGCAACCGCCCTCGTGATAAAAGGCGAATCCTCCAGTTTTCCAACCAGATCTTCCACGAAGGGATAGATGGTCCCGAGGAGCCACCGCCCCTTTGAGCGCCTTACGAATTCAATGCCCTGAAGGATGTTTTGCTCTGTTTTTTCGCCAAAGTGCGGGAGGCCTCGGATTTTGCCTGCCCTTGCCGCTTTTTCCAGATCTCCCAGTGTTTTTATCTTGAGGTGCTTATATAAATCGCGCACCATTTTGGGCCCTATTCCTTCAATGCGTGTAAGTTCCTCAATGTCAACGGGAATTTTTTCCCGAAGTCCTTCGTACTCTTTGATTTTCCCTGTTTTGATATATTCCTCAATTCTCTCTGCAATCCCTCTGCCTACTCCGGGAATCCCCTCGAGCCCTTTGACGCCTTCTCTTTTGTAGATACCCTCTACGCTCTCCTGGAGTGCCTCTATGGCGCCTGCCACGCGCTCATACGCTTGGGGCTTAAAAGGCACATCGTCAATCTCCAGATACAGGGCAATTTTGGAAAAAATGGAAGCCAGGTCTTTATTGCTCATGGGAAAATAAATTTGAGGAGTTTTACGCCCTTGCGGGACATCAAGCGTAAAAGGAAGCGGAGGCCGAAGTGGAACAACAGGATCAATCCTGTGGCAGCGAATAAAATTTCAATGGAGCGCACTACGAGCGCAAAAGCGACCCCCGTGCCTGCCCCGAGGCCCAATGCTTCAAACGCCAAGGTTTGCAAAA
>MHUO01000004.1:7159-39752 GCA_001825035.1 Candidatus Wildermuthbacteria bacterium RIFOXYD1_FULL_50_12 | reverse complement strand
GATTACTGCCGCCCGCACAATTCCTATAATGCCTTTGAGTAGGGACAACCCAATCCCCTCCCAAAAAGTTGCCTTGCGCACCTGAAAGAAACGAAACACCTCCTGTTCCGCCTCTTGCGCTCCTCCATTCTCTTTCCAAAACAGCCGCACAATACTCCTTTTCTGAAACAAGCGCATGTACAAAAGCAAAAGGAGAAGAACCCAAATGCCAACAAACAGCATGACGGCAATGGTCTTGGAAGAATAGGAAACGCGGTCGCCCAAGAGCAGAAAAATAATCCCTCCTACCAACACCATCAGAAGATTTGAAGTAACCTCAAGGATGCGGTCTGTAATAACCGAAGCCATTCCCTTGGGAAGTTCTACGTGGTATCGCTCTTTTAGCAAAGAGGCTCGAAGAAGCTCGTTGGCAAACGGAAACATTGGTACAAAAAACCAAAGGGAAAATCCTGCGAGATACGTCTTCCATGCGGCTCCAAACGAAATGGCGCATCCTTGCCTCTTCAAAATAAAATACCAACGCAAGACGCTCGCAGAAAGGAAGGCGAGAGTAAGCAAAAACACAAAAAGGGCGTGGGAAAAGGAAAAGTCCCGGAGCACCTCCCATATTTCATTCCAGCCAACGCCCGAAATCAAAACGCCGAAAAGCAAAACTCCTGCCCCAAGCGCCCCCAAAAAGAGGACCAATTGTTTCATAGAATGCCCTATTATACCAAATGCGTGGACTTCTTGAAATCTCCTAAAAGAAGGCCGCCTTCCTCATCTTGAAACGGAAGAAGGCGGCTTTACAACGGCGACGGTGTGCCATTTTGGAGAGCTTCGAGAACTTCTCTGAGGCCTTCCACCACAGGGATGTATCGAAGAACCGGCGCAAGCACTTGCTTGAACTCCGGCGGGACCTCTCCGCCCCGAATGAACTCGCGGATTGCTACCAAAGGCCGCGGGCGGTGGTTGCTCTCCTTTCCGTTCCCGGAATGCTCAATATTCCAACGGATGTAGGAGAGCTCAGAATACGTACCGGCGCTCAGTCCCACGCACACAACGAGCTCGGGAAGAGAAACCACTTCCAGATTCGCCCGGAGCCAATTTGCCGGACGTCTCACCTCGTCCGCTAGCACGGTATATGGACGAGCGTGCTCAATGGGCCAAGGATCGCCATGCAACGGCAAGAGCATAACGAGCTTCTTGCCACCAGCGTCCTTATATCCTTGGGCTACCGCGTACAGCATGCCGCCGTCCGCGTTCACCCAAAGCTCCTTGTCGGTCTCCGCAAGGATGCGTCCCACAAGTTTTCCGCGCTCAAGCAAGAATTCCTGGGGACGATTGAGGAACTGCGCCAGCTGGGCTACGTCGGTAGGTCCGATGATGCCGACTCTCATGCTCTTACCTCCTTTCGAACGAGAGTCAAGTCATCGCCTTAGGCATGAAAGAACTATGCTAATTTCTTTTTTCTTATTTTTGATGTTTCCCCTTTCCCCTTCCGTCTTTTATTCGAAATCCGCTCCTCTTCGCTGGAAATCTCATCTATCAGGGAAAGAAGCTCTTTATCAGCAACAACTTCATCGGCGTGTTCCCACCAGGGCTGTGTCGGGAAATTGGGATCGTTTTCAAAACACTCTAATGCTTCCAAAAGATTTTCAATTCTGTCAACTTGCAGAACAAATTTCGCTTCCGGGCTTTCCATCTTTTGATAGTCAGCCCACACATTCATGATGTCCCCCTGCATAGCGGGAGGGAGGTTAGCGGTAAGTTTTTTCATTGCGGCCTGCTCTTTTTGAAACTTTTCTTTGTGCCGTTTCTCTTTCTCCTTGAGAGAGAGACGCCTCCATCGCCATGCGAGACGAAATCCTTTATCTTTCTTCGGAAACAGCCCCTGGTAGGGGGTAATGTCCCCCGTGTACACCTTGCAGAGATCGTGCACAAGAGCCAATTTCATTGCCTTAGCTAAATTCATCTTCTTCCCCTGTCCCAAGAGCCAAATCATGACAGCAAGGCGAAAGCTGTGATCAACTGCGCTATCCACGTCTTTTTCTTTGACGCCATAGTAAAGAATGCCTTGCCGCTTAATGTCTTTCAACTGCCTGATTGTTTTGAGAAACTGGAGGAAAGAATACATAAAACGCTGTTAATTTTTAAGGTATTGCGAAATGATGCGCTTAAGCTCTTCGGTTTTTTTAAGATACACAAGAATCCCCTTTATTTCAACTTCGATTTCCGGCGGGATCCTTTTGCCTCGCACCAATTCCTGAAGAACGATTAGTCGTTTGAGGTTGCCCCGCTTAAACTGGCGATTCCACTTAATATACGCCAACTCGCTGAGGGTGCCGGCGCTCAGTCCTACACATACGACAAGCTCTGGGATGGAGACAACCTGATAATTCGTCCAGAACCAGTTTTGCTGCCTGTTCAGCTTATTTGCTATCCTTGTGTGGGACTTCACATGTTTATTCGGCCACGGCTCCCCCTTCTTAGGATAGAGCATCACAAGTCGGCCTCCTCCCGCATTCTTATAGGCGACAGCTACCTCCCTAATCATCCCTCCATCACTGTTTACCCAGAGCTCACATCTGTGAGCAGCAAGCATTTTCCCCACGGTATCCGCTTTTTTAAGAAAAAACTGCTCCGACTTCCCGGTCAGCTTGACGAGCTTGCGCATGTTTGTCGGCCCTATAATTCCTACCTTCAATGCCATACGCCGTTAAAAAACCAAGGGGAATAAGCCCTTGGATGCTACTACAACCCGTACAGAAAAGCAACGTACTTTCGCGCGCCTAATCAGCGACATACCGAATTTTCTTGATGCGGTACACGGTCGTTGTAGGAGATGAGATCTCAATCGCATCTCCAACCTTGCGACCCAAAAGCGCTCTCCCCACCGGAGATTCGTTAGAAATGCGGCCCACAGACGGATTTGCTTCCAACGTTCCAACAATTTCGAACTCATCAGATTGACCAGCCACTTCTACGGTTACTCTTGCCCCAAGATCGACGACATTCTGCTTGCTTCTCAGAGGACGCACGATAAGTTCTGCGTTTTGGAGGATGTTTTCGTATTCTGCGAGGCGTGCGTCAAGCAAACTCATATCTTCCTGAAATGCCAAGTATTCAGGATTCGCTTCTTCCGAATGCAGAAGGTTGGGCGTGCCGTCCATTGTTTTTTGATGCTTGAAATCCCGCAGCTTTTCGTACTCTGCTTGTATCTTCTCTAATCCTTCCTTCGTTACGTAGAACTTGTTGAGTGTCGCAGTCATAATAGTGTTCTTGATGAAAAATCTGGCTTCCGCTTGGCCAGATTCATTGATTCCTCGTGATCGTGATGCTTTGGATAATTCAATGAATCTAGCCACTGTCATAGGAAATGGCTTTTTGAAAGGGATTGCAAATCGTCTGAAGCAACGTGTTCACATTTTCCATAGGATAAGATGCATTTTTATTATAGAGGACCAAGAATGTTTGTCAATGCCTCTTTAGTTTTTTAATGTTTTTTGCTTATTCTATTCAGATTTTAAAGCATTTTTCGCAAAATGAGGGGGTCAAATCTTGGGCGCAAATGTCTTTGGCAACACAGGAAGCTCCCCGATCTCCACCCTGATATCTTTAACCCTGGACACCGGCCGGATTTCCCTCTCAATAAACTCATCAACGTTTTCTAAATTCTGGACGAGTATGCACACTAACAATTTCACGCCGCCTACCATGCGGACCATCTGATACACTTCTTGGAACTTCTCGAGCCGTTCAATAAGATTGTGAATGGCCTCGTCGTCTGCCTCTATATGAAGATGTGCGACAAAGCTGTAGAAACGATCCATGTTCAGGGCGCCTTGCACTTTCAAGATTTTCCTGCCCAGAAGGCGCTCCACTCTATTTTTAACCGCCACAGAGCTTAAATTGGTCTTTCCCGCAATAGAAGAAAGGGAAGATCTTCCATCTTGTTCCAAAAGCTTAATGATTTTTAAATCCAGAGCGTCTATGTCTCCTTTGCGCCAAATCATTTCTGCAGAATACTGATCCACGGCAAAATCCGCAGTTCCCGGTCGATCCCGGTACGCAGCAAATTTGATGGCTTTGATGTTCAAATGTCCCTTGCGCGCGCGCATCGCTTCGGTAGAGCGCTTATGCGCCTTCCCGGTGAAGCTCTCATTGACAACAATGAGTACCTTCCTATCCCGCACCTTCCCTTCTTCCAAGTCCGTTCCGTCATCCTCCATTGAGCTGATGGTGATGTCCTTCTTTTTTCCTTTGAGCCACTGATACAAGGCCTCTGCGTACCACACGCCGTCGGGTTTCAGGTAGACAAGGGCGCCCTTTTCCGCGCCAAAATATTGCTCAATATCTTTCCCGAGAACTTTGAGGAACGTCTGAACTGGTTCAAAATCAAAAATGCTTTTTTGAATTGGCATATGCCTCTCTTTACATTAAACACTTTTTCTGGTAGCGTTGCAAGAGCAGAACGGCCCTTGGACGGAGGGATCGATCGAACAAATATCTTTGAGGAGGAAAGAACATGGAAGAGAAGCGCTTCGCCTCGGTGGAGCGCGAAACGAATGAAACGAAAATTGCCGTAACCGTCAACCTTGACGGACAGGGCAATTTCTCTGGCTCCACCGGCAACGGATTCTCGGACCACCTGCTGGCGCAATTGGCTCGTCATGGGATGTTCGATATCACCGTGGGAATCCCTCGCGGCGACATCCATATAAGCTGGCACCACGTCACTGAGGACACGGCCATTGTACTGGGAAGAGCCTTCTTACAGGCTCGCGGCGAGGGGCGAGGCATCCGCCGCATGGGAGATAAACATGCTCCCCTGGACGAAACTTTGGCCCGAGTGGTGGTGGATTGCAGCGGCCGTCCCTACGCTGTGGTTGATACCTCTATTGATCCCGACGTTATGCTAGAGGGCGTTCTGCCAGGAGATCTTGTTCGGCACTTCCTAGAAACCTTCGCGACTGAGGCCCGAATCACTCTCCACGCCAAGGTCCTGTATGGCAAGAACCCGCACCATAAGGCCGAAGCAGTGTTCAAGGCTTTAGCGCGAGCCCTGCGGGAAGCCCACGAACCAGATTCCCACGCCGCTGGCCAAGTGCCAAGTACCAAAGGAACCCTTTCATGAGAAAGGGAGCCAGTCCTTCGGGACGAGGGTCAGAGCAATGATATTGCCTTGACCCTCTTTGTTTTGACAGACGACGCAATCTATGATTTGCTGACAATGGTGGCACCCCATTAACAATCTCCAAAGGAGGGATTATTATGGTATCTCAAAAGCCCACTGGCATCTTTGATTTCGACGGTGTCCTATTCCCCATCGTAAACGGCGGCTCTCATATTAAGCAGTTCATTGACCTGAGGGTCGAGAGGCTCGAGGAAGCACTGGGTTGCACGGGTCGGGATGTAGGATTCTTCCTCGCGGCTGCCCGTATCCTAGGCCTTAGAGGAGGGGTCGCAGAGCACGGCGCCTGGTTCATCCTCGACGCCGAGCAGGAAATTATCGTCCCCAGCCCGCTTTTGGAGGGACTTAAGACAGGAGACCGCATTCCTCCGCAGGACTTTGAGCGATTCGTCAAGGGCATAGGGGGGATTGTTTATCCCGGAAAAAGCATCTGCCTTACGGCATACCCGCCAAGGTGGATGTCCCCTGTACAACTTCGAGACCGCATTCGAGAGGAGTGGCGCGGATATCCCGGGAACATTACTGCGTCAAGCATCGCCGCGGATGTCTGGCCCCCGTGTCTTGACAAAGGACTCGCGCTCGGACGGTTCCCGGGATTGGACCTTGAGCGATGTTTCGGAGTCGCGGACTCCGAAACAGATATTTCGTGGCTCAAGCTCCTCGGGACCAGAGTGGCGGCCGTCTCAAACGCAGACGAGGAACTCAAAAAGTGGGTTGACGGGCAAGGGGGCAAACTGCTTTCCAAGCCCCTCATCTTAGGGGCTTGCGAAGCGATTGACTTCTTCGCTCCTCCTTTTGAACAATAGCACTCAAGGCATCAAGAGCCGGAACCTCGCGTTCCGGCTCAACTGTATTTACACCCTCAAGAGGGCTTTCATCTCTTTAACTCCGCGCACGCCTCTTTGAATATACCGGCGAAAATACGCCCGCTCTTTTTGAGGTACGCTGAAATAGCGCAGAACTCCCCACCAAATCCCCACAAGCAATGCCGCAATAACCGACCAGTAAATTTGTTCGCGATCAAGATGCTTCTTATGCGTCTTGTCTGCTCGTAAAAGAAATTGTTCAAACATCTGCATCCTCATTCGAGGGGGATTAAAAAAGCTGTCGCGCAGGACATAGCCAAGATCGTAAAAAATTCCTCCTTTCGTATTCAGCCCCGCATATTCAAAGTCCAAAAGATAGAGATTGCCGTCCTTTGCGACAAGGATATTTTGGAAGATAACATCGTTGTGTGTAGATACTCCTCGCCCGTATGCGCGGAGGCGTTGCTCTGCCTCCCTCTCAAGCGTTTTGAGCTGCGCAGCGGTGGCAGCATCCAAAAGCTGTTTCCAAGGATGGCGCAGAGCTTTTACGCGGTATTTGCGGACCTCATCGCGAAAAACGTTATATGGATTTGCGAAACGAACTCCGCTCGCGTGGAACCGATGCAAGAGGTTGGCAAGCGCAACTTGATATCGCCCTTTCTGAAAATCCGCAGTGGTAAACTCTCTTCCCTCAATATATTCTGAAATCATCGTGCCATCGGGCGCCTGATAGCGAAGTTCATCTTTTGAGTTGAGGATGTTCCTTGTGCTCAGCACGTACACAAACGCTCGCGGCACGAGGGAAGCCGTTTTTTTGTTTTCCAAAATTGCTTGTATATTCTTTCCTTCTGCCGTCCGGTCTACCATATCTTCCTGCTTCCAAGGAAGACGAACAAAAAATTTTTCTCCCTTCTTGGTTAATACCCTGTAGTTCCGATTAGTCTGTCCTCCTGCTTTTCTTATTTTTGCAAGAGGCCTCCCCCAATCTCGGAAGAGCTGCCTAAGGACGGTGTGGTCGGAACGCCCTGCCATAATCTAAAATAAACTTTTTTGCGTGGTGAGGGCTTGCTGTTCTCCCTCCTGAAAGATTTTGATTTTGCCGTATTCTCCGTCGTACCCTGGCTCAATATGCACCCTTCCTTCCCTTACTCGCATAATTCCTTCTGCGATTTCTGGCAAGGTCGCAGATTGGAGAGATGATTGATCTGCATTGAGCAAAACCTCAAACTCGCTGCCCAAAGCGCCTACCAGCTTTTCGTATTCGTCCCTCACTCTTTTGGAAATTACGCCAATACCTAAAGCGTCCGCGATAATTTCTTCCAATGGGATCAAGCTCTTAAATGGAATCGCCCCTCCGGGCTTGCCCGCCGAGGATTTATCAAAGGCGGGCCGATCTGCAAGTTCTGCCACGCGGTTCAGAACGCCAATCGTTAGGGGCCTTTTGCATTTGGGGCAGATATTGTTGTGGCGCTTTGATTCTTCCGGCTGCATGCTCACCCCGCAAAGCCGGTGGCCGTCGTAATGATACTTTCCTTCTTCCGGAAAAAACTCCACGGTAAAAAGGAACTTCTTTGGGTCTTTTGCGCGAATAGCCTCTGCGATGCCAGCATAGCTGAGTTCTGTATCAAATACGTTCGCTTCTCTCCCAATTTTTGCGAGCGAATGGCTGTCTGAATTTGAAATGAGCGCGATGGAATCAAGCGCCGATAGACGCCAGTTCATTGCGGGATCCGAAGATAGGCCCGTCTCAATTGCGTAGATATATTTGGTGTACTCGTCAAAGCATTCTCCCAAAGAGTTGAATCCCGATTTTGACCCAAACACCGAAAACCACGGGGTCCAGGCGTGCGCCGGAATCACCATGCACTCTGGGGAGGCGTCGAGAGCTATTTTTACGATTTCTTTGGCATCAATGCCCAAGATGGGCCTGCCGTCTGATTTTAGGTTTCCGCGTACCCCCAGATGAGCGTTGATTTTCTCCACGATTTCAAACGAAGGAGCCAACACAACTAAATGGATTCTTCGTACGGCTCCCCCTTTGCTGTAAATGCAACTGATTTCGCTCGACAGCAGAAATCGCGTGGGCGTATCTTTCCCCTTCAGCTTATACAACCCTTCTTCGGCCAGCTCCAGATTCTGCTTCATCTCCTGCACCCACGCAGGATACGTAAAGTCACCAGTGCCCATCACCGTGATCCCTTTCACGGCAGCCCAGCGGTCAAGATTGGGAATGGTCAATTCTTTGGAGGTTGCCCTCGAAAAGTGCGAGTGGATGTGAAAGTCCCCTACGAATTTCATAATAGCGCATGCTGACGAATATTTTTCTCATAATTGGGAATTCGGGCAAGCCATTCTTTGTTCGCCCACTCCCACCGCTCTTTTAAATCAAAAAACAGGGCTAAGTCGCGCTCGTACCCTTTGAGCTCCTGAAACTCAATTTCTCCTTTCGCGGCACCCCACTGATGATTGCATATCCGCCAATTGGCGGATTTCCCCCCGTTTATACTTTGAGACCCATACTTTATCCGAAGTTTTGCCAAACACCCCCTGCATTCTTGATACTGGTCTATACGCAAGATCCAGCGCGTTTGGCAGGGGCGATTTGTCCCGCTTGTCTTGTTGTAGGCATATAAATACGCCGCCGTCTGCAAATAGTGCTCTTTTACCACCGCGGTGCTCGTTTTCACATCAATAATGCCGCGCACTCCTTCCACTTCCGCAATAATATCTACGGTTCCGGCATATCCGTACTCCGGATCCCATACTCTTTTTTCAATATCGTTGACAGGATCTGCAATGCGCATTGGGTACTCGCTCTGCCAGCGCAGAAACGTTTCAATGGCCACTGCGCACTTGGCATCGGGGCTTACGTTTTCTCCCCTCAACATATCCTCCACGGTTTCATGAATAAGCGTGCCCCACTCTGCCGCCCTTCTCATCCCCCACCACTTTTTCTGCAGGGGCGAAGTAATGGAGGTTACGCGAGGAAACCACACGCCTTCAATCTCGTATCCGAATTTTTCTTTAAACAAATCAGCGGTCATACTGATTATATCGCTATGCCGAATAACGTTTTCACTCCCCATCCTGCACCATAAGCAACCGTGGCCGCAAATCCTCCCACCAGGAGAATTTCAAGGCCAGCCCTCCATGGGTTCGCTCCCGTAACCAAGGTGCGTGAAGCCCCCACCGCGAAGAACGCGATGGCGGCGAAAAAAGTGGCGAGCTCAAATTGAATATACGGAGAAAATGCAAACAGATAGGGAACAAGCGGGACTGCGCCGGCCGCGAGAAATGCAAGGAAAGTTGCCATTGCGTGTTTTATCGGATTCGCCGCATCTTCCTCTATGATATGCAGCTCCTCTCTCATCATCAAATCAACCCACCGTTTCTTATCCCGCACAATTGCTGCTGTAGATGGCTCGATGTATTGCCGCGGCACACTCCACGTACGCAGAATATCCCGTATTTCTTCTTTCTCAATTTCAGGAAAATTCTCCACTTCCCATTCTTCTTTCCCCCTCTGCATCCGCACGAACTCTTTCCCCGATCGCAAAGAAAGGAAGTTTGAAGCCCCCATGGAGAACCCATCTGCCAACAAATTCGCAAAACCCAAGATAATGACGACCCCGGGAGAAAGCGCCGCTCCCGCCGCCGCTGAAACAACGGCGAAGGTTGTAACAATACCGTCGTTTGCACCGTACACAAAATCTCCAATGTAGGTGCCTTGACGGAGCCGATGCCACAGTTCCTCCGCCTCTTTATGTTTTCGGTTCTCGCGCAAGGCAAGGTAACGCTCTTTTTTCTTTCGCTCTAACTGAAGTTTTTCATCTGCCATTTTGATTTGACTATACTACAAAATACGGCGAAACAAAATTCCCGCGCCGGGTGCGCGCTAAAATCCAAACTCGTGGATGGAGAAATCCTCAAACTCGCCCGTGCACTTCTCTTGCCGCACATCCACCCGATCCACCTTTGCGAGCGGCGTACCTTCGCGGCACCATTGTACAAATTGCTCCGCAGCCCCCTTCTCTCCCTCTGCGACTAGTTCAACTCTGCCGTCTATGAGATTGTGGGCCCAGCCGGTAAGACCGAGCTTGCGGGCGCGCTTTTGGGCGCCCGCGCGGAAAAACACACCCTGCACGCGGCCATAGACAAATAGATGAACCCGCATCTTCTCCATACGATTTTATCAGAAGAAAAATTCAAAAACGGCTCCAAGCAGAAGCAACGCTACCATAGTAAAGAGCAAGGGCCGCGGGATGCTCAAACTGTATTCTGGCTCACGATCCCCCTTCTTTTTCGCTATTCGATAGACAAGTGCGATTACCGAACCCTCCAAAGCCGCCACCAGCGCCCCCACTAGTCCGATTACCAAAATAAATTCCCGCAAGCCAATCAGAAAAAGGAAGATGGGCGGGAAAATCGTGAGCGCGCAAGCCAGTCCGTAGGGCATGTGATAATCGTACCTCAAAGAATTTTTTAAATAATTGCCCAACACGAGAAACGAGGTAGCTATGACAATCAAGCCGAACAAGGCTCCGAGCACCGCTACCTTTTCTCCAAGAAACGGAATAAGCCCCGTTAAAGCATCTTGCGAAGTTGCCGCGCCCGAAACCCCAACCACAACAAGCGTAAAAACCAAAAAGAGCGCACCTGAAATGATAGACGCCCACACGATAAGATTGTCCAGATGTTGCTTTTCTGAGCTACGCTTAAAGAGTTCTGCAGTTTCCGGAATAGCAGACAATCCCAAATACGCAAACAACACCACGCCATATGGAAGAAGCGGATACGAGAAATCTAAGAGAATAAGGTTTTTTGTTTGGATATACGGAAATGCAAAGACAAAGATAGCTCCCACCACCAAAAAGAGCGCGATGTTGAAAAACAGCTCCATTCTCGCGATTGTCTGGATGCCGCGCAGGATAAAAAGCGAGAAGATGAGCCAGAACACAATCGCAAAGGCGAAATTGGGAATGGGGATAAAGGATCCGAGAGCAATACGCAAAAAGTCCCCGCCGAGAATCGTGTAAGCAAGCAAGGCGCCTACTATTCCCACCACCGTGGAGAGCGTTACCAATTTCTTTGCCCAGCCGCCAAGATACAGGGAAGCATATCCGATGAGGCGGCACTTTGCCTGCGTGCGCAGGGCGATTTCCCCAAACATTAAGTGCAGCAGCATCACCACAACTCCCAGCAGCACAAGGTAGAATACTCCGAGCGCCACGCCGGCTTTTGCCGTAACGTAGGGCAATCCAAAGATGCCAGCTCCCACTATGGTGCCCACGAGCGTGGCCAATGCGAGTGCAAAAGGATTGTTGAACAGCCCTCCCATGCCTTAGAGTATATCACAAAACCGCGGCAGAGAATTGCCGTGGTTTTTGTTGGTGGCCCCTACTAGGGTTAGGGTGTCTCCGGCGCGACTTGAACGCGCAATCTTTGGCTCCGGAGGCCAACGCTCTATCCAATTGAGCTACGGAGACATCACAGTCCCATTATAGCATCTGGGTTGCGTTGCGGGAGACACGGATGAGCCCGGAGCAGGGCACAATTTCAATCCCCTGCTTTTCCAGCTCGTCTAAAATAAGGTTCATACCAATAGAGTCAGAGGACATGTGCCCGGTTACCACAATGTTCATGCTGGCGGCTTCCACCTCTTTCTTGTGCTCTTCTCCAATGTGCATATCCACAATGGTGCCAATGCCCGCCTGCGCCATTTTCTCATAGAGCTTGGGCGGGGGCTCGGTTCCCCCGGTCATCCCCACGTACACAGTGCCGCATCGGTTTTCCGGCTTGCCGGAAAGAATCACCGGCCCCGCCCCCATCTCAATTGCTTTTTTGTATTCTTCAATGGCGCGGAGTGCGTTCATCACGTCCTCCACCCGCTCCGGCCCTTCTGCCTCAATTTTTTCGCGCAGAAACTTCGCCGCCTGATTGTCTGTTGCCGTGTGCATGCACAGAAAGTTCACGCCGAGCAGGCGGGCGGCATCCACCGCCCTCCAGTTATTCCGAGGGTTCCACGTACGAAACACTTCGGACTTGCGCTCCCTCATAAGACCCTCTGCCACATTGATAGGCACGCCGTAGGAATACAAAATGTCTGCCTGCATATCCATAACTTCGTGCAAATCCTGAATGGCGCGGCCCGAAGGGTGGTGCGCCACGACCAAGTCAATGTCGCCGAGTTCTTTTGCGAGCAGAATTTCTGCCGCCTCAATGTCTATGCCCACGAGCACTTTTTTTATCTCCTTGTCCTCTGCCACGTAAAGCACGCGCGTGTCAGAGTAAGGATTCTTAAGCGACTCCTGATCAAACTCCTCCTTTTCATGCCCTGCAAGTTTTTCAAACTTCTCGCGCTTTCGCTCAAGCGATTTTTGCACGCGCTCCTCCCCTCGAGGATCCGCCTCAATCCCTTTTCGTATGGATAATGCGTAGATGTCCTCTATTTTCATCATTCCTTGATGGGGGTTACGAGCTCTTGTTTCTTCTTTGCCGACGGGACAGATTTTTTCGTTTCCGGCCCTGCTGGCTGTTTTTCTTCCTTTTTTACGAATTTTTGCAGAAGCTCTTCTATGCGCTTTTTCTGCTCTGCGCTATCTGAAACTTCCCGTCGAATGCGAGCTTTTTCTCTGCGAATATATTTCCTTGTGCTCTTTGGCAAACTCATAAAAATACAAGGTTGATAACTTTTTAAGGGTATCATTTTGCCCGAAAATTGTCCAGCCGTGGGGCTTGACTTTACCCTGAAAATACCGTAAAGTATTTGGCAAAGGAGGATAGCAGTGAAAATCCGAGACCTCTGGTTAAAGATACAGTTTGGGCCCCGGAAAGATCCAGGGGAACGCCTATGCGAAATCGCTTGGCGACAGGCGTTCGATAACTGGCAACAGTTCTCTGGCGAAACCGGAGACCTCGTGGTTCCTCCCGAGGGCCTCATGCAATCCACGGCCCACGCTATACAGGGATACTGCAGGGCCTATGGTTTCCCCTGCCCATCGCAGGAGGAGATTAAGAAGGCCGTCAGTAGAAAGTGGGAGGCACTGCAGGCAACCCACCTCTAACCCCCGCTCCCGTCTCATGTAAGCCGGCCACGCCTTTAGCGCGTGGCCTTTCCTTTTCCGCCAGAAAGTTTTGCGAATTCCTCCTCCACCACTTTCCGCTCGTCCCACGGAATTTTTTTGCCACCGGCCACAGCAATTACATCTTCAGACCCCTTTCCGCTCACCACGACCGCATCCCCCTCTTCCGCCATGGAAAGCGCGGCACGAATTGCTTCTCGCCGGTCTATTGTCTTTTGGACGGGGTGATGCGCGCCTTCTGCAATGTTTTTGATAATTGTTTCCGGGTCTTCATCGTACGGATCTTCGTTCGTAAGGATAATTTCGTCGCAATAGGAAGAGGCAATACTGCCGAGCACCGGGCGCTTCCATTTGTCGCGGCCGCCGCCGCAAGCTCCGAACACGCAAATGAGCTTCTTTGGCTCAAACAGGCGTCGAATTCCCCGATACAAGTTCTCTAAGGCCTTGGGAGTTACGGCATAATCAATCATCGCCAAAAAGGGTTTTGTAATCACGGGCTCGGTACGGCCTGGCATCCGCGGCATTTTCTCCAGTGCTTCTTTGCAGGTCTCAAGCGAAATCCCGTGAGTCAAACCAACACAAATCGCGGCGAGCGCGTTATAGGCGTTGAACCCCCCGATAAGCTGAAGATTGAATTGCGTTCCTCGCACTTGAAAGCTGGTGCCGCTCCGATGTTCTTGAATATCTATCGCGGTAAGATACGCTGTAATTTCCGGCAAATTCGGCACTTTTTGCAATCCGTACACATACGTACGGTTTGCGGGGAGCCGGAGAAAATATTCTGCGTTCTCGTCGTCTCCGTTCACAACGTGCGTGTTCTTGGCAACTAAAAACAACTTCTGCTTGCTTTTGCGATAATTTTCAAAGGAACCGTGACGCTCAATGTGCTCTGGAGAAAGATTGGTGATAACGGCGGTATGAAAATTCAAAAAACGGTGGCGATGCTGGAGAATTCCTTCAGAGCTCACTTCAATGACCGTATGAGTACACCCCTCTCTGAGAGCTTGGCGCAAAAACCTCTGGAGGAACATGCGACCCGGCATCCCCATCTTAAGAGCGTTTTTCTCTCTCGTGTCTCCGATTTGAAGCCACACAGAAGAGGTAGAACACGCCTTGCGCCCTGCCTCTTTCAAAATGCGCGTAACCATTTCCACGGTGGTGCTCTTGCCGTCCGTGCCCGTTACTCCAATCACAGTCATGCGCCGGGCGGGAAACCCGCAGAGAACCGCGCCCAAAACCGCCCATACAAAGTGATACCAGCTCAAAAGGAATGCGGGCAGCGCGCGCCGCAAAAGATTTTTTCCCGTTGCCATCATCCTCCAACTATAGCCGCTTTTTGCCCGGAAATAAAGGGATTAACGGCGCCCGAGGAATTTGAGTGCTTCTTTTATTTTTGCCTGCAGATCCGTTATTTCCGGCGCAACGCGGGAAAGAGCGTTCCGCGCTTCCGCCCTGGAAAATCCGAGCGAAACAAGCGAGTCCACGGCCTCATCTCCTGAAGACCGCGGCTCCTCAAAGACACCGAGCTTTCCGGTAAGTTCCACAATAACTTTCTGGATTTTCTTTTCCCCAATTCCTTTAATGCCACGGAAAAACCCGGTATTGCGGGACGCAATTGCCTTTCTGATATCTTCCGGTTTCCCCAAAGAAGCTAAAACCATGGCTGCTTTGGGCCCTATACCGGAAACATCGCGAAATACCTCAAAGAGCTTTAGCGCCTCAAAAGAGGGTAGGCCGTACAGCTCCAATGTTTCGTCTTTTCGCACCTGAAGCGCGCAGAAGATTTCTGCCTGCTCTTGCCCTTCCGTAAATTGCGCCCGCAGCGCTTCTGGCAAAAATACCTTGTACCCTACTCCGTTTGTTTCAAGTATGATATACTCAGAGCCCTTGCATAAAACCTTGCCTCTAATATGAGAGATCATACTTTCATAGTAAATGAAATTCCGCCTCGTATCAAAATTCAAGCCGACCGGCGACCAGCCAAAAGCCATTGAAAAGCTCGTGGCCGGCATAGGGTCAAAAGTAAGGCACCAGGTTCTTCTGGGCGTAACTGGATCTGGCAAAACCTTCACCATGGCCGGCGTCATAGAGAGAACGCAAAAACCGACCCTCGTAATCTCCCCGAACAAAACCCTGGCTGCTCAGCTCTACCAAGAATTTAGAGAATTCTTCCCGCAAAACGCCGTGCATTATTTTGTTTCGTATTACGACTACTATCAGCCCGAGGCCTACATCCCTCAGACCGATACCTACATTGAAAAGGACGCGAAAATAAACGAGACAATTGACCGCATGCGCCACGAAGCCGTGCAAGACGCTCTTTCGCGCAAAGACACCATTGTCGTAGCATCCGTTTCCTGCCTCTACAATATCGGCTCTCCCGAGGATTACCAGGATATCGCCCTTGATCTCACAAAGGGTCAAAAAATTCAGCGGCGGAATTTGCTCGCCCATCTTGCGTCGCTCCAATACCAAAGGAATGATATGGATTTTGCGCCGGGCACTTTTCGGGTGCGCGGCGACAGCATTGAAATTTTCAGCGTAACAGGAACGGAACTGGTGCGCATAGAGATGACCGGGGACCGCGTTGAGGAACTCGCCGTTTCTCAGAACATCATCCAGCCCTCTTGGAATACGGCGGACAGCTATCGTTTCTTCCCCGCGAAATTTTGGGTGACGCCGCAAGATAAACTTGCCATCGCAATGGAGAATGTACGCGCCGAGCTTCAAGAGAGCTTGCAAGAATTGCGGAAAGTGGAGAAGCTCTTGGAGGCGCAGCGCCTGGAACAGCGCACCAACTACGATTTGGAACTCATAGAAGAATCCGGATACTGCCACGGAATTGAGAATTATTCCCGGCACCTGGAATTTCGCGCGCCGGGCTCTCCTCCCTTTACGCTGTTGGATTACTTTCAGGGAGATTTCTTGGTGTTCGTTGACGAAAGTCACCTTACGCTTCCTCAAATGCGCGCCATGGCGGTGCAGGACCGGGCGCGTAAACTCGCCCTCATTGAATACGGCTTCCGCCTGCCTTCGGCCGTGGACAATCGCCCGCTCACGTTTGAGGAAGCGTTTGAGCGCATTCCCCAAGCAGTGTACGTTTCTGCGACGCCCGGCGATTACGAAATGCAAAAATCAAAACCGCATATCGCAGAACAGCTTATCCGTCCGACGGGATTGCTGGAACCCTCCATTGAAATTCGCCCAACCGTACACCAAATTCAAGATGTAATTAAAGAAATTGAGAAGCATAAAGCAAAAAAACAGCGAGTACTTGTGCTCACGCTCACCAAGCGCTTGGCAGAAGACATCGCAGAGTATCTGGCGCAGCGGGGCATCTCCGCTCAATGGCTCCATTCTGAGGTAAAGACGCTTGAACGGCCAAAACTTTTGGAAGATTTCCGCCGGGGGACGTACGACGCGATCGTGGGGATTAACCTTTTGCGGGAAGGCCTTGATCTGCCCGAGGTCGCGCTCGTGGCAATTCTTGATGCAGACAAGGAGGGCTTCCTCAGAAATGAGACCACGCTTATCCAAACCATGGGAAGAGCCGCTCGACACCCTGAAGGCAAGGCAATTCTATACGCAGACACGCTTACGTTTTCGCTCAAAAACGCCATCAAAGAGATTGAACGAAGAAAGCGCATCCAGGAGACATACAATAAAAAGTATCGTATTATTCCCCAGCCCGTGCGCAAGGATATCAGACCATGGGGGTTTGCCGACGCAAAAGCGACAACTGTCGCAGAATTCGGTCCCATCAAAGACATTGAGCTTCTCCAAAGAGAGATGAGGGACGCTGCCCGGAACCTCGACTTTGAGCGTGCCGCCCAAATTAGAGACCTCATAAAAAAGCTGGGGGCGCCGAGTGAAGCATAAAAAGCGCTGCTCTTTACATTTTTCTCTTTCCGTTTTACACTTCCTTCGTATGCCAATTACTAAATCGGCGAAAAAGGCTTTAAGGCAGAGCGCCAAAGGAAGGGTGCGAAACCTCAAAAGAAAACGGGACTACCGCAACTTGGTAAAGCAGGCGGAGGGCTTTATTGCTAAAAAAAACCTTGAGGAGGCACAACGGCTCTTCCCCCAACTCTCCAGGGCCTTAGACAAGGCGGTCCGCGGAGGCGTGTTGGAGCCGAATACTGCAGCGAGAAAAAAAGCTCGCTTTGCCAAACTCATCCAGAAGAGTGCTGCCGGCAAAACCTCAGCAATCCCTACAGCGTAGCCACGAGAAGGTCAAGGACTGCTTCTGGCTCTCTTGCGCCTGTCTTTATATTTTTTTCAGCCGTAAACAGGCGCTCGTATATAGCTTTCAACTCTGGCAGCGAAAATGTCTGTGCAAGCTGCAACCCTTTTTTAAGCACGTAAGGGTGCAGTTTCGTTTTCTGCAGTATTGCGCCTTGCGAGAACCCCTTTTCTCTCATGTCCTGAATCTGCAGAATGGTTCTGAATTGATAGTGCAGCATGCTCAAGAGATATGCAGGCGAGTCGCCTTTCTGGAGATGGCGATAGAGAAATGAAAGCGCCCGCTTTTTGTTTTTCGCGGCAACGGCCTCAACTGTAGAGAACACATCTGCCTCCTCGTCTACGCTCAGGAACAAGGTCACATCTGACTCCTTCACCCGGCCGGAATCGGAGATGGATGCTCGCGCACCACTTTTCCACGCGGCGATTTTTTTTACTTCATTGGAAAGCCGCCAAAGATCGTTCCCCACGGCCTGAGCCAAGGCCTCTTGAGCGACAAGGGTCGCTTTGAGATTGTAGCAGGCAAACTCCCGCACGATCCAGAGCTTAAGCTTGGAAGGCGAGATGGGCAGAAATTCTTGCTGCCGAGCATTTTTTTTAAGCCATTGATAGAGGGGGTGCACTCCCTTCTCTTTCACCGTCCCTGCCCCAAACACCACAACGACGATCTCGTCGCTTCTCTCCAGTTGAACCCTCTGGGCAAACAAAAAGTCCTCAAATGCCTTATTGCCGAACACATTTTTAAAAATCAGCAATTTCTTCTGCTCAAACATAGAAATGGTGCTCAGCGCATTTTTCGCTTCCTGAATCTCTGTTTCCGCGCAATCAAAATCCTGCACGTTGACTGCGTGCAGGTAGGTTGCTTGATACTTCTCCCGAATCTCCTTGAGTTTTTGCCGGGCCCGATAGGTATCCGGACCGTGCAGAAAGAAAATCATTGACTTTGCGCTTTTTGCGGCTGCAGGGTAGCTCTAATTTTTTCCACAATCTCTCCCGGGGTGAAGTGCGCCTTGATAAGGTAATCCCGCGCGCCCAAGGCAATCCCCTTTTCCATATCGTCTCTCTGGCCGAGATTGGAAAGAATAATAACGGGTATTTGCACCAAGCTGGGATCCTTCTTGATGCGGCTCAACACTTCAAAGCCGTCGATGCCAGGCAAAATAAGATCCAGCAAAACGAGATTCGGCTTCTCCTCTTTCATTTTTGCGAGCCCCGTCTCTCCTTCCGCCGCCTCAACCACCTCATATCCTTCTTTCCCGAGCTTCTGAATGATAAGCTCTCTCAGAAATTTATCGTCTTCAATAAGTAAAATTTTCTCCATAGGAGGAAATATTATTGGGGCGGCCCAACCTGCCGCCGCACTTTTTCTAACACTTCTTGCGGGTCAAACTCGGTCTTTATCAGCCAATCGCGAACCCCCGCCTCCCTTGCTTTTTCAATCTCCGCCGGCTGACCCGAGTTTGAAATTATAATAACGGGGATCTTCCGCAACTCCTCGTCCTTCCTCAACTCTGCCAATACCTCAAAGCCATTCATCCGGGGGAGCACAATATCTAAAAGTACAATGTCGGGGCGCTCTTCCCTGATCTGTTGTAAAGCCGCTTCTCCGTCTCCTGCCGCAAACGCATAGTACCCTTCTTTTATTAATTTCTTCTGCAGCAAGTCGGCAATGAGCTGTTCGTCCTCCACCACCAAAACCTTTTTCATTTCTTTATTCTATCCTATCTCGCTTTTGGGGACAAGAGAAGACGGCAAGAGAACTTTTTCCACATCATCCCAGTTTTTCCCCTTCCTTACATCTACCTGCAGGGGCACCACCAAGGGTGTTATGTGCTCCATGAGTTCTTTTATGGAGCGCCCCCTTTCCTCCACTTTATCATCCGCTATTTCGAATAGCAACTCGTCGTGGATTTGCAAAAGCATGCGGGTATCCTCCTCTGAGAAACCGAGGTTCTCTTGTATCTTCACCATTGCCATCTTCACGATGTCTGCCAAACTTCCCTGAATGGGATGATTCTGCGCCATGCGTTCTGCCGCGGCGCGCAGCTGAGGCGTGCTTGAGTTTGCGTCAGGGAGATATCTCCGCCTTCCAAACATGGTTTCTACGTATCCGTGGGTTCTGGCGAATTCTTTCGTTTTCTCCATAAAGGCATATACTCCGGGAAAGCGCGCGAAGTACTGCTCAATGAAATCGCGGGCTTCCTCCAAGGGAATACCGGCAGACCTGGCAAATCCATGCGCTCCCATGCCGTAGAGCACGCCGAAGTTCAGCGCTTTGGCGCGAAATCGCATCTCTGGACTTATGTCTTTGCTTGGAACCCCGAACACGGATGAAGCAGTCATGGTATGGATATCTGCCCCCTCAAGGAAAAACTTCTGCATGGTGCTATCCCCTGACAGGTGAGCCGCTATGCGCAACTCCATTTGAGAGTAATCAAAGGAAACCAATGAAAACCCTTTCTCTGCAACAAACCCTCGGCGAATGCGCTTTCCCCATTCTCCCTGATTGGGAATATTCTGCAGGTTGGGCTCCGATGAGGAAATGCGCCCCGTCGCAGTCCCCAGCTGGTCAAAATGGGTATGCACTCTGTCTTTCTCGTCTGCTAACAGTGGGAGGGGCCTCGCATATGTTGTGAGAAGTTTTTGGATTTCCCGATGCCTCAAAACATCTTCTATGATAGGGTGAACCCCCGCCAGCTTTTCCAGCTCAGGAGAAGCAGTAGAAATCACTCCCTTGGGAGTTTTTTTCAGTCCTTTCACCGGAAGCGCAAGGTCTTTGAACAATACTTCAGACAGTTGCTGGGTTGAATTTACGTTAAACTCCTTGCCGGCTGTCGCATGAATATTCCCCCTCAGACGAGCAAGCGCTTGCTCCATTTCTCGCTGAAGTTCCTGAAAATACTTTCTGTCTATTTTAATTCCCCTTTCTTCCATCTTCCGCACCACAGGAACCAACCGTTTCTCCAGTTCATAGATTTGCCTTGGGAGCACGCGCTCGCGATACAGCTGCTCAATTTTTTCGTAGATTGTCTCCTGCCTCTGCACCAGGGAGCGAAACCCAAACCGCTCAAGGATTTCTTGTATCTTTGAGGCGTCCTCATTCCATCTCAAGTCATCCAGCCGTATCTCAATAGGCACCTTTTTCTCAATGGTGGCCAACTGTCGGCTTAAAAATGCCTGCTCTTTGTAATCGCAAAGCAACTGCGCGGTTCTCGGCTTCACTCTCCCCCCTAACTCCCCCGCCGCGAGCAGCTTATACAAATTGTCCAAAGAGCCAAATTCGTTCAACAGTTCAATCGCGGTTTTTTCTCCAATGCCGGTTACCCCCGGTATGTTATCTGAAGGATCACCGCGTAATGCCTTGTAATCGGTGATCCGCTCGGGCCCCAAGCCCCCGAACTTTTTTCTCACTGCAGCCCTGTCATAGAGCGCAGCTTGTTGCGAGCCCTTGGCATAATACAGCCGCGTCCTTTCGTTGATGAGTTGCACAAGGTCCATATCTGAGCTAATCATGAGGACCTCTACTTGCGGATACGCTTGTCTTTTGGGAATAGTGTTTGCAATGGTGCCGATAATATCGTCTGCTTCAAACCCTTCTTTCGCGTAGTAAGGAACACCTAATGTCTCCAGCGCTTCCTGTATTTTTGGAATCTGGCCATACAATTCGTCTGGCGCCTTCTGCCGCTTTGCTTTATATTCTTCAAATTTTTTCTTTCGCTCGGTAGGACCGGGCGCATCAAAGGCGGCGGCGATATACTCTGGTTTGAATTCCTTCAGAATCTTGAAAAAAATCAAGAAAAATCCGTATACCGCGTTTACCGCCTCGCCCTTCGGAGTCGTCAAGGGGGGCAGGGCGTGATATGCCCGGTGAATCAGAGAGTTTGCGTCTATAACGATGAGTATTTTCCGTTTTTCCGCCATATTGCTATTTCCCGCTCTTTTTCTCCCTTTATCAGAAATTTCAGTATCGTGATATCTTCTGGTAAAATCTTTAGGATCCGCTCGGGCCATTCAATGAGGATGAGGTTGCGAGGATCGGACACGATGCTGTCCCATCCGAGCTCTTTTAATTCTTTGGGCCCTTTTAAGCGATAACAATCGACGTGATACAAGTTTCGTATGCCGTATGCCGCACGGGAAAGGGAGTATGATTTTACAATCACGAATGTGGGAGAAAGGACTTTCTCTTTTATGCCGAGGCCGCGAGCAACGCTTTGGATAAAGGTGGTCTTGCCGCTTCCGAGCTCGCCTTGTAAGGCGATCACACGGGCTCTCTCTGCCTTTGGTTGCTTTTCGAAAAGTTGTTTTACAAACTGCCGCGCAACTTTTTTTGTTTCTTCTGATGAACGCGTCTCAATTTTTGTCGTTGACTTTTTCATAAAGATTCGCTACGGTAAAGCCATGATTGGGACGCAACAAGAAAAAAGCTTTGTCGTCTCGCTGAAGGGAGTCGCCCATCGCATAGTTTCCGTTCGCTACGAAAAGGACGAGGGGGATTTGAAGCTTCATTTCGTTTTGCGCGAGGGAGAAAAAATCCCCCGGGAAGCCATTTCTATTGAGGCTCAGAATCACCTCATCCGCCCAAACGGCATTGCTCTCGGCGGCGCCAAATCCCTTCTCATCAATCTTCTCAAATCGCACGGAAATCCTCAAGCACGGCTTTTGGGCGCCGTTTTATCGAAGCTTGAATATGCTCATCGTTTTGAGGTCCTCAGTGCCCTTCTCTCCAAAGAGGATTTTTTGAGCGCGCAGGCAGAAGAGAAAATTCTTCCCTCGGTGATTTCAGAACTCAAAGACGCTTTTGGCGAACAATCATCGTATCTTTTCCTTCTTGATTCTCCCTACGGGGCGCAGGGCATTCTGTGGAGTCGCTCTCCCTCATTGCGGGCAAAATTCCAGAACATTGCGGGCGGCCAGCAGAAGGGACCCTGGGTTCTCCTCCGTCCCGCCCCATTATCAAGTGAACAGCTCAAACATGCCTTCTTATCCTAACCCAAGTCCGCAAGCTGCCCAGGAACAGGAAGAAGGGCGGACCCAGCTTACCGGGCAAATCCAGATTCCAGCTTCCCTGATTGAAGAAATGCGCGCGAGCGTGCGAAACCTCGCTCAGCTTTCCGAACGACTTTCGGGAATCGCGCCGGATGGGATAACTAATTTTCTTCACACGTTGCTCGTTGCAACTTTACTCCTGGACGCTTCCGACGCTCATATTGAGCCGGAAGAAAACGGAGCAAAAATCAGATTGCGCATTGATGGACTCCTCCACGACATAATCAACATCCCCCTTTCTGTCTACGAAGCGCTCCTTTCCCGAATTAAACTTACCGCTCGCATAAAGCTTAATGTGCCCGACAGGCCTCAGGATGGACGCTTCTCTCTCGCTCTTGGGGAAACGGTTGTGGAGGCGCGCGTTGCCACGTTGCCGGCAGAATATGGAGAGGCAATAGTACTCCGCGTCCTCAACCCAAAGAATTTAATTGCGATAGAAGAGCTGGGCTTGCGCCCTGAGCTTCTTTCAATCCTGCGCCGCGAACTCAAAAAACCGAACGGCATGATTGTAGCCACCGGGCCAACCGGGTCCGGGAAGACCACGACGCTGTACGCATTCTTAAGAGAAGTTCAGAGGCCGGAAATCAAAATCATTACCATTGAGGACCCGATTGAATATCACTTGCCGGGGATTTCGCAAACCCAGGTTCACCCGGAAAAAGGATACGACTTTGCTACGGGGTTGCAGGCGATCGTGCGTCAAGACCCAGATATTATCTTAGTGGGCGAGATTCGTGACAAAGAAACCGCTCAGATCGCGCTTCAGGCTGCGCTTACCGGCCACCTTGTATTTTCCACTCTCCACACAAACGACGCGCCCGGCACCATTTCCCGGCTTGTGAGTTTGGGCGCTAAACCCGTAAACATCGGGGCCGCCTCAAACGTAATTATCGGACAGCGTTTAGTAAGAAAGATCTGCCCCCAATGCGCCACCTTCACAAAAGCAACCCCGTCAGAGCTTGCG
Organism: Candidatus Wildermuthbacteria bacterium RIFOXYD1_FULL_50_12; assembly: GCA_001825035.1. Lineage (GTDB taxonomy): Bacteria > Patescibacteriota > Minisyncoccia > Minisyncoccales > UBA10102 > UBA10102. Next base: position 16,436 of record MHUO01000004.1, on the reverse strand, counting down.
CAGATTAAGCGGGGACTCCAGGGGATGAAAGAAGCGGAATCCTCCCTGTCCCCCAAGGCGCTGAAGCTCGCGCGAGTTCAAGGGTGCCCAGAATGCAATGCAACCGGATACAGAGGACAGATTGGCCTATTTGAGGTTATGCCTATGAACGGAGCCATGGAAGAGTTTATTCTCCAAAAGCCCGCCGCCTCCGCCCTTAGGAAATTTGCAATTGCCCAAGGAATGACTCCCCTTTATCAAGACGGACTCTTGAAAGTAATGCAAGGAATTACCACGTTAGAAGAATTAGCACGAGTAACGGGAAAAGAGAGAACATAAACCCCTCAAAGCCGGGGACCATTTGGTGTTCGGAACGCAAATGTGGAGTTATCTTGAGGAATAGCTCAGCATTACCCGGGCTACCCATCAAAAATAATTCCAGGTCCCCAGCTTTGAGGGGTTATTACAGAGAATAGGACATGTCCTATTCCTCCTTATTATAAACCATCCTAAAATGTTTGTCAAGGACCCTGCGGAAGAGGCGCTGGAGAGAAATCTCCGCCCCCAGAGATGGGACGAATACCTAGGACAAAAGGGGGTAAAAGATAACCTCAGGGTTATCATTGAGGCCGCGAAAAAGCGGCGGGATACTCTTGAGCACCTCCTTTTTTACGGAAGTCCCGGTCTTGGGAAAACCACCCTTGCGCATGTTATTGCAAATGAGTTGGGAGCGCACATAAAGACCTGCACAGGCCCCACGCTTGAGAAGGCGGGCGATCTTGCGTCTCTCCTCACGAACCTGGAAGAAGGAGACATTCTCTTTTTGGATGAATGTCATCGGATGCAAAAATCAGTAATGGAAATGCTCTATCCGGCCCTTGAAGAGTTCCAACTCCATCTTGTCATGGGAAGGGGCCCCATGGCCCGCACCATGGACCTTGACCTTCCGCGCTTCACCCTGATTGGCGCCACCACGCGTATGGCTCTTTTGCCCTCGCCTTTCCGAAATAGATTCGGCGCGATTTTCCAGCTCCAATTTTATAGCCAGGAGGAAATCAAACAAATCCTTCGTCGCTCTTCTTCGCTCCTGCGCATGCCCGTTGACGAAGACGCCCTCCACCTTATATCGGCGCGTTCTCGCTATACTCCCCGCATCGCAAATCGTATTTTAAGAAGGGTGCGCGACTTTGCAACAATAGAGGGATCGGGTACTATTACAAGGGAGATCGCAGAAAAGGCCTTTTCTTTTCTCGGAATAGACGAGCTGGGCTTGGAGCCCGCGGACCGGAAAATCCTCGAAACCCTCATCCATAAATTTGCCGGGAGGCCAGTGGGAATCCAGGCGTTGGCTTCGGCGGCGTCTGAAGACGCAGATACTATTTTGGACCTCAACGAACCCTATCTTCTCCAGCTCGGGCTTTTGGAAAGGACGCCCCGAGGGAGAGTCGCAACTCCTTTGGCATTCCGTCATCTTCACATCTCCCCTCCCCGACCAGAATTGTTATAAAATAACGTATGAGCGGACATTCCCACTGGGCAGGAATTAAACATAAGAAGGGGCTGGCTGACGCAAAGCGAAGTCAGCTGTTTTCCAAATTGGCAAGAGAGCTCACCATAGCAGCCAAAGAGGGCGGCAGCGACCCTATGACTAACCCGCGGCTTCGTACCGTTATAGAAAAAGCGAGGGTTGCGAACATGCCCACAGAAAACGTGGAAAGAGCCCTGAAACGGGCTGCGGGAGAAGGCGTAGGACAGCTTCAGGAAATGCTCATTGAGGCATACGGGCCAGGAGGAATCGCCTTATTGATTTCAGTAATCACCGACAACAAGAACCGCACCATAGGGGAGATTAAGCAGCTCCTCCAAAGAAATCTTGGGAAGGTGGTGGAGGGAGGGGCGGTACGCTGGATGTTTGAGCGCCGGGGCGTGGTCACCGTAGAGCTCAAAGAAACAAGCCCATCCTCTCGGGAAGCATTAGAGCTTTTTGCGATAGAGGCCGGCGCCGAAGATCTTTATTGGCACGATAACGCCCTTGATTTATATGCAGATCCGTCGGCTCTCGCCTCTATTAGAGAAAAACTCCAAGAAAAGGGCCTGGAAGCCGCGAGCTCTTTGGATTGGGTCCCCAAAGAGCATATTCGGATATCAGAGGAAGATCAAGCTGCTGCGGAACGGCTTTTTGAGGCGCTGGATGACCAAGAGGACGTTCAAGACATTTACTCAAACCTATGACCATTTTTGGGATTGACCCGGGATCTGAACGAACCGGCTATGGCGTGGTTGAAAAGCTTCCTCGAACCAAACTCAAGTGCCTCGAATACGGCTGTATCGTGACCCCCCGGACAAAGAGCAGGGCAGAACGTCTTCTGATTTTAGAGCGAAAGCTGTCTTCGCTCCTTGTGAAGACCAAACCGGACGCGGGGGCCGTGGAAAGCTTATTCTTCTTTAAGAACCTCAAAACCGCAATGCCGGTAAGCGAAGCCCGGGGCGTAGCTCTTCTCGCGCTCGCGAAGCGCAAAATTCCGGCTTATGAGTTTTCCCCTCTTCAGATAAAAATGGCTGTCGCAGGGTATGGAAGAGCGGAAAAGAAGCAGGTGCAGTATATGGTGAAGGAGATTTTGCGCCTTGAGGCAATCCCGAAACCAGATGATGCGGCAGACGGCCTTGCCGTGGCAATCGCCTGCTCTCTTGCGCTCAGGGGCTGAGGGTTGACAGCCCTTCCCAAAAGAGCTACCATAGGGGGCAGATTTCGAGAAAGGTCTGTTTGTTAATTTTAGCTGAAGAAACACTATGATTGAGACAATCTTTTCTCTTGATGGTGAAGAAGGAGGAACTAAGCCCTCCGGCCGCTTGGATGGCGAAGAGAGTGAAGAAAAAGAAACTCCTGCTCCAGAAGCCCTTCTAGATGGCGAGAAAGAGGGCGACAGCAAAGAAGCTGCGTAGTTTCTGACTCAAGAAGAGAAAAGCGCCCGTGCGGGCGCTTTTCTCTTTGTTCTCCCCCCTACCCCTTGGAAATTCTTACAAACCTCCTCTTCCCCACCTGCAACACCGCACCCTTTACGGAAGCAATGATTTTATCCCAGTCGTTTTGAACAACGCCATCGATCTTCACTCCCCCCTGCAACACGAGTCGTCTCGCCTCTGACTTCGAGGAGGCGAGTTTCGTTTGCGTAAGAAGTTCAACAAGTTTTAGTTTCTTTTTTGTAAGGAAGTGGGCTGGAATATTCCTCGGGGTTTGTTTTAGCCGGAACACCCGTGCAAATTCTTTTTCTGCCAGAGAAGCTACTCTGGGACCGTGGCAAGTAGCAACAACTTCCCTAGCTAGTCTGGCCTTTGCTTCGCGCGGATTAAGTTTTTTTGATTTAATCCGCTGCTGCATCTCTCCAATCTCTTTCTGGGGAATATCGGTAAGAACCTCGAGTCCCAATACAATGCGTTCGTCAGGCCAGGCCATAATTTTGCCATACATTTCGCCGGGTTTCTCATCAAGGGATATTAAATTGCCTTCGCTTTTCCCCATTTTTTTACCAGATGAATCGGTTAATAGTTTTAGGGCCAAGACAAATTTTTCTTTGTTTTTTACTTTTTTCAATAGCGCCCTACCCGCTAACATATTGAACGTTTGATCGTTCCCTCCCACCTCAAGATCAACATCCATTGTCACGCTGTCGTAGGCCTGAAATATTGGATACAAAAACTCGTGGACACGAATGTCTTTCCCGGCTTTTATTCTTTCTTGGAACATGTCTCTTTCGAGCAGTCCCGCAACAGTAAATTTGGAGGCCAACTCAAGCATGTCTTTGGGTTTTAGCTTGCTGGCCCACTGTTCATTGTGTAAAAACCTGATGTTTGATTTTTGAAGGTCTAGAATTTTGCCAATCTGTTTCTTGTAGCCCTTGGCGTACGCCAAAACCTGCGCGCGGGTAAGCGGCTTCCTCGTCATTCCTTTGCCGGTTGGGTCTCCAATCGTGGCCGTAAAATCACCTATCAGCACAATAATCTCGTGCCCTAAGTCTTGAAATTCACGCAACTTTCTTAAGCTCACCAAATGCCCTATGTGCAGCTTGCCTGTCGGGTCAATGCCGTGGTAAATCCTAAGTTTTTTACCGGCCCCCAAAACACTCCCCAGCGCATTGTAGCTAGGATAAATGCGTTCCACCCCCCGAGTTAAAACCTCCGATATTGTCAGACGACGCTTTCCCATACGATTAGTGTATCATAAATTATAAAACGCGCGCTTGAAAGGGGCGGGAAAAAATGCTACGCATAAAACAGGCAACCATGTCAAAATCGCGCCATTACAAAAAAATCTACCAAAAGGGGGCGCCAAAGAAAAAGTGGGCCCTCATCATGCTCCAAGCAGCCGTCTTTACGCTCCTCATTATTCCCGTGGTAGGGTTTGGTACGTTTATTTACTATGCAAAAGATCTCCCCCGGCCAGAGCGTCTCAGCGAGGCTGTCCTTGCCCAACCCACGAAAATTTATGACCGCGCGGGCAAAGTTCTTTTATACGAAGTGTACGGAGAAGAGAAGCGGCAAGTAGTCCCTCTTAAAGATATCCCCCTTCATCTCCAGCAGGCGGTCATTGCCATCGAGGATGCGGAGTTTTACAGCCACAAAGGCATAAGTCTAAAGGGGATAGGAAGGGCTTTCTTGATAAATCTTGGGCTTCGCGAGTCGCAATTCCAAAAGCCGGGCGGATCTACCATCACGCAGCAGCTTGCGCGCAATTCTTTTTTGACGAAAGAAAAAACGATCCCAAGAAAGATACGCGAACTGGTTCTCGCTTTGGAACTGGAGCGCCGATACTCAAAAGAAGAAATCCTGACTTTCTACCTTAATCAAATTCCCTTCGGGTCAACCGCATACGGCGTTGGCGCGGCAAGTGAGCTCTACTTCCAAAAACATCCAAAAGACCTAACCCTTGCGGAGTCCGCCGTGCTCGCCGCCCTTATCCAGGCACCCACCTATTATTCGCCATATGGCCCCCATAAAGACACTCTTCTCGCGCGCAAAGATCATGTGCTCTCGCGCATGGTAGAGGAGGGCTTTGCCGCGCAAGAAGAGGCGGAGGCGGCGAAAGCGGAGCCGCTCGTCTTCCAAGACGCCTCCATCACCATTCGCGCCCCTCACTTTGTGCTCTACGTACTGGACGACCTCATGAAGCGGTATGGGGAAGAGTTTGTGCGAGAACAGGGGCTACGCGTTATCACTTCCTTGGATTGGGAACTTCAGCAGCAAGCAGAGCAGGCAGTGAAAGAGGTGGCTCAACAGAATGTCGCGTTCGGGGCGCACAACGCGGCTCTTGTTGCGCTCAACCCTCGGGACGGGGAGATTTTGGCAATGGTGGGTTCCAAGGACTGGTTCGCTTCCTCTTACCCGGAGGGCTGCGCGTCGGGCAAGGATTGCCTCTTTGACCCAAAGGTGAATGTGGCAACCTACCGGCAAGGACGCCAGCCGGGCTCTGCGTTTAAACCCTTTGTGTACGCGCTCGCCTTTCAGAACGGCGCAACCGACGAAACAGTGGTCGTGGATGAGCCCACGAACTTCGGAGTGTGGGGCGGAAAAGAATACATCCCCCAAAACTATGACGGAAGGTTTCGCGGAGAAGTAACGTTGCGTCAAGCCCTGGCTCAATCCCTCAACATCCCTTCAATCAAGGTGCTCGTGGATATGGCGGGGGTTCAGGAGAGTGTAGATTTTGCAAAAACCCTGGGAATTGGCACGCTCCGCGACCCCTCGTTCTACGGCCCAGCGCTCGTGCTGGGAGGCGGGGAGGTTCGGCTCCTTGATATGGCTTCTGCGTACGGAGTTTTCGCCGCGGAAGGGCAGAAAACTCCTCCCGTAGCCATTCTTTCCATCCAAGACGCTCGTGGGAACATGCTGGGGAAAAACCAAAATACTCCCATTCGCGTTCTCCCTCCGGAGATCGCCCATCTTATTACAGGTATTTTGTCCGACAACGAAGCCCGCGCGCCGGTTTTTGGAGAACGCTCCCTTCTCTTCATCCCCTCTGCCTCTGCTCCTGTCGCCGTTAAAACCGGGACTACCCAGGAGTTCCGCGACGGATGGACTCTCGGGTACACCGCAAACCTTGTGGTGGGCGTCTGGGCGGGGAATAACGACAACTCGCCGACGCTCCGGGAGCCGGGCGTCGCGCTTGCGGCCCCCATATGGAACCGGGTTATGACCTATGCCTTCGCCTCCCCCTCTTTGAGATCCGCCGGCATTACGCCTTGATGGGCATGAGTACGTAGAGATACCCTTCCTGCTCTGAGGGGCGCAGAAGAGCGGCTCCGTCTTCTCCGTTTAATGCAAACTCCACGCGCTCGCCGCGCATTTGCACCAATCCTTCCATCAAAAATCTCCAGTTGAACGCCACCTCCACAGAATCGCCCTCTACCTCGGCCCTCAGCGCCGAGCGGTGACTTCCGGCCTCTTTGTTTTCGGAGAAGAATTCTATTGCTTTTTTCCGGGGGTCGGCGAGAAGCCGCACCTCTTGGGCCTTACCAGCAAAAATTCCTGTGGCTCTCAAATGATTGAGGAATTCGTTTTTCCCTAGGGAGACCAGGGTCTTGTGAGAGGCGGGGATAACCTCTTGATAGCGCGGGTATTCCCCTTCAATGAGCCGCGATACGATCTGGATGCGCAGTCGGGAAGGGTTTTCTTTTGCTTCGTACACGAACGCTACCTGGGCAGGAGAGAGGTAAAGCTCCGCCCTGCCGGGACGCTCCCCCAAAATCGTGATGAGCTCTCGGACGGTCTTTGCGGGCAAGATGAAGCTTTGCTCTCTGCCCGTCTCTTTCTCCAGGGAAAACCTACGCTCTGCCAAACGAAAGCTGTCAGTTGCCGCCGCAGAAGCTGTCTTCCCCATTACCGTAAACAGGACGCCAGAAATTTCTGGCCTTGCTTGACTTTGACCCGTCATCCCCACCACTTGGCTTAAGGCGCGGCACACGGTTGCAGTGTCTATCTCCGTAAGGAGCTCTGATTCCTGGGGAGATGGAATAATGGGGAACTCTTCTGCGTCAAGCGCTTGAAGAGTTGCTCTATGCTCCCCAGTTGTAACCGACAAGCGCCGATCTTTGGATAAAAGAGAAACCTGCTCGCCTGAAGAAATAGACAGCAATGCAGATAGGGGGTGCCCCGGGAATACCACTGCCCCTCCCGCGCGTGTTGTTCCCAAAAACCGGTACACAACGCCTATTTGCAAATCCGTCGCAGAAAGCTGCACTTTTTCTTTTTCCACGGATAATAATACATTGCTCAATATGGGAAGCTGAGTAGAGCGCACCGCGATGCGATTGGCAATTTCAAGCCCTTCTTTGAGGAGTGCTTTTAACACAGTGGTCTCCATAACAAATAGTAATAAAGATATCTAAACTTGTTTGTTGTTGTTGTGTTTGTGGATTTGTGGAAAAAGGGAATGTTCTTCGCTGTCCGCGCTATGCACGCCTCTGCGTAGTTGGGGATAAAACAGGGATACCGTAAGGGGATCCACGGAAACATTCTGCCGCCCCCCTTCTCCACAGCCCTATCCATTGTATATCCGCTGTTTTATTAAGTTGATTTCGTCAAAAAAGGATTCTGACTCTTGTATTTCCTTTGAAATCTTTTCGCAAGCATAAATGGCCGTAGTGTGGTCTTTCCCCCCGAACCTCTTTCCGATTAGAGGATAGGAGCTTTTAAGCTCTTCTCTGAGCAGGTACATTGCAATTTGACGCGGCCTTACCACCTCTTTTTTCCGGGAAATGGCGATGATCTCCCTTTCTTTTAAGTCATAAAACTCCGCAACCGTTTGCATAATCTTTTTGGGGCTCACCACCCTGCTCGGGTTCTGGATTACGCTGCGCAGAAGGGTGCGCGCTTCTTGGAGGGTGGGGGTTTTATTGTTGAGCCGATGGAAAGCAAGGAGGCGGTTAAGAGCTCCTTCCAGCTCTCGGATATTCCGCTGAATGTGGGACACAATATACTCGCATACGTCATCTGCAACCTCTATATTATATTCTGCGATCTTTGTTTTTAGGATGGCGAGGCGCGACTCAAAATCGGGGTTGCTGATATCCGCGATCATCCCTCCCTCAAAACGCGAGCGAAGACGTTCTTCCATGGCGGGGATTGATTTTGGCGGGCGGTCCGAAGAAAAAATAATTTGTTTACCCCTTTCGTACAGGGCGTTGAACGTGTGGAACAACTCTTCTTGCGTCTTGTCTTTCCCCGCGAGAAACTGGATATCATCTATGATGAGGACATCAAGTTCCCGGTAGAGGGAACGGAAATTGTCCATGGCATGGTTGCGGATTGCAGATACCACGCCCGTGGTGAAGCGCTCCGAGGTCATATACCGTATTCGCTTTTCGGCAAAGCCCTCTGCGATTTTCCCGCCGATCGCCTGCAGCAGGTGGGTCTTCCCAAGACCCACCCCACCGTATACGAAAAAGGGATTGTAAACAGAGCCCGGGGTTTTGCAAATGGCGAGAGAGGCCGCATGAGCCAGCTCGTTGAACGGCCCAACCACAAACGTATCAAACGTATATTTTGGGTTCAGGTTGGTCGCGTGGTCAATTTTAAGCTCCTCTAACTCAAGTTGAGGGGTGGGAGGAGCGCTCACCGCAGCGCGTTGCGTCGGTTGAGCGGGTTTGGGTTGCTGAGGAGGCGCGCCGACCGTATATCTGAGTTCGCGTATTTCCCCATCCAGCTCGCGGATAATGCGGAAAATGGGTTTGTTATACTTGTTCTCAAGCCATTCCTTGGAGAAATTGTTGGGGACGGAAATGAGAAGCTCCCCGTCTTTTTTCGAGAGGATGTAGGTATTTTTGAGCCAGGTGGCAAAGTTTGCGGGCGATATCTGAAACTGAAGTTGCGCAAGTACGGCTTGCCAAAGCTCCTCGTTGCTCATAGGACCTTATTATAGCATACCAACAAAGGTGCAAAAATAAGCTCAAAAAACTTGCCCTTGTTGATAACGCGTGGATAACATGGGTAAAAATTGGATAAATTGACCTTTGCCCCACTTTCTACTATACTACCCTTATGGCTTTATGAGTATTACATATCAGCCCAGAAAGAAAAAGCGCAAGAGAACCCATGGTTTTCTGAAACGCGCCAAATCGAAGGGTGGCAAGAATGTCCTGGCGCGCCGGCGAAGAAAAGGAAGAAAAAAGCTTACGGTATGACGCGGGAGGACGGGCTTCTCTTGAAGATAGAGAATGGGGCGCAGGCGGCGCGCCCGCAGATAAAGATTGTGGTGAGCAAGAAAGTCGCCAAGCGCGCAGTGGAGCGGAATCGCATCCGGAGG
>MHUO01000004.1:4340-7134 GCA_001825035.1 Candidatus Wildermuthbacteria bacterium RIFOXYD1_FULL_50_12 | reverse complement strand
AACTGGGGAGCGCGGAGCAAGGAAGGGATTTTGTTCTAATCGCCTTGCCAGGACTGGATCTTAAGGGCGCGCGGGAGACCGTTCGCCATCTTTTCCTCAAGGCATCGCGTCAATAACTATGGATTTTTTTATTACCCTTTATCACGCATTTTTGTACCAGCCGATTTTTAATCTCCTGGTGTTTTTGTCGCAAACAATCCCCGGGAAGGATTTTGGCATAGCAGTCATCTTGCTTACCTTGGCGGTGAGAGGAGTTTCTTATCCATTGGGCGCACAAGCAGTGCGGGCGCAAAGAAAGATGGCTGCGATCCAGCCCAAAATCAAAGAAATCCAGGAGAAATACAAGGAAAAGCGCGAAGAGCAGACCCGGGCGATGCTGGAGCTATACCGAACCGCAAGAGTAAATCCCTTTGCCATGTTCTTGCCCCTCCTCATTCAGGTGCCGATTTTCATTGTTTTGTATCAGATATTTTCCAACGGCATTCAGCAAGATCAGTTTTCTCTGCTTTATTCTTTTGTGTCGGCCCCCGAGAAAATAGACCCCAGATTTCTGGGCTTCGTGAACTTAAATGAGCGTTCTTTCGCGCTGGCTCTGTTCGCGGGAATATTTCAGTTCGCGCAGTTTAAGCAATCCAGCTCATCAAAGCCCAAGGGGAAGAAAGGCGGAAAACCCGATATCGCGTCTCTTATGCAGGCCCAAATGACGTACGTGTTTCCGGTTGTCATCGTGTGGGTTGCGGCCTCCCTACCCGCCGCCTTTGCCTTGTACTGGGTTTGCACCACGGCATTTTCGATTTGGCAGTATTGGTTTATTAAAAAACGCGACGAATATGCTGAGCAAAGAGCAGTTGCAAACAGTTGAAGAAGAGGTGCGGCGCCTGCTTCAAAAAGTCGGGGTAGCGGGGGATATTAGCGTGCGCCAAGAGGAGGATGAATCTGCAGAGGGGCCCACGGTTCAGGTTGCCCTCCGGGCGCAAGAGCCCAAAATGCTCATCGGGGAACGAGGGCAAACATTGTTTGAGCTTCAGCACATTGCGAAACTCATTTTGCGCAAAAAAATCGCAGAGCCCTTTTTTCTGTCTCTGGACGTAAACGAATACAAGAAAAACAAAGAAGAATATCTGCGTGACTTAGCCCAAACCACGGCAGACGAAGTTACACTCCTCAAAAAACCAAAAGAGCTTTCTCCCATGTCCTCTGCGGATCGCCGCGTCATTCACATTGCGCTTTCTAACAGAACCGACGTGGTTTCAGAAAGCGTGGGCGAGGGCCCGGATCGCCGCGTGGTCATCAAGCTCAAAGAGTAATTTATTTCCCCCGCACCGTAGAAATTACCGCCCAGGTCCAAAGCACGAAGATATTTGCAATCGGGATTAAGCCGCCCAAAAAATAAAGGATGCCTCTTCGCCAGGCCCGGCGAGTTGCCGTCCTCCTTGCCGCAAGTTGTTGTTGCTGGCGCTGGCGAAATTCTTCCCTCTCCTGAGGCCCTCTCCGAACTCTCTGTATTTGCTCTTGTGCAGATTGTATCTGCCCCGTTTTCCAAACCATCCAGGCGAGTATAGGGAGGCCCAGAACGAGGTTGACGATTGTCCCAATTGAGAATACTGCATCAAGGATATCAATAATCACAGCTAAGGAGAGCACGAGTAGTACATCGGGGAGCAAAAAGTTCCCGCGTGCTCCTTCCCCTTGCGCCCTTGCCGGCTCCTCGGCATCTTCTTGGGGTTCTGCCGCCGCTCCAATTGCTGCGGCTTCTCCGTTTGCCATGGTTAGAGATTGTCAGCTTGGTTATAGGGATTTTGTTCAGATTCGTCGGTTTTCCGTACGCCGAAGCGCGGCTCGCCCTCCAACACCTCTCTTGCTTTTCTCCGCGCGAGCTCTTCAGGAGCCGTGGTGATCATTTCGTGCTCCGCGGGGGAAGCAACCACTTTTATCGCAACGTGTTTTTGCCCCGCAAAAAAGATGCCTTCCCCAACGCTGGTTTCCAAGAGAAGAGTTTTTTCTTCGGAGGTCAGGGCAAATGCTTTTTGCACGGTTTCAATGGACGCCGGCGATTGTTTCATGAGCAGCTGAAGAGAAGAGTTGGTGATTATCGGCCTTCCGTATTCAGAGCGCATAAAGTCGTCCACGTCTTGGGTAATGGTGGTTACGCCGAGCCAGTATTTGCGCGCGCGCTTCACCATGCCAAACAGGAACGACGCTCCGTCTTCCGTTTGCATTAACCACCATGCTTCATCCAGCACGAAGATACGCTTCTTGAGTTCAGACCGCACGGTATTCCAGATGTGGCGCATAATGATGTAAATTGCCATGGGCCGTAAGCTGTCTTCCATCTCGCGGATTCCGAAAGACACGATGTTTTTTTGCAGCGAAATATTGCTGGGCTTGTTAAAGAAGTTTGCGTAAGTTCCGGTGGTGAGCTTTTGCAGGCGCTTGACCAGAGAATCGGCACCCTCCATAGTCCGCAGCACCTGCTCTAAGTCCTCCATAAGGGGGATTTTATCTTTCCATAAGGCGGGGTTGCTTGTGGGCGTAATGTCTTTTGCGGAGTAGGTCTCGGAAATCGCCCGATCCATAATGGCGTCTTCTTCAGGAGTGAGGCCTCCGAGCGCAATGCGCATTAACCCCACGAGGTTAATAACATTGGAGCGCAGCACGTCTTCGGGCCGCTCCTCTTCCCTGGGCTCAGAAAGGTCAAAAGGGTTGATGTGGTGTTCAGATCCCAAGGAAATGTCAAAAAAGCTGCCGCCCGCCTGCTCCGCCAGGGTTTTGTATTCGTTTTCCGGGTCAAGCA
>MHUO01000004.1:0-4328 GCA_001825035.1 Candidatus Wildermuthbacteria bacterium RIFOXYD1_FULL_50_12 | reverse complement strand
AAGTATCTAAGAATTTCCAGCTTGACCGCGTACGATTTTCCAGACCCCGAAGTTGCAAAAATCGTTGAGTTCGCATTTTCCAAAGAAAAGCGATCAAATAGGATGAGGGAGTTATTGTGCCTGTTGATGCCGTACATAATCCCTTCGCTTGAGCTCAAGTCAAATGACACGAAGGGGAACACCGAAGACAGGGGCTCCGTGTTCATTGAATTGTGCACCTGCAAAAGGTCCATGCCGTACGGGAGGCAGGAATGGAAGCCCTCTTTCTGCTGATAGAGAGCCGGCTTTACGTACATGAGGCGCGACTCAAATATGGAGCGCAGGGTGGTCTGTATTTCCCGCAATTCCTCAACGGTCTGGGCGTACACGGTAATGTACAGCGCAAAGCGGAACATGCGCTCCTGGGCCGTCTGGAGACGGTCGCGCAGGGCCTCCATGTCTTGAAACGCGGTTTCAAGCTCCGGATTGCGCACAAGGCCCTTGGATTCCTCTTCCATGATTTCTGACTGGACCTCGGTTACCCTTCTCCGCAGTTTTTTCAGGATGTACCCCGTGTCAATGGGGTGCATAAACAGGGAGATATCCATGGGAATGTCAAGATTGATGGCAGAGGAAAGCCAGGCAGTGTGGAGATACCTCGGATAAGAAAAAATGAAAAACGATTTTACGAGCCGATTTCCGAGCTGAATGCCGTCTTGGTTCACTCTGATGGAAGAAGGCGCGATAATGTCTTTTTCGGTAACGGGACGGGTTTCAAAAATCTGTTCTCGCGTGGGAATTTCTTCCTCCCCCTTAGATTTTAAAAACGGCAGTTTCATGTTTTTTTTGTTCGTTTCAAAAGTTCGGGCGGCACTTCGGGGTAATATCCGACTTCTGCTTCCTCGGGATGATACCAAGTCCACAGGAGCTCCACGAGCTCTTCAGAACTCAAGGGTGCCACGTGAAGTCCCATTCTTCTAAGGCCCAAGGCCACAAATTCCATTCTTTGCCAGAGCTGGGTTTTCATGCGATCGAACTCTTCGTCGGTGAGCTTTCCCACAAACTTGGGCTTGGTTTTTAATATATTGCGGCTTGCCTCTCCTCCCGGGAGGGCTTCCACCAACGTGAAAGGCACCACCACAAAAAAATTTTTCGCCAATATGGAGCCGCTCCCCACAAGGCCCTCCACGAATTCGCGGTACGAGGTGGTTTGCAGTCGCAACAGTTCGTTTGTTTGCTGCGCCTCCAGCTCTTTGAGCCGGTCAATGTACCCGGTAATGTTCAGTCGGCGCGACTGGATAACCACCTGCAAAGAAAAATCGAGCGAGTTTAAAAAACTCTGAAATTGGTAGATCATGGCCTCCTGCTCTTCCTGCGACTTTAAGGCAAAGTTGGTGGAGGAAACCAAAAGAACGCCGCGTATGGCGCGGTCTTTCAGCACAATGGTGCCTTCCCGTACTTCTTCAAAATCCAAAAAATCTTGAGTGCTTGAAGCCATAACTCAATCGTAGCATATTTATTTTTTGGTTTGAACTTTCACCGCTAAATCAGCCACCCTGCTTTTGCGCACGAGCTCCGCTTTCTGTAGGCCCGCCCCGTTTGCCCTCGGGCTTGCATACTCCTCTTTTTTGAAATGGAGCTTCACGTTCCCCCGACGCCACACGTATGTCTTGGGTTTGGAAAGAAAGAAGAGTACGTTCATGATAACTTCAGGGATGGTTTTTCCCTCCACCTTGCCAAAAGCGAGTACGATGCCCGCTCCCTGTAAAAGCAGGACAATTGCGACAAACAAGATAAAGTAGTCGGCCGCGATGACAAACCACAGCACAAAGCTGATAAGCAGGGGCACGCCAACATACGCCGCTTGCCTGAACGATAAGGGCCCTATGATTTTCGCTTCCCGCTCAATAAATTGTGGCGTCTGAAATTGCGCCATTATTCAATGGGTTCCCGATACTGATCCGGCCCTTTCTGTTCTTCTGCTTCTTCTGCGGCCGAAGGTTTTTCCTCTTCTCCGGGCGTCACGATATAAGATTCTTCGGTCAGAATGCGGTCGCTGTGTCGGGGCGTGGCAATGCCAATGTCCGCCACGGCGTTGCCTTTTTCCGCGGGCTTGGCGTGAATCGCCTCAAGATGATCCTTTACCGGATAAAGGATAAACCGGTTGACTTCTTGGGCGACTTGCTGGGCAGTGGCGCTGCCCAGCCCCAAGTCCTTTACGAGCGCAACCTCAAAGTCGCGCGGCAGCATCACGCCCATTAACACGAGCCCGATAAGCGAAGCGACCTGCGGACATTCGTTGATCTCATGCCGTTCACAAATGGAGAACGTATGCTCTGCGTTTTCAGCGGAAAATACTGCCTCCTTTAATTCTTCAGGCAGTTTTTCAAATATTTTCCACATTTCTTCTTGATTATATTGTTGCGTAGGCATGGGAGTGAGAAGGGTTGACATTTCGAAATTTATAATATATAATATAGGGCAGCTAAGCGGTGGGGCTATACCATAACTCATCGCTGAAAGAAAGGAAGGAGAACATGGATATCCAGGTTTTGTGGAGCCTTGCGGTGCTGGCTTTGGTCGGCATCGCGGTCGGGATCTGGAGGTGGTGGCGGCCAAGGCACACCGTCCCCCCCGCTCCTCCGGAGCCGCCCGAGCGGCTGCCCGGGGAGACGAACCTTCAGGCCGTCCTTCGCAGACAAGCGGGGGGTGGGGAGGAGGGACGGCCCGCGCCCACACCGGCTCAACGCCGAGCCCAGGCCATCGCCGAGGCGGCGGAAATAGACGACGACGAACGCGCCGCCGTAGCGCTCGGGATGTCTCAGCAGCGTCTCTCTGCTGGGCAGTCCCTGCTGGACGCAGGGATCAATAACCTCGTCGCCGAATACTACAAAACGGCGGCAACGAGGTTCGGGGTCTTGGTGGCCCTCGCGAAAGTGAAGCGAGCGCGTGAGGCGGAATCCGCCTTCGCGCGCCTCGAGCGCGAGATGGCGACCGCTACAGATCAGGCGGCTGACACCGCCCCGCAGCCCGCTCCGGCGACTGCACCCGGCCCGGCTACCTCGGTGGAAGAGGCCTCCGCACGCCTTGCGCGCATCGCGGAAGAGACTCGCCGCCGGATAGGGGGTGCCTAATGGCTACCTTCGAAAAGCAGCTCACCGAGGCGGCCGAACTCCTCGAGGCGCTGAACAGGCGCAACGAGGAGCTTGTCGCCCGCATCCGGGAACTTGAGGCGGAGAACACTCAGCTCTCTGGTTTGCGCCAGGGGAACAGGGATACCCGTCAGGCCAACGAGGCCCTGGAGAAGGCGAACAAACTTCTCCAGGATAAGATCAACCGCCTCGGGGCTGACCTCAAGCGTCTCTCCGAGGAGCGTGGCATCGAGCCGGTGTTCGAAGCCATCGATAAGGCGAACAGCGGCGCGGAAGCCGCCCCCAAGAGTTCGAAGAAGTAGATTCGGCTACTCTTCGGAGCACGTCAAGGGAGAAGCGAAAAGCACTTTTAGTGCCAAGTAGCTTCTCCCTTATTGATTTTCAAGGTGCTTTTTATTTCTGTCCATTTTTCGTACTTTTATTATAACGGACCTATTCAATCGTTCTGGTATTCTTTTTTGCTTCCTCAATTGCTTGGATAACCGAAGACAGTTTACGTCTTTGGTCCGTTCTATCATTGCTTTCGAGGATGCCCTTCATTGTTTCGAGGATTTCAGGCGAAACATGCACTAGGCCCGATTCTCCTATCGATTCTATCACAATTCCCCCTGGCTGCGTCACTTTATGGTGGTCGTCAGCGCGCACCGCTCCAAATTTTACATTGGTGAAATCAAGCGCTTCTCCAAATGACACCACGCGTGCGGCACCCTTCCCCTTTTTCGATAGGACAGCATCGAGAAGACCCTCCAATGGCTCTGGTTGACTTATTCCCGCTGCAGGAGTTGCTCCGCTAGCAAACCTTTCATGTATTTCTCCTGCCCTTTGCCAAGCATCTTGTGGGGTCATCCGTCGGATTTCCGCATTACTCGCGCCATTATCAGCGAGGTATTTTTCAAGTCGTCCAGTTATTTGTGTTGGGATATTCCCTTTCTTTGCCCTTGCAAGTCCTTCTTCGAGCCAGTCGGTCTTCGCTAGCCCCTCTATCTCGATTTTAGAAGCAGGAGGAGCTGGGGTTGGGCCATGGGGGTTTGCTGCGAAAGGTGTTGCGGGTGGAGGGGATGCCTGAGAGGCGGGGGGGTCTTCTCTTCTTTGCCTGCGCTCTTCGCCGGTCTGGCGAGGGCCAGATGGGGGTGGAGTTACAAGACCGCTTGGGCGTCCGGTCCATCCTCTGGGAGTAGTTCCGCCACCGGTTCCTCC
>MHUO01000003.1:13112-28651 GCA_001825035.1 Candidatus Wildermuthbacteria bacterium RIFOXYD1_FULL_50_12 | reverse complement strand
CTAAAAGACGCCAACCAAGCCGAAAAATACGCTCAACAAGAAAATCCCGAACGGATTCGGGATTTTCTTAAAAAGATTGGTTCGAACTTCCGCATTGCCGACCGCACGCTGGCGTGCGATTTCAAAAATGCCTTTCAAATTGCGGAAAAATACCATGCCGAGGCGCAACGCGCCGAGGCAACTAACCTTGATTTTTCGAAATGTGATTCTTGGCGGAGAGGGTGGGATTCGAACCCACGATCCCGGTTAAGGGATAACACGTTAGCAGTGTGTCGCTTTCGACCGCTCAGCCACCTCTCCAAACATTCCCATCGTATCTCCAAATCCTTGAAAAATCAACCGAAAAAAGCTACGATAATTATGTATCCGCCTTCGGCGGACCCGGGTGTTTCTTAACGCTCTCCGCCAACTGGCGGATCGCTAAAATGCCCGACAAAAACAAGCAGTTGTTTTTGTCCCCATAGCTCAACGGATAGAGTGTGGCCCTGCGGAGGCCAAGATGGAGGTTCGATTCCTCCTGGGGACACCGTCGTTTACATCATGACGTTTTCCACCCCCATTGGGCAGGTTCCAAGGATTGGAACCGCGTATGAGAAAAAATTGAAGAAAACGGGGATCACTACTGTGCGTGATCTTCTTTTTCATTTCCCGCGGACATACGAGGATTTTTCAAAAATCACGCCGATCAAAGATCTCAAAGAAGGGGGCACTTACTGCATTTCCGGCAAATTGTTGGATCTCAAAGAAATTCGCACTTTCAAAAAGCGGATGTCTTTAATCACCGGCCTTGTGGAAGATGCGAGCGGAGCAGTGAAAGTGCTGTGGTTCAATCAGCCATATCTTATTGACTCTCTCAAGCCAAAAGATGAAATGTACCTTGCCGGGAAAGTTCTGCGCGACAAAGCTGGTATATATCTCTCAAATCCAATCCACGAGAAACTGAAAGAAGATATGGAGGATGCGAGCTTAACCCATCTTGGCAGAATAGTACCGGTGTATCCTGAAACAGAAGGGATGTCTTCGCGGTGGCTGCGCTCCATCATCAAAATGGTGCTCGCACAAATGAAAGAAGTGCCAGAAACCCTGCCAGAGGAAATCCTGCACGAGAAAAAATTCCTGCCTGTACGCCAAGCGCTCTGGCAGATTCACTTCCCGGACTCTTTGGCAGAGGCAAACAGGGCAACCAGCAGATTCGCTTTTGAGGAGTTGTTTTATATCCTGCTCTTCATCCTTTCAGAGCGTAAAAAAATCGCTCAAGTGAAAGCTCCGATTATCCCGTTCAGCGCGGAGCTCATGAAGCGCTTCACCGACAAACTTCCCTTCCATCTCACTGATGACCAGAAAAAGGCCGCATGGCATATTTTAAAAGATATGGAAAAACCGCGCCCCATGAACCGTCTCCTGCAAGGCGACGTGGGCTCGGGGAAAACTGTGGTAGCCGCAATGGCAATGCTCTCTGCGGTAAAAGCAGGGTATCAGGCGGCACTCTTGGCTCCCACCGAAATTTTGGCTCAGCAGCATCACAAAACCGTAGCCCAGGTGCTCACGCCATTTAAAATTACTATCGGCTTGCTCACCGGCAAGACCGATCGCTTCATCTCTCCAAAACTTCCCTCAGATTACATAGAAATTTCGCGCAGCAAACTCCTTGAAAAAGTAAAAGATAACAAATTGCAGGTGCTCATCGGCACACATTCTCTCATTCAAGATAAAGTGAAATTTGGGAACTTGGCTCTCGTGGTTGTAGACGAACAACATCGTTTTGGCGTAAAGCAACGCGCGCGTCTGCTCCGCTCAGCAACCCTCATCCCACACCTGCTCTCCATGACCGCCACCCCGATTCCGCGCACGTTGGCAATGACCCTGTATGGAGACCTGGACCTCAGTTTGATCATCCAGCTTCCTGCAGGAAGAAAACAAATCATTACCAAAATCATTCCTCCCGCAAACCGCCCCAAGGCCTATGAAGCAATCCGCGAGGAGATCGCAAAAGGCCGGCAGGCGTTTGTCATTTGTCCAAGAATTGAGCGCACCGAAAAAACTCCCAAAGACACAGAAGTAAAAACCGTGAGAGAAGAGTACGAAAAACTATCAAAAGAAGTATTCCCTGACCTCCGAGTAGAAATGCTCCATGGCAAAATGACAACAAAAGAAAAAGAGCGAGCGATGCGCAGATTCAAGGCGGGAAAGATTGACGTACTTGTCTCAACGTCGGTCGTGGAAGTCGGAGTGGATATTCCGAACGCCGCTATTATGATGGTGGAGGGGGCGGACCGTTTCGGTTTAGCCCAGCTCCACCAATTTCGCGGAAGGGTGGGAAGGGCAGAGCATCAGTCGTATTGCTTTCTGTTCACCGAATCAAATTCTCATACTGTGCGGGCGCGGCTCAAGGCCCTTGAGGCATCCACGAGCGGCTTTGAACTTGCCGAGCGTGATTTGGCAATTCGCGGGCCCGGGGATTTTGCCGGCACCAAGCAATGGGGCCTGCCCGATTTTGCCATGCACCAGCTTACGAACCTTGAACTTGTGGAGCAGGCGCGCGAGTCGGCAAAAGCGCTCTTGGAAAAAGATATCTCGCTCAAAAACTACCCTCTCTTGCGAGAAAAACTTGCGGACTTTCGTGAGAAATTGCATCTAGAATAGTCAATCGCGAAACTTCGGAGTGCTCCAAAAACCCATATACTTTCCAAGCATCAAGCGGGTTTGGGCGTGCAAAGCCGGCACGGCAAAGAAAATCATGATGGGCGGCAGCAGAGCCCACTGGAGTATAAGCCATAGCGTATGCCATCTTCCGTAGCGCATGGGGCGGGGTGGAAGAAACAGCATGCTCAAAAACGCGGCCCACACCAACCCGAGCATCATAATCGTCAAAATCCATGACGTTACGCGGGGCAGGTTGTAGGACAGCAAGGTTTGGGTGAAGGCATCTCCTCCGAGCACCAAAGGCAGCCAGCCCAGAAAAAAAATGAGGGGAGAGGCCACCGCCCACGACCAATACGCTTCTATCCGGTCAAAGCCAAGCGGAATCTTTTTGCGCAGGGGGATGCGTTTGCTTTTAATGAATCCATACAAAAAGTAAGGAATGTCTGCCGCACCGTACGCCCATCTGAGCTGCTGGCGATAAATGTTTCTTACGGTATCAAAAAAAGTGGGGGCGGCATTGGCGTCCATGGACACGGGGTAATACAAGGGCTGAACCGAATAATCTCCCTCGTAGCGTAAGAAACACTGCCAAAAAATACGCGAATCATCCACCGCGTAGTTCACCTGCCGGTATCCGACCTCCACAAGAGTTTTAAAGGCCATGGAGTGAGAAGAAAACGTGCTCAATTTTTCCGGACGCTCCTGATTCATCAAAAACCAAAATGTCGTGGCAAATGCGAACAGCCGAGAGAGCGCCGATGAAGTCCATATGTTGTTGATAAACAAGGGAACGGGCTGATAGGAATGCCTGAGGGGAGCCAGGGAAGTCAGGTAATGGTGCGCCAAACAGCTGAAGTATTTGGGAAATACCACGGTGTCCGCGTCCAGCGAGGTAACGATAACGCGCTCAAGGAGAATGCCCAAGGGATCAATAAGTTCTGCTTTCGCCTTTTTCGCTGCCCACGTTTCATTAGCGCCCTTTCCCGCGATCTCTCCTAACAGGCCGGCAGGGTGCCAGCTTATTAAAAACCGGAGGAAATCTCCGCCGAATTCCCGTTCAAGCGCGCGCGCCTTCCTCGCGCCTTCTTCCCCTTCCCTCTCTTCAATTCCGAGCACCACCATCATCTTGTCTTTCGGGTAATCGGACGAGCGAAGCGCGGCAAACGTTTCCCGCAAAATTTCAAGGGGTTCTCTGTAGGTCGGCACGAGCACGAGATGGTATATGCCTTCCCAACCCTCAATCTTCTTGACTCTCTGGAGCCAGTTTGCTTTCTCGTGTTCTCTCGTCCTGCGGTATCCTGCGCGCAGGTGAAAGGCGAAATACACCGTGCGTAAAAACCAATACAGCACAAACCCCAAAATGAAAAAAGCGGCAAGCGCGGGGAAGAGCCACGAAACCAAGAAGGCGAGCAGCAGCGTGCTCCACGCTATGGCTCCAGGCAGAATTTCAAACATCCGATAGAAAAATCTGCCTCGCGGCGTGTCAAGATCCGTGGCTTTCGCGGCAGTCAGATGAGCTGCGTTCATAGAGCGGTCCCAAGGGGATTCGAACCCCTGATTTCCGGGATGAAAACCCGACGTCCTAACCAGACTAGACGATGGGACCAAAAGTGCCTGTCGGTACTTTTGGTAAGTTTGCGCGCCCCGAGTCCTCGAGGAGCGAATACTGCAAACTCCGGGCCTCCTTTGGGAAACCGCTGAAAGCGAATCGTTTCACAAGGGAGTATGCTTCCACAGTTTAGCTCGGAAATTGCCAAAAATCAAGCTTTCCCGTATGCTCATACTATGAAAATGCTCGGTATAGAAACGTCGTGCGACGATACGGGAATCGCGGTATTGGAGGTAACCGAAAGCCTGCCTCGCGGCAAGGCGGGAAAAACTCTCCAGTTTCGCATTCTTGCAAACGTAGTTTCCTCGCAAATAAAAATACATCAAGAATACGGCGGCGTTTACCCTATGCTCGCAAAGCGGGAACATGAGAAAAATCTGCCGATCGTTCTCAAAAAAATTCCTCAAGAAAACATCGATGCGATAGCGGTCACCTACGGACCCGGCCTCTCTCCATGTTTGTGGGCCGGATTGAATTTTGCAAAAAATCTCGCCAATAAGTGGAGTGTACCCCTTATCCCCGTAGATCACATCGAAGCGCATTTTCTTGTCGGTTTGCTTCAGCAAACCGACAAGAATGATCAATTTTTAGGAATCGAAGATCGAGTTTTCCCAGCAGTCGCATTGATCGTTTCGGGAGGACATACGCAACTCATTCTCGCAAGGGATATAGACAAATACCAAATCGTCGGGGAAACACGGGACGACGCTGCCGGCGAATGTTTTGACAAAACTGCCCGCATCTTAGGTCTCGGGTACCCCGGCGGACCAGCAATCGCGGCTGCCGCCGCTCAAATTCAAAACTCAAAAATCAAAATTGACCTGCCTCGACCAATGCTCCATACAAAGGATTACGATTTTAGTTTTTCTGGATTAAAAACCGCGGTGCTGTACGATTATCAGGCGCGGCCCGAAAAAGAGCGCGAATCAGAAGAGTATATCCAAGGGATGGCCTGTGAAATTCAGCAAGCAATTATAGATGTGCTCGTGCATAAAACAATGCACGCGGCAAAAGAATTCAAAGCAAAATCCATTGTCGTAGGCGGCGGCGTCGCCGCCAACGAATCTCTTCGCATCCGCTTGAAACATACGACGGATGCCACGAGCATCAAACTACTCGCGCCGCCGCCAGACCTCGCAACCGACAATGGTTTAATGATCGCCCTTGCCGGCTACTTCAAATATAAACAAGGTGCACATCCCAAAAATCCCGATTCTATAGAAGCTGATCCCAATTTAAGAATCGCTTAGATTTGTGCTACCATACAAATTGCTATGAGGGAACTTCCGAAGGCGTATAATCCGCAGGGGGCAGAAGAAAATCTCTACAAACTCTGGGAAGAGAGCGGGTTTTTTGCGCCCGAGGCGCACCCGCCTTGGGCGGGTAGTCCTGAAACAAATCCAAATTACGGAAAAACATTCACAATCATCATGCCTCCAACCAATGCCAATGGCGATTTGCATGCCGGACACGGACTGGTAATGACCCTGGAAGACATTATGATTCGCTTCAATAGGATGCGCGGCAAAAAAACTCTATGGCTCCCTGGGAACGATCATGCCGGCTTTGAAACCCAAGTTGTGTATGAAAAAGTGCTGGAAAAACAAGGCCGTTCGCGTTTTGATATAGCGCCAGAGGATTTGTATAAGGAAATCTGGGGCTTCACGCAAAACAACCGCTCCAACATTAACTCACAAGTGAAGAAGATAGGGGCATCTTGCGACTGGTCCCGAGAAAAATTCACTCTTGATAGAGATATTGTAAAAACGGTCTATAGTACCTTCGAGAAGCTTTTTCATGAGGGATTGATATACAGAGGGAAAAAAATAGTGAGCTGGTGCCCCAAACACCAAACCAGTTTTTCCGATCTTGAAATAGTTGACGAAGAACGGACAGACAAATTTTACTATGTAAAGTACGGCCCCTTTACCATTGGCACTGCGCGGCCCGAAACCAAATTTGGAGATAAATATGTGGTAATGCACCCCGCAGATAAGCGCTACCAGCAATATAAGGATGGGCAAAAGATTGAATTAGAATGGATAAACGGCCCTATTACTGCAACCGTAGTAAAAGACGAAGCCGTAGATATGGAATTCGGAACTGGCGCAATGACCATTACCCCATGGCATGACGCTGCCGACTTTGACATCGCCGAACGCCATCATTTAGACAGAGAGCAGATTATAGACGAACAAGGAAGGCTTTTGCCTATAGCTGGCGGATTTGCCGGGATGAAAATCACCGAAGCTCGACCGAAAATTGTAGAGAAGCTTGCTTCGAAAGGTTTAGTAGAAAAAATTGACGACAACTACAAGCACGCTGTAAAGCTTTGCTACAAGTGCAATTCTTTAATAGAGCCGCAAGTCAAATCACAATGGTTTATAAAGATGAGGCCTCTCGCAGAACCTATCATTAAAGCAATTGAGAAGAAGGAAATCACATACGTCCCTGATCATTATGAGAAGATCACTCTCCACTGGCTCAACAATATAATCGACTGGAACATTTCGCGGCAGATTATCTGGGGGATACCAATACCGGCAAAGATTTGCGATACATGCGAAGGAGGATTGCCTGATTTGGAGAATAAGGTCAGCACATGCCCGAAGTGCAAAGAAGAGTTGAGAGAAGAAACCGACACCTTTGACACATGGTTTTCTTCTGGGCAATGGCCATTTGCCGCTCTTGGGTATCCTGACAGCAAAGATTTTAAAGAATTCTATCCGACCCAAGTGATGGAAACTGCGGGCGAGATCATATTTTTTTGGGTTTCCCGAATGCTTATGCTTGGGAAATATGTTACTGGCAAACTGCCGTTTAATACCGTGTATCTCCACGGACTCGTGCTGGATGCGAAAGGCAAAAAAATGAGCAAGAGCAAGGGGAACGTAATAAATCCTCTCGACTTAACGGCAAAATACGGCACGGACGCTTTCCGAATGGGTCTCATTGTAGGCAACACACCGGGCACCTCGCTCGCCCTCTCAGAAGACAAGATCAAGGCACATAAACATTTTGCCAATAAACTTTGGAACATCGCTCGATTTGTGCTCTCTCATGTTGACGAAGCGGCTCTCCGGCAAAAGCCAGAACTCCTCCCGAAACACAAAAAGATCCTGGAAGAATTCGCAGAAATCGCACGAAACGTTACAGCAGATATCGAGGAGTTCCGCTTCTATCTTGCCGCAGAAAAGCTGTATCACTATGCGTGGCATACATTCGCTGACAAAGTGATCGAAGAAAGCAAAGAGCAGTTTCGCGGCGGAAACGGGCAAGCGCAATGCTCTGCCCAATGGACGCTGTTTGTCATCTTGCGTGACCTCCTTAAACTTTTACATCCCTTTACTCCTTTCGTAACAGAAGCGATTTACCAGAATCTCCCCGACGAGACAGCTGATTGGGCAAAACAACAAACCCTTATGATTGAACAATGGCCAGCGTAACTTATCCTTTGCTGTTTTTATTCGCTATAGCGCCCAGCTTAATCTGGCTTGCGTTTTATCTTCGCAAAGATGCACACCCGGAACCCAACCGCATGATTCTCAAAGTGTTTCTCTTGGGCGCGTTTATCGCCATCCCCGCGATTTATCTGGAAACGTTTCTTGAAGAATCCCTGTCTTCTTTCGCACTCCCGCGGCTCGCTTTTTTGCTTGTGTATTTTCTTCTCGGCATAGCTTTCGTAGAAGAACTGCTGAAATACGTCGCCGTGCGAATCGGCGCCCTTTCAAACCCCGCCCTGGACGAGCCCGTGGATGTGATGATTTATATGATAGTCGCGGCACTCGGATTTGCGGCACTCGAAAACATTTTGCTACTGTTTGGGCTCATAAAAATCTATCCTGCCTCTGACGTCTTTCTTGTGAACAGCATCCGCTTTGTACAGGCGGTTTTTCTGCACGCATTAGCTTCGGGATTATTCGGGTACTTTCTCGCCCTTGCCATTTTCCGGAAAAGGCACGCGCGCTTGCTTGCCATATCGGGGCTGGTGCTTGCGACACTCTTGCACGGACTCTTTAATTTCTATATATTTACTATAGGCGGCAAAAACTTTTTCTTTCTGCTGTTTCCCATCTTGCCGCTGCTCCTTATTGGCATTATTGTCTCTCGTGAATTCCGGCGGCTCAAACTCTTATGCAACAAAAAATTACCGTAGAAAAACACCAGCAAACAATAGAACCCGTTGAAGAACTCAAGGTGGACGACTGGTTTGAGCCCGAAGGCGAACTCGCGGTTGACGTATACGAAACCGACAAAGACGTGGTCATACAATCGGCAGTAGCCGGGGTGCGGCCCGAAGAACTGGATATTGCCGTGGAAAACGACGTGGTTACCATACGGGGCGTGCGAAAAAATCCAAACGCCCAAGAGCAAAAACAGTATCTGCACGAAGAATGCTTTTGGGGGCCGTTCTCAAGGCAAATTTTCCTTCCAGAAGAGGTAGACGTAAAACACGTACAAGCCCAAATGGGCGATGGCGTGCTCACGCTTCGCCTTCCCAAGCTCAAAACTGAAAAAATAAAGCAGGTAAAGATTGCAAATAGCGACTAGCGCTCCTCAGCAATCCTACGAGCCCAGATTTGAGCCGTAAGATACTCCACCGGCGCAAAATTGTCGGTAAGCAAAGGGTAAAGATCAAAATCAAAACGGCTCAGATCAATGAGCTTTCCATAGAAAGCGGAACCCTCAAGGTTCACGCTTTTTTCGCTTTTGTGCCCCACGAATATGAAATTTTGGAGTTCCTCTGATACGGGAGATTTCATTGCGAAAAAATAACTTTGGGGAAATACAGCTCGAAGAGTTTTCATTTCCGCGAGTACAAACGAAGGGGGATCGGACGCAAGATCGCCAACAATATTTGCCAGAAAGATTCCTTCGGGCGCCAGCTTGCTTTTTGCAATTTCAAAAAACTCTTTCGTGACAAAATGCGCAGGAATGGACGACACATAGACGTCGCTAAAAATAATATCGTATGTCGTATGAGAATCATGCAAAAAGCGACGGCCGTCTTCTATATAATTGGCGAGGCGAGGGTTATCCGGTACGCGAAAGAATCGCTTGCCAACCTCAACTAAAGCGGGCTCGATTTCCACCACATCCACACGAATCTCCGGCAGCTCTTGGAATAACGCCTTGGGCACACTATAGGCTCCAGCTCCAATCACAAGCGCTTCTTTTGGATTGGGAGTAAAAATTTTGTACAACTGGTAATACTTTGTGTATTCGTACGCAAGCTCGTCTGAATCCAAGAACATCGCGGAGGAAGAACTCCAATCCTGCTTGAGGAATCTCGCTTGCCTTCCTTTATATTTTCCATCATACACAGTGATTTTCTCATACAGCCCATCTGTTTCGTACATAACATCTGCTTTTGCTGCCGCAAGCGTTGAAAATACGCTCCCCAAAAGCACCGCACTCACCCCCATACAGAAGAGGACGTTTTCCTTCTTCGCCCCCGAGATAACCATACCGATCATGCCTACAGCCAAAAGAATTACCCCCGTACCCAGGAAAATTTCATTCACACCAAGGCGCGGGATGAGAATGAAGCCGGCGCCCAAACTTCCTACGATGCTCCCGCACGTGGACCAGAAAAACACCTTTCCCGCCACCGTTCCCACTCCTTCTTCCGGGACGCGGAGCTTTTGAAGTTTAATAGCAAAAGGCGAAAGTGTACCAAGCAAAAGCCCGGGCAGGAAAAACAAAATCATTGAAGAAACAAGCGGGCCGCTTACCAAAGAAAGCCGGTATCCCATATATGGCAATAACGTCAAAGCAAGAAGTTGAAGCGCAAGCACCATAGCTCCGCTCGTAACGATGATTCCATAAAAGAGATTATACGATGGCCGGCGGTCAGCGAGCCGACCTCCTGCGTAATATCCGATGCTTAAGGCGGCGAGGATTACGGTAATGACGCTCGAAACCGAAAAAATCGTGTTGCCGTAATAGGGCGACAATACGCGCACCGCCACAATTTCAATTACGAGCACGCAAGCTCCGGTTACAAATACAACGCTCAAAAGAATATATTTCTTGAATAAATGCATAGTTGACGCTGAATGAAGTTGCAGTGTGCCCTCGGGAGGACTTGAACCTCCAAACCTTTCGGCAGTAGGTCCTAAACCTACCGTGTTTGCCATTTCACCACGAGGGCGCAAGGTAGTACAATTATCTCTAATTTTTCCAGAAAAAGAAAGTGAGGCCCGACCGAGCTGCGCTCGGTCGGGCCTTTTTCAGTTTGCCCTTACGACTCGCGGAACACGAGTTCCAGCGAGCCAACCTCCACTGCGGCAGTGCCCGCGGCAACGCCGATGACGACGTCGCACGTCACCGTCGTTTGTCCCGCAAGCGCTACTGCACCGAGAGGCCGACGCTCCTCTTCGCCACATTGCTGAAGGAGCTGGAGACCGGCAGGCTTTCCCATTTGCCGGCCGGCCGCATTGTGGAAGACCACGCTCAGCTCGCCCGTGCGTGCTATACGCGCGTGGTTTTTGATCGTGGCGCGGAAAGCGAGGCACTCCTCGCCAACCCTGAGCACTCCGCACTCGAACTTCTCGAGCTCGGTGAGCTCGAGCGCGGGCTCCACCACGATCTTTTCAATCAATGGGAAGCTCTTCACCTCCCTGTAGACCCCGACCTCGCCGGGAAGTTTCAAGACAAAGGTGATGGGCCCGTAGCTCCCGGCCTTCGCATCTCCGCGCACATCCACGTGGAAGATGAAGGCCTCCCGCTCCTCTGGCCTAAGGTCAAAGAATCCAGAGGTAGTCGAGGTCGCCTGGAAGGAACGCGGGGCGCTTGTTATCCGCACCCCGTAGGGCGCCCCGAACAGTACCCTCACTTCCACCTGCGGCCTCAAGGACACCCGCGCCTGACTCACCACCAAGGGCGACTGCAAAGTGCATGTCTCCCCCGGCAGTTGGGGCTTGGGGCAGGTCGTCTCCTCCACGATGGGATCAACCCTCGTGGGATCTAACACCACGAGGGCGGGACTGGGAGTCGGAGTTGCTGTTGGCATCGGTGTCGGCATTGGCGTCGGCGTTGCCGTAGGCGTTGGGGTTGGGGTCGCAACCGTCGTCGGAGTCGCCAGAGGCTTGGGCGTAGCCGTTGGCGTAGGTGTTGCCGTCGGCGCTATCGTGGGCGTCGGCGTTAGAGTTGGTGTTGGAGTCACCGCGGGCGTGGGTGTAGCCGTTGGTGTCGGTACCGGCTGCGGCGTTGCAACCGGTGTAGATACCGCTGGAGTCGGCGTTGGGATTGGAGTAGGAGTCGGGATTAAGATTACCGACTCCGACAAATCTACGAGCTTTACGCCGCCCGTACATCCACTACTCCCTACACCGCGCCCCACTCGTATGTCGTCGAGTACAGGACCCCAACTGGATCCACCTCCCACGCCTTGAAACTTCAGATTCGCGAACTCCTCCACCGCAACTATTCTATAACCCCGATAGGCCCACCCCATATCCGCTGGGGAACGACTGGCGGTATCAATGGTGATCCGATCCACCCGTGTGGTATTCCACCATACCTCCAAAACCTTTTGAGAATCTCCTCCACTTGGGTTCCCAGAAAGGGCAAAGCATATTTCATACGCTTGCCCAGGAGTTGTGGGGAACTTCTGAACGATCGTTCCTGGAGTCCGCCCATGAAGGTCAAGCGATTGGCGACCGCTCGCCGCAACCCAAAACGTTCCCGTGAGATCTACAGTCCCCTCTATTCGCCAATCTCCAAGAGCTCCTCCGCTATAGGATTTCCACCTGTCTCCTACAGATGGAGCTTCAAAGTCCTCATAGATTAAGAGGGGCTGGGGCGACGAAGTAGGGGTTGGAAAAACTACCGGCACTCTCTTTGGAATTGAAGTAGAGGTTGCAGTCGGAGTTGGAGCCGCCGTAGGCGTAGCTGTCGGTGTCGGTATCGAGGTCGGCGTAGGTGTTACTGTGGGAGTCGGGGTTGGAACGATGGTGGGCGTGGAGCCGACCTTCGCTTCCACCGCACATCCCGCGAACACCGCCGCTGCCAACATCACCAATGCAACGAAGGCTACCGTGCGCATCGCACACCTCCTTTTTTAGGTTCTTAGCGCAAAATAACGGTACCACAAATATTTCTATCCGTCAATTTCTTTTGTTCCCTTTTCCATTGCATGTTTTTACCTTTTATGGTATGGGGCGATGGTATCGGCACCTACTAGAGAAAGGAGGCAGCAGTGTTGCTACGCATAGCAACCTACAACACCCAAGCCGGTCTGCCTGGCTTCGCGTTCCGAGACCTCTGGAGCGCATACCTGTACACCTTCCGCCTAAAGGGCTTCCCTTTGGAGATGACAAAGGGCATGGAAAGAGCGCTGCTCGATGCCATTTCAACTGACGCGGACATTCTTTGTCTCAACGAAATTCCATCGCACTGGATTCGTGCGGCAAAGGAAGTGCTCGCAAACAAAGGATATACACGTACTGCCTCAAGCAGCACGCACAGTTGGCTGCGGTGGAGTGTCGGCACAATCATTGCAAGCAAAACTAGAGGGTTTCACCAGGAGATCCAAATCCGACTGCCGCATGAAAATACGTTTGCTGGAGGTGGCGGCACTGCCGCTCTATACCTAAACCAGTTCAATATCGTCATCGTGGCAACGCATCTTGGCTGGGGCTGGACTACCTCTTCTCAAATAGCGCGTCTTGCAGTTTTCTGCGCAACACAAAAAGAAATCGGCAGCAAAGTCATTATTGCTGGCGACTTTAACAGGACGGATCTAAGGAAAACTCTACTCTGCAAGAAGCACGATCTTCGAGACGCCACAAGGCCAACCTATCCGAGCTGGAATCCACGATGGAGCTTAGATCATATCTTGTATGATCCCGCCCTTGAGGTCGCGCGATACGGCACCTTCGAAAGCACCTCAGACCATCTCGGCCTTTATGCTGAGGTGGAAATCCCGTAAGCACCCGACTCTACAAGGAAGGGTGCTTCACTTTTTCAAACACCGTAAGATACTGCGGATAAAGCGATACGAGAAACGGACTTGCAATGTGGCGGAGGTTGAGCCGAAATTCGCGCACCAACTTTCGAAGTTTTCTCGGATGAATGCTATGCACGTGAATCTCACGGGCTGCCAATGGATTTTTGTAGACCACAATTGCATGATAGAGACACCAGAATCCCCGCATAAAACTTGGTTCTATGGGGTAGGTGAGAACGAGGCGGCCGCCGGGCTTCAGAACTCGTTCCATTTCCGCAAGCGCTTTCTTGAGATCTGGAATATGTTCAATGGTATGCAAACTATACACCTTGTCAAAACTGTTGTCGGGGAAGGTAAGATTCGTAGCATCCATGCAGCTGAGGTTGCGAGTAAGCCCTTCTGCAATCGCGTCCTTATTAATATCTGCGCCATAAGCATCCACCCCCAAATCCTGCAGTCGCTTAACGACGGACCCCCTATTACATCCCACCTCCAACACCCTTTCTCCTTCTCGGGCACGCAAATATCTTTGCAAAATACGAAACAAATACCGCTCAAACCGAGTGGAAAGAAGCGTGGAGTGGGCATATTTTGAATTGTACGCGATAGCTCTTATTTCCATACGAGCGGGAATGTTTCTTATTGTATTGCAGGTTGTGCCGACTGTAAATATGCGTCTTTTTTTCTCGCAAGCCATCTGGCTATAAAAATGGCGCCGGCTCCACATACTACTCCTGTTAGAATGTCCACGAAATAATGCGCGGCAAAGAGGTTCGTACCGAACGTGGCAAGGAGACCGAAGGGAAGAGAAAACACCAAAAGCCATTTCCAAACACGCCAAGAATAATATATTAAAAACACTGCCCACACTACGTGCGCGCTGGGGATGGCGGTGGTGGGGAAAATTTCCATATTTTCCCGGCTTGCGTAAATCTTCTCCCAAAACGCGAGGACTTCTTTTTGCGGCTGATATCGTTCCACATACTGTTGCGTTTCAGGTGGGACTGGAAGATTATATACGTTGTCCACAAAACGGTCGTTTGGGCTAAGCACGGGGAATGTGAACCAACCGGCAAACATAATAATCGCAGCAAGAAAAAACGCGCCGGCTGCTTCACGGAAAACATGAGGGCGCGCGATAAAAAGATATGCGCCAAAAATAGTGAGCACCGGAACCAAATAAAAAAAAGGGGATTCCACCGTGGAAACAAACCATCCTGGATACTGAAAGGACGATAGCGTAAGGGGCGGAAACGTGCCCGTAAGCCATACATCCCATGAAAAAAGAAGCTCGTCGCGCAGGCGAGTTGCGTTAAAAACGTTAAGTGGCCCTAAAGCCAAACTCAAACTAGAAAACGCAAGGACAAAGGGAATGCCGAGCGTAACAAGATTTTTAAGCACAGCTCGTGTCTGCCTTATAAGTAAGCCAGCGTTCTGCCGCGTTACCAGCGTCGCTGGATCCACCTGCCTTATCGCTGCCTTAACCCAAAGCACAACGCCGTGGGCAAACAGCGCAATGAAAACCAAAATAAGCGTCCATACGAGGCGAGGACCGTTTAATTTTAGATAGTGACCCACAATATCCTGCCCACCGTTTTGTGTGAACGCATTCAAAAGAAAAAAAGCTGTGGTAAATATAAAAAACGCAGCGTACACAAAGATTTCCGGCCGAACCAAAATTCTCAAAAATAAATTCCCTCTTCCCATAACGAAAAATAATCAGAAAAGAAGAATTTTTGCTACGACCCAATAAGACTTCTTACTGCGGTTACAAGCCCCCTTGCCAATACCGCCACCGCGATACCTACGGCACCCCACAAAAGCTTGTTGCGCGCCTGAGAAACAGCTTGCGGATCTCCTCCTCCGGTAATAAACTGGAGGCCGGCAAGCACGATGAATATAACTGCAAACACAAGCACCACAACAAATATCCAGTCCACGATGTTGTCTATAAGATCTATGAAGTCATTGGCGCCAACAACGTTTTGAGGAATCCTTTGCCCAGGTTGTTCACCAATAACTTTGCTCACCGTAAAGATAGCAGAACCACCGGCAATCGTTAAAGTACGCGCACCGACCGCGGCTGTAGGATCAATTTTAATGGTAACGCGTACCTCTGTAGAGTTTACAAAATTGGTGCCAGTAATCGTAATGCCGCTTCCGGAAAAGCTTGCTACCACAGGGGACACAAATCCTGTCCCAATAACTCTTATCGCAATTGTCTGACCGGGCAAACCCCTATCCGGATCAATCCCCGTAATTGTCTGGGCAAAAGCGGTATTTGCTATAAATACGCCAAAAATTACGAATAAACAAATACTAAAAGTTTTCATA
>MHUO01000003.1:12933-13056 GCA_001825035.1 Candidatus Wildermuthbacteria bacterium RIFOXYD1_FULL_50_12 | reverse complement strand
TGGAGGCCGGCAAGCACGATGAATATAACTGCAAACACAAGCACCACAACAAATATCCAGTCCACGATGTTGTCTATAAGATCTATGAAGTTTTGGGCGCTCGTAATATTATCAGGAATTGTG
>MHUO01000003.1:0-12923 GCA_001825035.1 Candidatus Wildermuthbacteria bacterium RIFOXYD1_FULL_50_12 | reverse complement strand
CTTCGCCTATTGCCAAAGCAGTACCACCTATTGCAAGCCCGAAAAGCACAAAGAGCCCAAATGCTGTTATCTCTTTTGTCATATTATTGATGGAACTTCTAAATGGAACTTCTAATCGGTTCGACTTTATATGTTAATAGACTATATCATGCGCTTTTTCTCTAAACAAGCAGTTTTCCACAATTAGCTTCCAATAATCGCCCTAATTGCCGTTGGAATTCCTTTGGCGAATACCGCAGCGATTATCGCCACCACAGCCCATAAAAGCTTGCTTCGCGCTTGGGCTACTGCTTGCGGCTCTGCCCTGCTGGAAATGAACTGGAAAGCCGCAATCAAAACGAACAAAACGGCCAGTACCAAAAATGCTGCGAAAAACCAATCGGTGAGATTTTCTATCAAGGCAACCAGGGTAGCGCCCGTTGTCGGACCCGTGGGAGCGGGGATAATCCAAGTAGGCATGCTTCAATTATACTATTATACAGAAAAACCGCGGCAAAAACAAATCCCGCCCCGATCCACCAGATAGCGGACGCAGGGCGGGGACGAAACTCTTTTCTATCTGAATTAGACGCCAACGAGGTTTTGTATCGCTGCCGGAAGTCCTCTCGCGAGCAATGCGACAAGAATACCAACCGCTGCCCAAATAAGCTTGGTTCTCGCGGCCGAAAGCGCTGCCGGATCGCCGCCACCGGTAATAAACTGCAGGCCGGCAAGCACGATGAATATGACAGCGACTACCGTCAGAATAACAAACAGCCAGTCGGTAAGAACTCTCATGGCCTGAATAAATCCCTCCGCGGTGGTGATCCCAGTTGGGATACCGCTTTCACCCGTTGGAAGAGGTGCGATGGCAGCAGAAGCTACTCCTCCCATCGCAACCGCAAGCGTTAAGGCAACCAGAGAAACTGCAATGACTTTTTTCATAGTATGGATAGTCCTTTATTCTGTGAACCCCATCATACGACGGGGTGAACTTTTCACTATACAAAAGTTCTTTCGACCTTTTCAAATTTCTTATTTCCCATTATACCCTTTCAACAAACCCTGTAAACCCAGTTTTCCACACCTATGCGCCGAAGGCGCTTTGAAGCGCGGCGAATACGCCGCGGGAAAGCAAGGCCAAGCCAAATCCAATGGCAGTCCATAAAAAGAGTTTTTTTGCGCTAGCAAGACGCTGGGGATTGTCGCCCCCGGTTAAAAGCATAACAGCTCCGATAAGCACCATAACAGGGGCGATGAGAACCGCCGCCACAAAAATCCAGTCGCCGATGTTCACGAGAATTGCGATTAAACTGCTCGCGCTGAACGTGGGCACCGTTGTCATATTCCGAGAATCGCTCTCAGCACTTCTACGAGCCCCTTTGATATTAAGATAATTCCAAAGCCAATAACGGTCCACAGGAGCATGCGGCGAGCGGTAGATACCCTACTCGGGTCTCCGGCCGCGGTCATAAAGATGACGCCAGCTATCACCAAAAGAACTGGCGCCACAATCACCGCCATGGTAAAGAGAAAATCAATAATATTTTTGACAAGATCGGTAAATGAGGTTGCTCCCAAAGGATTGGGAAACGCAATCGGCCCAATCGGCACCGTCGTCGGTCCTCCTCCCACGTCTGCGACGTTAATCGTAACTCCGAGACCATTTTGCGTTTCAACTCCGTTCGTACACCTAGCCCAAACAACAAAGCTGCCGTCTGAAGGAAAAGTATAGTTTATTGAGGTGGTGCAGTTTGTGCAAGGGATAGTAGAAAGCGACATAGGTCCCAGCAAACCACTCGTGCCTCGAAATTCACAGGAAGTAACGCCGGGGTTGCCTCCAGCAACCGAAACCGGAGCAGTAAATGTTCTCACACTCCCTTCAATCGCACTTGTCGGAGAAATTGCGCCGATCGTGATATTTCCTCCTACACTAAGCACGCCGAAAGAGTTGCTTACAACGGGCGAGAGGTTGCCCAGAGAATCAGTTAGCTGTGCATCATACGAAACTGGAATGCCGGGAGCAAATGGTCCAGCGGTCCCAGTGCACGGTGAAACTGGGCAGTTAAACGTGAACTCGGGGGCGCCACCATCATCGTTGATATCGACTTGAATACGAATATTCTGAATAGTTGCCGGAGCCACTGCGGAAGCTGTTGCGGTAAAAGTAACAGTCGGGGTGGTTTCGAACACAGGGTCTGGGGAGTGAGTAAGCGAATCAATTCCGCCTGCGGAAACCTTAAAGGTCCACGAAACGCTCCATGGATGGATGGCAAAACACGCGACATCTGAGCAAGCTCGAACATTCCATGTATAAGTGCCACCCGGAGAAAGTATACCC
Source organism: Candidatus Wildermuthbacteria bacterium RIFOXYD1_FULL_50_12 (assembly GCA_001825035.1). Taxonomy (GTDB): domain Bacteria; phylum Patescibacteriota; class Minisyncoccia; order Minisyncoccales; family UBA10102; genus UBA10102. The sequence goes on along the minus strand of MHUO01000003.1, from coordinate 10,603 downwards.
GCGGGGACAACGATAGAGGTGGCGCCGCCGGAACCGCCCGCAGGACTCCATATCGCTGAAATATTCGGCATATAGTTTACGGCTCCGGGGACTGCTCCCCATACGAGTGCAGGGGTAGTAGTAAGAACGGTAAAATTATTAGTGGGAGAGAGAAGGTTGGGGGCGGGGAGAAGGGGGGGTCCTAGGGTAAAGGTTCCCGCGGGGATTGCGGAAAATTCTAAATTTCCAGCGACATCTCGAGCTCCGGCATAATACTTAATGAATTGGCCGGCAACATAAGTTCTCGTGACGGAGCATGGACTTGGTGGAGTGGTGCACACGGTTTGTTCTCCGGGATCTGCATAATCGCCATCATTGTTTTCATCAACGTAAATGGTAACCTTTTGAAGATCGCCGTCAGCATCAGACGCTGTCGCAGTAAAAGTAACGGTCCCAGCAGGAGGATTGCCTGCGGGGGCATGAGAGATGCTGTCTACGGTTGGATTGGCCGCTTCTGCAAGAGATGGGAAGACCATTGCTCCCGCCAAGACAAAAATAGGTATTGCGAGAAAAAGGATTGGTGTATTTCTTTTGAAAGGAGAATAAGGCATTTTTCTATTATACCCTCCATAAGCGCCACCGCAATAGAAGAAATCCACAGCCGCTACGCACACGCGGCCGAAGCCACCTTGTCTCCGGATTCCAGCTTCATTAAGCGCAACTCCTTACAGCTTCACCTTCTTTATCGCCTCCTCAAAAACCAGCAATAGAGAAGCCCGATCTGGTTCTTCTTTTAAAAAGGTAATGGGGGTGAGAACAACGTCATCAAGATAGAGCAGTTGCTCCAAGAAAAGACGGGCGTCAAACTCCTCCCCATATTTTTTTTCCGCAATATCAACGATTTCTTGAAGCTCAACGTGTTTTTCTTTCAAAATGAAATACAAATCCATGTAATCTTTCCTTGTAGCTCGTCTGCCGATAGCGTGAGCTTTTGAAGCTGCAATTTCCGGTATCGAAAGGAGTTTTATATTTTCGTATACGATGTATGGGAACAGCGGTGGGAACGAGTATCGAAAGTACGTCACCTCCACTCCTTTAATCCTCCCAGTCAGTTGGTAACTCACGTTTAGCACCACTTCCACCTCGCGGGCGCCAAAAATACTCTGGAGGCGATCCAAAAGATTTGAAGGAATACTTTTGGATGAAAAAAAATCAAAATCTACCGAGATTCGGTGCCCAATCTGGAGCGCAAGGGCCGTGCCGCCCACCAAATAGAAGTTAGGCGGAACCGGCAGCTTTTTGAGAATTTCTTTTTGCCTTGATGTAATCGCTTCTGGATGCATATTTCATTTGCTTAATCCCAAGAAGCAGGGAGATAAGTTTGAGCGCGCCCGCACGAAACTCGCTTGCGGGAATCTCTTGGATAATTTTCTTCAGGTTCTCTTTTTTATAGGTCTGAAGGAGCCATTCCCAGTGGCCCCATGCCCCATGATTGATGAGCTGAACGATAATGATTTTTTTATCGCGCTCCGCATCTATTCTTGAGGAATCGCCCCACCAATAGAATTTTTGAAACCAACCTGGAACGTTGGAAGTATGGAGGTTTTCCATAGGATGCATTATATCACGCGCAGGCGGCCGAAGCCACTTTGTCTCCGGCTTCAAGCTTCATAATGCGGACTCCTTGCGTGGAGCGACTGATTTTGGGGATTGAGCTAATTGCCGTGCGAATCACGTGCCCCTTGCGAGAAATCACAATAAGGTCTTCCTCCTCACCCGAAAGCACGCACGAAGACACAAGCTCTCCTGTCTTGGAAGTAATGTTTGCCGTCTTAATCCCAGATCCTCCTCTGCTCTGCAGACGATATTCTTTAAGAGCGGTTCTCTTACCATATCCATTTTCCATAACCACCAGCACATGGGCGTCTTGCGGCTTTGTATTTGATCCGCCGGCTGGCGGATTGGAACTTTTTGCTATCGCGTCCATTCCAACAACTTCATCTCCCTTTTTTAGACGAATGCCGTGGGTGCCAGAGGCGGTTCTCCCCATGGGCCGCACGTCCTTTTCTCGGAAGCGAATGGACTGACCTCTTTTGGTTACAATAATAATTTCGTCTGCTCCCGTTGTTTTCCGAACCGCCTGCAGGCCGTCGTCTTTCTTTAAGGTAATAGCAATCAATCCGCTTCTACGCACGCTTTTGAAATCCTCCAGTGGCGTTTTTTTGATAATGCCGTTTTTGGTAATGAGGAGGAGATATTTTACTTTAGCGTCCGCATCCTCCTTGCCCAGCGCGAATACAGACATCACCCTGTCCTGGGAAGTCATTTCAAAAAAGTTGAGCAGGCCCCGACCCTTGGACACGCGCGTGGCTTCGGGAATTTCATAGGCAGGGGCCTGGAACACTTTTCCAGAGTCGGTAAACACCAGCAGAGAATCGTGGGTCTTGGCAAACAAGAAATGTTCCACAATGTCGTCTCCGTTCGTCTTCATACCCATAATGCCCTTCCCTCCTCGCTTTTGGATTTTATACACGGAAGGATTGATGCGCTTGATGTACCCGCCCTGCGTGATGGTGATAATGGTGTCCTCCTGGGGCACCAAATCCTCTTCTGCGATTTCGCCCACGCCCTGCACCACGAGTTTGGTCCGCCTCTCGTCGCCAAACGCCTCTTGGGATTGCGCAAGCTCCTTTTTGATGACGCTATCTATTTTCTTGGGACTTGCCAAAGTCGCGGAAAATTCTTTGATTTTCTCCCGGATTTCTTTGAGCTCGTCTTCAATTTTCTGGCGCTCCAGACGAGCTAACTGCGCCAAGCGGGTGTCCAGAATGGCATTTGCCTGAATTTCGGTGAGCCGAAACCCTTTCATCAACTTTACCTTGGCATCCTCGCGATCCGCGGCTCCGCGAATGATTTTGATCACCCGGTCAATGTCCGCCAAGCACTTGTGCAAACCCTCCAAAATATGCTCGCGCTCCTTGGCGCGCTCCAAATCGTATTTGGTGCGGCGCAAAACCACCTGCCTCCGGTGGTCAATGAAGTACTGCAGAATTTCCACGAGCGAAAGCACCTTGGGCTGGAGACCATCTACCAAGGCGAGCATATTTAGATGGAACGATTTTTGGAGATCGGAGAATTTATATAGACGGTTTAAGATTTTCTGGGGGTGGGCGTCCCTCTGCAAATCAAACACCACGCGCAATCCGTCTTTGTCTGATTCGTCGCGGATGTCTCTCACGCCGTCTATTTTTTTGTCCTGCACGAGCTTGGCAAACTGCTCCACGAGCGAGGCCTTATTTACCTGGTAGGGAATTTCTGTGATGACAATTTGCGTTTTCTTTGCCTGCCCTGATCCTGTCGAAGGGTCGCCCTCCGCAATTTCCGCCTTTCCTCGCGTGGTAATGGGCCCCTTCCCCTGGGAATAGGCCTCAATGATTTCTTTTCGGTTATAGATAATGCCGCCGGTCGGGAAATCGGGCCCTTTTATAAATTCAAAAAGATCCACAGTGGCGGCTTTTGGATTATCAATTAAATACACGGTGGCGTCTACCACTTCCCGGATGTTGTGCGGAGGAATGTTTGTCGCCATGCCAACCGCAATGCCGAGCGTTCCGTTGAGCAGGAGCTGGGGCAAGGGAGAAGGGAGCACCACGGGCTCCTTGCGAGTTCCGTCGTAGTTGTCTATAAAGTCCGCGGTGTCTTTGCCAATGTCCTGCAGCATGGCTTCCCCCACGCGCGACATGCGGGTTTCCGAATACCGCATGGCGGCCGGCGGATCACCATCTATGGAGCCGAAGTTTCCCTGCCCATCAATAAGGGGGTAGCGCATGGAAAAATCCTGCGCCATGCGCACGAGAGCGTCGTACACGGCAACATCCCCATGCGGGTGGTACCTTCCGAGCGTGGAGCCGATAACGGTGGCTGACTTTCGGTACTTTGCCCCATGGGTGAGTCCGTCTTCGTGCATGGCATACAAAATGCGCCGGTGTACAGGTTTTAATCCGTCGCGAACGTCTGGCAACGCGCGCGCCACAATCACCGACATTGCATAGTCAATGTAAGAGCCGCGCATCTCCTCCACAATTTCTCTTGGTTCTACCTTATTGTTCGCCATTGATTTTAGAAGGAATATTCTCTAATTGTTCTCGCAATTCTTGAAACCGAAACTGCTCTCCAAGACCTGACCCTTCCTGGATTCTCAAGCGTTCACTCATACGGGGAATCCACCAGGCAAGCAGTCCGATTCCGAGCAGAATTGTTGCTCCCCAAACAATAATTTTTTTCTGCCTTTCCGGCAAGCTTTGGAGTTTTTGTAGAAAATTCACAATTCAAGGAGTAAGCACTACCACTTTTGTTTCTTCTCCCGACAAATCGCGCACTTTTATGTTCAGTTTCCCCTGAGGTTCCGCGTTTTTTGCTCCCATTTCCCTCAGAAAATCGTCCGCCTTTTCAAGCTTGAACTTGAGTTTGGGCAGCATATAGTGCATGGGAATCACGATGCGGGGCTCAACCTGATGCACAATGTTTGCCGCCGCCTTTGCCCCTATAGTATATACGCCGCCCACTGGGACAAACAGAATATCCACATTTCCTATCTTACTCACTTGGTCTTCGGTTAACTCTGCCTGACCAAGGTCGCCCAAATGGCAAAGCCGCATGCCTTCTGTTTCAATCGCGTATATGGCATTTGTCCCGCGTTCTGAACCCTGCTTCTCGTCGTGAAAGGACAAAATCCCCCGAACGAACACGTCTTTTATTTCATACTCGCCCGGGCCGGTAATGGCAAACGGCTCCCCTCCGGACGGCGAGGCACCCTTCACTCCCTTTATATTGTTATGGTCTGAATGATCGTGCGTGGAAAGCACGATGTCTGCTTCAAGAGGAGGCAAATTCAGGCCTATGGAGGGGTCAAAAGGATCTATGACGAGCCTAACCTGCTCTTGCTTGTTGCGCTGGGCGGTAATAGAAAAACAGGCCTGCCCTTTCCACGTGATCTGCATACGAAGATAGTGTATCACGAAATCTGCTCAATTTCAACGGCATGGATGTAGGCAGGCCTGCCCGCCTGCCTGCGCAGGCCAGGCGCAGGCGGGGCTTGCAAAAAAATTCTATCTTCTATAAACTAGGGGGTATGCTTCAAACAACGGATCCGCCCCGCCAGCTGGCGGGCAACGGAGAAAAGTCCAAATTTGAGCTTATTAAGCCCTTTCGCGTGGGAGACCTTGTGGAAGGACGGGTTTTGGGCATTGGCCGGTCAGCCGTGTATCTGGACCTCGGTCCGCAAGGAACCGGCATTATCTATGGCCGCGAATTTTTGGAAGAAAGAGCCGCGCTCAGAAACGTAAAGCCGGGGACGACGATCGTAGCGAAAATCGTGGACTTGGAAAATGAGGACGGATATATTGAGCTCTCGCTCAAAGAAGCGGGGAAAGAACTCACGTGGGATCGCTTAAAAGAGATGAAAGAAAAAGAAGAGGTGTTCCCCGTAAAAATTATCGGGGCAAATAAGGGCGGCTTGCTTGCGGATCTTCATGGGACGCAGGCATTCCTGCCCGTTTCCCAACTTGCGCAAGAACACTATCCCCGTGTGGAAGATGGGGATCCTTCAAAAATTCTGCGCGCCCTGCAGGCCTTCGTAGGACAAGAGCTGGAACTGCAGGTTTTCGACTTAAATCCCCAGGACGGAAAAGTCATTCTTTCTGAACGTTCGGGAGAGCGAACTCGGCTCAAGGAACAGTTGGCGCGTTTTGCGGTGGGCGATGTCGTAGAGGGAGAAATTACGGGCGTGGTTGATTTCGGAGCGTTTATCAAATTCCCCGCAGACCTGCCTGCGCAGACAGGCGGGCCGGACGAAGAACGAGTTGAGGGACTTATTCATATTTCTGAAATTGATTGGCAGATTATTGAGGATCCGGCGCAGATTTTAAAAGTGGGCGATCGGGTGAAGGCAAAAATTGTGGACCTTTCCCGAGGCCGTGCTTCTCTTTCGCTCAAGGCCTTAAAAGAGGACCCGTGGAAAGAAATCGAAAGGCGCCACGCCAAATTGGATATCGTGCAGGGAAAAGTTACGAAACTTAATCCCTTTGGAGCGTTTGTGGAAATTGAAGAAAAAATCCAGGGACTGTGCCACATTTCAGAGTTCGGCACCAAGACGAAAATGGAAGAAATGCTGAAGCCCGGAGAAACCTATATGTTCCAGATTTTGGACCTCAATCCCGCCGAGCACCGAATGAGCTTGCGTCTTGTGACAGAGAACCAAGCAGATGCTGCCGCAGAACCAAAATCGCAGCAGCAGAAACAAGAGCAAACAGAAACGCCCGAATAAAAATCCGGTTCGTTAGGGTTTCAAAAAAAGAAGACCAAAAGGGTTCTTTTTTTATTGCATCGCTTGAAGAAAAACCGGGATTTTGAGAAAGCGACAGAACTCTCTCCTTGCCAAACAAGCTGTTTTGACTTTTTGGGGTTCCGCCCGCGTTTCGGCTTGAACCCCAATTTTCAGGATCATTCGCCGCCAGGTCCGGGAATCTTCGTTCCATAGTAACCTTGATGTCGTTATCGCCGCCAAACCATCCTTCTCTTGCGTCCACATCTTCCACAATCTCGTCTCTTGCATTCTTCAACACAACCCTCTGCCCTGTGTTTGCGAACTTACCTGCCAAGTTTGCATAGTTCACATCCACTCCGGGAATTCTTTCTGAAGCACCGACAAGGAAATATCCCTGCAAAGGTATGCTTCCGTATAATGCAATCTCGTAATCAAGTTTTTCTCTGTACAATTCAATCCTCCAGCCATTCAGTCCGACAGCCGCGTCCGAAAGATTATACAGCTCAATCCATTCATACCTCCACCCCTGCTTTGCATCTACCCCCTCCGGGGGCGCGCCCATCCACGCAATTTCGTTGATAACCACTTGCGCCCCCGCGCCCAAGGGTACCAGGGAAAGCAGCAAAATCGCGCATATGCATTTTCTCATTCTTTCACTATACTCCTCCTGGCTTTTCCCTTGAAGTTTCGGGCCTTTGTGTTAAAATAACTTTGATGCGCACGCTGACCAAAAACTTTCTCTTTGTCATTCTGATCTTGCTCACGATCTCGGCACTATTTGCGCTTTTTTCAGGGCCATTTGAGAGCGTGGAGCGAATTTCGCTTTCGCAGCTAGCCAAAGATATTTCAGGAGAACGGGTGGAAAAAATTGTTGTTTCGGGCACCAAACTGACCATCTCTTATGCTGACGGCTCCACCAAAGAATCCACAAAGGAGCCCCAAGCCGTTTTGCCAGAAACCCTTTTGCAGCTCGGCGTTGCTCAAGACAAACTCGCCCGGGTGGACATTGAGCCGAGAGAAGAAAGCGGATTTGGGGCACTCGTCGGACCCCTTGCCCTCGTACTTCTGCCGCTTCTCATATTTTTCCTCTTTTTCTGGATGATGTTTCGCCAGGCGAGATCAGGCATTGGTCAGGCGTTTGATTTCACCAAGGCAAGGGCGCGATTGTTTGGCGCTGAAGGACAGCTCAAACAGAAAGTCAACTTCAAAGACGTAGCGGGCTTGAAAGAGGCGAAAGAAGAAGTGCAGGAGGTGGTGGACTTTCTGAAATACCCGAAAAAATATCTGCAAATGGGGGCGAAAATTCCGCGCGGGGTCTTGCTCGTCGGTCTCCCGGGGACGGGGAAAACACTCCTTGCAAAAGCGGTCGCGTCAGAAGCCGGGGTGCCGTTCTTTTCCGCGTCGGGGTCGGAATTTATTGAGATGTTTGTAGGAGTTGGGAGCTCGAGGGTCCGGGATTTATTCCAAACGGCAAAGAAAGCGGGGCGCTCCATTATTTTTATTGACGAATTAGACGCAATCGGCCGCACGCGGGGATTTGGATTTGGCGGCGGACACGACGAACGTGAACAAACGCTCAATCAAATTCTCGTTGAAATGGACGGCTTTGACCGCGATGATACGCAAATAGTCATTGCTGCAACCAACCGCCCCGACGTATTGGATCCTGCGCTTCTGCGGCCGGGGAGATTTGACCGAAGAATAATTTTGGACCTCCCCGATGTAAATGACAGGGATGCGATCCTAAAAATCCATGCGGAAGGCAAGCCGCTCGCCGAAGACGTACGGCTCCGCGAAATTGCAGAACGCACCCCGGGATTTTCCGGGGCGGATCTCGCCAACCTTATGAACGAAGCTGCTATTTTGGCGGCCCGAAGAAACAAGCAGCAGATTTCCCAAGCCGAATTATTTGAATCCATAGACAAAGTACTGCTTGGCCCCGAGCGAAAAAGTCACGTGCTTTCCAAAAAAGAAAAGAAGATCACCGCATATCACGAAGCGGGTCACGCGCTTGTGGCAACTTCTTTAAAGAATGTGGACCCGGTGCGCAAAATCTCCATTATTTCGCGCGGCAGAGCCGGCGGATACACCTTAAAGCTCCCTGCGGAAGACAAACATCTCAAATCGCGCGCTGAGTTTGTTGACGAACTCGCCGTACTGCTCGGGGGATACACGGCAGAACTCCTGGTGTTCCTCGACATCACCACGGGCCCAAGCAATGATTTGGAAAAGGCATCGGAAATCGCGCGCAGTATCGTAAAGGATTTCGGAATGTCTGAAAGAGTGGGAGCCGTTACCTTCGGGGAAAAGGAGTACATGCCGTTTTGGGGAAGAGACGTGGAATCAGGAAAAAACTACTCTGAGGCAACAGCTCTCCAGATAGACCGAGAAGTTGCTCAGCTTATAGAAAGCGCACGGAAAACCGCAGGAAAAATACTTTCGCAAAAACGCAAGACGCTGGACAAAATCGCCCAAGTTCTGATAGAAAAGGAAACAATAGAGCGCGAGGAATTTGAGCAGCTTGTCGGCAAACCAGTCAAATCCCTGCCTCGAAAAAGGGGCATGTAGCTCAACGGTAGAGCTGTCGTCTTATACACGACCGGTTCCTGGTTCGAATCCAGGCGTGCCCACCAGAACCAGACGTTCCGCTTTTTTGGAAGCCATTTCGCGGGCGGCGCTCAGCGCCGCCCATTGATTTTCTGGCTCGCCACGCAAAGCGCGGCTCGCCAAACAGAGGTTCGAGCCAAAGATTTCTTTGGCGGCAACCTTTTTCTCTAAAAGGTTGTTATCCCTTGCGGTTTTTGAGAGGTTTTGAGCGTAATTTATCCAGCTTTCCATCGGTTCGAGCCAATCATTCTGCTTTTGTTCAAGTTTGATGCTTTGTTCTTCCAACGACTTCTTTTCGGAAAGCAGTTTGGCTTTTTGTTCTCGGTAAATTTCACGCTCAATATCCTGTTCTAAATAGCCGTCTAAAAGTCGCTGGAGTTTTATATTGATTGCTTTTATCTTTTCTCTGTTTTCCTGAACAAAAGCAGAAACGGATTTGGCGGATTGTTCTTTATCCGCTTCCGCCATTTCTAAAAGTTTTTCCGCCCAATCCGCAGGCAAAGAAAATTTTTGAAGCAGAGAGGAAATTTGCTTGTCCAATTCCTCTTGGCGAATACAGGGTTCGGGACATTTTATTGATTTGTTCTTTTTTGTGCAATGGTAATAAATATAATCGTGGACATTGCCATTTTTCTGTTTCTTGACCCTGTATTCGCCAGTTATCATCATGCCACAAGAGCCACAATGAAGTAGGCCGCAGAAAATTTGCGGCTCAATTTCTGTTTTATGTCTCGGTCGTCCTCTCTGCTTCAAAACTTCTTGAACTTTATCAAAAAGTTTTTTTGCGATGATTGGCTCGTGTTTGCCCTCATAAACTTCTTTAGCGTAGCGAAAATGTCCGTAGTAAAAAGGATTTGTCAAAAGATATTTTACCCTGTCTTTATGCCAGATTTTTCCGCTTCTTCGCAAGATTCCATTTTGCGCCAAAAAGTTGGCTATATCTTCAAAGCAAGAATGATTTTTTGAATAAAGTTCAAAGGCTTGTTTAATAATTTTCGTCTTCTTTCTATCAACGATAACTGTTTTCGTTCTTGGGTCATTGATATATCCAATCGGAGCAGGACCTGGATACTCTCCTCTACGAACTTTTTGGCGCAAACCTCTACGGACATTTTCGCTCAAAGAATCAATGTAGTATTTGCTTTGCCCAAAGGCAATGTTCAGCATAAATTTTCCTTGAGGAGTTGATTCAAACCAGAATTGAGGGAATTTCAACGTTACAATACGCCCGCAATCTATGAGATAAATGATTTTTCCTCCGTCCACAGAATTGCGCGCTAACCTATCGGGATGCCAAGATAAAATTCCGTTCGCCTCGCCATTCTCAATTTTTTTCAACATAGCACTAAAAATCGGTCTACCCGGAATTTTGGCTGATTGCTTTTCTATAAATTCCTCAATGATATCAAGATTGTTTTGTTTGGCAAAAGCACGCAATTCTGTGATTTGCGCTTCAATGCTCAAAATTTGTTTGTCCTCAATATCCGTGGATTTGCGGGCGTATAAAAAGAATTTTTGCATAGTATTATTTTAGTTAATTTATTAGAACTTAAATGGCCGCCCTAGTGCGTTCAATCCAAGTTGCCTCGAATTGGCTAGGACGGCCATTAAAAAAGATGACTTGCACAAGTTGGATACATTTACATTATAGCAAAAATTCTTTTTTGGGCAAAGCAAATAGAAAAAATCGCA
>MHUO01000002.1:16303-32726 GCA_001825035.1 Candidatus Wildermuthbacteria bacterium RIFOXYD1_FULL_50_12 | reverse complement strand
GAAAGCCGCAGGACGGAAGGTTTTCTGCCGTGGTCGGGGGGCGCGCCATTGATTTTAGGGTAGCCACGTTTCCCACTCCGCAGGGCGAAAAGGTTGCTCTTCGGGTGCTTGATCCCGCCGCGGCGTTCAAAAGCTTTGAGGATCTCGGCATTGAAAGCATGAACCTGAAGCGCATTAAGAAAGCGACGGAGCGTCCATACGGACTTATTCTGGTGACCGGTCCTACAGGATCAGGGAAAACAACCACTCTGTATGCGATATTGCGCCAGCTCAACAAGGAAACGGTCAACATTTTGAGCTTGGAGGATCCGGTGGAGTACTTTATTGACGGCGTCAACCAATCGCAGGTGCAACCCGAGATTGGGTATGATTTTGCTTCGGGACTCCGTCAGCTGCTTCGCCAAGACCCCGATATCATTATGGTAGGAGAGGTGCGCGATTCAGAAACCGCTCAACTCGTTATACACGCGGCACTCACGGGGCATATCGTGCTTTCCACCCTGCACACGAACTCCGCTTCCGGCGTTATTCCCCGCTTGCTCGACATGGGCGTAGACCGATACCTCATTCCCACCACCCTCGCCCTTGCAATCGCTCAGCGCCTCGTGAGAAGATTATGCAACGACTGCAAAAAGAAGGTGGAGCCCGAGAAGGGAATTCGCGAGCTGCTGTGGAACGAGATTCAGGGACTCCCCCCCGCCGCCAGAAAACAGCTTCCTCCCACAGTGGGCAAGAACCAGGAAGAATTATTTATATTTCACCCCGTGGGCTGTAAAAGATGCGGGGCGAGCGGCTATACTGGCCGCATTGCGATTATGGAAACGCTCGCGATGTCTGATCGGATCGCAGAACTCGTAAACACGCGTGCTTCGGAGTCAAAGGTGGAAAAGGCGGCCCAGGAGGAGGGCATGCTTACCATGAGACAGGACGGTATCTTAAAAGTGCTGGACGGAGTTACGACGTTCGAAGAGGTGCTCCGGGTGACCGCAGAATCATGAAAAAGATTTTACTTGTTGAAGACGATCCCTTGCTGGTGGATATTTATACGACGAAATTGCGGCAGAGTGGCTTTGAGGTGCAGGTTGCGGAGCAAGGCGAGAAGGCGCTCGCGGCAATTGAAGAGGGAAAGCCCGACCTTGTGTTGCTGGATATCGTGCTTCCAAGCATGGACGGCTGGGATATTCTCCGGCAAGTTAGGGAGATAGAGAAGTTCAGGGGCATTCCAATTATTATTCTCTCAAATCTTGGGCAAAAAGAAGAAATTGAGAAAGGGTTGCGCCTCGGAGCCAGCAAATATCTTATTAAAGCCCATTATACGCCGAGCCAAATCGCTGAAGAAGTCGTAAAACTTATAGGAACCGTATGAAATTTAGAAATCCATCTATCCCACTCCAGAAAGAAATTCAGGAGCTTTTGGACATAACCATTGGAGAGAAGGCGTCCGATCTTCATCTTTCGGTCGGACAGCCCCCCATCCTAAGAATTTCCGGAGGACTGGTGCCTTTAAGCAAGAAGCCCCCGATCACCGCGCAGTTTACCGAAGAATTCGCTCAGGCGCTGCTCACCGAGGAACAGAGGGCAAAACTTGCCCGAGACAGAGAGATTGATTTTTCTTATAACCTCGAGGAGCGCGGCGCGAGATTCCGCGGGAACATTTTTTATACGATGGGAAACTTGAGCATCGCGCTTAGGTTTATTCCTCAGGACATTCTTACGATAGAAGAGCTCAACTTGCCTTCCGTATTGCACCAATTCACGCGCGCCAGCCAGGGGTTTGTAATTATTGCGGGCCCCTCGGGACACGGAAAATCCACGACGCTCGCCTCCATAGTAGACGAAATTAACCGCACGAGGGCAGAGCATATTATTACCATTGAAGATCCCATTGAGTATGTGTTTCGAGACGACAAATCCGTCATAGACCAGCGCGAAGTGACAAAAGACACCAAGAATTTCGCCTCCGCTCTGCGCGCCACGTTTCGGCAAGACCCCAACGTTATTATGGTGGGAGAAATGCGGGACGCCGAAACCATCGCTACGGCTCTTACGGCGGCGGAAACCGGGCATCTGGTTTTTGCCACCTTGCACACGAATTCCGCCGCGCAGACGGTACACCGAATTGTAGATTCTTTTCCTGCAGAACAGCAGGGCCAGATACGCGCCCAGCTTTCGGGCTCCCTGCTCGGCGTTGTTTCTCAGCGACTGCTTCCCCGGAATCAGGGAGGGTTAATCCCGGCGTGCGAGGTGCTGATGGTAAACGCCGCCGCGGCAAACCTCATCCGGGAGAATAAAGTGCACGAACTTCCGCTCGTGATTGAAACGTCCGCAGAAGAAGGGATGATTTCGCTGAATCGCGCGTTGGCGGCCCTTGTGAAGATTCGGGAGATTACCATGGAAAATGCACTCAGATACTCGCTTAATCCCGCGGAGCTTCGAACGCTTGTGCGCGGATAAACTGTATGAAGTTTGAGTATCGAGCAGCCGACGAGCAGGGAAGACATCAGGAGGGAATTATTCAGGCAAGTTCCGAGCAGGCGGCCCTGCAGGTTCTTGATCGGCATGGCTTATACATCACGCGGCTCCAGGAGATCAAGGAAGAACCCTTGTACGCAAGGCGAATTTCTTTTCTTGAACGCGTTTCAGAAAAAGAAGTGATGATTTTCTCCCGGCAGTTGGCGATTATGTTTAAATCGCGCGTTTCTCTCGTGGATTCTCTGTCTACTATCGGAAGCCAGCTCAAAAGTAAAAACTTCAGAAGAAGGATTTTTCAGATTTCCCAGGACGTGGAGGCAGGAACCTCGTTCTCTGACGCCCTGTCAAAACATCCCGACGCATTCTCCTCCTTTTACATCAATATGGTAAAGCGCGGAGAAACGCTGGGCAAGCTTTCCGACGTGCTCCAGTATTTGGCGGACCATTTAGAGCGGGAACACCAGCTCAGAAGCAAAATCAAGGGAGCGCTCACTTACCCTATTTTTGTGATCGTGATCGCCTTCGTGGTGATTACGCTCTTGACCATTTTGGTGCTCCCCAATCTCACCCAGATTCTGGAGGAAAGCGGCGCAGCACTTCCCTTGATAACCCAATGGGTGATCGCGTTTTCCAATTTCTATCGCCAGTGGTGGTGGCTGGTTGCCCTGCTTATTGTGGGCGCAATTGTGGGGATAGGACGTTTGTCAAAAACCAAGGGCGGGAGAAGGGTGGTGCACCGGGCGCTGCTGAAGATTCCCATCGTAGGAGGTTTTCTCCGCTTAATGTACGTCTCGCGATTCGGGGAAAACCTCTCCACTTTAATTACGGGAGGGGTGCCCATTGTGGAATCCATCGGCATCACGGGCAGAATTGTGGGGAACGAAACCTACGAGCGCATCATCCAACGGGCAAAGGATTCGGTGGCTCAGGGAAGTAAAGTGGCGGACGTGTTTGAGCGATACCCAAAGGAATTCCCCCCCACCTTTACGCAGATGATAAAAGTGGGAGAAAAATCGGGCGCGTTGGACGAAACCCTTGCCGAAATCGTGAAGTTCTACCGGGGTGAGATGGACCGGAGCGTGGACGCATTCATTTCTTTAATTGAGCCCCTGCTTATTGTAGTGCTTGGCGTGCTGGTGGGAGGAGTGATGGCTTCCTTGATGCTTCCGCTCTACCAGAGCATCACCGCCGGAATCCGTTAAGTTTTCCACAGGTTGACTTCTTGCACCTTCTTTTTAGTGATACAATAAAAAAAGCTTGGCAGAATGTTCTGCCGGCCTCAAAAAGACATCAAGAAAAGGTCGAGTATTGTGAATAGTTGAAAGCTTCTATGTTCAAGCGACAAAAAGGTTTTACACTAATTGAGCTGCTCGTGGTTATAGCGATTATCGGCTTACTCGCCGGAATCGTGCTCGTTTCCCTTGGCGGCGCCAGAGACAGCGCAAGAGATGCAAGGATTCAAGCCGCCCTACAACAAACAAGATCGGTAGCAGAACTCGTGTTCAATAATGCAAGCCCTCTCGCGTACACCTCTTTGTGCGATGTGGCCAATACATTAAATGGCGCTCATGCCACATACGGTACTCAGCTTACAAATCTTGAGACCGATATTAACAATCAGGGAGGAGCGCTTCCGTTATGCTTTGCAGCCGGCGATGAATACTGTGTTTCTGCGGCACTGGCGACCGGCGGAATACTTTGCGTGGATTCCACGGGTAGTCAGGGAACTGCCGCATGCGCGGCTGTTGGCCCTTGCCCGCCGTAAACACCATTGTGGATACAAGGAAAACGCTCCGTCGCATCGGGGCGTTTTCTGTTTGGCTGTGATACAATGGCAGAATGTTTCTGTTGAATGTCTTTGTATTTTTGTTCGGGTTGGCGGTTGGGAGTTTTTTGAACGCGGTGATTTATAGGATAGGGGAGTCCTTTAACTCTGCTCAGGGTAAAAAAAGCGCGTTCAAGGGGCGATCGTATTGCCCGCAGTGCAAGCATCAGCTTTCATGGCAGGATTTGATTCCTGTGGCAAGTTTTGTGATGCTCGGAGGGCGATGCCGCTATTGCGGAAAACCCATATCATGGCAATATCCTTTGGTAGAGTTGGCAACAGCAATAATCTTTGTTGCAATTTTTAATTTTGAATTTTCTCCGTCAGCTGGCGGATTGAATGAATTTTTAATTCCCCAATTTCTAAACCTTCTCTACTTAGCTGCCGTTGCGAGTTTATTGATCATCCTGTTTGTGTATGATCTGCGGCATTATATCTTGCCTGATAAAGTTCTCCTGCCCGCGATTTTTATATCTGGTATTTGGTATGTAGTATCTCGTATGTTTTTTCAATCGTATACAAGATACGAGATACTAAATACTCTATACGCCGCCCTGGGCACTACTGCCTTCTTCCTCGCGGTTTTTCTGTTTTCCCGCGGCCGGGCAATGGGTTTTGGCGACGTGAAGCTCGCCTTCTTTATGGGTTTGTTCCTCGGCTGGCCCAACATTTTGGTCGCTCTGTTTGCTGCGTTCTTCGCCGGTGCTATAATAGGAATAGGACTCATCGCTTTCCAGAAGAAGGAATTGAAATCCGAAATTCCCTTTGGTCCCTTTCTGATCGCGGGCACATTCTTAGCTCTTTTCTGGGGCAGCCGAATCGTGGAAGAATACAACGCGCTCCTCAATTAGATTTCATTGGGATATGGAGAAGAAAACACTTTTTTACATAGGCAGTATTGTTTTGGTTGCGGCCGTCGCGCTTTTTATCGTCTGGGCGGTGCGCTTTCTGGGCATTCAGCGCGCTGAAGATATTGCGCCGGCAGAAACGCCAGAAGAGCGAATAAGACGAGAACTCCTGGCCCCCCCTCAATATCCGCTTTCTGAAGGAATGGAACAGCAAATTAAAGAAGATTTGACCTCCCCCCCGCTCCATTCCCTGACAGAGGAAGAAAAAGAACGGATTCGCGAGGATCTCTTGGCCCCTGCAAACTAAGGGATAATAAATTTTAAATAAAGGTAAAAACTATGAAAAAACAACTGCTTATTTCTATTTTCCTCGGCGGCATGTTTGGGCTTGCGCTTCTGGGGCATAGCGTGTTTGCGGTATTCCAAACCCCGACAGCGGTTCCTCCGGGAGCAAACGTAGCGACTCCCATTAACGTAAGTTCTGTCGCTCAGGACAAGGCCGGGGTCCTCCGCGTGACGGGATTTCGATCTTTTGCGGATGCTATTTTTGACACCAACGTAAATATTACCGGAAAATTAACGGCGCTCGGAGGAGTTGACCCTCCGTATGTGTCATTTTCCGCGGAAACTCGCGAGACGATACGAAATTTCGCTAAGGATGTCCAGGAGCATGAAGAGGCAATGCTCTTTTGGAATGGCGAAACGCGCCGCATGGAAGCGTACGTTATTGGAGAAGATGCGTTTTATACGATAACCGGTGATTTGATTGAGGAATAATTCGCGGCCGCATGAGAGTAACGCATAAGCTTGCAATTATTTTTGCTGTTGCCGGCGCCCTCATCGGGGGCTTCGGCTTCCTTTTGTTCGTGCAGACGATTTTCGCCGCCGAGGAGCCGGATGCTTCTGGCTGGGCGTGGAGCGAAACCTTTGGCTGGATTGCTTTTAATTCGGAAAACGACTTCGGTATTCCCATTGAGCAGAGTTCGGACGACGCTTATCATGATCCCGACAGCTGGCCAGACTATTCCCATACCAACGGTAATAATGGCGTATTTGCGGGCAACCCGGGAAGCAGTGGGCAAGCAACGTGGGGCGGATTTCGATGGACGGGATTGGGTATTTCAGATAACGCAAATATCCTGGGCGCATACGTGCGATTACGCAATATGTCCTGGGGTCACCAAAATATCGTCACAACGCTTGCGTTTCAGAAAGATGCGGCGCCGCCTACTTTCTCAAGCGCGAACAGCCCATACCATAGATGGCCCAACAGAACGGGGGAGTTTGATTGGGTTTGGGGAAATGAGAAGGAGGATCCGAGTGAACCGGGAACCTGGTGGATTCGTACGCCCTCTGTGGCCGGCCAGCTCCAGGAGCTCGTTGGATTATTTGGATCGTTGGACGCTCTTGTCTTGCTGGAGGATGGTACCGGCGTAAGTGCGGGGGAAAGTCATAGTTGGTTTAGCTATGATGGCAATCCAAATCTTGCGGCGCGGCTGTATCTTTCGTGGGAGGATCCGATTTCCGGAGAGTCGTTTTCCAATCTCCCGGGAGAAATTGAGGGGTTTAAGACCCAGTCAAACTTTACTACCGGCGTATTGAAAGGATATGCGTGGTCGCCGCACTTTGGCTGGATAAGTTTTGACCGCGACATAACCGGACTTCCGCCCGAAAGCCCCACGGACTTGTGCGGTGACTTGCCGACAGAAGAATGCATCGCTCGCGTTGACATGACTTTAGGGGGAGATGTGTGCGGCGGAAATCAGTACGACATTTGCGGATGGGCGCGCGTGATCTCTGCGTGCCAAGACAATTTGTGGGATGGAAGCAAGTGTACGGGGTCTGGAGCCGGCAACAGGGCCGGTGGATGGGACGGCTGGATCAAACTTCGCGGCGTTTGGGACGATGGGGCAGGCAATTCCGGCAACTACGGCTTGGTCTGGAAAAAAGAAACGCAGGAGGTAGAAGGTTGGGCTTGGAGCGGAAACGCAAACGCGGGAGAAGGCCCTGGCTGGATTTCGTTCAACAGTAGAACTTCTGGGGGGACGCCGAGCTACGCTGTTCTCATTGATTTAAACGCACGTCCGGATGCCGTCAACCTGCAACCAGTAGAGCTTGCTCCCAGCGCCGCCTATTGCGGTTCCAATACGGCCGTTGTGCGCCTGGAATGGGACTTTGAAGACGCGAACCTTGGCGATACGCAGGACGCCTTTCAGGTGCTGGTGCGGGAAAACGATAATTGTCTCGCCGGTGGCTGTCCTACGCATATCAATAGTTGCCCGGGGAATGATAGTCTAACGGCAAATCCTACTGGCGGCACCTGTGGCTCCGGCAACGTCGTTGAATTTTATATCCCCAAATCCGGAAATATACTGAATGACGTTACCTTTGGCCACCCGTTTTTTAACAGGACTTTAGTCACGTTACGTTCCTATTATTGGGCGGTTCGGGTAAAAGACAACCGCGGGCAATGGTCCAAATGGTCTGAATGGGCTCCTGTAGATCCTCCTACGGGACCGGGAGTGGCATCGTTCCGCACCATCCGCCATCGGGCGCCCGAGCCAAGCTTTGAGATGATCCCGCAAAACCCTACGCTGGGTGAGGTGGTGGAGCTTCGTGATGCTTCGCGCTGCTGGTGCAGCAGCATCAATAATATTAACCTTACCAATGTAGAATTTGCTTGCAGGGATGGCACTCCTTCTTTCCCCGCGGCATGCGGAGCAGGAGCATACAGTCCCCGATACGTTTGGGATTTTGGCGATGGCAGGACGTGCGATTCAGACAGCGACCCTTCTTGCCGCGGAAACCAGCAGGTTGCGTTTGACGATCTCGCCGCGGGACAGACCGTCACCTTAACCATTACCGAGCCCACGTATGGCAATTTCTGCGCCTACGCGCAGTCGTTCAATGTGGGAATTCCATTCCCCGACTGGAGAGAGATATCTCCGTTCTGATTATGAAAGGATTCACATTAATAGAACTCGTCATTGTTACGGTTATTATCGCCATTATCTCCGGAATAACCATGGTGAGCTGGCGTACTACAAGGGAAAGTTTGGCTTTGGATCGAGAGGCCTATGTGATTGCCCAGAACATCAGAGGCGCAATGAATTCTGCGCTGCGGGCAGACGAGTCCATTTCCTGCAGTTCGGGCAACTTATCCGGATACGGAGTTCATTTTGACTCAAGTGCGCCCGATTCTTACATCTTGTTCGCGGAGTGTAACGATACGAATGAATATCAGGCGGGGCAGGACGAAGTGGTGAGAACGATAAATTTTGAGCAGGGATTTGAATTGAAGAGAGTGCGGCCAGATCCCCTCAGCGTTACTTTTTCCCCTCCCGAGCCATCCGTGAGCATAAGCGGAGGCAACGCGTCTGGTATTATCGTACTAGCGCCCCAGAACGCGGTAATCGTGGGGTATGAGTATTGGCATACAGGAGACGTGCCCGGACATCAAAATCCGCGCGCTAATCATCCTCCCTATTGCGTGGATCCTAACCAGGCCCAGATTAATTGTTTTGATTTCCCTTTTCCGGCTTCCCAATCTGATCCCAATGTGCTGTATGATCAGTACTGCACCATTAACTGCAGCCCTCCGAACAGGTGGAGTCAGGAAATTGTTAAGATACCTCTCTACTCGCCGACAAGGATTATTAGCGTAAGTGCAAAAGGCGTAATTGAGGTACAATGAGAGAAATGTTCAATGGTCAATGCTCAATGAGCAAAGGGTTTACTCTTTTGGAAATTATCGCGGCGACCTTTGTGCTTCTGCTTATGGCAGGGGGCGTGTTCTCGCTTGTGGTCTTCAATCTGCGCGCGAGTTCAGGCGTGGCGCGGCACACGGAAGCCGCCTACCTTGCTCAAGAGGGAATTGAACTCGTGCGCAATATGCGCGATACCAACTTTCTCGCCATACGACGAGGTCTTTGCAATCCTATTGCAAACCCCGATGCATGGAAAGGGGTTGGGTCTTGCGGGGGAGCCATTATCAACCTTACAAGTTGCGGCGGCGGATGTCAGGCGCAATATAACAGTTCAAGCTTGATTTCGTACGCTGGCGCGCTCCTCTTGCGAGACAACAACGGGATGTATAACTACAGCACAGGCGGCCAGACGCCCTTCAGGCGCAAGATTACCATTAACGACAGCGAGCCGGATATCTTGAGAGTGGACGTAGAGGTTTTTTGGGAGGCGCAATCCGTAGTCGCTTCCACGGAATTGTACAACTGGCTTACCTTAGCTCCGCCTATCCGTTCCAATGGGAGTCCGAGCGGCACGTTGCCGGCGGGAACCCCAACCGCCCTGCTCCAGCTCGCCACCAACCAGAGCGCAACCTGCAGATATTCAGAGAATCCCGGCATCAGGTACGACGACACGGCAAACAACATTGACTTTACCACTACAGGAGGCACTTCGCATTCCCATACCGTCCCTGTTTCTGACGGAGAGAGTTATACTTTCTACGTGCGCTGCAGCGGTCAATTCTACAATACGAATGTAAGCGATTTTGAAATTAGTTTTACTGTGGCAAGTCCATAATAATTGTATGCCTAATATATCAGCATCAAAAACAGCAGGATTCACTCTTGTGGAAATGCTTGTAGCGGTGGCCTTGTTCGCGCTTTTGGGCGGGATTGTGTTTCAATTCTTCGTTTCCGGCTTCGTGCTTCAGCGCAATACCCTTTCCATACAGGAAAGCACGAACCAGGTTTCTTTTATGGCAGAATATATGGGGAGAGCGTTGCGACAGGCGAAAAAAGAACTCGCTGATCCTGCCGCGTGCCTCACGGGAGTTGGTCGGGGCTGGAACTACGAGGTTTCGCCCACAAACGACTCCATCACGTTTTTGGATCGGAACGGCATATGCAGACATTTTTTGCTTAGCGGAAACCAGATTATGGAACAGATATCAACAGACCATCAAGCGGCGAATTTCGGAGCCGCGCAATCCCTTACGCCCCTTGCGATGACTGTTACAAATTTCCGCGTTGTGCAGCAGGGCGCCGATCAGCAGGTGGCGCTCCAGCCGCGCGTGACTTTTGTCATTGAGGCAGAGGGAGAAGGGGCTGCCGCAAAGGTCAGGGTTCAAACAACCATTTCCCAGCGAACTTTTGATGTGGTGTACTGATTCTTCCATTCCTCGCCAAAAAGGGTCCATGATGTTTTTGGTCCTTATCTTGACTGCGGTGCTACTTGCGGCCGGCGTTGGCTTGACCGGGATTATCGTGGCTGAACTTCGGGCGTTGCGTGGGTTTGGGGATTCGGTGTTTGCGTTCGGAGCCGCGGACGCGGGCGCGGAGCGGGGTCTGTACGTAGACAGGGTTCATTGCAACGCGATTGAACCTACTGCCACCGGAGATGTGTTTGACTGTGTGACTGCCAATCTTCCACCGGGGCCCGAAACGCTTCCGAACAACTCTGAATACGAGCTTGAATCAAAGCCCGCCACCGCTTCTGACTGTCCGGGCTACTACTACTGTATAGAATCAAAGGGTAGATTCCAGCGAAACGTAGCGAGCCCCGAAGCCGTCCGAAACGTTCAGACCGACCGATGAGATTTATGAATAAAGCAGAAGCGAAAAAGCGCATTGAAAAACTGCGGAAGGTTATCAATCGCCAGCGCTATCTTTACCATGTGCTTGATAGCTCGGAAATCTCAGACGAAGCGCACGATTCTTTAAAGCACGAGCTTTGGAAATTGGAACAGGAATTTCCCGATTTGGTCACGCCCGATTCCCCAACCCAGCGCGTGGGAGGAGAGCCGCTTGAGCGGTTTGAAAAGGTAGGGCACGGTTCGCCCATGCTTTCCATTGAGGATGTTTTTTCTGAAGAAGAATTGCGCGACTGGGAAACGTATCTTTTGCGCCTTCGCGCTCCGCGCGAAGGCGCAAAACTCAAAAGTATTGAGTATTTTGCGGAGTTGAAGATTGATGGATTTGCCGTGTCGCTTCTTTATCGGGATGGCGTGTTTGTGCTGGGGGCGACACGAGGGAACGGTCAAATTGGAGAAGATGTTACCCAAAACCTGAAAACCATTGAATCGATCCCTCTGAAGTTGGAACGTTTCGAATCTCGAGCTTCGAATTTCAGATTTCCTCCCAAGGAGTTGGAAGTAAGGGGCGAAGTTTATATGACCAAAGAGGATTTTGAGAAGTTTAACAGAGAGCGCAAGAAACGCGGCGAAGAACCTTTTGCGAATCCGCGGAATTTAGCTGCGGGGTCCATACGCCAGTTAGATCCCAAGCTTGCGGCCTCCCGCCCCCTCAAATTTATGGCATACGATCTCGTGACGGACCTCGGCCAGACAAAGCATTCTGAAGAGCACGCAATCTTGCGCGCGATCGGATTTAAGACAGATGACACCGCGCGCGTATGCAGGACTCCTGAAGAAGTCGTTTCTTATTGGAAGGCAACGGCAAAGACAAGAGAGGCGCTCCCCTTTCATATTGACGGTATTGTGGTGCAGGTAAATGATAATACCGTGTTTCAAGAACTCGGCGTGGCAGGCAAAGGTCCTCGGGCAGTGCGCGCGTTAAAGTTCGCGGGAAAGCAGGCAACCACCAAAATTTTGGATATTCAGGTTCAAATTGGGAGAACGGGAGCGATTACGCCCGTGGCTTTGCTGGAGCCGGTGCGGGTGGCGGGCGTTACCATCTCAAGGGCAACGCTTCACAATGAAGACGAGATTAGGCGGCTTGGCGCAAAGATTGGAGATACCGTCGTGGTGGAGCGGGCGGGAGATGTGATTCCCGCGGTGGTGCAGGTGGTTAAGGAGTTGCGCGCGGGAAAAGAAAAGGAATTTAAGATGCCAAAACATTGTCCGATTTGCAAAAGCGAGCTCATCCGCCCCGAAGGGGAAGCAGTGAGAAGGTGCCCTAATGCGGGTTGTCAGGCAAAGAGGAGAGAGCACCTTTATCATTTTGTTTCCCGGAAAGCGTTTGATATTGAGGGACTTGGCCCAAAAGTCATTGATCAGCTCAGGGAACAGGGTTTGGTACGGGATGCGGTGGATTTGTTTGAACTCACCGAGGGCGATCTCATTCCTTTGGAACGTTTCGCGGAAAAGTCCTCGGCAAATCTCGTTGCGGCTATTCAGGCGAGCAAGCGCATTCCTCTGGTGCGATTCCTCTACGCGCTCGGTATTCGCCACGTGGGGGAGGAAACCGCAATCGACTTGGCAGAGCGTTTTTTAAGCTTGGAAAAGCTGCAAAAAGCTTCCCAAGAGGAGCTGGAGGCGGTTCGCGATGTGGGAGGAGTAGTAGCAAGGAGCATTTACGCGTGGTTCCGTACAAAAGAGAACCTTAATTTCATTAAACGATTGCAGAAAGTCGGAGTCGTCATACAAGATGCAATCCGCCAGCCGGCGGACAAAATACAAGATACAAAACTTGCGGGGAAGACATTTGTATTGACGGGAACGCTGGCAACCATGACGAGAGAGGAGGCAAAAGAAAAGATACGCGAACTTGGGGGAGAGATTTCAGAATCGGTATCAAAAAAGACGGACTATGTAGTGGAGGGCGAAAACCCCGGCTCGAAACTTGATCGGGCAAAAGAGCTTGGAGTGCAAGTGATCGGAGAAAAAGAATTATGCAGAATATTGTCGCGCATCTTCGAGGCCTAGATTGGATTCTCATCGGAAGCGCCGTCGGCTTGACGGGGATAGGTCTCGTTTCCATCTACAGTTCCTCGATTGCGAGGGATAATTTTTCTAATTTTGAAAAACAGGTCGCGTTCTTGGCAGTCGGACTTCTTGCTATGTTCGTCATATCCCTTTTTGATTATCGTCTTCTCCGCAACAACTCTTATCTTATCCTTTTTCTGTATATCGTCGGCCTTGTTGCCTTGGCAGGGCTTTTTGTGTTTGCCCCGGAAATCCGCGGCACCCAGCGATGGTATCGCCTGGGCCCCCTGTCCATTGATCCGGTGGAGTATATGAAGCTCGTCTTAATTATTATCATTGCAAAGTACTTTGCTTTGCGGCACGTGGAGCTCTATCGAATACGGCACATCGTGTTTACCGGATTGTATTTTTTCTTCCCCATGCTTCTTGTGTTCTTCCAGCCGGATCTCGGCTCCGTTATTCTCCTTTCTCTCCTGTGGGTTGTACTCCTGCTTGTGGCAGGGATTCGCTTTCGCCACCTTTTTGTCATTATCGCCCTTGGAGCGCTCGTTTCTGCTTTGGCATGGTCTGTTTTTCTTCTGGACTACCAAAAAGCGAGAATTATTGGTTTTCTTGAGCCCGAGCTCGATCCTTTGGGCATCGGATGGAGCCAGCTGCAGTCAGAAATTGCGATTGGGAGCGGAGGATTTTTCGGAAAGGGCTTTGCTGAGGGCACGCAAACTCAATACGCGTTTCTTTCAGAGCCCCAAACCGACTTCGTTTTTGCCGCGGTTGCCGAGGAGTTTGGGCTTCTCGGCATTTCTTTCATATTTTTTCTTCTCTCCATCCTTCTCTGGAGGATTGCGAAGATTGGAAGCGAGGCGCAAGATAATTTTTCTCGGCTGTATGCGGCCGGCATGATTACCCTGTTTATAGTGCACACTTTTATAAATGTCGGTATGAATCTCGGACTCCTCCCCATCATTGGCTTATCGCTTCCGCTCGTGAGTTACGGAGGAGGGCTGCTTATCGCAACCTATATCGGACTGGGGATTTTGTTGAGCATTAAAGCGAGGGGGCGCGAGTAAACCGCTTTATGTGCGCGGGCGATTTTAGCTGAACCCTGAAAGACCTTGAAAGTCGCACGAGGATTTGAGAAAATAGGGCATATCGGATATGGACAATAAAAGCGATTTTATCTCTTTGCAAGAGGCCTCCCAGTATTGCGGGTATTCTCAGGAATATTTAAGTTTGCGCGCCCGGCAGAAAAAACTTAAAGCAACGAAACGTGGCCGCAATTGGGCTACTACTCGAGAGTGGCTGGAAGAATACGTACAGCAATCGGAGAGCTATAAAGCGAAACTTCTGCAGAAGCATCTTGGCAACCAGGCGCATCCGCCTGCAAACTTGCCGATATACGCTCCCGATGCCGACGCATGGGAGGACAACAGGCCAGAAGAGATTGCCGAACAAGAAGCGTTTAAGCATAAACTCCAATTTGCTTTTGCCTACGGAATGGCGGTGGCCTTGTTGTTTTGGGACGTGGTGCAGGGGCAGCACGCCCTTTTGCAAACGGTGCAAGAAATTCAGCAGACAGCTTTTGTCGCGGGAGCAGGCCAGATCGTGCAGGAATACTTTGTTTGGCTCCGCAGTTTGTTCTAAAATGATAAAGGTTATTGAAAAGACCGATTCGAGATTCCCGGGATTATTGAAAGAGATTGTAGATCCGCCGCTGCGGCTCTATTACCACGGAGAATGGGATCCAGAGCTGTTTAAGGACTGTCTGGCAGTGGTAGGGAGCAGACATATGACGAGCTACGGGAGGCGGGCGACCGAGCATGTGGTGGGCGAAGTTGCTTCTGCCGGAGTTACCATCGTTTCCGGATTTATGTATGGGATAGATGTTGCTGCGCACAAGGCAGCTCTGGAGGCGGGAGGCAGGACAATTGCGGTTATGCCCTGCGGCATTGAGCGGATTCACCCTGAATACCAGAAAGACGTATACGAGCGCATTTTGGAAAATGGCGGCTTGATTCTTTCTGAATATGAGGGCGCCGCCATGCCGACATATTGGACTTATCCGAGAAGAAACCGTATCGTGGCAGGGTTGTGCAAGGCAACGCTTGTGGTAGAAGCCGCGCTGAAAAGCGGCTCTCTTATAACGGCAGAGCTTGCGAAAACATTTGGGAGAAGAGTATTTGCGGTGCCGGGCCCCATTACGAGCGAGGTTTCCAAGGGGACGGCAAAATTACTCAAAGAGGGAGCTTCCTTCGTTTCTGAGGCAGATGATATTTTGGCGTTTTTCAATCAGAGTGGTTCCTCTCGGAATCGCCATAAAAATTCTAAGACACATACAGATTCCGACGTTGAGCAGAAAATTTTAGAAATACTTTCTCGTGAGTCCCTAGAGCCCGATGTAATCGCGCGGACCCTACAGATGCCTGCCGCGCAGCTGGGAACAACGCTTTCCCTTATGGAACTGCAGGGAATTATTAAACAAGAAGGAGGAAAGTATTATGTTAATTAAGGTGTCTTCGGCCTTGCATATTGGATTGGAGACCGTGGGAGTGGATGTGGAGATTAATATGGCTTCGCGCGGATTGCCCGGATTTGACATTGTAGGATTGCCCTCCAAGGCGGTGGATGAAAGCAAAGAGCGCGTGAGAACTGCGATTTTAAATTCCCAAATTGAATTCCCGGCGCAGAAAATTACGGTCAATTTGGCTCCCGCGGATATCCCCAAAGAAGGTTCTTTTTACGATCTCCCTATTGCTGTGGGCATTCTTTCTGCGGTGCTTGATTTTCGCATTCCGAAAAATACATTATTTTTCGGCGAACTGTCACTGGATGGGTCGCTGCGTCACACAAAGGGCGCCTTGCTATTGGCACTCTTTGCAAAAGAGTTTGGGTACACGCATTTATTCGTGCCCAAGGATTCCGCCAACGAGGCCGCCGCGATTCCTGAGATTACCGTGTACCCGGCGGCTCATCTGGCAGAAGTGGTAGAGCATTTGGCCGGGCGGTATGCGTTGGAGCCGGCGGCAGTGTCTGAAGCCCCCACGCTGTCTGAAGGTTCGATTGCAGAATTTGATATGGCAGAAATTTTGGGGCAGGAACAGGCAAAACGCGCAATGGAGATAGCGGCCACGGGAGGCCATAACATTTTGATGATAGGCTCCCCCGGTGCAGGAAAAACGATGCTTGCCCGCGCGTTGCCCGGCATCCTTCCTCCTTTGCATCAGATAGAGTCCTTGGAAGTTACCAAAATTTATTCAGCTTCGGGCAACATTGGGGTAGGAGGAGGGCTTCTTTCCGCTCGGCCGTTCCGCGCTCCTCACCACTCAAGTTCTTTGGTCGGGATCATAGGCGGGGGAACAAGGCCTCAGCCCGGCGAAATAAGTTTAGCGCATAGGGGCGTGTTGTTTCTGGACGAATTCAATGAATTTCCGAGGTCCGTGCTGGAGGCCCTGCGCCAGCCCCTGGAAGACGGATATGTTACCATCGGTCGGGCGCTTGGCCGCGTGCGATATCCTGCGCAGTTTATGCTGGTCGCCTCTGCCAATCCTTGCCCGTGCGGATATCTGAATCATCCGAAAAAACCCTGCATATGCAGTCCGAGGGAAATTCAAAAATATCGGAAGCGCGCGTCGGGCCCCATACTGGACCGCATTG
>MHUO01000002.1:503-16252 GCA_001825035.1 Candidatus Wildermuthbacteria bacterium RIFOXYD1_FULL_50_12 | reverse complement strand
GGAGAGCCGTCCTCTTCCATACAAGAGCGCATTAAGCTGGCGCGCAACATCCAGCATGAGCGCTTCGCGAAAGACGCCATTCAGGTGAACGCCGAAATGAAAAACGCGCATCTTAAACAGTACGCGCACCTGAGCTCTGAAGTGGAGCGCATTTTGCGGCAGGCCGCCAAGCGCTTTCAGCTTTCTGCGCGCTCTTATTTCCGCATGCAAAAGATCTCAAGGACCATTGCCGACTTGGAAGGGGTAGAAGACATTACAGTCGCGCATATGGCAGAAGCGCTGCAGTATCGGCCAAAGATACACGATGAGGAATAAAAAGTTCAACGCATCGGTCGGGCAGCTGGGAGAACGTTTGGCAAGCGAGTATTTGAAAAAGAAAGGGCACAAGATTCTTGCACAGAATTACCGGACGCGATACGCCGAGATTGATTTGGTAACGAAACATAAAGACGTGCTGGTGTTCGTGGAGGTGCGCACGAAAGTTGGGGAACAATTCGGGGCTCCAGAGGAAACACTCAATTTCAGAAAACTGCAAAAGGTTAAGGAAAATGCGGCTGCGTACGCAACGCGCATAAAATGGAATAAGCTCTATCGGATTGATGCAGTATGCGTCGTGCTCGGAGAAAACTATCAAGTCCTGCGCTTAAATCATTATGAAAATATATGCCAAGATCCGTTATGAAGCGAATTATCTTCCCGATATGCTCTTTGGTTTCGATCCGATATAGCAAAGTAGCGGGAAAATGCGATAATGGATGCTTTGAAAGCTTTTGCGCGTGGCAAATGAGTCGGAATTAAAAATCTCGTCTCATTTTTTATGCATGCTTTGTGTATGATGATGAATTTTGCTCTCGTTGCGTCGCTTTTGACGATCGGTAATTCGTTTTTCCCAAGTGTGCTATTGACACACATCCAGTAAATTAGGGTATAATAAACAAAATATTTGTGGTATAATCACTGCATCATAACAAAAATAAAATCTATGACGCACAACACGTTTCTTCCCAAATGCATTCCTCTTTGCCTCCGAGCCCGCGTTTTTCTCAGCGTTTTGATTACCGCTCTTTTTGTTTCCGGCGTTTTCACGATTCCCAAAATTTTGTCGGGCGAACTTGTGCACGCGCAAGTGAGCGCGGTATGGCCGGCAAAAATTGACTTGAGGGTTGGTGAAAGCGCTTCATACACTCTGCAGAGCGGAAGCACACGCACACTCACACTGAACTCGTACCAAATTCTTATCCCAAGACAGAAAGTGGAAGCCACGGTGCAGGTTGCGGGAGGCGGGAGAACGGACACGCACACATTGCGCGTGTCGTTTGACGGCACGCCCGTATGCGTCAATGGCTTGCGCCTCTACGCATATGCGTGGAAGGAGGCGAATAGCAACGGCTTTGAGCCAGTTGGAGAGCAGGGAGGATTTCCTCTGACATCAGGAAAGGATGTCGGGTTCGGAGTGAGTGACTGCGCTACTACTATGTTTCCGGATATGGAGAAGTACACCTATCCCTTTGAAAACCTCGCGTTCCACGAAGGAGTTTTTCTCCAAACATTTTTGGACCCTGATGGATGGGCGCACTCGGCATATGATGTTGGCGTTCATTCGGGACAGCGCGCCCTTGCGATTACCGATGGGTACGCCTATTACACTTGGTATGCTGGTCAAGGATATGTGACTATCAAAGAGAAGCAGGATAAATACTCAACTCCCGGTTGGATTATTACTCACATTAAAGACGGCACAGGTTTGGTTTCGGAGGGTCAGTTCGTCAGGAAAGGAACGCCGTTAGCTGCTGTTTATGGAGACCCGCCCTCGCATTACCATTGGGGATCTACTCCCTTAAGTACAGATTTTGGAACTTGGATTTTCGGCCAGGAGATTTGGAATTACGAGCACCGAAACGATTTTCCTGCTCCAAGACAATGGCTTGTGTTGGGGCCTTTTTCTGGCGGCATGAACAGCAACATTCTCTCCAACAACGAGAATGGCAATATCCCATCGTCTATTCTCCCAAAGAAAGGCGCGACAGTAGGAGGAAAAACGTGGAAATTTGTGGACAATCTTGTGAACAGCGTGGTGCGTATGGGCGAATTGGTAAGCGCTGCGCCATTCTCGGGGTATGAGGTCGATCGAGATCCCTTAAACTCGGTTGGGTACGCCGCCACCTATATATATGCACCCTCTGCTACAACAGCAACATTAAAGTGGGGCATGAGTTATGGTGGGAGGATATGGCTCAACGGGACAAGCGTGTTTAACGGCATTGATAACTGGTACAGCACGTACAACGAAGCGACTCAAAGCCCTCTTGTTATTGATAAATACACAGTTCCGCTTTCACTTCAGCAAGGATGGAATACGCTGATTATCAAAACCAATAACGGGAATCGGGAATGGTGGAATATGCGTTCCCCCTGGTTATTTTCCCCGAAGATCGGAGATGCGGCTGGCCAAAAATTGCCGCAACTCGTATTCTCGACGAGAGATATTAATCTTCAGGCAACACCGGCAGATACCACTATTGCTCTCTCTTGGCAGAACCCGAATTTCCACGGCACGTTTGTTGATACCTACAAATTGGATGTCGCAACAGATGCAGGATTTTCGGCTCTTGTTGTCAACAATCGCGATCTCGGTAAGGTTACGAGCTATACCATAACGGGTCTCAATGCTGGAACTACCTATTATATAAGAGTTCGCCCGTACAATAACGCAGATATGGGCGGAAGCACCTACTGGCAGCATTCGGATGCGGTAAGCGCAACGACAACCGGAGCAAGGGTGGACAATGTGCCTTTTTCCAGAACTCCTCCGAATGGTCTTTCTCCGAGTCAAGTTCCGCAACTTGTGATGTTCGCATCCGATGATAACTGGATGTCAGGGGGAGTGCGCTGGTTCCTTGATGGTTTGTATTCCGGGAAACGAAATCCGGCAGGAACGGGCAATGCTGCTACATACGATGGCATACCGGTTAGAGGCACTTTCCATGTAATTGGTAAGTTGGAGAGCTATGGTACAGAATTGCGCGATGAGTTAATCCGTGCATACAACCAAGGGAACGAAATTGGGAATCACGGGTATTGGGGGATATATGCCGAGGCCCCAAGTGGATACCCAACGACCACTCAAGATTGGAAAGATAAATGGATGATACCAACCAACGATTTCTTTACTCGTGCTCCTGCAGGAGATGGCGTGAGAGTTCCTGTCCCGTACGAGTGTAATCCGCCGGGCTCATTGCAATGTACTACGCCAAGGTTTGGTTTGGGCATACCCTCGTCAGCTATTTATGCGTGGCGGACGCCAATGGACGCTTATAACGATGCTACATTTCCGGCGATAACAGATCTTGGTTTTACCTATACTTCAGGTACTGCAACAGGACATCCTTCCCAAAGCACCAATGGAACCGATCAGCACTGGCCGGGGACTTTGGATAATGGTTTGCCTTTTGCCACACCATTAGCTGGTGTGGATTCAATCCCTCCGACGCCAGGACTTTGGGAAATCCCGCAAAATTATATGTGGTTGCCGCCGTCTGTTGGCACGGGCGTGATTGGGTATTGCGACAAGGATTGGCTGGATGCGCCTGTTGGTTGGCGCGATGATCCAAATGGAGCGGCCAAGATAGAAGCAATGCTGAAATACAATCTTGATCTACATTACAATAATAACAGGGCTCCTTTTCAGCTTTGCCTACATAGCCAAGAATGGGGAATTCCGAGTTGGGCTAGTCCGTCTGAAGCAGCAAAGATTCAAGCAAGACAACAAGCACTCAAAAATTTTTTGGAATACGCTCTTAGCAAACCTGACGTGAGAGCGGTAAACCAAATCGACGTCATCAATTGGATGCGAAATCCTGCTCCTCTTGGCGTTACGCCAGTCCAACAGGCGGCAACTCCAACTATTAGTCCCAGCGGAGGAACGTTTTCCGGCAATGTTACCGTGACGATTTCGACAGCAACCGCCGGAGCCGACATTAGATATACCATTGATGGAAGTACACCCACAATGGCCTCACCTGTCTATACGGGACCATTCACGTTGAGTTCAACTGCGACCGTAAAGGCATTTGCAACGCTTGTGGAGATGAACAGCAGTGCGGTTGCAACGGCAAACTTTACCGTGACGCCTCTTGCTCCCTCAACGAAGTTTACTACCAGAGATCGCGTTCAAGCGACAACTGCGCTCAACGTGCGAAGCACTCCTTCTCTATCAGGGACGCTTTTGGGAACGAAGTCCTCAGGAGAACAGGGAACCGTGGTTGGAGGTCCGCAGTTTGCAGACGGCTTTTGGAGATGGCAGATTGACTACGATACCGCTCCCGACGGCTGGTCCGTGGAAGACGGGCTTGAGAAGGTAATAGCGCCTCTTCCTCCGGGCGCAACTGCAATGACCGTGAATGCTGGAAGAGTGGTAAATCCATTTGATCCAAAAATGCGCGGTGTTCAGCTGTCTACTTGGGAATACGCGGCAAACAGAAAGGCGGGTCCTATGGAGCATGCGAATCTTGCTGAAGTAGCGAAGGCCTTAGAACCCGGTATTTTGCGATTCGCAGGGGGATTGTGGGTGAATGGAACCGGATGGGATAGGAGCAACGCTCAGCAGGAAAATTATGATCCCGCAAGAAAGTGGAATTGGACGGATCCCGACACCGGGGCGCGGTTCCCATTCGGCTACTGGCATGTGTACAACGCGGCAATGATTGATTCTTTGGGGGCGTTTGCAAAAGCAGTGGGAGCTGACGTGATGATGCAAATCAATATCTGCGACAACAATCCTAAAATGTGGGCCGATTTGGTGAAATACGCGAATGTGGAGCATACCTACGATTTCAAGTATTGGGAATTGAGCAATGAGTTGTCATTGGACAACAATTGGCAGTGGTGTTTGGGCAAGGCTACGGAAACCGAAGCAGTCCAAGAATATGCAAACCGGTTTCTTGCGTACCGTACTGCTCTGCTTGCTGTTGACCCGACTTTGAAATTTATGGGGCCTGTCACGCATCAGCCGTGGTGGTTAAGTGCAGTATGGCAGGAAACCCCAACCGGAGGGCTTCCATACTCCAACTGGCTTCCGCCGCTCGTAGATACTGCAGCGAAATCGGGAAGAATTTTGGATGTCGCTTCTTGGCACCGCTATCCCATGTGGGATCCCCTCTCACTCTCTTACGTGAGGACGCGTCTGTTTGACATAGGGGTGAGGAAAAATATGGTCAATGACGTGATGGCCGAAGTGCATCGGCTGCTTCAGGTTTACAATTCCCAAGGAACGCAGACGGCAATTACCGAGTTAAATACGCACGTGAATGACAATATCGCGACAAATTCCAACCACATAGGGGCTTTGTGGATGCTGGATATTCTGCCGCGCTATGCGTATAACGGTCTGGATATGAACATCTGGTACGACCTTGAAGACAGCACCTACTTTGAGCTGGTTACAAATAACGGCGGCAATACCCCCACCCAAATTTTCGCCCGGCCGACGTATTACGGCATGCTGATGCTGTCCCGGTATTTTGGAGATCAGATGGTAGAAAGCAGCACAAGCGACTCGGCAGAGCAATTTGTCGTATGGGCAACGAGAGATACCGCGGATCCCGCAAAACTGAAAATGATATTGGTGAATATGAAAGACACCGCGGGAACCGCGAGCATCAATATCGCAGGGTTTACTCCGACTAATGGCATTGCCTACGAGCTCACGAATGCAAATCCCACGGATCTAACCCTTGCTTCAGCCGATCCCGCGACTCATACGGAAAGAATCAATGGAGTCAAGATAGATACCTCAACGGGGAACGTTGAGTCCTCAATCAATGCAATTCCGCCAAAAACAATTACAGGAATCTCCGGAAACACCGTTACCTACGCCCTTCCTGCGTATTCTGCGGCAGCGCTTGTTATAAGCAGCACCGGCACCCCGTTGCTCTCCGTCTCCTCCCTAGACCGCGCTTACGTGTTTCTCGATCGCCCCACCGTCCTGTATCTCCTGGGAGCCGGCCTGGAAGCAGATGAGAAGTTCAAGCTGAAGCTCAAGAGCGAAGCAGGACAGGAATTTGAGCTTGAAGTAGAAGCTAAAGATGCCGGGAGCATTGAGCTGGATCTTTCCAAGGCAAACCTCTTCCTCTTCACCCCCGGATTCTACGAGATTGAGATTGAACGGGAATCCGACGGCTCCAAGACCACCTTGGCTCAGCGACTCCTTCTCACCAAACTCGGCGACCTCACGAGAGACGGCAAGGTGAGCATCCTTGACGTTTCCCTCCTCCTTTCCCGCTGGAACTCCATCTTACAGGCAGACCTTGATGTAGCTGACGTCAACGGACCCCAAGGCCTCCCTGACGGGAAAATCGACATCTACGACGCTAACAAGATGATGGCTAACTGGGGCCCATAATCAAGCGCCACAGAGGATATGAAGTGTTTGTTTCCGATACTTATTTTTTTCCTATTGTTATCTTTTGTTCCAGAATTTTCGACTGCTGCTGTTGTTTGCACTGTTTCAGCCGCGAATCAACCAGGACTTTCCTACCCCACCTGCAATTTAAATATTGGCGATTCTGCACAAATCACACTGAAAGACGGAACCAAAAGAACCGTCACGCTTTTGGACGTCCAGAAAGAAGTTACGGAACAATTGACGCCAACCTGCAATTTTACTTTCAAAGCAGCCGCAACGGTTGATGTTGATGGAGAGATTGTGAAAATGGGCGTGGCGATGAATCAACCCTATACCATCGCAAAGGGAATACGGATGTATGCGTTGCGCTCAAGAATATTCAATACCGATGGCGATGGTGAGTGCTGGTTTCTTGGATTTCCTACAGATATCTCGTTGATGCTTACCGACGCCAATTATCCTCCATTCGATACGTCACTGTACTATCACCCATTTGATAAACTTTGGGGGTTAAATTTCCACGCAGCAGACGAATCTTATTCTGGCAGGCATCACGAGGCCTACGATACAGGAATGCCATTTGATACCAAAATCTACGCCCAGATCGATGGGAAGGTTTGGGGTTTTGGTCCCCAGTACTCCGGGGCTATTCCAGAAAATAATGGTGTGCAGATTGGGCCAGTAAATAGCCAGTATGGGACAGGAGGAGCGAGCTACGGCCATGTAAAATCATTAGCTCCAGGAATTTCTGTCGGATCATCGGTGCAAAAAGGACAATGGATTGCAAATAGCGGTTGGGATGGAGGGCTCCCCCATACTCACTGGGGGGTATATGGCCTTGGGAATGATTTTCCATTTATCAAGGAAACGTACACCTCAACTTTACTTTCACAACCAAAATACCAAGGATACATTAAAGACTGGCTTGTACTCGGTCCTTTTTCCGATGCAAGTTCTAACCGATTATTGAATGACAAGTTAGGCGGCCAAGAATCAACCATCGAACCTTCTGAAAATCTCGTGACCAGTGGTCGGACATGGAAATTTTATGATAATCTTCTCCCGGGCGTTGTGGATCTCGCCAGCGCGCTAAGCCCCGCTCCTTGGAGTAACTATGCTGAGAGAGCGAAAGATAATTACCCGAACAGCGTGGGGTACGCTCATGTGTTTATCAACTCACCCGCAACTCAAAATGCCCAGCTTTGGTTAGGATACAACGATGGAATCCGAGTGTGGCTCAATGGGAATCTCCTATATACAGATAATGCTGATTACCAGTACGACACTAAGGCAAGTGATGATATTATTCCCGATCAGGCGAAAATAGCAGTTACCTTAAACGCTGGATGGAATCGATTACTTTTGAAAGTAAACCAGGATGCCGATGACGATCTTTTGGATAGCTGGCCACCGGACAATATGTGGAAGTTCTCTGTGAAACTTGCTGCTGACGCATTAGGAAACCTAGTGCAAGGATTAACATTGCAAACAAACAGCCCCGGCACAATACCCCCCTCTCCGGCTCCCACTCCACCACCTCCATCTCCAACACCGCTTCCTCCATCGCCAACCCCAACACCCGTCACAGAAGTTGTGCTCTATGACGATGGATTACAAAATGGTTTCAAGCTAAATTCTTGGAATGATAAGCATGACCCAGCTTATACTGCGGTAGTATTTGACGGACCCACATCGCTCCAGAAAAACTTTTCCGTGGATGGAGGCAGTGGCCAATTTATGGCAATTTATCGGGATAACGGAATCTTCACTGGGGATTACAGCCATATCGATTTTTATGTTCGCAGCCTTTCTCTAGAAGGAGCTACTCTTCGAGTAAGATTTGCTGTTCAGCCATGGCAAGGAACGAGTGAAGAGGTGGTGATTACCATTCCTGCCGGCACCTGGACTCGCTATAGCATACCCTTCACTGATTTTGGAAGCAACGTATTAGATAAGCAGTACGTGGGGATTGCCTTTAGCGGTGGAGGTGTATTTAATGATCCCGACAACAACGTGGTCTTTGAGGATATTAAATTGGTGAAGTTACCGGACACCATTCATCCACAGTTGACTTCAGTTGGTACCCTAGGCTCCAATCAAATTAATGTGGTGTTTAATGAAAAATTGGATGCCACGAGCGCTGCTAACATCAATAACTTCCTTATCACCTCAGCGGCAGACACGAATTATCTTGTTGCCCAAAAACCAATTTTAGCTTCGTTAAATCCCACCCAGCGGGAAGTCGTGCTAACCTTACCCTTCGATCTGAAAGATGGCATAACCTACAAGATGAGAGTTAGCAACGTGAAAGACGCAGGCGGAAATCCAATTACAGCGAATGCTGAAATATCTTTCACGGCGGCGTTGCGCAAAGTGAATCTTAGTGTTGGGGCGACAGCGAATGTGCATCCCTTCAATTCGATGATTCGGGGAGTTGCCACCAATAACTGGAACTGGCTGTGGTCAAATCTTCAACCCTTAACTTCTCCACAGAGATTGGCCTTACTGGAAGCAACAAAATATATAAAGCCAGGAATTATTCGTTTTGCTGGAGGGCTGTGGGCAAATGGAGTAGGTTGGGATAGATTGAATTCCTATCCTGGAAATGATCCCGGAGCTGATGGAACGGTGTGGGTATATACTGATTCTGACACTGGACGGCAATACGACTACCGCCATGTCTACAAGGCCTCCATGATCGACAGTTACGCTGCATTTGCAAAGGTGCTCGGAGCAGAAACCATGATACAGGTGAATATCTGCGACAATAATCCCAAAATATGGGCAGATATGGTGAAGTACACCAACAGTGAAAAAGGGTACAACTTCAAATATTGGGAGCTGGGGAATGAAATTGAACTTGTCCCGGGAGATCAAAGTGTAGCTGACTGTTTTGGCTCAGGATTCAATCTTACCAACGGTCCTGCAGAATACGCGAGAAGATTTGCAGCATATAGTAAGGCAATGAAAGCGATAGATCCAACCATCAAAATCATGGGACCGGTTGTTCATCAACCCTATAGAGCTGAAAGCTGGTTCTTGCCGACATTTGATGGAGTAGTGGCGAATGGAGGGAATGTTGATGTACTCTCGTGGCACTGGTATCCCTTGAATATGCCCTCTGGGCTCGCCACCGATCCCACTTCTGGTTGGACGTATGAGTCAGGTTCGTTGGCAGGTCTTTTGGAATACAACAAAATTACTGGAACCACCTGTGTTGGTACTGATGCTGGAACATTCTGCCCCGGACAGCCGCTCCCTCTCACCATGGTTGGTAGTTTACAGATCTATCGGAGACAACAAGCAGAAGCGATTATGAAATACATCACAGAAACCATGCGCCCAAAGTATCCGGTATTTGAGACCGCAATTACGGAATTTGGCGTTGATTGCTGTGAGCATGAGCACCCAATTAACGGCAATCATGTTGGTGCGATTTGGTTGGCAGATATGCTTGGTCGCTTTGCATATAATGGCTTGGATATGATTACTTACTATAGTTTAGAGGACGGAGGAACTGGAGTCGGTCAATCGCGAGGGTTGGCTGGGGTGTATGATTCAGCTGCGGTGGATATTCGGCCTGCTTACTACACCGAGTTTATGTACGCCCAATATTTTGGAGATATGATGGTCCAATCATTGACTGATGACCCAGATAAAAAAGTGACGATCTGGGCGAGCACTGACAGTAGAGATCCCGGAAAGCTGAAATTGATGCTTGTGAACCTTAGAGGAGAAGTCGCGGCGAGCACGATTACTGTTAGTGGATTTCTGGCTCAAAGCGGTTCCGTATATGAGACGACGAGTACCGATCCCTTGTCGATGGATAATCCAAGGTCTTTTACCGAACATCAGACCACCATTAATGGAATAAAAATTCCCGATGTCTCCACGAGCAACCTCGCCGCTTTCACCAGTGCGGTGACAAACATTCCTTCCAAAACACTCTCTGGTATCACCCGGACAGCAAATGGCTCCACGATTACCTACAACCTCCCTCCGTATTCTGTAGTTGCCGTAGTGCTAAGGAGCGATACTGGAAAGCCGGGCTTGCCCTCTTCGCTTGATCGCGACTACATCTTTCTCGATCGCCCCACCGTCCTGTATCTCCTGGGAGCCGGTTTGGAAGCAGATAAGAAGTTCAAGCTGAAGCTCGAGAGCGAAGCAGGACAGGAATTTGAGTTTGAAGTAGAAGCTAAAGACGCCGGGAGCATTGAGCTGGATCTCTCAAAAGCCAACCTCTCCCTCTTCATCCCCGGATTTTACGAGATTGAGATTGAACGGGAATCCGACGGCTCCACCACCACCCTCTCCCAGCGCCTCCTCATCACGAAACTTGGCGACCTCACGAGAGACGGCAAGGTGAGCATCCTTGATGTTTCCCTCCTCCTTTCCCGCTGGAACTCCATCTTACAGGCAGACCTTGATGTAGCTGACGTCAACGGACCCCAAGGCCTCCCTGACGGGAAAATCGACATCTACGACGCTAACAAGATGATGGCTAACTGGACCGGCTCTTGACAAACTTTTTTGGGTTTGATTAAGTGGCGCATTGGGAAGGCGAATAAGAAAATTAACTCTCTATTTTTTATGAAACGCATTTCCGCTTTGTTTTGCGTGCTTTTTGTGTCGATTGGAGGCATATCGCTGGGGACAAACGCCCAGGCGCAGGGAGATCCTGTCGTCATTAATGCGCAGATTTCTTCTTCGTCAGATGACGCCTACCACGATCCCGACAGCTGGCCCGGGTACTCTCATACCGAAAACAGAGTGTTGGCAGGCAACCCGGGAAGCTCCGGCCAGGCAACGTGGGGAGGATGGCGCTGGACAGGCCTTGCTATCCCCGCAGGATCCACCATCGCTGCCGCGTACGTGGATTTTGTGCAGTCGGGGTGGGGGTATACGATTCCCACCACTCTATCGTTCCAAAACGCTCCCGATCCCCCGACTTTTTCGTCTTCGTCTTCTCCTGCCAGCAGATGGCAGAGTAAAACCGCGTTCCAGCTCTCATGGACTTGGCCAAAAAAGAATCCGAATTCAACCATCCGGACTCCGGAATTGAAGGACGGTATTCAAGAAATTCTTAACGCACAAGGCGCCATTAGCTCTCTCGTGCTATTGGAGAACGGCGCTGGGGTTCCCGCAGGGCAGTACCACGAATGGTATAGCTACGACAATAATCCTTCCAGGGCGGCAAAACTCCACATTGAATATATTTCAGGCGTAGATACCACTCCCCCTGTTCGATCCAATGGGCAACCAACCGGTCTCTTGCCCTCGGGAACTACGCAAGCAACCTTGAGTTTAGCCACTGATGAGAATGCGACGTGCAAGTACGGCACGACCCCGGGCGTTGATTATACATCTTTGCCCAATACTTTTAGCACTACGGGCGGCACTTCTCATTCGAGCGTGGTAACGGGATTGGAGGATGGAGTGGAGTATTCTTACTATGTCCGTTGCCAGGATACCCATGAGAATGCGAACACAGACGATTTTGTTATTTCGTTTGGCGTAGATGTGCCAGATCTTACTCCGCCTCTACGGAGTAATGGAAGCCCATCAGGAAATCTTCCGTCAGGGACAAGAGAAATCACTTTGAGCTTGCAGACCGATGAAAACGCGACCTGCAAATATGATACGGCCGCAGAAATTGCGTACTCCTCGATGGCCAACACATTTGCCACCACGGGCGGCACGGCGCATTCTTCGCTTATCACCGGCATCACCGATGAGACGGCGTATTCCTATTATGTGAAATGTCAGGATGCATCGGGAAACGCTAATCCGGACGATTTTCTGATTGCGTTTGAGGTGTTGCCTGATACCACGCCTCCGGTTCGTACGAACGGGCAGCCGACGGGTGATTTTCCAGCCGGCACTACCCAGGTATTGCTTTCTTTGGCAACCGACGAGAATGCAACGTGCAAATATGGAACCGTGGCTGGCATTGCATATGCTTCTTTGCCGAATACCTTCTCAACCACCGGCGGAATGTCACATAGTTCTGTCATTTCTGGTTTGGTGGACAATACTCCCTATTCTTTCTATGTCCGTTGCCAGGATACGCTTTTGAATACGAACACCGACGACTACACGATTAGTTTTCGCGTTCTGCCCCCCGGCCCCGTTATTGTTGACAAACAAATTTCCAGCTCTGCAGACGACGCTTATCATACTCCCACGGGCTGGCCAGGATACAGCCAGACAAGCGCAGGCATCTATGCAGGAAGGCCCGGAGGCAGCGGCCCGAACTGGGGCGGCTGGCGCTGGACCGGAGTAGGGATACCAGCAGGAGCAAATATCACGGATGCCTATGTAGAACTCAACCAGCAAGGATGGGGATATGTGATTCCTACGACCCTGTCACTTGAAGACGCTGCTGCTCCCTCGACGTTTTCTTCCATAAATTCTCCCTATCATCGCTGGGCGAATCGTGTGCTCTTTGAACAGCAGTGGACTTGGGCAAAAGGGAACCCAGGAATTTGGGTCAGAACGCCATCACTCATTCAAGGAGTTCAGGAATTGGTGAATAGGTATGGCGCGGTTGATACGATTGTACTTCTTGAAGATGGGAGTCCGGCAACAGGCACACAGTACCATGCGTGGGAAAGCTACAACAGTAGTCCGACAAAAGCAGCTAAGTTGCATATCGAATATACCTTGCTTCCGCCCCCGGATCTGACTCCTCCCGCAAGGGCAAACGGCCAGCCAACCGGTGTCCTTCCGCCGGGCGCCACACAGATAATTTTTCGTTTGGATACCGATGAAAATGCAACGTGTAAGTATTCTACGACAGCAGGGACGAGCTATGGCGCAATGCCCAATGCGTCTGCGACCACCGGAGCCACAAGCCACGAAACAACGGTTGCCGACTTGACTGAGGGGAGTACCTATCATTACTATGTGCGATGCCAAGACGAGGCCTTGAATGCAAACACGGATGATTACGAAATTTCTTTTTCCGTGAGCAGTCAGGGCATCGGAGTGCCGTGGAAGTTAGTATTCAGTTCTCAACCTGTTGATGCGTTCGTCAATGGAGTGCTTCCTCCAGTGCGAGTCAGCGTGCAAGACAAACTTGGAACCGTCATTGCTTCTGGGGTTATTCCCATTAGCTTGACGCTTGCGAACAATACGGAAAGCGCGGTATTGACAGGGACTACCACAATGAATACTGTTGATGGTATTGCAAATTTCTCCGATTTGCAGACTGATAAACCGGGTTCGTACACGCTGGTGGCTTCAGCTCCAATCAAGAAGCGGGGGCATTGGGATGGAGGAGGAAAACATCTTGCCATGAGAAGCGATGGGAATTATGCGTATTTGGGATCAGTATGGGAAAGTGGGGGAGTGGATATTATTGATGTTTCAGATCCAGTCAATCCCGTGCTGGCGGGCAATTGGGGAGCCGGTTCGGAAGACCCCCATGAAGCGCTTGATGTAAAAAACAACATCTTGTTTTCCGGAAGCGAAGTTGGGCGGGGGGCTGCGATGGTGGATGTATCGAATCCTGCGTTTCCCCAAGAATTAAGCAGAATGATGGCTGCGGACGGTG
Source organism: Candidatus Wildermuthbacteria bacterium RIFOXYD1_FULL_50_12 (assembly GCA_001825035.1). Classification (GTDB taxonomy): domain Bacteria; phylum Patescibacteriota; class Minisyncoccia; order Minisyncoccales; family UBA10102; genus UBA10102. The sequence continues at coordinate 2,294 of MHUO01000002.1, read as the reverse complement.
GTTCTGATTGGGTGCACAATGGCATGTTTGACGGCCAGTACGCGTATCTCGTGCCCAACCGAGGTCCAGAGGTGCATATATTTGATGTGAGTGATCCCGCAAATCCGGTAAAAGTGAGGACAGTAACCTCGCCCTCAGGAGGACAAGTACACGATGTTTCTGCTGTCAACGGCCGGCTCTACCTTCATGACATTTGGACCGGCAACACGCATATTTTCGACATAAGCAATGTCAAAGTTTCAGCGCCCTTGTTGGGTTCCTTCTATTCCGGACCCTCTACGCACTCGAGCTGGTGGACTTCCGATTACAATTATTTGGTGGTTCCGCAAGAACCTTTGGGATCAGGAGGAACCGCGGGCATCTTTGACGTGCGAGATCCTGCAAATGTTGTGCGCGTGGCGACTCTTGATCCGGTTGCCTTAGGATTCGGAGGCATTTGGCCGCACGATCCTCGGATTGTAGACAATATTTTGTATATGGCGTGGAACACCGCAGGATTGAAACTTTTTGAGATAAGCGATCCCGCGGATCCAATTTTGGTTGGTTCGTATCGCACATCCGGCGTCACAGGACTTGTGGTTGACGGAAACCTTGAAGTAGATCCTTTCTTAGGTCCTGACCGCGTGCTGGCGAGCGATTTGCAGGAGGGTCTCTTCGTGCTTGACGCAACTCCGACAAGCGCGAGAAGCCAGGCGTTCAGCATCACGGCTCCCTAAAGTGGAAAATCCTGCTTGACTCTGTAATGTGAGGGGATATAATCAGCTAAAGTAATTATGAAAAAACAATGCTTCTCATTGCAGATTTTCCAGCACATTGCCGTTGCGTTGAACGGCGATGTTCCATTTGAGGAGGCAAACATGCGAGATATAGAAATAGAATAAGAGAGTACAGAGACAAGTAATGCAGAAGCGAAAGCAGAAGGCCTCCCCAAATGGAGGCCTTCTGCGTTTAAGAGAGTCCAATCCTGCCAACAATCCCTTTCTCCTTTTGCTGGCAGGAACAAGCTCTTTGAGGAGGTTTCTCATGCAGACGGCGGTGGAGATCACCTTGACTCAAGAGGAGCTCCTTGCAACACTGCGGAGGTTGCGGATCCTCTGCAGAACATTTATCGTCTATCGGTATCCTTCGTGCGACCCCGATAAAGATATATGGGGGTTAACGACCGAAGAGGAAAAGGAAAGGAAAGAGCTTCTGGCAAAACTTCCGCATCCCGCAAATTTTCGCGTTCATAGTTCTCTTGATCCTCCGCACGAGCGGGACGAGTACGAAGATTGGCCTCTGCCTTACGGGCTGACACTTGTTTTCTTTCGTATGCTCTTGGAGCGTTGCGGATGCCAAAACTGCGCTCCGCGTGAGGAGAAATGGCTCATTGTCCAAAAGCAGTAACCAAAAGCCCTGTGCTGGATTTGCTTGGCAGATCCGGCGTAGGGCTTTTTCGGTTGACATCCCTGCGTATATGCTACAATAGGTTTATCCAAGCACATTTCATCCGAAAGGATGTGGAAAGGACGAGTCAATGGGAAAGCAAATCAAGCGAGTAGTACTGGTTGCACCTAAGTCCACGGGCGGCAACTTCGAGTATGTAGCTATCCCCAGACAGGGCTTGCTCTACCTCTCCCGCGCCCTGGAGCAGTGGGATGGCGAGTACCTGTACGAGCGCGAAATCTGGTATGAGGACCGTAGCGGCAAGATAAATCCCGCCAAGGACCTGGCAGGCGTTGACGTGCTCCTGGTTACCGCCCTCATCAACGAGGCCCCTCGCGCCTACCAGATAGCCTCCGAAGCCCGCTT
>MHUO01000002.1:0-478 GCA_001825035.1 Candidatus Wildermuthbacteria bacterium RIFOXYD1_FULL_50_12 | reverse complement strand
GGTGTCGGCACAGCCGTAAGCGTCAAGTTTGACACCATCGAGATCGCCTACGGGCATCAAGTGCCGGACGAATGCATGTGCTGACAGCGACATGATTGGTAAGCGGCTACAGATAGCGATGCCGACCTGTTCTCGCACATTGCCCCGCTTGAAGTGGTTGGTCATGGGACCCCAATGCCGTACGGGCCACTCCTCACGGAAGGCTTTGTTCTCAACGAGATCGCGGTACGTATTCTGTACCAAGATCACATCCCAACGTGGGTCGAGCAAAAACTCGACCGACCTAGCCGGGCGGCTGTGGAACAAGCGCCCGACATCAAGACACGCAACTCGTATGACACTTTTCCGGGGCATCTCGCCCTCCCTGGTTTGAGTTCAGATTCAGTTCAAATAACAACAAACGACCCAATGTCGTTTTCTGGCGCAAATATAACACAGCGTGTATTAAAAAGCAAGTACCGCGGTGCGGGGACGCTCA
>MHUO01000001.1:24714-24877 GCA_001825035.1 Candidatus Wildermuthbacteria bacterium RIFOXYD1_FULL_50_12 | reverse complement strand
ATCCAGATACGAGGGACAATCTACGGCGGCCCGAAAACCCCTGAAGCGCTGGCGGAGGAAACCGGGTGCGCACTATAACTTGACGCTTGAAACCGCATGAAAAAAGCACTTTTCATTATCACCCTTTTGGCATCAGGGCTATTTTTCTTTGCGCCCTTCGCGC
>MHUO01000001.1:17778-24700 GCA_001825035.1 Candidatus Wildermuthbacteria bacterium RIFOXYD1_FULL_50_12 | reverse complement strand
ACCCCAGGAGAGGAGAAAACTCCCATTTACCTCTTTGAAGACCGACTGTGCCCCGTATGCAAAAGCACAAAAGAGTTTATCCAAAGCATACAGAAAGATTATCCGCACTTGGAGTTACACATTTATCCGATAAGCGATACAGCTAAGCTCCGAGAGATAGCCGAGAGGTACGGAGTTAAAGAATATACGGTAATGGCCCCAACCATCTTTGTCGGCGACCCGACTGGAAGCAAGACGGGCAATTTTTTGCAATTCAGCGATTTCACTTCCAAGCAAGAAGAGATGATCGTAGGAACCATTAAAGGAGAAATCGTTAAAGACGACTCTTCCATACTGAGAATCCCCTACTTAAACGCGGAAATTGACATAAGCGACTGGTCTTTGCCTCTTATCACCGTAGTTCTAGGATCTTTGGACGGATTAAACATATGTTCGGCGGGGGCGCTTATTTTTGTTCTTTCCATTGTTCTCGTTTTTGATTCCAAGAGAAAAATATTTCTCTATGGCGGCCTGTATATCGTTACGGCGGCCGCAGTTTATGGAACTTTGGTTTTTGGATGGGGAAAGCTTTTCGAAGCTTTGGTAGGCCATCTGGAGATATTAAGAACCGTAGTGGGGCTATCCGCTCTCGGAGGAGGCATTTATTTTTTTAAGGAATTTCTAAGATTTTTAAAATACGGACCAACCTGCCAATTTTCAGAATCCGCAGTGGTTAAAAAGGCGACAAACAGATTGGAAAAGGCGTTTGGGCAGTCGGGGAAGGGGACTTTCTTCCTCGTAAGCAGCGTAATGTTTTTTGCCGCAGTAATTATCATTATTGAGCTCCCCTGCTCTATTGGCATACCAATCGTCTTTACGGGAATGCTGGCTGAGAGCGGCGTTTCCTTGCTTGCTTATACACTGTATATATTGGCCTATCTTTTCTTTTTTATGCTCATAGAGATTTGCATATTTACGGGCGCTGTACTAACGAAAAGAATCTGGATCGCCAAATCACAAACGCTCACGTGGATTACTCTTGCCGGCGCCTTGGTACTGTTTTATCTTGCTTTCTCGTATTTATTTTTTTAACGAGACCTCAAAATAATGATATCATTAAATGAATAACAAATAAGCCATTCTTATGTTTGATCTAACCGACAAAATCGCAATAGTAACGGGGGGCCGGCGCGGCATGGGCAGGGCTCACGCTTTGGCGCTAGCCCAGCAGGGCGCAAAAGTAATCGTGACCGATATTGACGCGAAGGAATGCGCCTCTGTCGCTGAAGAGATAAAGGCGAAGGGGGGCGAGGCCGTTTACTTCAAGATGGATGTCTTAAACAAAGCAGAAATCGGACACGTCTTTGACAAAGCGGTAAAGCAGTTCGGCCGCTTGGATATTCTGGTGAATAACGCCGGAATATACGTTCCAAAGCCCGCCCTGGAGATTTCCGAGGAAGAATGGGACCGAATGATGGATATCAATCTCAAGGGACAATTTCTTTGCGCCCAAAGGGCGGCAAAAGAGATGGCAAACAATCCGCCATCTGGCGGAGGACGAATTATAAACATTTCTTCAATCGCTTCCGGGCAAGTGGGCGTGGGGATTGCCGGAGGAGTTCATTACACGGCTTCAAAAGGAGGGATCATCGGCATGTCAGAAACGCTGGCGGTTGAGTGGGCGTCCCTTGGGATTACGGTGAATGTCGTCGCTCCCGGAGCGATTGATACGCCAATGGTGCAAGCCGCGCAAATGCCCAAAGAAGCAATGGCAGCTCTGCTGCAGCGCATACCGCTCAAACGAATCGGCAGGCCCGAAGAGGTCTCCGCGATGGTTGTTTTCCTCGCCTCAGAGGAGGCGAGCTATGTTACGGGAGCCACATTTTATGTGGATGGCGGTTGGCTTGCGACATAGGAGGAGTATTGACAGGGCAGATAGGACATGGTAGTATAGATTTTGTCAAACGGACCTGTAAGAGAAGCGAAGTCGGGTTTTATCGTACAGTGCTCTGTGTTTGATAATAATCAGCTCGTTTCTTTTACCGCAATGGAAAAAGGAAAAATCGCTCGACTCACGGATCGCGGATTCGGATTCATTGCCCGGGAGGGACAGGAGAAGGACTTGTTCTTTCACTCCAACGAACTCCGAGGCGTGCAATTCAACGAACTTCGCGAAGGTGACGAGGTGACATTCGACGTTGCAGACAGCCCGAAGGGGCCCAATGCCGTGAATGTCAGCCGAGCATAACTTAAAAGAAAACGCCCCCGTCCGCCATCTGGCGGAGGGGCGTTTTCTTTTGCCTCAATATCCTTCTAATTTCTTCAAGCCACGGTGTTCGCGGATTTTTTCCAACGCTTTAGCTTCAATTTGCCGAATGCGCTCTCTTGTGACGCCGAACGTCTCCCCCACCTCTTCCAATGTATGCGTAACTCCGTCTTCCAAGCCAAATCGCAAGGAGAGGATTTTCTGCTCTCGGGGCGCCAAGTCGTTTAATATATCTTGGATGCGTTCACGCAGAAGCTGGCGCGCGGCGTCCACCGAAGGCGGGGGAACCTTTTCGTCTTCCACGAACTCGGCAAGCACGCTGTCCTCGTCGTCTTCTCCCACCGGCGTCTCAAGAGACACGGTTTCCTGCGAAATGCGCTGGATATGCCGCACCTTTTCCACCTCCAAGCCCATTTCAGCCGCGATTTCTTCTGGCAGGGGTTCTCTCCCCAAATCCTGCAGAAGCCGCCGACGTATCTGGGTGTAACGCGAGATGGTTTCAATCATATGCACGGGAATCCGAATGGTACGCGCCTGATCGGCCAACGCTCGGGTAATGGCCTGCCTAATCCACCAGGTGGCGTACGTGGAGAATTTATACCCTCGCCGCCAATCGAATTTCTCAACGGCGCGAAACAATCCCAAGTTCCCCTCCTGGATCAAATCGAGCAAGGTAAGGTTGGGCGACCGGCCCACGTACTTTTTTGCTATGGAAACCACGAGTCGGAGATTCGCGCGCGCCAAACGTCTTTTCGCCTCCTCGTCCCCTTTCTCAATGCGTTTTGCGAGCTCCCGTTCCTGCTCTGCCGTGACAAAATCAATCTTTCCGATTTCTTTCAAATACATTTGCACGGGGTCCAGGGGCGCGTCTGATTCCACCAGCGCCCGCTCCTTGTCTTCTTCTGAAACATCCACATCCAGATACTGCCGCACCTCCTGCACCTGTATGCCTTCTTCCTCCAAACGCTGATACAACCGTTCCAACCCCTCCATATCCTTTTCTATTTCCGGAAAGGCGTAGATAATTTCAGAATAGGTTACAAAACCCCGCTGTTTTGATTTTTCAACAAGCTCCTGGATATCTTCTTCGCGCACCACTCCGCGCGACCCTCTCCCCCTCTTCTTCAATTGGGCCTGCCTTTGGGCAATACGCGTCTCTCTGATTGTTTTCCGCGGGGCTGACTGCTTCTTTGCCTGCCTGCTTTGAATTCGCCTCTTCTTATGTTTTATTGGTTTTTGCTTTTTCATTCATTCGCAAAGCTACGATTGAATCTCTTTTGATACCTCCTGAAACTCTGCCAGAAGCGTATCAATTTTTGCCGTATCTTGAGCGGCTTCCGCCTCTTTGAGTTTGCCGATAATATGGTCCAAACGTTGCCTTAGCTGTAACATCTTAAGCTCCTGCAGACAAGCCCTCAGCTCCTGATTGGATCCCTCAGCCGGTGAACTCTCTAACCCCTCTTCAATCTCGCCCTTGAACACAAGATACTCCAGCAGTTCAACCACCTCTTTTTCAAAAATCTCCGATGCCTTTGCCATATCAAAGGGCATATGATTTTTAATGCCCTCCAAAATGTCCTGGTTCCCCAAAGAGAAATACGAAAAATGCTCCTCTCTCAGGATTTCAAACGAGGGCTCCTGCAGAAAAAGCGCAAGGGCGCGTTCCTCAAGCAATTCTTGCCTTGTCTTTTTACCCTGAGCGATCCGCCCGTCGGCGGAGAGTCGAAGGGCTGCGTCTGGTTCTTGTGCCGCAGAAGAATCATTTCTTTCACGGTCCATCTCTTCACGCACGCTCTCTTCTGAAACCTTCAACTCCTTTGCCAAAAGCGAAATCCAGTGCGCCTGTTCAATGCGGTTGGGAATCTTCCTGATAAGCGGCAGGAGCGCTTCTGCGATGTTGCGCTTGCCCTCGGCGGACGTTTTATCAAATCTTGAGAGCTGCACTTCAAAGGAGTGCGCAAGAAGGGAACGCGCCCGCTTCACGGCCTCCTCCCAAAGCGACGGACTTTCCAAAATGGTGTCTGCGGGATCTTTCTGCCGCATGGGTATTATCTTGACGTCAAACCCATTCGCCAGCGCCAACTCGGCGCTTCTCTTCGTTGCGTTGTCGCCGGCCGCGTCCATATCAAAGGCCAAAAGCAGATTCGTGCAGTAGCGTTTGAGCGTTTGCAGCTGCAGAGGCGTAAACGCAGTGCCCGATGTTGCCACCACGTTTTCGGGCCCTTGCTGGGAAACCATGATAGCGTCCATGTATCCTTCCACCACGCAGCACGAATCCTGCTGGCGAATCGCGACTTTCGCTTTGTCCAGCCCATAGAGAATCTTGCTTTTATCGTACAGAAGCGTGTTTGGCGTATTAAGATATTTTGCGGGTCCGCCAGCTGGCGGATTTCCGAAGATTCTGCCTCCAAATCCGGCAACGCGCGAATTCAAATCAAAAATCGGGAACATGATGCGCGACTGGAACCGATCGTATATTCCGCTCGCCGCTCGAATCCCCAAGCCCGCGCCGGCAATCTGTTGCTCTGAGTATCCCCGCGCGCGAAGAAATTCGCAAAGGGCGGAAGGAGTATCGGGCGCATATCCCAGACGCCATTTCTTCATGCTTTCTGTCGAGACCCCACGCTTTGCGAGGTATGAGGCGGCTTCCTTCCCCATGGCAGACCCTTCCAATTGCTTTTGGAAAAAGACGCAAGCTAACTCACAAAGCTCTCCTAATGTCTGGCGTTCGGTCTGGAGGCGAGCCCATTGCGGGTCGCGGCGCGGCAACTCCACACCTGCTTTCTGCGCCAGAAGCCGCAAGGCGTCTCCAAACTCAATGCCTTCGATCTTCATGATGAACTTAAAGATATCCCCGCCTTCCGAACACCCTCCAAAGCAATGCCAGATTTGCCGGGCGGGGGAAACAAAAAACGAAGGACTTTTTTCCGAATGAAAAGGACAAGTCGCACGATAATTCACTCCGGCCTTCTGGAGCTTCACATACCCTCCGACCACATCAACAATATCAAGCCGGCTTTTGATGTCTTCTATGGGAGAAGAAAGCATGGTGCTACGACGCCTTTTTTATATTTGTAGCCGCGCTGCTTTCCGCATCGCCGCCGCTCGCCCTTCTTCCCCAACCTCCAAGGCCAAGGCCTTCACGAAGCCCCACAATCCTCCGTTGCGCCGGCATTTGCTGCTTCTTTGCCTGCTCTCCTTCACGAACCACTCCAAACGTTTTCTCAAGTTGGAACGCGGTTTCCTTGCCAAACTTTTTCTCTGCTTCTCCCGCCACCTCGGCAAGCTTTTCTTGTGTGAGACCTTTCTGGGAAGGATGCTCAAAAGGTGGCAGCAAACCCATAAGAATTTGCTCCGCGATGGGCCTTTGCTCTCTACGCACATTCTTCGCACGCTCCAAGTCCTTAAGCGCCTTATCCAGCATAACTTCTTTTCCGCCGGCGTATTTGCTGTGCGCAGAATCTCCGTCCAAGGTAAGCGCTTTCATGAGTTCTTGCGCGCCCTTTTCTCCGAATTCTTGCACGAACAATGGATATGCCTCCTTGCGTATCATCTCTTCGGTGAGACCCCTTCTACCGGGCGACCATTTCTTTTGCGGATCGCGCCTCCCTATCATATACTGAATCGCCTTTTTCTTGTAGGGATCGGTGTACTTCATACTTTGCGCCCATCTCATTCCTTTCTCTCCAGCTATGGTTGTTCCTCCCTTGCCGTAGGGCATGGTATAGTATTTCCCGTGTTTTTTTATCATCTGCTCCCGGACAGGGGAACCCGACTGCGCTAAGGTTTTCCCCACAGCCCTCAACACGCTCCCCGCGGCGCGCAAGCTTCCGCCAATTCTTCCGAATTTTCTCTCTTGTGAATAATCTCGTTTTGGCGAATTTGGCATACTTAACCCGCTATTTTATCCATCCCCTAAAAGATTTAGGCAAACCGAGCAAAAGCAGCAACGCCAAGGGCGCGCCCCAGTTCGCCCAGCGCTCAACAAAGTCCCAAATCGGCTCGCCCACTACCGGACGCACAAGCGCTGTCCAAAATCCCCAGATCACTGCCCACAACACGACTGCTTTTATTGGTCTTACCAAAACTATCAACGCCACCAACAAATCAAGCAAACCTACCAACGTAAGCAGTGTTGTCGCGGTTCCGACCTCGACGCGAAGAAGTTCTTGAATCCATTTGATCCACGCCTCTTTCCCCTGCAAGGCAAAGACGCCATGCCCCAAAAATTCTCCGGCCACGGAAACTCTCAATACCCACTCAATAAGTTTTGTATTCATAAGCTTATCTTATCACTTTTATTATTAATCAAAAACCAACGCCTTATCCGATTTTTCGACCATTTTAAGTAACCTGGCGGTGTGCGTTCGAAAAAATTCGAACTGATTTCGCCCAAAATTTGTAGGGCGGGCGGAATTCCTCCCAAACCCCCCTTCCGCCCGCCCGCGGAAGCGACCCTTTCGGATTGGACGATTTCAAGTTTTTCTTTGGCGGCAAATTCTTTTAATTCGGAAATTTGAGATTCAATACTTAAAACCTGTCGTTCTTCGCTGTCCGTTGATTTTCGAGTGTAGATAAAATATTTCATAGTTTCTCCTTAAAAATTAAAAATGAAAATTCGGGAAGCCCGCTTTGGCCAGCCCCGCAGTAGCGGGGCAAAGATAAAAAATTCCAATT
>MHUO01000001.1:0-17765 GCA_001825035.1 Candidatus Wildermuthbacteria bacterium RIFOXYD1_FULL_50_12 | reverse complement strand
CAGTTAGGAAATGTCTTTGTTGGCTTGCCCGCGTAGCGGGCGAGCCAACAAAGACATTTCCTAACTGGCGGAGAGGGTGGGATTTGAACCCACGATGCCGTTTCCGACATAGTTGCTCTCCAAGCAACCGCACTAGGCCACTATGCGACCTCTCCTTTGCGTCTATCTCGGCAGGGAAAGCATCAATTGGCTCAACGCCGAATGCTGGGCAACGAATTTATACCGCAAAAGCTTGAGAATTGTCAAAAAGTCCAAAATCTCATCACGCAGCATTTCAGGCCCGACAAATACCTCCCACAGCTCTTCGGCCAGATCCTTTGCGTAATGATGCAGCGCCTCGTGATCCCCTTTCTCGCGCAGATATTCTATGATTTGAACAAACTCGCTCCGATCCAACCACGTGCCCTTGCATACGTTGCAGGCGTCCACTTTTACCTTAGAGTCAGCGTAGCGCACTTCGTATAACGGCATAAGGTCGGCCGGGCACAATTTGCTTCCCCTGCTCACGCGGAATTTCTCTGCGTCCTTCCACAAATCAATATCAAGCCATCGCAGGTTGCGGTCTTTCTCATCTTTGGCCCACTGAAGTTCACCCTCTTCAAACCAAAGCCCGTAGCAACGAGGGCAATAATCTACCTCTACCCCTGCGAGCAAGGACTGCTCAAGTTGTATTTTGCAGTACGGACACTTTTTCATATATTCATTCCTCGTAGAACACTAACGCGCTCTTCTACCGGGGGATGGGTCATAAACAGTTTATGAATCCAACTCGTTTTCTCTTTGCCGCGGAAGGGGCTTGCAATATATAAATGTGCGGTGGCGTCCGATGCCCTGCGCAACTGGTTAGGATCCGCGGAAATTTTCTCCAGCGCGCGCGCCAGCCCTTCGGGATATCGCGTCAGCAATGCCCCCGATGCATCAGCAAGAAATTCTCGCTTTCTCGAAATTGCAAACTGCATCAACTGAGCAAGAATCGGAGCCAGAATCAGAAACACCAAACCGAGAAGCATTATGACTACCTGCGTCTGTCCACTTCCCCGATCGTTTCTCGAGCGAAATCCACCGCGGAACGAAAGCCGGAAAAAGAAATCTACGGCAAGCACCACTACGCCCGTAAGCACCACAACGATTGTCGAAATTAGTATATCACGATTCCCGATGTGCGAGAGTTCGTGAGCAATGACTCCTTCCAGTTCTGTACGCTCAAGCCGACTCAGAAGTCCGGTTGTCACCGCAACAACCGCATGTTGGGGATCGCGCCCTGTTGCAAACGCATTTGGCTGAGGATCTTGCAGAATGTATATTCGCGGCACGGGAAGTCCGGCAGTAATGCAGAGATTTTCAACGATGCGATACAACTCAGGATTATCCCGCTTCTCAATGGGCTTGGCCCCGGTCATACCCAATACAATCTTATCTGAATACCAGTAAGAACCAATGCTCATTAGTATGCTAACAATCGCGGCAATCCACAGAATCGCCGGCGCGTTGGCAATATAACTGACTACCCAGCCCAAACCGATAATAAACAACAAAAATATAGCAAGATACACCCACGTCTTTCGTATATTTGACTCTGCGTGAGAATAGAGGTTTGCCATTGAGCGTTAGAATTGTACCTGCGGAGCTGAGCGGGCCGCTTCTTCCTCCAGTTCAAAGAACTCCTCTTTCTTGAATGCAAACGCGCGTGCGATCATATTGGAAGGAAAACTCTCCACGCTCGTATTGAGCGACATCACGTTCGTATTGTAAAACCTGCGCGCCGCCTGAATTTTATCTTCTGTATCCCGCAATTCTCTCTGCAGTTCCAGAAAATTCGCAGATGCCTTAAGGTCAGGATAGTTCTCCGCTACCGCAAATAAGCTCTTGAGGGTTTGGGAGAGCATATTTTCTGCTACGGCCTTATCGTGTATTCCCTGCGCACCCATTGCCCGCGTTCTTGCTTCCGTAACTTTCGCGAGCAGTTCCCGCTCATGAGTGGCATACCCCTTTACGGTGTTTACCAAGTTCGGAATAAGATCGTAGCGGCGCTTCAACTGCACATTAATATCTGAAAACGCCTCTCGCACACGATTCCGGAGGGTAACGAATGAGTTGTATACAAGCACTCCCCACAATGCAACCGCTCCGATGAGAGCTACGATATTGATACTCCACGGAATTACGTCAAAGAACCCGCTTATGATGAGGATAACGAAAATAACTGGGAATAGTATATTCATATTTTAAAGTAATCTCCTTATTCCGACCCTTCTTATATATATACTTTACCAAAGCACCACCGTTTTGCAACTCCAAACGAAAAATCCCTGTGAGGGGATTTTTCGTTTATCCGCTCTGTTCGCTTTAGTACTCTCCCATTCCACCCATTGGGGGCATAGGTCCGCCAGCTGGCGGATTCTTCTCCGGGAGATCTGCCACTACGGCTTCGGTGGTGACAAGCATGGAAGCCGCGGATACCGCGTTTTCCAGCGCCACACGCACCACCTTGGTGGGATCCACCACTCCCGACTGAACAAGATCTTCGTATCGGTCGGTGGCCGCGTTGTATCCGTATGCGCCCTCGCCCTTCGCTACCTCCGCGGCAACCACGGAACCGTCTTTTCCGGCGTTGTTTGCAATCTGGCGGATGGGTTCTTCCAGCGCTCTCCGCAAAATTTTTACTGCCAGCTGCTCTTCTGAATCCTCCAAATGCAAACTTTCCAGGTCGCGCGCAGCGCGAATCAATGCCACTCCGCCTCCGGGAACGATGCCTTCTTCCACGGCAGCTCGCGTGGCGTTGAGCGCGTCTTCCGTTTTGTGCTGACGCGCCTTTTGTTCAATTTCGGTAGCCGCGCCCACCTTGATAACCGCGACGCCTCCCGACAGCTTCGCTAAACGCTCCTGCAGTTTCTCTTTGTCAAACTCCGAAGTCGTTTCCTTCAATACGGCGCGAATTTGCTTGATGCGGTCTTCAATCTTCTCTTTCTCGCCCTTGCCTTCCACAAGAGTGGTGTTCTCTTTCGTGGAAACGACTCGACGCACGGACCCGAGCTGCGAAAGCTCCACGTTTTCCAGCTTCAAGCCAAGCTCCTCTGAAATCACCTGCGCCCCCGTTACCGTCGCAATATCCTCGAGCATTTCTTTCTTGCGGTCGCCGAATCCGGGCGCTTTTACTGCCAGCGTTTGAAAAATACCGCGGAGCTTGTTGACCACGAGCGTGGCCAAAGCGTCTCCTTCCACGTCGTCTGCGATAATCACGAGCTCTTTCTTGCCCGTTTTTGCCACCACTTCCAGCGTAGGCAGAATATCCTGCACCGAAGAGATTTTTTTATCGGCTATAAGAATGTAGGCGTCTTCAAGCACGGCTTCCATGCGCTCTACGTTCGTTACCATGTAGGGGGAGATATATCCCCGGTCAAACTGCAACCCCTTCACGATTTCCTTCTGAATGCCGAATGTCTGGGATTCCTCCACGGTAACCACGCCGTCTTTCCCAACCTCCTCCATCACCTCCGCGATAAGACTCCCGAGTTCGGGGTCTTCTGCCGCAATGGTTGCGACCTGCGCTCTCTCCTCTTTTGCGGAAACCGGCTTTGACATTTGCTTAAGAAATTCCACGACGCGCGTGGTCGCTTTCTCCAACCCTCGGCGCAACGCCAAAGGATTGGCGCCCGCGGTTACGTTTTTTAACCCTTCGCCGATTATTGCTTGGGCAAGCACCGTGGCGGTGGTGGTTCCGTCGCCGGCTACATCGTTTGTCCTTGACGCTACCTCCTTGACAATCTCAGCTCCCACATTCTCTATTTTGTCTTCCACTTCAATTTTCTTTGCGATGGTCACTCCGTCGTTCGTAATGGTGGGGGAGCCGAAGCCCTCGTCCAGCACCACGTTGCGGCCTTTCGGGCCGAGAGTTACCTTTACGGCGTTTGCTACCTTGTCAACGCCCGCCCGCAGCCGCTTGCGAGCATCCTCGCTGTACAAAATTTGCTTTGCCATAGTGAGTTTATCGAACTACTCAAGAATACCAAGGATATCGTCTTCCTTGGCGATTAAATACTCCTTGTCGTCAACCTTTACCTCATTGGGGCCGTATTTAGTGAACAACACCACGTCCCCAACTTTCACGTCCAAGGGGATAACTTTGCCTTCATCCGTCTTCTTTCCGGGGCCGACCGCAACAATCCTCCCCTGTTCGGGGCGTTCTTTTTCCGCGGTTTCCGGAAGCAGAATCCCGGACTTTGTTTTTTCCTCTTGCAAAAGAGGTTCGATCACTACGTGATCCGCTAATGGCTTGATTTTCATGGCTTTTTGTAATTTAGCACTCTTGACCTTTTACTGCTAATTCCAGACGGTAGTATAAAAAATCCCGCAAAAAAAGTCAACCCCCCGCCCGCCACACAAGCCGAGCTTGCGAGGCGTTGCGGGCAGGCCCTTATTTCAGAAATTGGCCTGTGTAGGATTTTTTGATTTTCGCCACTTGCTTGGGCGTGCCTTCTGCCACAATCTCCCCTCCCTTCTCTCCCCCTTCGGGGCCCAAATCAATAATCCAGTCCGCGTTCCGGATCAAGTCAATTTGATGCTCAATCACCAGCACAGTGTTCCCTTTTGCCACAAGCTCGGCTAACACCGAGAGAAGTTTTCGCACATCGTCAAAGTGCAGACCGGTTGTCGGCTCGTCCAACATATACAATGTTTTGCCTGTCGCTTTTTTGGCAAGCTCGGTGGCGAGTTTTACGCGCTGGGCTTCTCCCCCGGAAAGCGAGGGGGCCGGCTGACCGAGTTCAATGTAGCCCAACCCAACGTCGTTGAGGGTTTTGAGTTTGGAGGCGACGGGCGGAATATTCTTGAAAAACTCAAGCGCTTCCTCCACGGTCATCGCGAGCACGTCCGCGATAGTTTTCCCTCTATAGAGAATCTCCAACGCCTCCTTATTGTACCTTCTGCCTTGACATTCTTCGCATTGCACATAGACATCGGGCAAAAAGTACATTTCAATTTTCTTCAATCCTTGGCCTTCGCACGCTTCGCACCTTCCCCCTTTCACGTTGAACGAAAAGCGGCCGGCGTCGTATCCCCGAACGCGCGCTTCCTTCGTTTTCACGAACAAATCTCGGATGTACGAAAACACTCCCGTGTAGGTCGCGGGGTTTGAGCGCGGCGTTCTCCCGATGGGCGACTGATCCACGAGCACCGCTTTATCCAAGTGATTTATGCCCACGATATTCGTATGCTCGCCCGGCTCATCTTTGGCGCGGTAGAACTTCTTGAGCAGGGCTTTAGCCAGAATGTCGTTCACCAAAGAACTTTTTCCGGAGCCAGAAACGCCGGTTATGCATACGAGTTTTCCCAGTGGAATCTCCACATCGATGTTTTTCAGATTGTGTTCGCGAGCTCCCTTAATGACTAAGTATCTTGTATTTTGTCCACCGGCTGGCGGATTGTATTTTGTATTTATGATGGATACCTTTTTCTTTCCCGAAAGGTACTCGCCAGTCAAAGTGTTTGCTTTTACCAATTGCTTTGGCGTTCCCTCAAAAATCACTCGTCCTCCGTGCTTCCCGGCTCCCGGCCCGATGTCAATGACCCAGTCGGCCTCTCTGATGGTCTGGGGATCGTGTTCAACCACGATAACCGTGTTACCCACGTCACGGAGCTGTTTGAGCGTTTTGATAAGACGATGCTGATCTCTCGAGTGCAATCCGATGGATGGCTCATCTAAAATATACAGCACGCCCGACAGTTTGGAACCGATTTGCGTGGCCAGGCGAATGCGCTGTTCTTCTCCTCCGGAAAGCGTGCCCGCTTTCCGCGCAAGTGTAAGGTACTCCAAACCCACGTCAAGCAAAAACTGCAGGCGGTTCAAAATTTCTTTCACAATGGGCGAAGCGATCTTTCTCTCATGCTCTTTCATCTGCTTTGGAAGCTCCTGGAAAAACTCGCGCAACTCCTCGCAACTCGCGCACACCAATTCGTCTATGTTTCTTTCAGACACGCCTGTCTGCGCAGGCAGGCGCACGGCAAGAACTTCTGGTTTTAAGCGCTTCCCTTTGCACGTCTCGCACTGCTTCTCTATCATATATTGTTCTATCTCCTCCCTCGCGTATTCTGAGTCGGTTTCGTGATAGCGGCGCTCCAGCCACGGAATCACCCCTTCCCACCGCTCGGCTCCGCTCAAAGCAGAATCGCCGTACAGAATGAGGTTAATCGCTTCTTTCGGCAGCTCCTTCACGGGCTTGCGCAATGAAAAATGATATTGCTGCGTCAATTCCTCAAGCTTCCACCAAAAAAATCCCTGGCGGCCGATTTTGTGCGACGCCCTTGCCCAAGGGAAAATGGCCCCTTCTGCAATAGACAGGTCGGGATTCGGAATCACGAGATTAGGATCCACCTCAAGCTTCTCACCCAGCCCTTGGCAGGAAGAACAAGCGCCAAAAGGAGAATTAAAGGAAAAAAGGCGGGGTTCAATTTCCGGCAAACTAATCCCGCAAACCTCGCACGCGAAATGCTCAGAAAATACCGTATCCTTTCCGGCCTTTGATCCACCAAGCATTCCGACAATCACGACTCCCTTGCCCAGTTTTAAAGCGGTTTCCAAAGAATCAACAAGTCGAGTTTTATCTATATCTTCCTCCATCACAAGGCGGTCCACCACCACCTCAATGTGGTGCTTTTTCTTGCGGTCGAGTTCTTTTGCAATCGCCTCCTCTACCCGATGGATCACACCGTCCACGCGTACGCGAATAAAGCCCGCACGCTGCACCTCTTCCAGCGTTCCCCTATGCTCTCCCTTCTTTGCCCTTACCACCGGACCCAGAATGGCGATCTCCGATCCCCGCGGGAATTTCATTATGTGCGATGCAATCTGGCTTACGCTTTGGCGCTTTACTTCTTTTCCGCACTGCGGGCAATGGGGAATGCCAATTCTCGCGAACAGCAGACGGAGATAATCGTAAATCTCCGTAATCGTGCCCACCGTGGACCTTGGATTATGCGCGCCCTTGCGCTGGTCAATGGCAATAGCAGGGCTTATTCCGTCAATGCTTTCCACGTCAGGCTTATCCATCACGCCCAAAAACTGACGCGCGTAGGCGCTTAAGCTTTCCACGTATCTGCGCTGACCTTCCGCGTACAGCGTATCAAAAGCAAGCGAACTTTTCCCGGACCCAGACAATCCCGTAATCACCACGAGCTTGTTTTTCGGGATGTCCACATTGATATTCTGTAGATTGTGGACTTTGGCGCCGCGTATTTTAATGACGTTCTCCATAGTAGGGAGTAATTATACTCGAAAAATGAAAGGAAATCAAGGATTGACAGAAAAGCATACGCTGCGTAGTCCCCGATTTCTTTTTGGAGCAGAATATGCTATGGTTATGAAATTAGATCTGCTTGGTAAGGAGGAGATATGTATCACTGGTGGCCGGATCTTCATACTGGAGACGAGATGTACGCCGGTGAAGAGCTGTTCTTTCGGGGCATGATTCTCTTCTCTTTGTCATCGCTCTTTGCGTTCCTAGGAGCGTATCCAAGCTGGGGCGCAAGCAAATTGACTGTGCTTGTTCTTATCAGCTGTGGAACAGCTATGGTGGCCTTCTGGGGTTTCTTTGTATACCTTCTGAAGCGCCACAAGGTCGTCTAGCTCATCCTCTCCGCCTTTGTGCGGAGCCACAGAACAGGGACTTGTCTCCTCTGGATCCGCACCGAACGTCAGTATGACTAGTAGGTGCTTTTTGTTTTCTGGGTACGAAGGCAGTATCTTTCCGTACCAAACCCCGATCTTGCTGTCTCCAGAGGAGACAGCCCAGGTGGTTGTCACGGTGGGCTGGTAGCAGCTCCCAGCTCCAGCCCCAAGAGCCCCAGGGATCCTGCGACCCCTGGGGCTTATCATTTTTGATATAATACCTTTATGAGATTCGGCTACGTACCAATTAGCAGAATCAATAAAATCCCATCTAACGCAGGAGTTTACGTCCTTAAATCTAGCCAGGAAATCCTTTACATTGGAAAAGCCGCGAACTTGAGGGATCGCGTAAGAAATCACTTCAAACAATCTTCGTACAGAGACAATCTTTTCATAAATCAGGTTTCAAAAATCGGGTATATCGAAACGCCGACTGACATCGACGCGCTTTTGCTGGAATCCGAACTCATCAAACAATATCAGCCCAAATACAATGTGATGTGGCGGGACGACAAGAAATATTTCTATGTCGCCATCACAAAAGATACGATTCCTGTTGTGTATCTCACGCACCAACCTGTTCCAAAATTAAAAGTGAAAAGTGAAAAGCTAAAAGTGGGGTTCATTGGTCCTTTTGTGGACGGGAAAGCGCTCAAGCGCACGCTCCGCCTTTTGCGGAGGGCTTTCCCATACAGAACCGCGAGAACCCATCCTAAAATTCCCTGCTCTTATTGTCAGCTTGGCTTGTGCCCCGGATTCCGTCCGGACGCCAACCTGTATCAAAAGAATCTCCAAAAGCTCACTGCGGTATTGCAAGGAAAAAGAATATCAGTGCTCCGCGCGCTCCAAAAAGATATGGAGAACGCGGCCCAGCAGCAAGAATTCGAAATGGCGGCCCGATTGCGAGATCAGTTTTTTTCTTTGAGTCGTATCTTTGAGCATGCCTCTCTCTTTTCCAGAAGAGATGAGGGCTTGGCGGAAAAGAATTATTCCGAAGCTGAAAAAGTTCTCCAGAACATCTTTCGCACCAAAAAATCTTTCTCGCGAATTGAAGCGTACGATATCTCGAACATCCAAGGCGCGCAGGCAACCGGCTCTATGATAGTATTTGCTGATGGAGTACCTGCGAGAGACCTCTATCGAAAATTCAAAATTCGAATTGCGGGCAAGCCCAATGATTTCGCCATGATGCAGGAACTCGTAAGCAGGCGACTTTTACATCCTGAGTGGGGGTATCCAAATCTTATGATTATTGATGGCGGAAAGCCGCAACTTTCCGCAGCAATGGCAGCATGCAAGATACTCCGACGAAGTCGAGAGTCCTCGACAAGGTCGGGACAAGATGCAAAATACAAAATACAAATCGCCGCGCTCGCCAAACGCCACAACGAACTATTCCTCCGGAGTGTCCCAGAGCCGCTTCTCTTAAAAAATCTTCCGGCAGTCCTGCGCAATCTTATTCTCCATATCCGCGACGAAGCCCACCGTTTCGCCATTTCCTATCACCGAATATTGCGAAGAGTTGACTTGCTGGGAAAAAGGAAATAAGATACAAGAAATGATCCAAACGCTTCTCTTGCATATTTTGGCGGGGATTGCGGGCCTCTGGATTTCCGTTCGCTTCGTGGAAGGGGTTGAATTTTCGGGCTCCCCCGCCCTCCTCTTGCTTTCAGGGCTCATTCTTGGTATACTAAACGCAATCGTAAAACCTCTCTTAAACCTCATTACCTCGCCGATCAGAATTCTCACCCTCGGGCTATCCGGGTTTATCATTAACCTGCTGCTCGTGTGGGCGTTGGATCTCCTGTTTCCGGAACTTCAGTTTGCTGGGTTTGCCCTGCTTTGGACCACGCTTATCGTGTGGGCAACAACCATACCACTTTCTCTTTTGAGTAGGGGGAGAATATGAAATGAAATGGACATTATAGTTCTCATTTCCATAGCACAGATTCTTATTGCCATTTTTCTGGTGGTTTTCATTTTGCTTCAGCAAAGAGGCGCGGCCTTGGGATCCGCATTCGGAGGAGACGGCGGCGGCTTTTACGGTGCGAGAAGGGGTCTGCAAAAACAGCTCTACTGGAGCACCATCGTTCTCGGTACTCTCTTTATTGGACTCGCGCTCTTGAGGTTGATCTTGAGCGCCTAGACACGTGGATTCTCCCGAAAACAAACAATTTCGTTGGCCATCGTTTTCCCAGTGGAAACAGCTTCCTCGTGTTTTGTCGCGCCGAGAAAAAATCATTCTTCCGGTACTGACAATCGTATTTGCGATTTCATTTTTTTCGCTTGCCTGGGGCTTTTACCTGGAGAATACCACAATCGTTCCCGCCAAGGGCGGCAGCATGATTGAAGGAATGGTAGGGTCCCCAAGATTCCTCAACCCTGTGTACGCAGACACCAATGATGTGGATCGCGATATTATTCAGCTCATCTATTCTGGCATTCTTCGCACCACGGCCTCCGGGGAGCTCGTTCCGGACCTCGCCGCAGCAGATCCTGAAATTAGCGAAGGCGGAAAAACCGTAACGATTACTCTCAAAGAGAACGTGAAGTGGCATGACGGAGAACCATTCTCGGCAGACGACGTTGTGTTCACAATAACCACCATCCAAAATCCTGCGTTCAAAAGCCCCATTCGGGCAAACTGGCTGGGAGTAGACGTGGAAAAGGTGTCCGACTCCATGGTGCGATTCCACCTTTTGGATCCATACGCCCCTTTTCTTGAGCGCCTTACTCTGAAAATTCTCCCCGCACACCTTTGGAAAACTGTCACGCCCGAGAATTTCGCTTTAACGCCGCTCAACCTCCAAGCAATAGGAACAGGTCCTTATCGCATCGAAAAGATTGATCAAGCGCGCTCCGGCTTCGTGCGGGAAATCCAGCTCAAGGCGTTTTCCAACTACCACTTAGAGGATCCCCTCATTGACTCTCTTTCGTTCCAATTTTTTGAGACCGAAGAAGAACTCATCGGGGAGGCGACCCGCGGAACCGTACAAACCTTCTCTCTCTCGCAAATAGACAACGTGCAGCGCATGAAAAATCCCGCCTTTTCCCCTTACTCTTTCTCAATGCCGCGATACTTTGCCCTGTTCTTCAACTTGACTCCTCCGGCAAATCAGGGCGAACTGAAAGAAAAGGGGGTCAGGCAGGCCCTCTCGCTCGCGATAGACAAAGAGGAGCTCGTGCAAGGGGTATTCCGCGGCGACGCACGCGTGATTCACTCGCCGTTTCGCCCCGACCTATTCGGTTTCGAAGAACCCCAATTGATATCTGGAGGAGCGGACAAAGAAAAAGCGCTCGCGCTGCTTGAACAGGAAGGATATGTGCTGCAAAATGGGAGAATCGCAAAGCCCCAGCTTTCAGGCGAAGCCCTTACGAGGGACCTTGACCGGGGAGATACAGGAGAGGAGGTACGGCGCCTCCAGCAGTGCTTGGCTAATCCGCCCGCGGGGGGAGCGAACATATACCCCGAAGGAATCGTAAACGGGAGCTTCGGACAACTTACTCAACAAGCAATCATCAGATTTCAGGAAAAGTACGCTGGAGAAGTGCTGACGCCCCTTGATCTCACAAAGGGCACAGGGAAGGTCGGCCCCCTCACGCGCGATAAACTCAATGCGCTCTGCTTTTCCGGGGACGGAGAATTCATTCCTCTTATAATAACGATCGCTCTGCCTGACCAGCCTACGCTCAAGGAAGTTGCCGAGGAGCTTAAGCGCCAGTGGGAAGCATTCGGCGTGCAAATAGAACTGCAGTCCTATGCGCCGGCGGCTCTTGAAAGAGAAATAATCGGGCCGAGAGCGTACCAAACGCTGCTCTTTGGAGAAGTGCTGGGGAGCATCCCGGATCCATTTCCTTTCTGGCATTCAAGCCAAACGCGTTCCCCGGGACTGAATTTCTCCTCCTACGCCAATAGAACCGTTGACCAACTCCTTGAAGAAGCGCGGAAAACATTTGATCCCATTAAGCGACTGGAGCTTTTTTCCCAAATGCAGGAACTTGTGCTTGCGGACGCGCCGGCGCTTTTCCTGTACGATCTCGATTATACCTATTTTGTTTCCAAGGAAATACGCGGCGTGCAAGCGTCTGTAATCGCAGATCCTTCTCAGAGATTCCAGGGAATTACCGAGTGGTACATCAAAACAAAGAGGGTGCCGAAATAAGCAGGCACTGACCCTAAGCTCTCGTGGCGGAACTGGTATACGCGTACGGTTCAGAGCCGTATGCCGCAAGGCTTGTGGGTTCGACTCCCACCGAGAGCACTCCATAATAAATAACCTATAAAAGACGCAGCAACCGCACTGTATGGAAAAAGACACATTAAGGCCTCGACGAACCCAAAGAGATGCGAATCTCCGCATCATTCCTCTCGGGGGGCTCGGCGAAGTAGGACGAAACATGACGATCGTTGAGTATCAGGGTAAAATCCTGATTATTGACATGGGTTTCCGTATGCCAGAGGAAGACATGCCGGGTGTCGATTATATCATTCCCAACATCTCTTACCTCAAAGGCAAGGAACGGAACATCCTTGGCATGCTTATCACGCACGGACACTACGACCATATCGGAGCGATCCCCTATTTTATTTCGCAGCTGGGTAATCCGCCCATCTGGGCGGCTAACTTGGCAAAGGCGATTATCTTGAAACGCCAAGAGGACTTTGCCAGTCAGCCGAAACTCCGCATCGCTCCCCTCCAAGACGGGAAAAAGTTTGCATTGGGACCTTTTGTCATAGAACCCTTCCGACAGAACCACAACATTACCGATAATTTTGGCCTTTTCATTCAAACGCCGGTTGGGAATATCGTGCACACTTCGGACTTCAAATTTGACGCAAGTCCGGTCAATGAACCTCCCACCGACATCAAAGCGTTAAAGAGAATCGGGGATCGGAAAATTCTCTTTTTGATGTCGGATTCCACAAACGCAGAAGAACCCAACCACTCTCTGTCCGAACAGCACATCTTTGAGAATCTGGACGAAATTTTCAAGCAGGCGAAAGGAAGAATCATTACCGCTACCTTTGCTTCCCTTATTAATCGGGTACAGCAGATTATCGCCTTGTCTGAAAAATACGGGAGGCACGTGGCGCTTGAAGGATATTCCATGAAAACCAACGTGGAAATAGCCAAGCAGTTAGGATACATTAAGGCAAAATCGGGCACCATTCTCAAAACCAAAGATGTGCTCTCTTACCCAGATTCCAGAATCACCATCTGCGGCACGGGGGCTCAAGGAGAGGAGCGCGCGGTGTTAATGCGTATCGTGAACCGAGAACACCAGCTGGTGAAAATCCAGAGAGGTGATACCGTCATCTTTTCCTCTTCCGTCATTCCCGGAAACGAGCGAAGCGTGCAATTTGTCAAAGATCAGCTGTATAAGCAGGGCGCTAACGTATTCCATTATAAAATGATGGACATTCACGCATCGGGGCACGCAAATCAAGACGAACTCAGAGAAATGCTTGAGCTCATGCGCCCCAAATTCCTTATGCCCGTGCACGGCCAAGTATCCATGCTCGTCAACCATGCAAAACTCGCTCAGGGTATGGGAATGCCCGAAAAAAACATTCTCGTAGCGGAAAACGGCCAAATTATAACCCTCAGCAAGACCCAAGCGGTCATCGAAAAGTCGGTCGTGCCCGCCAACTACATTATGGTGGACGGCCTCGGAGTTGGAGATGTGGGAGAAGTGGTCCTGCGCGACCGGCAAAACCTCGCCAAGGACGGCATCTTTGTCATCATCGCCGTGGTGGACCGCCAGACCGGCACCGTGAAAGGTTCTCCCGACATTATCTCGAGAGGATTTATCTATCTGCGGGAATCCAAAGATCTCCTCAGAGAGGTACGCAAGAAAACCATGGCCACGATAAACCATGCGGCTGGTTCGGGAGGCCCCATCAACTGGATATATATGCGAGATGTGGTGCGAAACCAAATCTCGGAATTTCTCTTCGTAAAAACCCAGCGCCGCCCTATGGTGCTCCCCGTTATCATAGAGGTATAATGGCATTATGCGGATATTCAGCGGCATTCAGCCAACCGGACAAATGCATATCGGAAACTATCTAGGGGCCGTAAAGCAATGGACCGAACTGCAAACCCGCCACGATTGCTTCTTTACCGTGGTTGATCTGCACGCGCTCACCATACAGCAAAACCCGCAGGAATTCGGCAAGACCTCCATGGAAACGGTCACTGAGCTGATTTCTGTGGGGGTAAATCCCGAGCAATGCGTGCTTTTTCTCCAATCGCACGTGAAAGAGCACACCGAGCTTGCCTGGATTTTTAATACCCTAACTCCCGTATCCGAGCTTGAACGCATGACCCAATACAAAGACAAGGCGAGGAAAAACAAACGGAACATCAACGCAGGTCTTTTGACCTATCCTGCCTTAATGGCCGCGGATATTTTGCTCTATCAAACACAGGGGGTGCCTGTGGGGAAAGATCAAATTCAGCATCTTGAACTCGCGCGCATGATCGCCCGCAAGTTTAACAATCTCTACGGCAAGACGTTCGTGGAGCCCGAGACCTTGGTGTCGAAAGAAGGCGCAAAAGTTATGTCCCTTCAGGATCCGAAAAAGAAAATGTCAAAGTCCGACGGGACGCAATCTTATATATCGCTGTTTGAGGAACCCGCAAGCATCAGGAAAAAACTTACGGAAGCAACAACGGACGCAGGCAAGGAAATTGTCTATAATCCCGCGAAAAAGCCGGGCATTTCAAATCTCTTAACTATCCACGCCCTTTTTGCGAAAATACCCCTCAAAGACGCGGAAAAACATTTCAAGAACAAAGGATACGCGACTCTCAAAAGCGAGACCGCAGAACTTTTAATTGACGTGCTGGAACCCTTTAGAAGAAAGAAAAAAGAACTCTTCTCGCGCGAGATTTACGTTAAAGAAATCCTCAAGGCAGGGGCAAGAAAAGCGCGCACGGTGGCTGAGGCGACCATGGAAGATGTCCGCTCCAAACTCGGCTTGGTACCGAGCTCTTAGATCTCCATTCTTAGGTCTTCCCTTCTCGCCGCCGATAGTATTCTAACAAAAACTCAGTCAGTACTTCACCGCCGAGTTGACCAGGTTGATACTCAATAAAATACTCTGCTTTAACCCTGTCTGGTTGCACAGTTACCCCCGTACCAACTTGGAGCATTTCTGCATCGTTATAATTGTTCCCAGTCGTCATAATCTCTTTGGGATGAATATGCAGATGCTGTGCAAGCTTCTCAATGCCCCGTCCCTTGCTCATAGTTTTACTTCCTACATCATAGCCCTCATTCGTCCAAAGGCAATATAATTCTCCTTCGGGATCCACTTCTCTTACGAGGTTGGGTATTTCTTCCATTTGATCAGAGTGAAGGGTCAAAATAAACATTTTGGGCTCAAAGCCCCGAATTCTCTTGTCTCCTTGAGCTATCATTTTCTTTATCTGTTCGCGGATGAGCTTCAGCTTCTGAAAATACGACACAGAATAAGAAGGATGGGTAACTTCCCCTCCGAACCAATTCAGGTTGCCGTTCTCTGCCTGCAAAAAGACACTTTCGTCAAAAATCTCATTTACCAAACTCTTGAGATAGAGAAGATTTCTGCCGGAAGAAAAGTTTATCTTAAGGTATTTTTTGAGTTCTTTCAGGTTTTCCAGAAATTGCCGAGAGAGCTGCTTGGACTTCATATACAGCTCTGTCCCGTCCACATTTTCTCGCAACTCAGTGCCAGTAGGGATGATAACCCCGTCAATGTCAAACGTAATGGCCTTAAGAGCCCCTAATTCTTTTGGAGTAATCTCTTTGATGTTTTTCATGCTTTTATATCATACCCACGAAACATGGTTTTGTCGAGTCGAGTTTTGGATAATGCGTTATTGTAACACATGGTTGACTCCGTGGGAATATTTTGATACTCTGTCTTTATGAGAAACTACGACCTTACCCTGATTTTTTCTCCTTCGCTTTCAGAGCAGGAGGCGAACGACCAGTTCCAGCGGCTCGTTTCCTTTGTACAAGAACAGGGAGGAATTTTGGAAGACCAGCGCATGCTTGGAAAAAAGCCGCTTTTGTCCCCTATACGCGGCTCAAAGGAAGGATATCTTGCGCTCATCGCGTTTTCCCTCTCTGAAGACAAACTGCCCACCCTTGAGAAGGAATGCCGGGGAGGAGAGCAGATCTTGAGGTTTTCCCTTGCGAGACAGATGAAAAAAGCGAAGAAGGCGCAAGCCGCTCCCGCCCCGGTTCCCGCCTCCCTACCGACCAGCGAGGTAAAGAAAGAAGAAAAGATTGATTTGGCGGATATTGACGAGAAATTGGAAGAAATATTTAAAGAATAAACACACACTATGAACTACAACAAGGCAATCATTCTCGGCAATGTGACGGCAGACCCGGAAATGCGAACGACGCAGTCGGGTCAGCAGGTATGCACTATCGGAGTGGCGACAAACCGAATTTGGACGGACGCAAGCAAACAGCGGCAGCAAAGCACCGAATTTCACTCGGTGGTGCTGTGGGGACGTTTAGCTGAAATCGCTTCGCAGTACCTGAAGAAGGGCGCCCTTGTGCTTATTGAGGGCCGCATCCAAACCAGAAGCTGGGACGATAAGGCAGGCAATAAGCGCTACCGTACCGAAATTGTAGCAGAGAATATGCAGTTGGGACCAAAGGGCGCAGGACAACCCGCTCAAAGCCCCCTCCAGGATACGCAAGCTTCCGGCGAGGGAAATAAGGCAGGCGAGGAAATTCCCATTATTGAAGAAGACGAAGAAATCGACGTGAAAAACATCCCGTTCTAAATGGAATGCCATTTTTGCAAAAAAAATATCCGAGACATTGATTTTCGCGACGCCCTCACACTGCGGCGTTTTATCTCCGGTCTCGGAAAAATCCGGAAGCGTACGAAAACGGGTTTATGCGCTACGCATCAAAGAAAAATCTCCCACTCCGTAAAACGGGCGCGCCACCTAGGCCTTCTTTCTGCCACTGGCAAGTAGCTGTTCGCGGATTTTTTGACTCAAGGAAGGATTTTCTTTCAAGAACGTCTTTGAAGCATCCATGCCTTGCCCGAGTTTTGTATTCTCAAATTGAAGCCAGCTTCCGGCTTTCGTGATAACCCCCTCTTTCACACCCGCATTCACCAGATCTGCCTCGTACGAGATGCCCTCGTTGTAGTAAATATCAAATTCGCAGGTCCGGAAAGGAGCTGCCACCTTATTTTTCACGATTTTCGCTCTAATGCGGGATCCCGTAATCACCTCCCCCTGCTTAATTTGCGCCGCTCTCCGCAGCTCAATGCGCACGGAAGAATAGAACTTCAAAGCAAGGCCGCCGGGCGTGGTTTCCGGATTGCCGAACATTATCCCTATTTTCATCCTGATTTGGTTCAAAAATATGACCGAAGTTTTTGTTCTGGCAACCAGCCCCGAAAGCTTTCGCAGGGCGGCGGACATAAGCCGCGCCTGCAAGCCGATTTGAAATTCTCCTATTTCTCCCGCAATCTCGGTTTTGGGAGTAAGCGCGGCAACGGAATCAATCACCACCACGTCTACCTCCCCCGATCTCAGCAATGTCTCCACAATCTGCAGGGCTTGTTCTCCAGAATCGGGCTGAGAAATGAGCAGGTCCTCAATGTTAACTCCTATGCGCTTTGCGTAGTCAGGATCCAATGCGTGTTCCGCGTCTATAAAAGCGCCCACCCCACCCTTCTTTTGGGCTTCCGAAATAATATGGAGTGCCAAACTCGTCTTCCCCGTTGATTCGGGCCCGTAAATTTCAACGACGCGCCCTCGCGGAACTCCTCCCACTCCCAATGCCAAATCCAGAGAAATAGACCCGGTGGAAATTACATCTACATCCAGCGGCTTTGCTTCGGACAGCTTCATGATAGCGCCCTCCCCGAAACGCTGTTTAATCTCCTCCAGCGCCTCTGCCAGATCTGCTGCGTCTTTTTTTGGTTCTTTCTTTTTTGCCATATCTACAGTATAAGCCCCAGAATTCAAATATCAAAATCTTGTTTTGGATTTATTTTCTAGGGATTGAGCCATTCTTCCTGTTCGTCTCCCGCTCGGCCTCGCGACGCATACACTTCTCTTGGCTTAGCGCCGTC